>NZ_CP159485.1:1416813-2125220 GCF_040515995.1 Proteinivorax hydrogeniformans | reverse complement strand
CATTTGGTCCGATTATGAACCACTTATCTTGGAACATAATTCCTAAACATATCTTCATCGATCAAGTTGAAGAAGATGTATCAGAGTTAGACGGTCATCCTGCAAACAGAGGCCGTACACATCCAGTAATTGGTACAGGACCTTATGTTTGGGGCGAGTGGGTTGAC
Organism: Proteinivorax hydrogeniformans; assembly: GCF_040515995.1. Taxonomy (GTDB): domain Bacteria; phylum Bacillota; class Proteinivoracia; order Proteinivoracales; family Proteinivoracaceae; genus Proteinivorax; species Proteinivorax hydrogeniformans. Next base: position 2,125,053 of record NZ_CP159485.1, on the reverse strand, counting down.
GGAGAATATGTAAGATTAGACAGAAACGAAAATTATTGGCTAGATGATGCGTATCCTTTTATCAACGAAATTCTATTTATCGACGTTCAAGATACCGACGCACAGATGAGGGCACTAGAGCAAGGTGAAATAAACTACTCCGGCCTTCAAGCATCACAAAGAGAGCATATTATGGCTGAAAAAGGTCCAGATGGAGATGGCACCCTTAAGTTTGAAGAAGTTGACCAGTTAGGCTATACAGCGCTATGGTATAACCATAGAGAAGATGCTTTTGGCGATGAGTTTAATCCTTTTACACAAGTAGAAGTTCGCCAAGCGATAACCCACGCACTTAATCGTCAGCAGATTATTGATGAGCTATTGGAAGGTCAAGGCTACCTGATGCACAGTCACTTCCCGAGATCTTCATGGGCGTATTCAGAGGAGCATGTATCAAAGCTTGAGTACAATATCGACCGAGCTATCGAGCTTTTAGAAGAAGCAGGCTGGGTAGAGCACGATGACTTTGAGTACAGAGCAAAAGAAATAGAGCCAGGACAGTGGCAAGAATTTAAGTTCACGCTGATTACTCATCCTGAAAACAGCACAAGAATGGATATGCAGGTTATAGCTCAAGAGCAGCTTAGAGAAGTTGGCATTAAGGTTGAGCCAGAGCTTGTAGAATGGCAAACTTTCCTAGCTAACCACGTTGATGTAGGTAACTTCCATGCCGTAATATTAGGTTGGAACTTAGGTGCAGATCCAGATCCATATAACATCTTCCATAGCGATATGATAGATGTAGGGTTTAACGATGTTGGTTACGCTAACGACGACGTTGACCGCTTAATCGAGCTAGGTCGTAACGCCGTAGATCCAGAAGAGCGTAGAGTTCATTACGCTGAGCTTCAGCAAATTATGTCTGAGGACTTACCGTACACCTTCTTATTTGCTACAAAACAGACTATAGCTGTACCTGCTAACTTAGAAGGCTATGAGGTTGGGGATATTGATTTATACTATCCAGAACAATGGTACTATGAGGAAATAGCTGCAGAATAATAAACTTAAAAAGAGGCTTCAACCTTTGGGTTGCAGCCTCTTTTTTTAATGATTTAAATGACACCTTGTAAGGTTAACTAGTTCTAGGTGCTGCACAAATAGAAGTTTTAGTTTATGTTATTTACCACCCATGTAACATAAAAGTAATAATAATAATAAACACAACCTCCCTATATATAGTAAGTCAGTAGTGTTTTTTTAGTAAAAAAATTAAAGTTACAGTAATCTTACAGAATCTACTGCATATATGTAATAGTAAAGTAACGTAATTAACTCGTTACCAAAAAAGGAGGAGATGAAGTGTTAAAAAAATCATTAGTTTTGGTGCTTAGTTTGATGATGGTTGTTGCTTTTGCTATCGGATGTTCGCCACCTGGACCAGAAGTGGGTGGGCAAATTGTAAGAGCCATGGTAGGCGAGCCTGATAACTTTAACCCTATCCTTTATACCGAAACAGCCTCAGGCGATATTATATCCTATCTTTATGACGGTATGATGAGAAGAGATCATGAATTTGAGTTAATTCCTCATATTGCTACAGAATGGAAAATTAGCGATGATGACACGGAACTTACTTTTTGGCTTAGAGATGATGTAGAGTTTCATGACGGTGAAGGGCTTACCGCTCATGATGTGGAATTTACAATTTCTACAATGATGAATCCAGATTATCCAGGTATCAGAGGTGGTAACTTTGGACACATCGAAGATATCGAAGTAATCGATGACTATCAAATTAAGTTTACTCTTTCGGAGCCATTTGGTCCGATTATGAACCACTTATCCTGGAATATAATTCCTAGACATATCTTCATCGATCAAGTTGAAGAAGATGTATCAGAGCTAGATGCGCACCCTGCAAATAGAGGTCGTACTCACCCAGTAATTGGTACAGGTCCTTATGTTTGGGGCGAGTGGGTTGACGGTGAATATGTAAGACTAGAAAGAAATGAGAACTATTGGTTAGATGATGAGTTCCCATATATCTCTGAAATTTTATTTATAGACGTTCAAGATACAGATGCTCAAATGAGAGCGCTAGAGCAAGGTGAAATAAACTACTCTGGTCTTCAAGCAACACAAAGAGAGCACATCATGGCTGAAAAAGGCCCAGATGGAGACAACACCCTTAAGTTTGAAGAAGTTGACCAGTTAGGTTATACAGCGCTATGGTATAACCATAGAGAAGATGCTTTTGGCGATAAGTTCAATCCGTTTACGCAAGTAGAAGTTCGCCAAGCGCTAACTCATGCGCTTAATCGTCAGCAAATTATCGATGAGTTATTAGAAGGTCAAGGTTACCTGATGCACAGTCACTTCCCGAGATCTTCATGGGCATATTCTGAAGAGCATGTAACAAAGCTTGAATACAATCCTGATCGAGCTATTGAACTTTTAGAAGAAGCAGGTTGGGTAGAACATGATGATTTTGAGTACAGAGCAAAAGAAATAGAGCCAGGAAAATGGCAAGAGTTTGAGTTTACTCTGATTACTCACCCAGAGAACAGTACAAGAATGGATATGCAGGTTATAGCTCAAGAGCAGCTTAGAGAAGTTGGTGTAAAGGTTGTGCCAGAGCTTGTTGAATGGCAAACTTTCCTAGCTAATCACGTTGACACAGGTAACTTCCATGCTGTAATACTAGGATGGAGCTTAGGTGCAGACCCAGATCCATTTAACATTTTCCACAGTAGTATGATAGATGTAGGCTTTAACGATATTGGTTACGCTAACGACGACGTTGACCGCTTAATCGAGCTAGGGCGTAACACGGTAGATCCTGAAGAGCGTAGAGTTCATTACGCCGAGCTTCAGCAAATTATGTCTGAAGACTTACCGTACACCTTCTTATTTGCTACAAAGCAAACAATTGCGGTACCAGTAAATCTAGAAGGTTATGAGGTTGGAGATATAGCTCTTTACTATCCAGAGCAGTGGTACTTTGAAGAAATAGCTTCTGAGTAATAATAAAGAAGAGGTTGCTAAAAAAGCAACCTCTTCTTTATTATTAAACATGAATATTACATAAAAAACTGATAAAGTTACAAAACAATGAAATGTAAACGCTAATTTCATGCAACAAAAGCTCGATTAATAGCGCATATAAACTTTGTAAACCCTCTACAACAGTATTTAAACGGACTTTTAAAAAATATTACAAAAAAATATATAAATTTTGCAGGAGTATTACAATTGATGGCGAATAAGTGTAATGAAAGGTAATGTAATTGAAATACATTACAAAAATCAAATTTATAGGGAGGTAGTTGTATGTTAAAGAAAAGTATGATTTTGGTGCTAAGTTTGATGATGGTAGTGGGCTTTGCTGTTGGTTGTGCCCCTCCAGGACCTGATGTAGGAGGGCAGATAACTAGGGCTATGATAGGCGAGCCTGACAATTTTAACCCTATCCTTTATACGGAGTCTGCATCTGGCGATATCATACCATACATGTATGATGGCATGATGAGAAGAGACCATGAATTTGAGCTAGTTCCACATGTAGCTACAGAATGGGAAATTAGCGATGATGACACAGAGATTACTTTTTGGCTTAGAGATGATGTAGAGTTTCATGATGGCGAAGGGCTTACCGCTCATGATGTGGAATTTACAATTTCTACAATGATGAACCCAGATTACCCAGGTATCAGAGGTGGTAACTTTGGACACATCGAAGATATCCAAATAATCGATGACTATCAAATTAAGTTTACCCTTTCGGAGCCATTTGGCCCGATTATGAACCACTTATCTTGGAATATAATTCCTAGACATATCTTCATCGACCAAGTTGAAGAAGATGTATCCGAGCTAGACGCGCACCCAGCAAACAGAGGACGTACAGAGCCAGTAATTGGTACAGGTCCTTATGTTTGGGGCGAGTGGGTTGATGGAGAGTATGTAAGATTAGAAAGAAATGAAAATTACTGGTTAGATGACGAGTTCCCATATATATCTGAAGTTTTATTTATCGATGTTCAAGATACCGATGCTCAAATGAGAGCGCTAGAGCAAGGTGAAATAAACTACTCTGGCCTTCAAGCAACACAAAGAGAGCACATCATGGCCGAAAAAGGTCCGGATGGAGACGATACTCTTAAGTTTGAAGAAGTTGACCAGTTAGGTTATACGTCATTATGGTATAACCATAGAGAAGATGCTTTTGACGATAAGTTTAATCCTTTTACGCAAGTTGAAGTTCGCCAAGCGTTAACTCATGCACTTAACCGTCAGCAAATTATCGACGAGTTATTAGAAGGTCAAGGTTATTTGATGCACAGTCACTTCCCGAGATCTTCATGGGCATATTCTGAAGAGCATGTAACAAAGCTTGAATACAATCCTGATCGAGCTATTGAACTTTTAGAAGAAGCAGGTTGGGTAGAACATGATGATTTTGAGTACAGAGCAAAAGAAATAGAGCCAGGAAAATGGCAAGAGTTTGAGTTTACTCTAATTACTCACCCAGAGAACAGTACAAGAATGGATATGCAGGTTATAGCTCAAGAGCAGCTTAGAGAAGTTGGCGTAAAGGTTGTGCCAGAGCTTGTTGAATGGCAAACTTTCCTAGCTAACCACGTTGACACAGGTAACTTCCACGCTGTAATATTAGGATGGAACTTAGGTGCAGATCCAGATCCGTATAACATCTTCCATAGCGATATGATAGATGTAGGCTTTAACGACATTGGTTACGCTAACGACGACGTTGACCGTTTAATCGAGCTAGGTCGTAGCGCTGTAGATCCTGAAGAGCGTAGAGTTCATTACGCCGAACTTCAGCAAATTATGTCGGAAGACTTGCCGTACACCTTCTTATTTGCTACAAAGCAAACTATAGCAGTTCCGTCTAACTTAGATGGATACGAGGTTGGAGATACAGCTCTTTATTATCCAGAGCAGTGGTTCTTTGAAGAAATAGCTTCTGAATAATAACAATAAAAAAGAGGTCTTGACTACATTTGTAGTTAAAACCTCTTTTTTATGTGTTTAAAGGACGTGTATTCTATTTTTTTACCCTTTTGAGACATTTAACATCGCTTAGATACAACCTCTGTCTTCAAGCAAACGCAGCAATGAGAAACATTAATGTAACATTAAAACGGCTGTTTACAAAAACATTTCACATAAAAACGCCACAACAGTGGGGTTTTGGCTAAAAATATAAAAATAAATTAAAAATTTATAAGTTTTTTGCAGGAATATTACAAAAGGTGGAGAATACATGTAATATAAAAGTAACATTTAGTTTTGATGTTACTAAATTAAAGGAGGTAGATGAATTGTTTAAGAAAAGTATGATTTTGGTGCTAAGCTTAATGATGGTTGTAGGTTTTGCTGTAGGTTGCGCCCCTCCAGGACCAGAGGTGGGAGGTCAGATAGTAAGAGCCATGATAGGTGAGCCTGATAATTTTAACCCTATTCTTTATACCGAAACAGCTTCTGGCGATATCATAGCTTACATGTATGACGGCATGATGAGAAGGGATCATGAATTTGAATTAATTCCTCATATTGCTACAGAATGGGAAATTAGCGATGATGACACAGAGATTACTTTTTGGCTTAGAGATGATGTAGAGTTTCATGACGGCGAAGGGCTTACCGCTCATGATGTGGAATTTACAATTTCTACAATGATGAATCCAGATTACCCAGGTATCAGAGGTGGTAACTTTGGACACATCGAAGATATCGAAGTAATCGATGACTACCAAATTAAGTTTACTCTTTCGGAGCCATTTGGCCCGATAATGAATCACTTATCATGGAATATAATTCCTAGACATATCTTCATCGACCAAGTAGAAGAAGATGTATCCGAGCTAGACGCGCACCCTGCAAACAGAGGTCGTACGCATCCAGTAATTGGTACAGGTCCTTATGTATGGGGCGAGTGGGTTGACGGAGAATATGTAAGATTAGAAAGAAATGAAAATTACTGGTTAGATGACGAGTTCCCGTTTATATCTGAAATTCTATTTATCGACGTTCAAGATACCGACGCACAAATGAGAGCGCTAGAGCAAGGTGAAATAAATTACTCCGGACTTCAAGCAACACAAAGAGAGCACATCATGGCCGAAAAAGGCCCAGATGGAGACAACACCCTTAAGTTTGAAGAAGTTGACCAGTTAGGTTATACAGCGCTATGGTATAACCATAGAGAAGATGCTTTTGGCGATAAGTTCAATCCGTTTACGCAAGTAGAAGTTCGCCAAGCGCTAACTCATGCGCTTAATCGTCAGCAAATTATCGATGAGTTATTAGAAGGTCAAGGTTATTTGATGCACAGTCACTTCCCGAGATCTTCATGGGCATATTCTGAAGAGCATGTAACAAAGCTTGAATACAATCCTGATCGAGCTATTGAACTTTTAGAAGAAGCAGGTTGGGTAGAACATAATGATTTTGAGTACAGAGCAAAAGAAATAGAGCCAGGAAAATGGCAAGAGTTTGAGTTTACTCTGATTACTCACCCAGAGAACAGTACAAGAATGGATATGCAGGTTATAGCTCAAGAGCAGCTTAGAGAAGTTGGTGTAAAGGTTGTGCCAGAGCTTGTTGAATGGCAAACTTTCCTAGCTAATCACGTTGACACAGGTAACTTCCATGCTGTAATACTAGGATGGAGCTTAGGTGCAGACCCAGATCCATTTAACATTTTCCACAGTAGTATGATAGATGTAGGCTTTAACGATATTGGTTACGCTAACGACGACGTTGACCGCTTAATCGAGCTAGGGCGTAACACGGTAGATCCTGAAGAGCGTAGAGTTCATTACGCCGAGCTTCAGCAAATTATGTCTGAAGACTTACCGTACACCTTCCTATTTGCTACAAAGCAAACAATTGCGGTACCAGTAAATCTAGAAGGTTATGAGGTTGGGGATATAGCTCTTTACTATCCAGAGCAATGGTATTTTGAAGAAATAGCTTCTGAATAAACAAACAAATAAACAAGGGATTGGCTTTAAGCCAATCCCTTGTTTATTTGTTTGAACACTTTAAAAAATGAAAATCATACAGGTAACATCGTTATATAAACAATTGCGTAACAAAAAATAACAAAGATATTGACGTAAAAAAGTTACGGTACTATTTCATTATTTTAAAAAAAACAATTGACAGACAACAAAATAACCGGTATCATACTTGTTACAAAGACACTTATATTAGGAAGTTAAGATATTTTTCAAAAAAATTAAAAATTATGCAGGAGTTTCAGAAAAAAATATAGAATAACAGTATTAACAAAGTAATATTACAGTTACTTTGTTGCAATAGGGTGATATTTGTTAACAAATATTGCTCGAATAAAATATAGGGAGGTAGATCTTTTGTTAAAGAAAAGTTTGGTGTTGGTGTTAAGCTTGGTTTTGATTGTAGGCTTTGCTGTAGGATGTACACCACCTGGGCCAGATACAGGTGGGAGAATAACAAGAGCTCTTATAGGGGATCCTGATAATTTCAATCCAATCCTCTATTCTGAGTCCGCTTCCGGAGATATCATTCCATTTTTATTTGATGGTATGATGCGCAGGAATGTTGATTTTGAGTTAGTTCCTCATATAGCTAAAGAGTGGGATGTAAGTGAGGATGATACAGAAATCACCTTTTGGCTTAATGAGGGAGTAGAGTTTCATGATGGAGTAGAATTGACAGCGCATGATGTTGAATTTACCATCGCTACCATGATGAACCCAGATTACCCAGGTATCAGAGGAGGAAACTTCCAGCATATCGAAGATATCGAAGTAATTGATGATTACCAGATTAAGTTTACTTTAATTGAACCATTTGGTCCTATTATGAACCATTTATCGTGGAATATTATACCGAAGCATATCTTCGAAGAACAAGTTGAAGAAGATATCTCGGAGTTAGATGGGCACCCTGCTAATAGAGGACGCAACGCTGATGTTATCGGAGCAGGACCATATAAATGGGGAGAATGGGTTGATGGCGAGTATGTAAGACTTACTAGAAATGACAACTATTGGCTAGATGATGAAATGCCATTTATAGAAGAACTTTATTTTATAGATGTTCAAGACACTGAAGCGCAAATGAGAGCGCTAGAGCAAGGTGAAATTGATTATGCCGGGGTGCAGCCTAGCGATAGAGAACATATTGTTTCAGAAAAAGGTCCGGAAGGAGATGGCACTCTTAAATTTGAAGAGGTGGACCAGTTAGGGTATACAGCTTTATGGTACAACCATAGAGAAGACGCTTTTGGCGATGACCTAAACCCATTTACAGATGTTAAAGTGCGTCAGGCGATAACCCATGCTATTAACCGTCAGCAAGTTATCGACGAAATCTTAGATGGACAAGGGTACCTTATGCACAGTCACTTCCCTAGATCCTCTTGGGCATACTCTGAAGAGGATATTAATAAAATTGAGTATAATCAAGAACGTGCCGGCGAGCTCTTAGATGAGGCAGGTTGGCTAGAGGTAGAAGGTTCTGATTACAGACATTTAGATGGTGATATAAACAATCAAAAATTTGAGTTTACTCTAATTACTCACCCTGAAAACAGCATAAGAATGGACATGCAAGTAATAGCTCAAGAGCAACTAAGAGAAGTTGGAATCAAAGTTGAGCCAGAGCTTGTAGAATGGCAAACTTTCTTAGCTAACCACGTTGATGTAGGTAACTTCCATGCTGTTATCTTAGGGTGGAATCTAGGTGCGGATCCTGATCCCTACAACATATTCCACAGCGACATGATAGATGTCGGATTTAATGACGTAGGATATGCTAACGATCGAGTGGACGAGCTAATTGAAGAAGGACGAGGCTTAGTGGATGAGGATGAAAGAAGAGTCCCATATGCTGAGCTTCAGAGAGTAATGTCCGAAGACTTACCGTACACATTCCTATTTGCATCTAAGCAAACCATTGCAATACCTGCAGACCTAGAAGGGTATGAAGTAGGAGACACCGCTCTTTACTACCCAGAACAATGGTATATGGAAGAACACAGTGCTGAGTAAACCATTAGCTGTTAAATAAGAGGCATTTTCATCAGCATGATGACAAGAAAAGATGCCGACGTTGTAACGTCGGCATCTTTTAATTAAACAAAAAAGATTATCATTTAGAGTGTAGATAGGTTGCTTATTTAATAATAGTATAAAATATGCAACAATTTTTAATACAATATATTATTCTTAAAAAAGCAAACAATCCCAATAATAGCAGTATTTCTTGGGTGTATAACAGACTATAACAGTTGTAAAACAGGGTGACTTTTCAATTTTATTTCGCTAAACCCTTTACAAAGAAGGGGTATCATACAGTAAAAAGATAAACTTAAAGGATTAAATTTTTATTAACAAGCAGGAATTTTGTTTAATACTATCGAATATATAGTCTTGTGAGTTCTTATTATACAACAGTATATTTTTTCAGGAGCGTTCAGTTTCCTGACTCTTATAAACTTTCACAACAGGAAAGGGGGGCGTAGTTTAAACAAAAGGCCTGGCACTACAAGATTAAAAGGAGGTTAAAACATGTCGACGTATATTTTGAGAAGACTTCTACAAATGATTCCGGTGTTTATTGGTATAACTATTGTGTCTTTTTCAATTGTTCATTTAGCACCTGGTTCTCCGATTGACCTATTTACAGGTCCAGATACACATCCGGATGAACTGGCAAGGCTACAAGAGTTATGGGGTTTAAATGACCCTGTTTATGTTCAGTATGGTAGGTGGTTTTCATCATTTATCACAGGTGACTTAGGGAGAAGCTTTAGAACAGGTGATACGGTGTTGAATATGCTTGTTAGTAGGTTGCCAAATACAATTCAGCTAAATGTATTTTCTTTAGTTTTTGCTTTGGCAGTATCCATACCGGTGGGGATATTCTCGGCTCTACGCCAATATTCCATTGCTGACTATGTAGCTACCTTCATTACATTCTTTGGTATTGCGATGCCAAACTTTTGGTATGCGTTACTCTTAATTTATTTGTTCTATATAAAGTTAGAGTGGCTCCCCGGTATGCAGATGAGAACTATAGGGATTTCTGTTGAAACCCATGGTTATTACTGGGTAATAGTTGATAGGATACGGCACTTGATTCTCCCAACTATAGTTATGGGTACTTCCGCTATGGCTAGTTTTACCCGTTATATGAGAGCTAGTATGTTACAGGTTATCAGAGAGGACTATGTAAGAACAGCTCGTGCTAAGGGACTTTCTGAAAGAGTGGTAATTTATAAACATGCTCTAAGAAATAGTATGATACCTTTAGTTACAATTCTAACCTTTACTATCCCTAGTTTGTTAGCTGGTTCTGTAGTTATTGAGACTATATTCTCTTGGCCTGGTGTAGGAAGAACGGTTTTCCAAGCTATAGGGCAACGTGATTACAATATCGTAATGGCCTTCAATACCGTTATGGCAACGCTAACTTTAGTGTTTATGTTGATAGCCGATATTGCTTATGTCGTTGTTGACCCGAGAATTAGATTCGACTAAAACCGGAAGGGGGTAATTAAAATGTCAGATATTAAAAATAAAAATGACAAACAGCAAGATGTTAAAGAGTTAAATGCTGAACAGCTCGTTAAGGAAGCTGACAAGCGAGCATCAGATAGTAGTATGTGGAATACTTTTAAAAGAAGGTTTAGAAGAAGTAAAACAGCTATAGCTGGATTTATACTTCTGATAATCATGTTTTCAACTGCTATTATTGGTCCGGTAATTTACGGAGGGTTTGAGTTTACAATTGGTGATACTGAAATATCCTGGAACGGAACCCATGGACATCATTATAGAGCTCAGAATTTAGATAACAGGTTGGCGGAACAAAGCTGGGAGCACCCGCTAGGCACAGATAGACTGGGGCGTGATGTGCTTGCTCGTGTGTTATGGGGTGGTAGAGTTTCCCTAGCTGTAGGTTTTGTTGCTATGGGGATTTCTGGAAGTATAGGGATTGTTATGGGAGCTAGTGCAGGTTACTTTGGTGGGGCGGTAGATGCTATTATTATGCGCTTTACTGAAATAGTTATGAGTTTCCCACTTTTATTCTTACTTTTAACTATATTAGCCTTTTTTGATGGGGGCATAATGCTGATAATGGTTGTAATAGGTATAACCGGCTGGACTGGTGTATGTCGTCTTGTAAGAGCTGAGTTTTTATCCTTAAGAGAGCGTGACTTTACTCAAGCAGCTCAGGCATTAGGCGCTAGCGATATGCGAATCATATTTAAGCACATTCTTCCTAACGCAATGGCACCACTTATTGTGTCGATTACCTTAGGTATCGGTGGGGCGATACTGACAGAAACAACGCTAAGTTTCCTAGGTATAGGAATTACGCCTCCAAATCCTAGTTGGGGTAATGTTCTAAACGATGGACAATCTTATCTAAGAGATCATCATTATTTGACAACATATCCTGGGATTTTTATATTCCTAACTATACTGGGGTATAACTTCCTTGGTGATGGTTTGAGAGACTCTCTAGATCCAAGATTAAAACAATAATATTTTAAAGGAAAGTAGGTGAGCTAATGTCTGAAAAACTGCTAAGTGTAAAAAACCTTAAGACTTACTTCTATACAGAAGATGGAGTTGTACCTGCTATAGATGGTGTTAATTTTGACGTTGAACCTGGAGAAACCTTAGGGATTGTTGGTGAATCAGGGTGTGGTAAAAGTGTTACCTCTTTATCGGTGATGCGACTTATACCCAAGCCACCAGGAAAAATTGAAGATGGCGAGATAATTTTTGACGGCAAAGATCTGTTAAATTTACCAGAAGACGAAATGAGAAAGCTTAGAGGTAACGAGATGTCTATGATCTTCCAAGAGCCTATGACATCTTTAAACCCAGTTTATACCGTGGGTGATCAAATTACCGAGGCTATCAAACTGCATCAGGGTAAAAACCATAAGGAAGCAGTAAAACAGGCTATTGAGATGCTTTCTCTTGTTGGTATACCTCTACCTGAAAAAAGAGTTGACGAGTACCCTCATCAACTTAGTGGTGGAATGAGGCAAAGGGTTATGATTGCTATGGCTCTTTCCTGTAACCCTAAATTACTTTTCGCCGATGAGCCGACTACAGCATTGGATGTAACTATCCAAGCTCAGATTCTTGAGCTTATGAAAAAGCTAAAAACGGAACTGGGGACATCTATAATACTTATTACCCATGATTTGGGGGTAATTGCTGAAACTGTAGATCGTGTAATCGTTATGTATGCTGGGCGTGTAGTAGAGGAAGCGCCAGTTAAGGATTTATTTAAAAAGCATCTTCATCCTTATACAGAAGGATTGATGAACTCTATTCCTAGTTTAGATGAAAGAAAGGAAAGGTTAGATTCTATTGAAGGATCAGTACCAAATCCACTGGATATGCCTTCGGGGTGCCGATTCCACCCTCGTTGTCCACACGTAATGGATAAATGTAAAGAGGAGATCCCTCAGTTAGAAGAAAAATCCAAAGGGCATACAGTTGCCTGCTGGTTACACAATTAAAGGAGGTGGGATAGATGTCGCAAGTGACAGATAAAGCTGTGAATAACGAGCAAGCTTATGAAAAACTGTTAGAAGTTAAAGACCTATATAAACACTTCCCTATTAAAGGTGGTGTATTTTCTAGAACTGTTGGGCATGTAAAGGCAGTTGATGGAGTAAGTTTTTTTGTAAAAAAAGGTGAGACTTTAGGCATTGTTGGTGAGTCGGGATGTGGCAAGTCAACTACCGGGAAAACCTTGCTTAGGCTGCTTGAGCCTACAAAGGGCGAAATATTATTCAAAGGCGAAAATGTTGCTGATTTCGATAAAGATAGATTAAGAAAAGTTAGAAGGAACATGCAGTTTGTTTTTCAAGATCCATATTCTTCGCTAAATCCACGTATGACAGTTGGAGATATAGTTGGCGAAGCTTTAGATATCCATAACATTAAAAAAGGTGACGCTAAGTACAAAAGAGTTGCAGAGCTATTAGACGTGGTTGGTCTAAGTCCTTACCATATCCGTCGTTACCCTCATGAGTTTAGTGGGGGGCAACGTCAGAGAATAGGTGTTGCAAGGGCTTTAGCATTGAACCCTGAACTTGTTATATTAGATGAGCCTGTATCAGCTTTGGATGTTTCTATTCAATCTCAGGTCATTAATCTTCTTGAGGATTTGCAGGAAGAATTTGGACTAACTTATATCTTCATCGCTCACGACCTTAGTGTAGTTAAACACATAAGTGATCGTGTTGGTGTAATGTATCTAGGAAAAATGGTGGAAATGGCTGACAAGGATACCTTGTACGACAATCCACAACATCCATATACACAAGCTCTACTTTCAGCTGTTCCAATTCCAGATCCAGAAATTAGAAAAGAAAAAATACTTCTAACAGGCGATGTTCCAAGCCCTGTTAACCCTCCTAAAGGGTGCAGATTCCACACTCGCTGTCGTTATGCAATGGACAGATGTAAAGAGGAAGAGCCAGAGTTTAGAGATATAGGGAACGAGCATTACGTAGCTTGTCATTTAATGGATAAATAAAATTATTAAATCCAGGTGAGATTTTCTCACCTGGATTTAATAATAATTCTAGATGTTAGTTATATTTTCCCTTGTTAGGTAGATATTATTAGAAAGAATATATTAGCTGCTTAGTATAATTTCCTAGAAGAGTTTATTGTTTTTGGTACATCCATGACTTATAATTACAGTAACTATATTTTAAGGCGGTGAAGATAATGTATCACAATGACAAACCCCAAAAGATTAACAAAACACATGAAGAAAGAATCTATAATGAAGAAAGACGTACTGATGATGAATTAGAGAATGCAGATATAACTGGAAAGGAAGCCTTTATTTTAGTGCTAGCAGCATTTAGGGCTTACCTGCCACAACTGTTAATTTTTTTACTGCCGCTGATAATTATTTGTGTATTAATATATATTTTTGTAGGTCCAGCTCCTATGGATGATCCTTATTCTGAAGTGTTATTGATGCTAAATAGCTTGACATAGTAAAGTATAAATTATATAATATTTTTTGCGAGCGAGAGTGCTGGAACAGGCAGACAGGCATGTTTGAGGGACATGTGGTCAAGTACCGTGCGGGTTCAAGTCCCGCCTCTCGCACCAAAAAAATGCTTTACAACCTATGAAACTCATGTTATACTATTTAGGTAATGTTTCACAGCAGTTAGTGACTGCAAAAAGGATTTTCAAAAAAGTGTTGACAAACTATTGAAGCCGAGTTATAATAGTTATTGTCGCTAGGACATGGAGCTGTGGTGTAGTGGTTAACATGCCTGCCTGTCACGCAGGAGATCGCGGGTTCGACTCCCGTCAGCTCCGCCATAGTGCCTCGGTAGCTCAGTCGGTAGAGCAGAGGACTGAAAATCCTCGTGTCGGCAGTTCGATTCTGCCCTGAGGCACCATCTTTTTTAAAAAAATAATAATATGCGGAAGTGGCTCAGTGGTAGAGCATCGCCTTGCCAAGGCGAGGGTCGCGGGTTCAAATCCCGTCTTCCGCTCCAAGATGTTTGGCGGCATAGCCAAGTGGTAAGGCAGAGGACTGCAAATCCTTTATTCCCCAGTTCAAATCTGGGTGCCGCCTCCACAAATATGCCGGGGTGGCGGAACAGGCAGACGCAAGGGACTTAAAATCCCTCGGGCTTCACGGCCCGTACCGGTTCGATTCCGGTCCTCGGCACCAATTTTGCCTAATTAACCTGAGTAAACGCTCAGGTTTTTTTACTCGGGTCTGTAACTCAGCGGGAGAGTGCTACCTTGACAGGGTAGAAGTCGCGCGTTCAATCCGCGCCAGACCCACCATAAAGAAAATTAACAACCTAGAAATAGGTTGTTTTTTTATTTAAAAGACATAATATATAGATAATAAGGTTTTGCAATCTTAAAGGAGGATTGAACAAATGTGTTTACTTTTATACCGTATATAACACAGCGTTCACTCATATAATATTTTTAGAAACACAAGTAAGGGGGGACAACATGGAAAGTTTAACTATCGGTACTGAACGGTTTATTGATCAGTTTCGAAGCTGCCTTAATCAAAATATGTTAGAACCGTTGAGGCGGGAGGGGATAGGCGTTGAGATAAGTGAGGATAGCGACGGAAATACTACTTTTATGGGATGCACTATCCTAAAAGATGAGCTGACGCCACTGCAACAGGAGAAAGTGTTTGAGAAGCTATCATGGGCGTTAGCTGATTATATAGTAGAAGTATTAGAAAAAAATTTAGTGGAAAAGTTGATTAAAGGATCTTACTCACATTTAAAGGAAAAAGAGCAGAACAAACTTTACTTAAAGTCTTTAAAAGTCATTAAGGAGTTTGATGATTTGCATGACCGAAAAGATGAGTCAAAAAAAGATATCTCTAAGCAAATATTAGATCACTTACTTAGCCAACCCCAAATCAACATAGAAGGATTTTTAAGGTTTAGATTGAAAAGTTACTTTGGAAAGTTGGAAAACTTTATAGAGCAAGCGGCGGATGAATTAAAGTTAGAAAAGGAGTACAATGATTTTATAAGATTGTTAAAGTACTTTGTTAATGTTCAACAGCCGCAAGAAAAAGAGGTTCATCTTTTAAAAAAAGATGGGTATTACTTATTAAATGATAGTAATAATAAAATAATGACCAAAGAAAGTTGTCTTGAACTATTTGGTGGAGATGGAATAATAAGCTCGCTAGTTACTAACTCACCTTTAAAGGTATTTGTCCATATTAAAGATTTTTACTCAGGAGAGGAACTTTTGCGCACTGTTAATAGTATTTTTGAAGATCGTATTGTCATATGTTTAGGTTGTACAATTTGTGAAGATTGTGAGCATACTCCTAAAAAAGGAGAAAAAGGTTGACAAAACTTGCAAATATCATTATAATATTCTAAAATATAAAAGCTAAGAAGGGAAAAGTAGCTGGCTTACTTTTTCAGAGAGGGTAGATCACCAGGCTGAAAATCTACCTAAAAGAAAAGTTAGCGAAGACCGCCCCTGAGCTGGCAGGCCAAAACCTGTGCCGGTTGATAACCGTTACACAATCGATCTAAGTGAAAGATGGTAAATCTTTTAACTAGGGTGGAACCACGGTAATTATCGTCCCTTTTTTAAGGGGCGTTTTTTATTATATAAAAGTAGGAGGGTTTATAATGGTGAAAGTTACACTTAAAGATGGTAGTGTAAAGGAATTTGATAGTGAGGTTTCGGTTTATGAAATTGCAAAATCTATCAGCTCAAGACTAGCTAAAGAGGCTATAGCTGGTAAAGTTGACGGAGAGTTAGTTGACTTAGATAAAAACGTTACAAAAGATAGCTCGGTGGATATTTTAACATTTGATTCAGAGGAAGGCCAAGACGTTTTTAGACATAGCGCTGCTCATATTATGGCACAAGCTGTTACTGAACTTTACCCTAACGTAAAGCTTGGAATTGGACCTAGTATTAAGGATGGATTTTATTACGATTTTGAGTTAGAGGACAAGCTGACTCCTGAGGATTTAGAAAAAATTGAAGATAAGATGAAGGAAATTGTAAAAAGGGATATCGGTTTTGATCGTAATGTACTTTCTAGAGACGAGGCCCTTGAAATGTTTAAAGAAAAAGGTGAAGATTACAAGTTAGAGCTTATTGAGGAGCTTAGTGACGACGAAGAAATATCTTACTATAAGCAACAAGACTTTGTTGACCTTTGTGCTGGACCTCATTTCCCATCCACTAAAAGATTAAAGGCATTTAAGCTTTTAAGCATTGCAGGAGCCTACTGGCGTGGAGACGAAAGAAAGCCTATGCTGCAAAGGATATACGGCACAGCATTCCCTAAAAAGAAACTGTTAGATGAACATTTGCATAGGTTAGAAGAGGCTAAAAAGAGAGATCATAGAAAGCTAGGAAAGCAGTTAGATCTCTTTAGCATAAGTGACGAGGCACCGGGCATGCCTTTTTATCACGCAAATGGAATGGTGCTAAGAAATGAAGTGCTAAAATACTGGAGACAAAAGCATAAAGATTATGGATATGATGAAATTCAAACACCTATTATGATGAATCAAAGGTTGTGGGAGCAGTCAGGTCATTGGGAAAACTATCGAGAGAACATGTATTACTCTGAGGTTGACGATGAGAATTTTGCTATAAAACCTATGAACTGCCCAGGTGCTATGCTTATATACCAAAGCAATCACCATAGTTACCGAGACTTCCCTATAAGAATGGCAGAGCTTGGGTTAGTTCATAGACGAGAGCTTTCTGGAACTTTACACGGTCTTATGCGTGTTAGAAGTTTTACTCAAGATGATGCTCATATCTTTATGCTTCCAGAACAGATTGAGGAAGAAATCAGCAAAGTTATACAGCTTATTGATGATGTATATAGTGTCTTTGGCTTTAAGTATAAGCTGGAGCTTAGCACTAAGCCAGAAAAAGCTATAGGTTCTGATGAAATATGGGACAAAGCTATCGATGCGTTAAAGTCAGTGCTAGTCAATAAAGGGTTAGATTTTGAAATAAATGAAGGTGATGGAGCTTTTTATGGTCCTAAAATCGACTTTCATCTTGAAGACTCATTAGGTAGAAGCTGGCAGTGCGGAACCATTCAATTAGACTTTATGTTGCCAGAAAGGTTTAATCTAACATATATTGGTGAAGATGGGGAAAAACACAGACCTGTTGTAGTGCATAGGGTAGTGCTAGGCGCCGTTGATAGATTTTTAGGTTTGTTAATAGAACACTACGGTGGTGCATTCCCAGCTTGGATAGCTCCGGAACAAGTAAGGATTATGCCTATAAGCGATAAGCACGCAAGTTACTGTGTAGAGGTGAAGAAGCAGCTTGAAAGTAAAGGTGTAAGGGTGACCTTAGATGACCGTAACGAAAAGATTGGCTATAAAATAAGAGAAGGCCAGCTAAAAAAAATACCTTATATGTTGATAGTGGGAGATAAAGAGGTTGAGCAAAATGGTGTGAACGTTAGATCTAGGGATAAAGGTGAGCTAGGACTAGTAAGTAGCACAGAGTTTGTGGAAAAAGTTGTAGATGAAATACAACAGAAAAAATAAACTTGACAAATAAGGTGTTAAGGTGTAGTATATAAGTTGTGAAAAGTAGAGGCCATCCGCTTCTCACCTTGCGGCTACGAGCTAGTAAGGTTATGGGAGAATAATTTTGGTATATCTGTATTTATATATATCAAAGGGCGGATGCTATTATCCGCCCTTTTTTATTTTGTTTGATGGCTTTGTACTTCTAAGGTGTTTTAACACCTTTTTAGTTAAATTTTTAGGAGGTGGAAAATTATTCGTAAAGACCTTATGACAAATGAGGATATTCGATTTAAGGAGATTCGCCTAATAGGAAGTGATGGCGAACAACTAGGTGTTGTTACTTCAAAAAAAGCTAGAGAAATGGCAGAAAATCAAGGATTAGACTTAGTGGCTGTTGCACCCCAAGCTCGCCCACCAGTATGTAGGATTATGGATGTGGGTAGATACAAGTATGAACAAGCGAAAAGGGAAAAAGAAGCCAAGAAGAAGCAACATGTAATTAGCGTAAAAGAAGTTAAGTTGAGACCTAAGATCGATGAGCATGACTTCCAAACCAAGCTTAGAAACGTAATTAGATTTCTCAAAAAACAAGACAAAGTAAAAGTTACAATAATGTTTAGGGGTAGAGAAGTAACCCATCCTAAAATTGGTACTAAACTATGTGAAAGAGTTGCAGAAGAAGTTGCTGATTTAGGAACAGTTGAGAAAAAAGCAAAGCTTGAAGGAAGAAACATGACTATGGTTTTAGCCCCTAAAAATAGCTAGAGAGGAGGACTAACTATGCCAAAGATGAAAACTCACAGTGGAGCTAAGAAAAGATTTAAAAGAAATAAAAATGGTAAAATCAAAAGAAGCAGTGCTTTTGCTGAGCATATTAAAACTAAAAAAACTTCTAAGCGCAAGCGTCAGTTACGTAAAGGTGACTTAGTAAGCAAAAGTGATGAAAAAAGAATCGGGAAATTATTGCCGTAATATATTGAAAAAGGAGGTTTACGAAAATGCCTAGAGTAAAGCCTGGTGTGCAAACCAGAAAACGTCATAAAAAAACACTAAAGTTAGCAAAAGGTTATTATGGATCAAAAAGTAAACTATTTAGAAGAGCAAATGAGCAGGTAATCAAGTCACTTACCTATGCTTATAGAGATAGAAAGAATCGTAAAAGAGAGTTCAGAAAGTTATGGATTGCTAGAATCAATGCTGAAGCAAGAAACAACGGTTTAACTTACAGCAAACTGATTAACGGTTTAAAAAATGCAGGTGTTGACATCAACAGAAAGATGTTAGCGGACATGGCTGTTAACGATAGCAACGGTTTCCAACAACTAGTTGGCGTAGCAAAAGAAAATATCTAACAAAAAAGCGCATATAATTGCGCTTTTTTTGTAAAATTAGAGATAGATACATATAGTGTTTAGTGAAGATTTTGAAAGGAAGTGGGGTTATGTTTTCGGAAAAGTTTCAACCCTCTCCTGCACAAGTATTGGTTGTAGGTTTCTTAATATTAATTTTATTAGGGACTATACTACTGTCATTGCCTATTGCTTCTGCATCAGGAGAACCTCTAAGTCCTTTAGATGCATTATTTACCGCTACTTCCGCTGTTTGTGTGACTGGTCTAGTAGTGGTTGATACCGGTACTTTTTTTTCCACCTTTGGACAGGTGGTAATTATGCTACTTATACAGGCTGGAGGGCTAGGTTTTATGACCATGGCTACGCTGATATTTCTTGTGCTAGGGAAAAAAATCACACTTAAAGGTAGGTTGGTGATACAGGAGGCCTTAAATCAAATAACTCTTTCTGGCTTGGTTCGTTTAACCAAAAGTATTATTATCTTAACATTGATTATAGAAGGTGTAGCTGCTTTAATTTTAGGCATAAGATTCTCTCAGGATGTCGGTTTATTAAGAGGTCTATATATGGGGGTTTTCCACTCTATCTCTGCTTTTTCTAACGCTGGTTTTGATATTGTTGGAGGCGGCGTGGGATTAACACCTTACAGAGACGATTTTGTGGTAAATACTGTTATAATGGGATTATTTATTTTTGGGGGACTAGGATTTACCGTAATTGTGGATATATATACAAGAGGTTCAATAAAAAAAATGGCCTTACATAGTAAGTTTGTGCTACTGTTAACAGCAATTTTTTTAGTTGTGGGCTTTTTGGGGATATTTATTTTAGAATATGATAACCCTGCAACGTTAGGTGAGCTTTCCTTTGTGGAAAAAATCATGCCTGCCTTTTTTACAGGGGCTACAACCAGAACAGCAGGGTTTAACACAATAGATACTGGGTCTTTAGAGGCAGGGACTTTGTTTTTTATGTTATTACTTATGTTTATAGGAGCCTCACCAGCTTCTACAGGCGGTGGAATAAAGACTACAACTTTTGGAGTGCTTTTGGTAGCTGTATATGCTATTATTAAGGGTGGAGACGAAGTTAATTTGATGAACAGGCGCATTCCCTACCATATAGTTTTGAAAGGCCTTTCAATTATTGTGATCGGATTAATTGTTGTAGGCACAGTAACTATTGTGCTTTCTCAAACAGAAAACCAAGAGTTTATGAATGTATTTTTTGAGGTAGTTTCTGCTTTCGGTACTGTAGGGCTAAGTACAGGCATAACCTCAGAGTTAACTACCTTTGGCAAAGGTATAATTATCGTTGTAATGTTTATGGGCAGAGTAGGACCGTTGACTTTAGCTTTAGCGTTAGGACGTCGATATAGCAAATCTAAAATACGCTACCCAGAGGAGCGTGTACTGGTAGGTTAAAGGAGGGTTAATATGAAACAGTTTGTAGTAGTAGGGTTAGGTAGATTTGGAAATAGCGTAGCTAAAAAACTTAACAACATGGGATATGAGGTTTTAGGTTTAGATAGAAGTGAAGAGCGTACGCAGGAAGCACTAGAGTTTACTACACATGTGATTCAAGTTGATGCTACAGATGAGCATGCCCTAAAAGGCTTAGGGCTTAGGAATTTTGATGTAGGCATTGTAGGAATTGGACAGGACATTCAGGCGAGTATTTTAGCTACACTACTTTTAAAGGATTTGGGTGTTCCCTACGTGGTTGCCAAAGCACAAAATGAACTGCACGGTAAGGTTCTTTGGAAAACAGGGGCAGATAGGGTTGTTTTTCCCGAAAGAGATATGGGGACCCGAGTGGCCAATAACTTAACAGCAACCAATATATTGGATTATATTGAATTGGCGCCGGATTACAGCATAGTGGAGATTACCGCACCTGATTTTATGGTTAATAAAAGTTTAGAGAAGCTGGACTTAAGAGCAAAGGTGGGGATTAATGTCATGGCTATAAAGACAGGGGATGATATAAATGTTTCTCCTACTGCAGATATTGAAATTAAAGAGGGCGATATCTTAGTGGTAATTGGTAGCAATAAAAGCTTAAAGAAGATTGAGGAGCGAGAAAAATGATATCCTCAAAAGATAATCCCTTAATAAAAAAAATTTTGTTGAACAAGAAAAAAGGGAAGAAAAGTAAAGAGAACTTCTATTTAGCTGAGGGTGAGAGGTTTGTCCATGAAATAGCTGAAAAAACCCCAAACCTAATAGAAAAGCTTTTGCTTCAAGATGGGATGATTAAAAAGTATGAAAAGCTGTTAAATAGCTTTAGTAATGATAAGATAATAACTATAAGTGATAATCTTTTTAACACTATTTCAAGTACAGACACAACTCAGGGTATAGCTGCTCTTGTACAAAGGCCAGATTTTAAAATAGAAGATCTAAGTAAGGGTAACTATATAGTGATTGACAGAGTTCAGGACCCTGGAAATTTAGGAACAATTATTCGAACTGCTGTTGCAAGTGGTGTAGATGGAATGTTATTATTAAAAGGAACTGTGGATATATTTAATGACAAGGTTTTACGTGCCACTATGGGTGCATTACATAACATACCTATTGTGTATGATTTAGATTTGAACGACTTAAAAGAATTTATATCTAACCGGGAGCTAACACTTATAAAAAGTGACTTAGAGGGCGAATATTGGGGAGATGTTGACCTCCCTAATCGTAATTACTGTCTGGTAGTAGGTAATGAAGCTAACGGCATCTCAACATCTGTTCAAAAAATGCCAGGAGTTAGTGTGAAACTTCCTATATATGGGGAAATAGAGTCCTTAAATGTAGCAGTAGCTGCTGGAATTATGTTGTATAAACTTCAGTCTTCGTAATAGATTTGTAAAAAGTCAGAAAATATGTTATCATTGCTTATATACTATTGCCGGGAGGGAAAGATATATGGGTAAAGATAAGTTTTGGAAGTTATTTGTTCAAACCGGAGTAGTGACATATTATCTGAAGTATAAGAAAAAAATGAGTATAGCCAAATGATAGAGCGAAAGATAGTAGGCACATAACCTCTTTTACAGAAAAAGGAGCATAGGATGAGAGCTTCTAAAGAGAGATGTAGCTGAATTCACTTTCAAATTGGTAAGCTTAACGGCTCAGCTTAGTAAGCTTATCCGGTGCACTCCGTTAAAGGTGTCGAGGGGCTTACTTTAAGCAACTTGGGTGGTACCGCGGAATTTTCCGTCCCAATTTGGGGCGGATTTTTTTATTTTACAATGTAACTAGCAAATTGGAGGGATAGATATGAAAAACGAGTTAAACTCAATTTTACAAGCTGCAAAAAAAGAAATAGATAGCGCTTCATCATTAGCTCAGTTAAATGAATTAAAGGTCAACTACTTAGGGAAAAAAGGAGAAATTACTACATTGTTGAGGCAAATGGGTTCTTTATCTCCTGAAGAAAGACCTGTCATGGGTAAACTTGCCAATGAAGTTAAGGAGGAAATACAAAGCTTAACTGAGAAAAAGGAAGATTATTTAAAACAAAAAGAGTTAGAGGATAAGCTTCTAAAAGAGTCAATAGACATAACTCTGCCTGGTACAGGAAGGAATATAGGTGGTTTAAATCCTTTGACAATTGTTAAGAGGGCTATGGAAGAAACTTTTATATCAATGGGTTATGAGATTGTTGAAGGCCCAGAAATTGAAAATGAATTCTATAATTTCGAAGCTTTGAACCTACCAGCAACGCATCCAGCCCGGGATATGCAAGATACATTTTATATTACCGATGAGTTTCTGCTAAGAACCCACACATCTCCAGTTCAGGTTAGAACGATGTTAAAAAAAGAAGGCAAACTACCTGTCAAGATAGTAAGTCCAGGTAGAGTGTTTAGAAAAGATGATGATCCTACACACTCGCCTGTATTTCAGCAGTTAGAGGGGTTAGTTGTAGATGAAAATATAACAATGGCTGACTTAAAGGGCACTTTATTGTTATTTGCACAGAAGATGTTCGGTAAAGATAAGAAAATCAGGCTTCGCCCAAGCTATTTCCCTTTTACAGAGCCTAGTGCTGAAGTGGACATAAGTTGTATCATGTGTGATGGAGATGGTTGTGGGACTTGTTCTCAAACAGGATGGGTAGAAATATTAGGCGCAGGAATGGTGCACCCTAATGTATTGAAAAACGCAGGGTATGATCCCAACAAAGTTCAAGGTTTCGCCTTTGGCATCGGCATCGAGAGAGTAGCTATGTTAAAATACGGGGTAAAAGACATACGAGATTTTTATAGCGGTGATATAAGAGTTTCAAAACAATTCATTGGAGGTTAAATACATGAGAATATCTTATAATTGGTTAAAAGAATATGTTAATATAGATGATAACCATAATCAGCTTGCAGAGAAGCTAACAGATGCAGGAGTGGTTGTGGAGCATGTTTATAAACCCTTTGACAACTTAGATGGAGTTATAGTAGCGGAAATTAAAAAAATAAGTCCACACCCAGATGCAGACAAACTTTCTATAACAGAAGTCAGTGATGGGAAGGAATTATATCAAGTTGTTTGCGGAGCACAAAACATTAAAGTGGGGCAGAAAGTTCCGTTTGCCACTGTTGGAACAATTCTACCTGGTAATTTTAAAATCAAAAAGTCTAAAATTAGAGGGGTAGAATCCTACGGGATGCTCTGTGCAGGCGAAGAGCTTAACCTCGACGTAGTTTTTGAAGATGGGATATTAATCCTACCGTCCGATACTTCAGTTGGAATTTCAATAGAGGAAGCTTTAGACCTAGATGACTATGTTTTTGAATTGGACTTAACACCAAACCGTGGCGACTGTCTAAATATGGTAGGTGTTGCCAAAGAAATTAAGGCTATAACTGGGGCGGAATTTGTCTATCCAGAACAATTGGAAGATGAAAATAAGGCAGTTGATTTTGAAGTGGATATAGAGACTGAAGGCTGTAAAAACTATGTTGCACAGGTGTTACAAGATGTAAGTGTAAAACCCTCACCTATCTGGCTACAAATCCGACTTTTAAAAGCTAATGTTCGCCCAATTAACAACGTGGTTGATATTTCAAATTACGTAATGTTAGAGTTAGGGCAACCCTTACATTGTTTTGATAAGGAAACAATTTTATCAAATAAAGTAGTGGTTAAGGAAGCTTGTGATAGTATGGAATTCATAACTTTAGACGATGAAAAGAGAAAGGTGTCGAAAGAATCTTTGTTGATAACAGATGGAAATAGACCTTTAGCGTTGGCCGGAGTTATCGGTGGGTTAGATAGTGAGGTAAAAGACACAACTACCAACATCGTCCTAGAATCTGCTTATTTTGACCCTATCTCGGTTAGAACAAAAGCTAAGGAGCAAGGGATTAAAACCGATGCATCTACAAGATTTGAAAAAGGAGTGGACCCTGCCAGGGTAATAACTGCTGCTAATAGAGCTAATAGACTTTTGACCGACATATGTGATGCTAAATTAAACGGCAGAGTATTAGCGGGTGATTTTTCTTTTTCTGCTAAGCCTATTTCAATAGAAGCTGCAGAAATAAATAGTAAGTTGGGGTTAACTTTATCAAATGAGGAAATTATTGATATATTTAAAAGACTAGAGTGTGAGGTTGAGGTAAAAGAAAAAATAGAGGTTATACCTCCTTCATACAGGGTAGACTTGACTCAGACCGTAGATTTAATTGAAGAGGTTGCAAGAATGGTAGGCTACAATAACATCCCAACCTCTTTACCTGATATGGAAACCACAGTGGGTGAAAAAAGTAAAAACGCAAGGGTTATCGATGAGTTAAAAGACACTTTAACATCTCTAGGCTTTTTTGAAACAATGTCTTATCCATTTATATCAAAAGAGCATTATCAGAAAACTAACATGGAATTAGATAGCTCTATAAAGTTATCTAATCCTTTAAGTGAAAACGAGAGTTTGATGCGTACATCTATGCTTCCTTCGATTATGGCTGCTGTCTCTCATAACCAAAAGCACAATATTCAGCAGGTAGAAATTTTCGAGGTTGGAAAAGTGTATATCGCAAAGGAGCTACCCCTAATTAAGCATCCTATAGAAGAGAATATTTTGGCTGTAGCTATGACTTCAGAAACTAGTGGCCAGCATTGGCAGGAAGGAAAAAGTTCTGCAAATGATTTCTATACTGCTAAAGGGACGCTAGAGAATTTGTTCAGCATGTTAAACATAGATAATTGGTCGCTTAAGCGTTCAAAAACTGAAAGTTATCATCCGAACAAAAGTGGCGACATTATAGTTAATGGTGAAATTGTAGGTGTCATTGGTGAAATTCACCCCGAAATATCTGATAATTGGGATATCAAAGGGGATGTTATAGTAATAGAGCTAAACCTAAGTAAGTTAGTTTCGTATTGGGATGCTCAAATAACCTATCGTAGCATACCTAAGCACCCTGCTGTTTCTCGAGACTTAGCAGTTGTAGTAGATGAAGATGTACAAACCGGCGATATGATAGATGAAATTAAAAAATCGAACATTAAATATATCAACGATAGTGATGTTTTCGATGTTTATCAAGGTGAGAACATAGAAGCAGGAAAGAAAAGTGTGGCACTATCGATAATAATTCAGGCTGAAAAGACCCTAAAAGAGAAGGAAATAAACAAGTCAATGAAGCAAGTAATGCAGTTGTTGGAAAAGAAATTTCAAGCTTTGCTGCGCTAAACACAAGCAGTTTGAAAATAATGAATATATTTTCAAAAAAGTTTATTTTAGTGTATAATGTTAATAATACTTTTTGCTTGTTTTCGTAGGAGGGGAGAACATGGGGACAATTAACGATGATAATAGGACTGTTGTTAAAATTTATGGTGAAGATTATATAATTAAAGGTAGCAATCCACCAGAACATGTAGCCAAACTAGCCCATATGGTAGATAAACAAATGTGCCTAATAAAAGAGAAGAATCCAAAACTAAGCTCTTCTAAAGTGGCAATAATGGCTGCCATGCATATTGCAGATAAGTATATAGCCTTGGAGAAAGAACAACAAGAGCTTTTGGAAATGATAGAGCAAGAGGAAAACGGAGGAGATTAAAGTGCTAGATATCTTATTAATAGGTTTTATATTACTAAATGTTTATATAGGAAGGAATAAAGGCCTTATTAGAATGGTTCTAGAGCTAAGCAGCATTTTGATCGCTTACTTTGCTGCATCTAGGCTTGGACCATTTGTAGGTAGCACCATTTTGGGAGCTTTAGGCCTAGAAACCCTAGCTGAGTCAATCGTTGTTCAGACGGCAGTGGAGGGTGGAGTTAATCCTATTTTATCATTTATGAATTCAGTAGGAGCTGTAATAGTGTTTTTTATAGTTCGTTATGGTTTATCATTTCTTCTTTTTACTACCTCAGTTTTTAACAAGATACCTGTTATTGGATCGTTTAATAAAGTAGGCGGAACAGCAATAGGCCTTGTTAAGGGAGTTGTACTTTCTGTCTTGTTAGTGTGGATTCTTTCTTTTATGGCAATACCTACAATACAAAATTCCTTGGAATCATCATTAATAGCTACCCAGCTTGAAGACATTTTCCCTCGAATGTATAATAGATTGCATGATATAATTGGTCAGGTATAAAAAAACTTAAGTTAAGTCCAGCAACGGATTTTCGGTGCTGGACTTTTGTTTTTAAATATAAATAGACGGGTATACTTATAAGTGAATAATCTGACAAGCGGGGGTATATATGGATAATTTAGAGCTTTCGTTAATATTAAAAGAGATAGGAAATTACCTGCAGCTTAAAGGTGAAAATCCCTATAAAGGTAAAAGTTATATAAAAGCGGCACGGACTATAGAGAGAGCTGAGCCAGTTTTAGAACTGATGGAGAGTAGCTCTCTAACTAAGTTACCTGGTGTAGGGGAAAAACTAGCCAAAGAAATCAGCTCAACAGTTAAGTTAGGTTATAGCACTAAGTTAAAGAGGTTAAAAGAAGAGGTGCCCGACGGGCTGGCAGAGTTAACCTATATTTCTGGTTTAACACCAAGTTTAGCGCATAAGTTACACAAAAAGCTTGATGTATCAAGCATTAAAGATCTGCAGATCGCCTTAGAAAAAAGAGAAGTAACAAAAATCGACGGGATAGGGCCGCAAACTGCTCAGAAGATTAAGAGAAACTTATTGGAATACTTAGCCTATGGTAGACAACACTTGTTAGTTAGTGGTAAAGTTATGTGTGATAAGGTTAAAAACATGCTGGAAAGTTCGTTAACAAAAGGGGATCAAATATGCATTGTTGGTGATTTGCGACGTCAAAGTAAACTGATAACTAGGGTTGAGATTCTCATAGTAACTTCAAAAAATTCTATTGCTCATAAAATAGAGCAAACTTTCTCTAAGGTTGAGTTTAAAAAAGGGAAATTTGAAATTAGTGATTTTAAAATTCCCCTAATAATCTATCATTGTAATCCTAGCCTTAAAGGGTACAACCTTATAAAATACACTGGCGCTCAGTCGCACTTAAAAAGGTTAGAAGTAGCTGGTTTTAGCAAAGAAATGTGTAAAGATAAAGATGAAAAAGAGATCTATTCACAACTTAAAATCCAATTCGTCCCCCCCCAGCTTAGAGAGGGGAAAGGTGAAATAGCTTTAGCCAAAAACTTTGGGGTACCTATGCTAGCACGAAAAAGTGATGTTAAGGGTGACCTACATATACATACAAACTATAGTGATGGCTTAAGCTCATTAGAAGAAATGGTAAAGAAAGCTGAACAATTAAATTATAGCTACTTAGCTATAACTGATCACAGTAAGTCGTTAAAGATAGCTGGTGGATTAGATAAAGAGCGATTTTATAGACAATTTGAAGCTATTGATGCTTTACAGAAAAAGAGCGATGTTTTACTACTAAAAGGAGTAGAAGTTGACATTTTAAAGGATGGCAGCTTAGATTTTGACGACGAATTTTTAAAAAATTTTGATGTTATCGTTGCCTCGGTACACTCTAACTTTAAGATGGGAAAAAAAGAAATGACAAAAAGGATGATTAACGCTATAAATAACCCTGCAGTTCATATCATTGGGCATCCGTCTGGGAGGTTGCTTTTAAAAAGAGAGCCTTATGAAATTGATATACCGGCTGTGATAAAAGAAGCCCACAAACAGAAAAAAGCAATAGAAATAAACAGTTCTCCATATAGATTGGATCTTGACGAAAAGTGGGTGAGAGTTGTAAAAAGTATGGGGGGTTATATATCTGTCAACACTGATAGTCATAGTGCTGATGAACTTTCTAATATAGATTTGGGAATTTCCGTGGCAAAAAGGGGTTGGCTATCAAAAGAAGATATAATAAACTGTTGGGAGAGGGAGAAACTCTTGGATTATCTAAGGAGGTAGTTCGTTTTGGATTACAAGCATTTAAAAACGTTAGAGTACCATAAAATAGTGACTATGCTAACAGAGAAGGCTATGTCAGAGGTTGGCAAGTCAGTTAGCACCAAATTAAAACCTATAAATGACCTAGAACAATTAAAAAGAGAGATTACGCTTACAGCAGAAGCTGTGGAAGTTTTAAAATATGGTAGTGCACCCTTAAAGGAGCTCGTTGATTGTACTGATTATCTAAAGAGAGCAGATGTGGGTAGCAGTTTGAAAGGAAAAGAGCTTAGGAATATATTTATGCTGCTTCGGTGTTTTAAGGATATTGTCAATTATCTTGAAAAACACCAAGATATAACGCCGTTTTTATACTCAATGGTAAAAGATTTAGATCGATGTAAAGATTTACAGGAAAACCTATTTAAATGTATTGATGAGGATGGCTCAGTAAAAGACGAGGCATCATCTGAGCTCAAGTCTATACGCAGGTCCATTTATAAAAACCACAACACTTTAAGGGAGAAACTTGAAAGTTATATAAGAAACCCCAAAAATCAAAAGTACCTACAAGAACCGATTATTACTCAGCGAAATGATCGTTATGTGATACCGGTGAACAAAGATTATAAAGGACAGGTTCCTGGCATAGTTCATGACTTATCAGCCTCTGGGCAAACTCTTTTTGTGGAACCTAGTTACGCTGTTGAGATAGGTAATAGGTTAACAGAGTTGTATAAAAAAGAAGGGTACGAGATTGAAAGGATTTTAATCCAGTTATCTGCAGAAGTTGCAGCTGAGAGCTCAAATCTTGAAATTATCAATCAATTGGTTGGAAAAATAGACTTTGTTTTCGCAAAAGCAAAACTTGCCAAAGTACAAAAGGCTAGCTTACCTATTATTAACACTGAAAATCTAATAAAAGTAAACGAAGGGCGCCACCCCTTAATAAGCGATGAAGAAGTTGTCCCCATGTCCGTACGTCTCGGTGCTGACTTTACTACACTTATAATTACTGGACCTAATACTGGAGGGAAAACAGTAACCCTCAAGACAGTTGGCCTTTTAACAGCCATGGCATTGAGCGGTATGTTTGTGCCAGCTAAAGAAGACTCAAGCTTTCCGCTACTTGACGGTATTTACGCAGATATTGGTGATGAACAAAGCATAGAGCAGTCACTTAGTACTTTTTCTTCTCATATGACAAATATTGTGGAAATAACAAAAAAGGCGCGAGAAAATTCATTGGTGCTCTTTGACGAACTAGGAGCTGGTACCGATCCTATAGAAGGCTCTGCTTTAGCGACCTGCTTACTTGACTTATTTAGGCAAAGGGGGCTATTAACTATAGCTACCACTCATTACTCTCAATTAAAAACATATGCTTATGAAAACGCTGGCGTAGAAAATGCGTCTGTGGAATTTGATTCTAAAACCTTGAGACCAACCTATAGGTTGCTTGTGGGAATACCTGGAAAATCCAACGCCTTTGAGATTTCTAAAAGGTTGGGCTTAAGTGATGAAATTGTGGATAAAGCTAAAAAAGTAATGGGTACACAAAATACTAAAGTTGACAACATGATTGAAGATTTAGAGCAAAAACGCATGGCCTATGAAAGTAAGGCAAAAGCGTTAGAGCGACAAAAAGAAGAAGTAGAAAGGGTAAAATCTAAATATATCAATGAAAATGAGCAGCTGAAGCAGAAACGGAAAAATGTTCTAGAAAAATCAAAAGAAGAAGCTAGAGATATTGTTCGCCAAGCTAAAAAAGAGAGCGAGCAGCTAGTTAAAGAAATTAGAAAGTTAAAAAGACAGGGTAGCGAAATGGTTCAAGGTGATTTAGATAGAAAATTAACAACTTATGGGCAAAGACTTAAAAAAACCATAGATAAAGACTTATATTCTGGGGAAAAGGAAAAAGGAAACGTTACAGCAGATAAAATTAAAAAAGGCGAACAGGTCAAGTTGCTAGATGTAAATCAAAAAGGAACCATCTTAAGCCTTCCTGATTCAGAAGGAAAGGTTCTTTGTCAGGTGGGGATTATGAAGGTAAAAACTCCGATATCAAATTTACAATTGCTCCAATCTAACCAAAAACCTAGCACCACTGTTTATACCCCTGGGAAAGGTGCTTCTGCTCAAAGTAGCGCTAAAAATTCTTTAGACTTAAGAGGTGAAAATGTGGAAGAAGGTATCCTAAAAGTTGATAAGTTTTTAGACGAAGCATTTGTCGCGGGTTTAAAAGAAGTTACTATAATTCATGGCAAAGGAACAGGAGCGTTAAGGGAGGGAATAACCAGTTATTTAAAGAAGCATCCTCATGTTGACTCCACAAGGTTTGGTGGGTTTAAAGAAGGGGGACAGGGAGCTAGCATAGTTACGTTAAAGTGATAGGAGGGGAAACTGTGAAAAATGTACTTATTACTGGATTTGAGCCATTTGGCAAAGAGAAAGAAAACCCAAGTCTTGAAGTGCTAAGCTATCTAAAAGATGACGACATTTTAGGAGTTAATCTAGACACAGCTTGCTTACCTACAACTTTTAACTGCTTTGAAGATGTATTAAATATGATTGGCGACAAACAATACGACATTATAATACACATAGGTCAAGCGGGTGGAAGAGCTAAAGTTACCTTAGAGAAAGTTGCAGTCAATTATAAAAATGCCGCTATACCAGATAATCAGGGAAATCAACCGTTAGAAGAACTTATAGTTAATGGTGGCCCTGACGGGATATTCTCTACATTACATGTTGAAGATTTGGTGAATCATTTGCAGTTACTTAAGCTACCGGTAGATATCTCTTTCACAGCAGGGACATATGTTTGTAATTACATTATGTATAGCTCGTTATATTACTTTAGGGGAACTACAACGAAAGTAGGTTTTGTACACATTCCTTTTTCACCGAGGCAAGTGGTAAATAAGAATCAACCTTCCATGGATCCTCAGCTAGTAGCCTCAATAATAAAAGAAATGGTAATAGGAATTTGTTATAATAATTTGAAGGCCAGCGTAAATAAAAAGTTAGGAAGAACTCATTAAATAACTTTAGAATAATAAAAAAGCTCCCGTCGGGGAGCTTTTTTATTATTCATCGTTACCGTTTGCTTCGCTTGTATTTGATTCATCGTCGCTAGCATCATCGCCATTGTCAGTATCGTCGTCTAAAACTTTAACTTCAGCCGTTGGTGATGGGTCAGCTTTATCATTTCCTGAAACAGCTACCACATAATAGTAGTAGGTATTACCAGGTTCTATTTTGTTGTCGGTAAAGTTTTGCGTTTGGCCGACATTGCCATTAGCTCTGGCGTTTTCAACACGTTCAAATCCTGTATCAGCGCTAGTACTGCGGTAGATACGATAGTGTCTTGCACCGAAGGATTCTTCAAATGTCACTCTGACTCCTCCGCTTATCTTTTCTGCACTGATATTTTTGACTGCCTGAACTCCATCATGCATTTCTACTTCGATAAAATCTGATGGACGGGTTTCGCTATCTTCATCCCTTACTCTAGTAACATAGTATCTATAGGTTACACCTTGACTAACATTAGTGTCTAAGAAGTGAGTTTCTCTTATGGGAGAAGTATTAAGCTTAGTAAACTCAGAATCTTCGCTACTGGAACGATAAATGTTAAATCTATCACCACTATCACCTGATGACCAGCTAATTTCTATGCCATCACCATGAATTTGGTAACCTAAATTAGAAGGAGGCTGTGCGTCAGAATCATGCATGTCACACTCATCTTCAGGAGCCATTAAGCTAATATCTTCAGGCACTCTTCCAGCACGCCCTAGTTCCCACCTGCTATCTGTTTCTAAATAGTCTCTAGGTTGTAGCATTACTTTAGTTTCTCTGTGATGGGGAGGACAGCTATCAGTAGCTAATAGACCAGAAACTTTACAAACCTCTACTTCCACAAAAGCATCACACTCTTCGGTAGGCTCAGTCCCACTTAGAAATAGATGCGATCTTATAAACTCTGATGGTGTTAGGTCGCTTGGCAACTTACCAGACTTTGTGCTAATCGGTATAGACACTAGTCCCGATGGCCTATTAAAGGATGTGTTAGGCAAGTTAGAATGAGTATCTCGCATGATACGTGCCCATGTACCCACAACATTAGAACTGCCGATACTACCTTCATTACGATCCCACCCCATCCATACACCTAATGTATAGTGAGGAGTATAACCAACAAGCCATCCGTCAGACATACTAGATGTACCGGTTTTGGCAGCAGCATTGTTGGTGAATATATTTCTAACTGAACCTGCGGTACCAAGGCCTGGTGTTATAGCATCTCGCAAACTGTCAGTAACTAGGTATGCAGTTTGTTCAGACATAACTTCTTTACTTTGACGGTTATGTTCGTATACAACTCTTCCATTCCGGTCTTCAATTTTCTTGATGGCAAAAGTTTCATTTAACATTCCTTCATTGGCAAAAGCGCCGTAAGCTTGGGTTAGTTGGATTGCTGTTGTTTCACGGGTACCCAAGGCAAGGACCGCTTCAGGAGAAGTGGAATAATCTAAGCCTAGCTCTTCAGCAAAAGCCATATTTCCCCTAGTATTCATCCAAAAGGCACTAACTGCTGGGACATTTCTTGAGGCGCTAAGAGCTTCCCGTGAAGTAATTAAACCTCTAAATCTACGGTCCCAGTTTTCAGGAGTATAACCACCAAAATCAATAGGCGCATCATCTAAAACAGTGCCAGGAGTTAAGGTTTTATTTTCAAATCCTGGTGCGAAACTTAATATAGGCTTGATTGCCGAACCTGGTTGTCTAGAGCTTTGCGCAGGCCTTACACTATCACCTACGGTGTGATTTCTACCAGGGAAAAGGGCGACAAGCTCCCCTGTATTGTGGTTAATCATAGTAGCACTGCCTTGAGGGTGTACTAAGTTATCATCTTTATCTTTAACAGGTGCAAGATATTCGTTACTGTTATTCATAATGTTTTCGATTTTTTCTTGCATTTTAGGATCTAAGGTGGTGTAAATCTTAAAACCACCATTGAACATCTCATTTTCTGCCTGAGTAGAGTCCCAGCCATAAACTTCTTGTAAAATTCTAATGCCTTCAATATCTCTAATATAGGTTACAAAACCCGGATACTTAACATTACTGTAATCACTTTCGTCATTACTTGACGAAGCTAACTTTATTTCCTCTGCCATAGCTTCGTCCCGTTCTTCTGCAGTTATAAATCCGCTTCTGTACATCCTTCTAAGCACATGGTTTCTACGTTGTAGAGCTCCCTCTTTATTATCTTCTGTAGGAGTGTACCTGTAAGGAAGGTTAGGCGCACCAGCAATTATAGCTATCTCCCCTAAAGTGAGCTCGTCTACAGTTTTACCAAAAATATCATTGGCAGCTGCACCAACTCCTTGGGTATTTCCCCGATAATGAACTGCCCCATTCATATAAAACTCAAAAATCTCTTCCTTTGTGTAGAATTTTTCAGCTTGTAACGCTAAGTACAGCTCTTGGATTTTTCTTCTTAGGTTTGTGGAGCTATCTCTTAACACAACTTGCTTAGTTAACTGTTGGGTTATAGTACTTCCACCACCAGCCATAGGTTGACCTGTTAAGTGATTAACAGCAGCTCGACCAAGGCCTGTTATGTCAAAACCAGGATGGCTATAGAAGTTTTGGTCTTCTGCCGCTAAAAAGGCATTTTTTAAGTCTTGTGGAACTTCATCGTAGCTTAAAGCTACCCTACTAACATCTCGACTTGTTTCGAAAAATTGATTGTTATTTGTGTCATAAAACGTTGAGGGAATAGCCATTACCTCAAGTCTGTCTCTATCCATGTCAGGAACGTCATGAATTGAAGCCACAACCATCCCAAAAGCGACTCCTGCTCCTAAGAAACCTCCAAGAATACCTATGATTAAGCACACTTTTAAAACTTTAAGGGTACCTCTCATAAATGGTTTGAACTTGGAATCAGATTTATTTTTTTGCTTTTGATTATCGGTATTTGCACGATGCGATTTATTATTCCCCTTGTTTCCCCGCAAATTAATCTCTCCCTTCATCTATTGGGCACTTTAAACTAAGATTTATTAAAAATCTTAATAAAGATTATAGCACATTTACAGGTAAAAGTTAATAATGCAGCTAATCTACTTTAAATACCTCTTTTTATTAGGTTGAGTTTGGTTAGTGTAAAATTATTGTAGGATTTAAGCAGGAAAAATACTTTTAAAAAAAGAAGAGGAACCTCAAAATTCTCCACACGAGAATAATCCTAAACAAAGGAGTGAGGTTCCTCATGGAAATAATTCGCGTAGTAGAAGAAAAAATCCTTCATGTAACTGAAAAAGTTTTAGAAACTCTTGAAGGGAGGTATTGACTACAATACTTTTACTAAAGAATTAAAAAAGGAACTAGATGGTCTTGGTGTAGGGATAATGCAAGAAGTAATTGAAGCAATGGATCAACAAATAGTTAAAGATAAAAAAGAACGAAAGGACTGGGTCATAGAAAGAAAAGGCGACTATAAAAGTATACTCACCCCTTTTGGTGAAATGACCTATAAACGAACATACTTTAAAAACAAAGAGACTAAGAAATATTCCTATTTAGCAGATGAAAATGCTGGCATAACAGCACATATGAGAATAGAACCTACTTTAAAATCCGAGTTGCTTGAAGCTACTACAAAGCTTTCGTACGAAAAAGCAACACAGGAACTAAGCCGATATAACTCAGAGTTAAAGTTAAGCAAACAAACAGCTGCTAATACAGTAAGAGACTTTAAGGCAAAAGATTATGAGATCCCTTGTGATAAAAAAGAAGTTCCCACACTTTATATAGAAGCCGATGAAGACCATTTATCAGTACGCTCTAAAAGGGGAGCACAAGCTAGACTAATCTATGTTCATGAAGGCGTAAAAGAAGTTAATGGTAGGCGTATGCTAATAAATCCTAAGTATTTTACCTCTATTGATGAAAAGCCGGAAGACTTTTGGTTTAGAGTCTGCGATTTCATATATTCCCAATACGATGTTAATTGTATCAATGATATTTATATACTAGGCGATGGAGCAAAATGGATACGCTCAGGGCTGGAATACATTCCTAGCTCCACGTTTATCTTAGATAAGTTTCATTTATCTAAATACATCATAATGGCTACAGCTCATGCTCCAAACTTAAAGACAAAGATTTATAAAAACATAAAGAAGCTAGATAGAGAGGCTGTCTTAGAAAACTTAAAAGAAGCACTTGCAAAGGCAGATAGCAAACCAAGGAAAAAGAGAATACAAAAAACTATAACCTATATTAAGAACACTTGGGATGGTATAAAGGCATCAATTGAAAATCCAGAGATAGGGTGCAGTGCCGAAGGGCATGTGAGCCATGTTTTATCATCCCGTTTGAGCAGTCGCCCTATGGCTTGGAGTCTAAATGGGGCAAAAAAAATGGCATCTATGCGAGCTGTGGAGGCAAACAAAGAGCAAGTTAAAGACCACTACCTAGAAACTTATAAGCAAAAAGACAATAAAGTAATTGAATTGACAACTGAAGTTAGGAAACAGTTAAAAGATTTAAAAACGAGAAAAAAGATTGGCAAAGAAAGTTTTAGTAATGTTCCAGTAATGGAATATGGAGTAAACTTAACAAGAGTAGCGCTAAGAGGCCTTAATAATAAAATTAGCATTTAAACTAAAATGTTCTTGGTGAGCCCGGAGGTTACAGTAGTGGCGCCGCAGGGAAGCCTTGGCAGACGGGGGCCCGCCTGTGGTATAATGTCCTATACCGATGGGGTGGAAAAAAATGTAATGTCCTCGGAGCCGCCCATCGGTTTTTAAACAAGAACCACAGGCGGGGTGGATGTCAAGGCCGCCACGGTCTTGTTAAATGTTATATGTATTGTGGAAATGAGGTTCCTTTTTTTAACCTACAGTGTCTTGACACTATCATTAGGTTGAGTTTGCTTTAAGTTGGCTAAAATGATAATATAACATATTATACATAGAGGTATTGTTAGGAGGTTTTTAAGGTGAAATTAGAAAAAAAGATGGAAATTTTACGGCGTGGCACCGATGAAATAATTTCAGAGAAGTTGCTTGAGGAAAGACTTGAGCTGGATAGACCGCTTATAGTAAAATACGGCGCAGATCCTACTGCCGCAGATTTACATATAGGGCATATGGTTCCGATGCGAAAGCTTAGAGATTTACAAAAGTTAGGTCATAAAATAGTATTTGTAATCGGTGATTTTACAGCTGCTATAGGGGACCCAAGCGGTAAATCAGAAACAAGAAAGATGTTAACTCGTGAGCAAATACTAGAAAATGCCAAAACATATCAAGAACAAGTCTTCAAAGTATTAGACAAATCTAAAACAGAGGTTGTATATAACAGCAGCTGGTTAGGTGAAATGCGATTTGATGATGTTATAAGACTTAGTTCTAAATACACAGTGGCTCGGATGATTGAAAGGGATGACTTTGAAAAACGATATAAATCTGGTACCCCAATCAGTATTCACGAATTTTTATACCCACTAGCTCAAGCTCAAGATTCTGTTCATTTAGAATCTGATATTGAGGTGGGAGGAAGCGACCAAAAGTTCAATTTCTTAGTTGCTAGAGATCTACAAAGAGAAGCAGGACAAAACCCTCAAGTAGTTATTACCCTTCCAATCCTAGAAGGACTTGATGGCAAACAAAAAATGAGCAAAAGCTTAAATAACTACATTGGTATAACAGACGAACCTAAGGACATGTACGGTAAAGTAATGTCTATACCTGATAGCTTAATAGTAAAATATTACGAGCTGTGTACAGATGTTCCTTTAAAGGAAATTAACGATATTAAAAACCGACTGGAAGAAGGAAATACAAATCCAAGAGATTTTAAGATGCGTCTAGGTAGGGAAATAGTTTCTATATATCATGGACAAGAGCAAGCCGATATGGCGGAACAAGAGTTTCAGAAAGTATTCCAAAAAAGAAGGATACCTACTGATATAGAAGAAATAGAAATTGATGTAAGTGCAGATGAAGAGGGAACTATTTGGCTACCTAAAGTTTTAGCTGACGCAGGGTTAGTCCAAAGCACCTCTGAAGGTAGAAGAATGGTTAAACAAAGCGCAGTGAAAATAAATCAAGAGCAATATAACGATGAAAAAATGAAAAAACCAAATGATAAGGTTTTAGTACAGGTTGGCAAAAGAAGATTTAAATACATTGTATTTAAGTAAGATAAAAGCCCAGCTTTCTTTAGTGAAAGCTGGGCTTTTAATATGCAAAAAGTTAATTTGTAATTTCGAAAGATATGTTATCACTTACCTTTGTTTCTGAAGATCTTGAAAGCTGAGTGTACTCTGTAGTGGAAAAAGTGATATTAACCGTTCCACTATTCTCAGCGGGTACTGTTTTAAAAACTAAAAACAATCCCTCATCTTTTAGCTGTGAGTTTAGCCCTCTACTAGAGTAAAACTTATTTTGTGATATGTTTTGGTCTAGTTTACCGGCAGGGGCAACAGATAAAAGGTTGCCATTTTCTACTTCCAAATCGACGACTATGTCTCGAATTTGTGGTGTATAACCTTTTTGAGCATCTTTATACAATCTTAGAACATAGTGTTCATCAATTGCTCCCTGATATACTTCATATCTAATCATGTTTTGCTTTCCTGAAACAATCAAAGTTTTTTCCTGATCTACCATAACTGATAAAGTGCTTGCAGTTTGCGTTAATAGCATAAACAACACTACCAACGATATAAAGACTTTTTTCATTGAAGTTTCCATCTCCTTTACATTAGATTATGGTAGGCGATATTAAATAATATATCTCAATATAAATAAAATATACTAAACGCTGATGAGTTTAGAGGCAAGAATATCCTCATATAAAACTTAGTGTTATATTTTTTGATAAAAGAATATATTATTGTAGTATAGTTTAAGGGGGATTATAATGTTGAGAAGAAAAAGGTTTGGTAAAAGACGACCTTTGCTTCCTAATTTATTACAAAGAAAATTTGTAATAGGCATATTAGTGCTTTTTATTTGTTATATACTTGTTTCTACCTTCGTATTTATTGAATCTAGTCTAAGGCCGACAATTATTGCTATAGCAGAGGCAAGGGCAAGAGTTATTGCTACAGAGGCCATCAACAGTGCCATTGACGTACATATAGCTAAAGAGAGTAGGTATGAACATTTAATATATATACAAAAGGACTATAGCGGTAACATAGCTATGGCAGAAGTAAACAATATGGAAATAGCTAGAATTCAGACGCTAACTACTATGAACGTTCAGGAAGCTTTAAAAAGCATTAAATCTGAGACTATAAGGATACCTTTAGGTCAAGCTTTAGGCAGTGAAATCTTAGCGGATTATGGTCCTAGGATACCAGTTAATCTAGTGCCCATAGGTACAGTAAACGCAGGCATTGAGCAGAAGTTTCATCCTACAGGTATAAATATAGTATCCCACGAAGTGGGAATAGGAATAGAAGCGGATGTCCAGATTGTAATTCCATTTGTATCATCGACAGTTAAAGTTGAGACATACACACCTATTGTAACAGCTACATATTTTGGAGATGTACCAGATACGGTGATAAACCTACCTTTAGGAAATCAAGATTTTGATATACCATTGCCAATGATAGAGTAACTCTTTTGATTTGCTACCATATATGTAAGCAGTAACCGTCCCACAGAGATACGTGGGACATAATGTTCGGGAGCAGACACTGCTCCCCTACGCCATTTAGGGTTGTTCCATCTAGGTCATGCCATCTCGGGACAGAGGGGACAGGTACGACAGTCCCATTGGGAAACGATGGGACAGCATACCAGTCCCCATTGTCCCTAGGTTTTTATCATTTGGGTCTTTTATTTGTTACCATATATGTAAGGAAGAACAGTCCCACTGAGATACGTGGGACATAATGTTCGGGAGCAGACACTGCTCCCCTACA
The DNA here is from genome assembly GCF_040515995.1 of Proteinivorax hydrogeniformans. GTDB lineage: Bacteria > Bacillota > Proteinivoracia > Proteinivoracales > Proteinivoracaceae > Proteinivorax > Proteinivorax hydrogeniformans. The sequence goes on along the minus strand of NZ_CP159485.1, from coordinate 2,085,305 downwards.
GCCATTGGGGTCTCATTACAAGGTTTTCCTATCTAACTATCCAACCATCCAACTGGTTTTAGGTTTTCCTATCCGCTACCTGCTATCCGCTGACCACCAAAACGGTCCCCATTATTTTCCACGCATAAATCCTTGACCTTTGGTAAAAATGATGGTAAAGTATATAACTGTCGCTGAAACAAGCGGCGGCAAAAATATTCAACAGCTTTTAAAAAAAATAAAAAAGTTGTTGACACAAAAACGAATAAATGGTATAGTATTACTTGTCGCTGAAACACGGCGGCAAACAAATTAGGTCTTTGAAAATTGAACAGCTAATGCAAAAGCCAGTAAGGTTTAAAGTTAATTTCTTTTTTATTATTTAAGTAAGTTGAGCTAAATTTTAGCTTTTCATAAACTATTTATGGAGAGTTTGATCCTGGCTCAGGACGAACGCTGGCGGCATGCCTCACACATGCAAGTCGAACGAGGGAAATTGAGAGCTTGCTCTTAATGGACCTAGTGGCGGACGGGTGCGTAACACGTGGGCAACCTGCCCTTTAGATCGGGATACCATCGGGAAACTGATGTTAATACCGGATACCTTCTTTTAATCACCTGATTAAAAGAAGAAAGATTTATCGCTAAAGGATGGGCCCGCGCTTCATTAGCTAGTTGGTAGGGTAACGGCCTACCAAGGCAACGATGGATAGCTGGTCTGAGAGGACGATCAGCCACACTGGGACTGAGACACGGCCCAGACTCCTACGGGAGGCAGCAGTGGGGGATATTGCGCAATGGGGGCAACCCTGACGCAGCAATGCCGCGTGAAGGATGAAGGTTTTCGGATCGTAAACTTCTGTTATGAGGGATGAATAAAATGACAGTACCTCAAGAGGAAGCCCCGGCTAACTACGTGCCAGCAGCCGCGGTAATACGTAGGGGGCGAGCGTTGTCCGGAATTACTGGGCGTAAAGAGCATGTAGGTGGTTTGATAAGTCAGATGTTAAACTGCGGGGCTTAACCCCGTATTGCATTTGAAACTGTCAAACTTGAGGACAGGAGAGGAAAGTGGAATTCCTAGTGTAGCGGTGAAATGCGTAGATATTAGGAGGAACACCAGTGGCGAAGGCGACTTTCTGGACTGTACCTGACACTGAGATGCGAAAGCGTGGGGAGCGAACAGGATTAGATACCCTGGTAGTCCACGCCGTAAACGCTGGGCACTAGGTGTAGGGGGTTTAGATACCCTCTGTGCCGCAGTTAACGCACTAAGTGCCCCGCCTGGGGAGTACGACCGCAAGGTTGAAACTCAAAGGAATTGACGGGGGCCCGCACAAGCAGCGGAGCATGTGGTTTAATTCGACGCAACGCGAAGAACCTTACCAGGGCTTGACATCCTCTGAAGGCTTTAGAGATAAAGTCGTCCTCTTTTGAGGCAGAGAGACAGGTGGTGCATGGTTGTCGTCAGCTCGTGTCGTGAGATGTTGGGTTAAGTCCCGTAACGAGCGCAACCCTTATTCTTAGTTGCCAGCAGGTTAAGCTGGGCACTCTAAGGAGACTGCCGGTGATAAACCGGGGGAAGGTGGGGATGACGTCAAATCATCATGCCCCTTATGTCCTGGGCTACACACGTGCTACAATGGCCTGAACAACGGGAAGCGAAGGAGCGATCTGGAGCAAATCCTTTAAATCAGGTCTCAGTTCGGATTGCAGGCTGCAACTCGCCTGCATGAAGTCGGAGTTGCTAGTAATCGCGAGTCAGCATATCGCGGTGAATGCGTTCCCGGGCCTTGTACACACCGCCCGTCACACCACGAAAGTTTGCAACACCCGAAGCCGGTGAGCCAACCTTTTAGGAGGCAACCGTCGAAGGTGGGGCGAATGATTGGGGTGAAGTCGTAACAAGGTAGCCGTATCGGAAGGTGCGGCTGGATCACCTCCTTTCTAAGGAGCTTTAACCTCAAGGTTAGTAGCATAGCTGTTTAATTTTGAAAGACCTAGTCTTTCAACCGATCTTTGAAATTACCCATAAGGATAAAACTAAGAAGTATCAACCCGAGATATAAAAAAGCGTGGTAGATACAATTTCATTATGTTTAAACGAGAAAAACGAGGTCAAGTTACAAAGGGCGCACGGCGGATGCCTTGGCGCTGGGAGTCGAAGAAGGACGTAGCGAGCTGCGAAAAGCCGCGATTAGCTGCAAGCAAGCTTTAAGTCGCGGATTTCCGAATGGGGCAACCCACCACAGTTAATACTGTGGTACCACCACCTGAATAAGTAGGGTGGTAGGAGACAACCGGGGGAACTGAAACATCTAAGTACCCCGAGGAAGAGAAAGAAAACTCGATTCCCTAAGTAGTGGCGAGCGAAAGGGGAAGAGCCTAAACACTTTTAGTGTAAGCCTGTATGCGTTGCTAAAAGTGGGTTGAGGGAGTTACTTTACAAGTGGATACAGTCACTTGGGATAGTTACAAAATTAAAGTTTAGGCGAATTGGTTGGGAACCCAAACGACACAAGGTGAAAGTCCTGTAGCCGAAAAGCTTTACTCTATCCAAGTAGCCACCCGAGTATTGCGGGACACGAGAAACCCCGTAAGAATCTAGGAGGACCACCTCCAAAGGCTAAATACTACCCAGCGACCGATAGTGAACAAGTACCGTGAGGGAAAGGTGAAAAGTACCCCAGGCGGGGGATGAAATAGAACCTGAAACCGTGTGCCTACAAACAGTCAGAGCCCCATAAGCGGGTGATGGCGTACCTTTTGTATAATGGATCAGCGAGTTACATTTGCAAGCGAGGTTAAATGGTAAAGCCATGGAGCCGTAGCGAAAGCGAGTCTTAATAGGGCGACTAGTTTGTATGTGTAGACCCGAACCCGAGTGACCTACCCATGGCCAGGGTGAAGTTTTGGTAACACAAAATGGAGGCCCGAACCCACTAATGTTGAAAAATTAGGGGATGAGCTGTGGGTAGCGGTGAAATGCCAAACGAACTCGGAGATAGCTGGTTCTCCCCGAAATAGCTTTAGGGCTAGCCTCAAGGATGAATAGTGGAGGTAGAGCACTGATTGAGCTAGGGGCCTAACCCAGGTTACCGAACTCAGTCAAACTCCGAATGCCATATATTTTGACCTTGGGAGTCAGACTATGGGTGATAAGGTCCATAGTCGAGAGGGAAACAGCCCAGACCATCTGTTAAGGTCCCAAAGTGTAAGCTAAGTGGAAAAGGATGTGGGATTGCTTAGACAACCAGGATGTTGGCTTAGAAGCAGCCACCATTTAAAGAGTGCGTAATAGCTCACTGGTCAAGTGATCCTGCGCCGAAAATGTCCGGGGCTAAAGCTTACCACCGAAGCAATGGAGTAGTAATACTGGTAGGGGAGCGTTCTAAGTGCGGCGAAGCTGTACCGTAAGGAGCAGTGGAGCGCTTAGAAGTGAGAATGCTGATATAAGTAACGAAAAGAGATGTGAGAATCATCTCCGCCGAAAACCTAAGGTTTCCTGAGGAAGGTTCGTCCGCTCAGGGTAAGCCGGGACCTAAGCCGAGGCCGAAAGGCGTAGGCGATGGACAACTGGTAGATATTCCAGTGCCACCAAGCTTTGTTTGAGTGATGGGGTGACGCAGTAAGGTAGGTTATCGCACTGATGGATTAGTGCGTTCAAGCCAGTAGGGATTAGAGGTAGGCAAATCCGCCTCTATCTATTCTGAGAGGTTAAGAGAACCCAATTTGGGGGAACTAACTGATCCTACACTGCCAAGAAAAGCCTCTAACAAGAAGCGCGGTGCCCGTACCGTAAACCGACACAGGTAGGTGAGGAGAGAATCCTAAGGCGCTCGGGAGAACCTTCGTTAAGGAACTCGGCAAAATGACCCCGTAACTTCGGGAGAAGGGGTGCCTCGATATTGTGAAGTACATCCGTACTGAGCGAGAGGAGGCCGCAGTGAATAGGCCCAAGCGACTGTTTATCAAAAACACAGGTCTCTGCTAAATCGAAAGATGAAGTATAGGGGCTGACGCCTGCCCGGTGCTGGAAGGTTAAGGGAACGTGTTAGCGCAAGCGAAGCTCTGAACCGAAGCCCCAGTAAACGGCGGCCGTAACTATAACGGTCCTAAGGTAGCGAAATTCCTTGTCGGGTAAGTTCCGACCCGCACGAAAGGCGCAACGACTTGGGCGCTGTCTCAACGAAGGACCCGGTGAAATTGTAGTACCTGTGAAGATGCAGGTTACCCGCGACAAGACGGAAAGACCCCGTGGAGCTTTACTGTAGCCTGATATTGGATTTTGGCATTGACTGTACAGCATAGGTGGGAGGCTGAGAATAGAGGACGCTAGTCTTCTAGGAGCCTAAAGTGGGATACCACCCTGTGAATGTTGGAATTCTAACTAGAAACCGTAATCCGGTTTTAGGACAGTGTCAGGTGGGCAGTTTGACTGGGGCGGTCGCCTCCCAAAGAGTAACGGAGGCGCCCCAAGGTCTCCTCAGAATGGTTGGAAATCATTCGTAGAGTGCAAAGGCATAAGGAGGCTTGACTGCGAGACCTACAAGTCGAGCAGGGACGAAAGTCGGGCTTAGTGACCCGGCGGTACCGAGTGGAAGGGCCGTCGCTCAACGGATAAAAGCTACCCCGGGGATAACAGGCTTATCTCCCCCAAGAGTTCACATCGACGGGGAGGTTTGGCACCTCGATGTCGGCTCATCGCATCCTGGGGCTGTAGTAGGTCCCAAGGGTTGGGCTGTTCGCCCATTAAAGCGGTACGCGAGCTGGGTTCAGAACGTCGTGAGACAGTTCGGTCCCTATCTGTCGCGGGCGCAGGAAGTTTGAGAGGATCTGTCCTTAGTACGAGAGGACCGGGATGGACGAACCTCTAGTGTACCAGTTGTCACGCCAGTGGCAGTGCTGGGTAGCTAAGTTCGGCACGGATAAGCGCTGAAAGCATCTAAGCGCGAAGCCACCCTCAAGATAAGACTTCCCATTGGCTTGTCCAAGTAAGACTCCAGATAGACTATCTGGTAGATAGGCCGGAGGTGTACAGGTAGTAATACCTTTAGCTGACCGGTACTAATAAGTCGAGGACTTGACCAACTTAGTTTAGATAATGACTTAGTTTTATTCCTTATGGTAATTTATCCAGTGACAAAAGCGAAGAGGATCCACCGGTTCCCATCTCGAACACCGCAGTTAAGCTCTTCAGCGCCGATGGTACTTGGGGTTTACCCCCTGGAAGAGTAGGACGTCGCTGGGTACGCAAAAGCACCTAACCATATTATTTGGTTAGGTGCTTTTTTTTGTTAATAAGCAACTCTTTATAAACACAAAGCTAGTTCTCTTAAAGAATCTGACTTGTTAATCTCTGAGTGCGGACCTTAGTCTCCATCTGCTCCTACTAAAGCCTGCATCTGACTTTAAAATGTAACTATTTTTGAGCAGGAAAAATATAGAAAATTATAGAAGTAGTACTTATATAAACTAGGAGGGATTTTAATGGGGACACCTTTGTATAATGTAAGTGTCGATTGCTTATATTGCGAAAGTAGTTTTGAAAGCTTAAAAGTTAAGACCAGTAAGGTCGTCAAACAAAATCAAGATAGTGATTTTTGTACATATTATAAAGGGGAAAATCCTTTTTTTTATGAGGTCTTTGTATGCCCTAACTGCGGATTTTCTTTTACGAAGAACTTTTCTACCAAACTTAAGGATGAACAAAAGCAAGCTTTTAAACCGTTAGCTTCTAAATGGTATAAACGTCATAAATATTCAATGGCGCGATGTATTGGACCGGCCATAGAGGCATATAAGCTAGCTTTCATTTCTGCGCAAACTATAGAAGAGCATGACCTTGTTTTAGCTGGTCTATCTTTAAGGTTAGCTTGGTTTTTCAGATATAAAAATGACGGAGCCCAGGAGTATAAATTTTTAAGAACAGCTAAAAAGTATTATAAACAGGCTTATGAAAATGGTAAGCTCAGCGGATATGAACAGCCTGAGGTTTACATTATATATTTAATCGGTGAGCTTTCTGCCAGAACAGGGAAAAATCACGATGCGATTCGTTGGTTCTCAAAAGTTACAGAACATAAAGAAAGATCTTTGCATCAATCGATTGAGAAAAAGGCACGAGAAAGATGGAACGAAGTAAAAGAAAAAGTTAAAAAGGAAGAACAAAGCGATGGCCAAAGTGTTAGTTAGTAGTTGTTTACTAGGTTTGTCATGTAAATACAATGGATCAAACAATTACAATAAAGCAGTAACGGAGTTTTGTCGAGATAAAATAGTTATTTTAGCTTGCCCTGAAGTTTTAGGAGGCTTACCAACCCCACGACCTCCTTCAGAGTTGCAACAAGGTGATGGTCAAGATATACTAAAGGGTGAAGGCTCTGTAGTTAATAAACTTGGAAATGATGTTACAAAAAATTTTTTAGAAGGTGCCCAAAAGGCTTATCAGTTAGCAAAAGAAAACAACGTAAAAGTTTCTGTATTAAAAGCCAAAAGCCCATCCTGTGGTAGTGGAAAGATCTACGATGGTCAGTTTTGTGGCAGGCTAAAAAATGGAGACGGCGTGACTGCGGCTTTGTTCAAAAAGAATAACATTAAAGTATTAACAGAGGAGGATTTTAATGAGTCATAACCTGGAAATAGATAGCAGAGTAAAGTTTTTACAAAAATATGTCAAACAAGCTAAATCCGATGGTCTAATATTGGGGATTAGCGGCGGGAAAGATAGCGCTGTAGTTGCGGCTTTGGCTAAAAGAGCTTTTCCTAATAACGTTTATGGCGTAATCATGCCTTGCTATTCCTTAAAAGAAGATGTTGAACACGGAAAGAAACTTTGTGAAGCCTTGGAAGTGGAGTATGAAGTTGTTGATTTGTCTAAATCTTATGATACTATTTTAGAATCGGTAAAAGAGCCATTAAATGACCAGGCTAAAAGTAATATTAAACCAAGACTAAGAATGACAACTCTTTATGCTATAGCACAACAAAAAAATTATTTAGTTTTAGGAACCGGAAACAGAGCTGAGATAGTGTTGGGTTATTTTACAAAATATGGGGATGGTGGATCAGATGTAAACCCCATATCTGACCTTAAAGTACATCAAGTTTTTGATATGGCTCGAGAGCTTAATATACCTCAAGAGATAATTAACAAACCCCCATCTGCAGGCTTATGGGAAGGACAAACCGATGAGCAAGAGCTAGGAATTCGATACAGTGATGTTGATGACTTTTTAGACGGTAAAGAAGTTGATCCAAAAGTAAGGGAGAAGATTATTAGTAAGTATAAAGCCACTGAGCATAAAAGACAAACTTTTGCTCAATATAAAGATATCGGTCCGCTAAAGTTTTAACCTCCTTTGTCAAGCCTTCTTTCGTATGATAAAATAACATAGTACATTTTTAGCAACTGAAAGGGGATGCAATAAAGATGGCTGGACATTCAAAATGGGCTAATATAAAGCATAAAAAGTCACGACAAGATGCGCAGAGAGGAAAAATTTTCACTAAAATATCCAAAGAAATAATGGTGGCTGTGCAACAGGGAGGTACTGATGCTGACACCAACTTTAAATTAAGACTAGCAATCCAAAAAGCTAAATCAAATAATATGCCTAATGATAACATCGAACGTGCGATTAAAAGAGGAACAGGAGACTTAGACGGCAAAAACTTTGAGGAAATTGTATATGAAGGATATGGTCCTGGTGGGGCTGCTGTAATGTTAGATATTTTAACAGATAACAGGAATAGAACAGCTGGTGAAATAAGGCATATATTTTCTAAAAATAATGGTAATTTAGGTGAGTCAGGCTGTGTTTCTTGGATGTTTCATAGAAAAGGCTTGTTTGTTGTTGAAAAAAACGATGAAGTTGAGGAAGATGAACTACTTCTTGTTGCCTTAGAAGCAGGAGCTGAAGATGTAAAATCAACTGACGAGATTTTCCAAATAACCTGCGAGCCGGAAGAGTTCGAGACGGTAAAAAAAGCTTTAGAAGATAATGATTATAAATTAGAAGTTGAAGAGGTTTCTATGGTCCCGGAAAACACCGTGAGTCTAAGTGAATCTGACTTAGAAAAGATGGAGAAATTAGAAGAGGTTCTAGATGATCATAATGATGTGCAAAATATCTACACAAATGTCGAATAAAGTTATATGTATATCTGTCACCCCATGGTAAATAATACCTGTGGGGTGATTTTTATGATTTATAAAGGAAGATTAGTGAAATTTTACGCTGTTATAGTTATATTGGTTGCTTTGCTTATTGTTTTAATAGCTTCATTTTTGTACTTGCTCCCAGCATCTGCACCTGATATTGAGCAAGAAAATGTTAGCATACCAACTAACGAAGATGAGCCTCCAACCTTTAAAGATGACTTAGTGGTAAAGGTTATTTATAAGTGCGAAGTGTGTGGCGAAGTTAACGACCCAAAAAAAGCTAAATACTTTGAAGGAAGGTTCTCAGGTGAAACCATTAGAGATTTTAATGAAGAGATTAAGGAACAATATCCTAATTTAGAACCTAAGCAAGTAACTAATCAGGAAATTTTGATACTTAAACAGAGTGAAGAAGAATTTTGCTCAAATTGTTTAGAGTACAAATACGCAAAAATAGAAGGTACAAGCTTGGTATTTTATAAAGGCCATCCAAAGATAGGTAATGAAACTGAAAGGCTTGAAAATATCGTTAATTTTGTAGGTGATCAAGAGCAGTTACAAAAATTTCAGGAGGGAATCCCGCTAGATAATAGCTATGAACTATATATAGGGGTTTTCAGAGGAAAGTTAACTTTATTTAAAGACAAGCCAGTTCATAGCCAGCCTTTGATTCAATTTTTAGATCTAGAAATTAGAGCAGATGCAATTGGAATGTTAGAAGATGAGGGAAGAATAGAATCATTGGGTGATTTAATAGATATTTTAGAGAATTATGCTTCTTAATGTTTTAAAAAGCTGCTGGCTATTCAAGTCAGCAGCTTTTTGCGTGTTTTGCATTATTAGGGTAAAATGTTAATGGAGAGGGGGAAAAGATATGATTATCCTAGGTTTAGACCCTGGTATTGCAATTTTAGGCTACGGAATAGTAAAGAAGGAAAACCACAAGCTAAAGGCCATAGATTATGGAACTATAGAAACTAGTAAAGACTTAGAAGAGCCGCAAAGACTGTTAAGTTTAGCAAATTCTTTAGAAAAGTTAATAGATATGTATAAGCCCGACGTAGTAGCTGTAGAAGAGCTTTTTTTTAATAAAAATGTTAAAACTGCAATAACTGTCGCACAGGCTAGAGGAGTTATTTTAATGGTTATATTAAAGAAAGGTGTTAAACTTCATGAATATACTCCACTACAGATTAAACAAGGTGTCGTAGGCTATGGAAGGGCGACAAAGCCACAAGTACAAACAATGGTTAAGACGCTTTTAAACTTAGAAAAAATTCCAAGACCTGATGATGCAGCTGACGGTCTTGCTATAGCTATATGTCATAATAATTTTTCAGCTATGAATGTAGTTGCTCAAAAAGGAGGATGGAGTCGTTGATAGCATTTATTCGAGGAGAGGTTCATGCTATAAATGAAGATAACTTGGTTATTGACTGTGGAAATTTAGGTTATAAGGTTTATGTCCCCAGCATCAAGGTGGCAGCTACAATAGGTCAAGAAATTTTTCTACATACTGAACATATTGTTAAAGAAGACAGCACAACCTTGTATGGTTTTACTAGCAAAGACGATTTAGAGATATTTAACCAGGCACTATCAGTGTCTGGAGTGGGGCCAAAAGGTGCCTTAGCTATTGTTAATCAACTAACATTTATTGAAATAGTTTCTGCGCTCAAGGATAATGACTATAAACCTTTTACACAGGTAAGTGGTATAGGCAAGAAAACTGCTCAGCGAATAGTTATTGATTTAAAAGATAAACTGAAGGAGTCTATAAACAACTATATACCTGTAAGTACGCCAGAGAAGGCAGAGACTGACCCTAACCTATATAACCAAGCGTTGAATGGTTTAATGAGCTTGGGGTATAAAAAGGGAGAAATTGAAAAGGAAGTCCGAAAAGCTATTTCAGAAGGAGCCAGTGATGTTTCAATGGTTATTAAAGCCGTTTTAAAAGAGGTCGCTAAGGGGAGTGAAATGTAATGGAGGGGAGAATAGTTTCAGCTAATAAACAGCAGGAAGATACAAAAGAGCTCAGCCTACGACCCCAGGGTTTTGATCAATATATCGGTCAGAATAAAGCTAAAGAAAACTTAAGGATTTTCATAGAAGCTGCAAAAAGAAGAAATGAGCCCTTAGATCATGTACTGTTATACGGACCGCCAGGTCTTGGTAAAACAACATTGGCAAATATTATAGCTAATGAAATGGGGGCAGGCTTTAAAGTGACCTCAGGTCCAACCATAGAGCGTGCTGGTGATTTAGCAGCTATTTTGTCTAGTTTACAGCCTTTTGATGTTCTTTTTATAGATGAAATACATAGACTCAATAGAACTGTAGAAGAAATTTTATACCCAGCGCTAGAGGACTTTTCTTTAGATATAATGTTAGGAAAAGGACCAGGTGCTCAGTCTGTACGTATCGATATCCCACCATTTACTTTAGTTGGGGCTACGACGAGAGCGGGAGCGTTATCTTCTCCACTTAGAGATAGGTTTGGTATTATCTCAAGATTGGAGTTTTATAAGAAAGAGGATTTAGTGGAGATTATAACAAGAACAGCAGAGATATTAGAGGTTGATATCGCATTAGCTGGTGCTAAAGAAATTGCTTGTAGATCAAGGGGAACGCCGAGGATTGCTAATCGAATTTTAAAACGGGTAAGAGATTTTGCTCAGATCAAGGGCAAGGGTATTATAGATGAGGAAATTTCAAAAAGCGGCCTTAATCTTTTAGAAATTGATGAATACGGGCTAGACAATGCAGACAGAATGGTCTTAAAAACTATGATCGATGTCTATGATGGTGGGCCAGTTGGGCTAGAGAGTGTAGCCGCTACTATTAACGAAGAATCGACTACTATCGAGGATGTAATTGAGCCCTTCTTATTGCAAATTGGAATGATCAATAGAACACCAAGAGGTAGAGTGATCACTGAAAAAGGATATAATCATATGCGTTAACAGGAGGTAATCCAACATGAATACCGGAAAGCTTCTGATTGGATTTGGCTTGATATTGGTTATTATAGGAGGATATATTACACTTGGGGGTAAATTTCCTCCTTTAGGTCGTTTGCCAGGAGATATTATTCACAGAGGTGAAAACATAACTTTTTATTTCCCCATTACCACAATGGTTATTATTTCTATCTTGTTAAATTTAATATTTCGCTTGCTGAGGTAAGCAGGAACTTCTCTCATTTTGTCGAATTAATTTTATATAGACAAAGGAGGAGAGGTTAGAAAAAATGAAAAGGATGTTTAATACCAAATTATTAGTAACTTTAGTTGTAGTAAGTATATGCAGTTCTTTTTTTTATACAGGGCCTGGGATCCAGTTTGCTGAAGCGTCTCATGATGAAATAAGGGTTGGTCTATTTTTTGGCAATAACGCTTTAAGGACTGTAAACCTAGATAGCAATAACAGTAATACATTAAAAGCAAACTATAATAATGCCGAACATCCTTTATATAGTGGTGTGGGAGAGTTTGAGTTTTCTTTAACAAATGTTAATAAAACATCAACGGTTTTTAGCGATTCAGATATATCAAAGGTTAGGGAAATTTACAATCAATTATCAAATTCAAATGTGCCTGTTTTTTATGGCTTTAATGGTCTATGGCATGTTCTTGTGCCCTCTCACAGGGCAAACGAAGTTACAGATATAAATCCCTCACTTAGAGCAAGCTCTTTTTCTGTAGCAAGTCAGGTTGTAAAGGTTGAAAACAAGGGGCGCACAATTGCTTACTTTGAACAAATTGACAATAATACCGTGCTGCGCTTACATAGCGATGATGAATTCATCTCTGTTAATGATGGCTCGAGATACAGAGGCTTTATGGAAGTTCTTAAAGAAAATGATGGATTTAAGGTGATAAATCAACTGGACATGGAGCTTTACTTAAGAGGCGTAGTTCCTTACGAAATGTCGCCTTCTTGGCCCATTGAAGCTTTAGCTGCTCAAACAGTTGCCGCTAGAACTTACGCTGTTAGAAACTGGAATAAGTACAAAAGTAGAGGTTTTAACGTCTGTACCACTGTTAACAGTCAGGTTTATAGAGGATATAACTCTAGGCATGAAACTTCACGAGTTGTTGAGGCTATTGAAAAGACTGAAGGGGAAATTATAACGTTTAATGGAAACCCGATTGACGCGGTATATCACTCACATAGTGGTGGACATACAGAAAATAGTGAAAATGTTTGGGGAGGAACATTGACATACCTAAGAGGAGTAAAAGACCCATACTCAGTAAGATCTGGATCTATGTTGGATGACTGGGCTTACGAGACGGTAATTGAAGGTGTTGATGAACATGGCAGAGCTGGTTTTAAAGACGAATTAGTTTCAAGAGGCCATTTAGACTCCTCGTTTGACATTGCAGACATCGAGGTAGTAACATTTGATAGTGGTAGGGTTGATTATCTTCTACTAACCTCAGAGCAAGGCGAAGAAGTTAAGATTAGAAGCGGACAAATTTTTGGAGCTTTTCATAACAATACGTCCCCTGGTGGTTCACAGCGCTTGTGGAGCAGGGTTTTTGATGTTAAAATGGACTCTAATACTTTTATTCAATCTACTTTAGGTATTAAACAAGTTTCAGGTGATGCTTTTACAGTTTTAGGAGAAGCTGAAACGTCTGTAGTTGATGGAAAAGAAGTGTATGTACTTACTGAAAATGGGAAAACTTCATTACCAACAAGACCACATAATATAACCTTAGATGGTAGTGGATGGGGGCATGGTGTTGGCATGAGCCAATGGGGTGCTAGACAAATGGCAGTAGAAGGGTATAGTTACCGAGAGATATTGGAATATTATTATAGACAAATTGACGTAAGATAAATTATAAAAGAAAGAGGATAAAACATTGAAGCTTGAAGATTTTAATTTTAATTTACCAGACGAATTAATAGCTCAAAAACCATCTCAAAGGCGGGACGATTCCCGCCTATTGGTGTTGAAAAAAGATAAAGAAACAAACTGTATTACCCATAAAAAGTTTAAAGATATAATCGACTACTTAAACCCAAATGATCTTCTTATTTTTAATAACACTAAAGTTATTCCAGCCCGTATTTTTGGACGCAAAGATACAGGAGCTAAAGTAGAAGTGCTGTTAGTTAGAAAGGTTGATGAATATAGTTGGGAGTGCCTAGCAAAACCCGGCAAAAAACTCAAAAAAAACACTGTAATTAAGTTTCCCCAAGATATAACGGGTGAGATTACAGGTGATACAGATTTTGGCGGAAAGGTAATCAAGTTTAATTTTCCTTACGATGAGTTTATGGAAAAGTTGAAAGGCGCGGGGGAGTTACCGTTACCTCCTTATATAAAAGAAAAGCCTGATGATCAGAATCGATACCAGACTGTATATGCTCAAAAGCCAGGTGCCGTAGCAGCACCTACAGCGGGTCTTCATTTTACCAATGAGCTGTTTGAGCGCATTAAAGAAAAGGGCATAGTCACAGCTTTTGTTACTTTACATGTAGGTTTGGGCACTTTTATGCCGGTACAGGTGGAAAATGTGTTAGAGCACAAAATGCACTCTGAGTTTTATTCAATAAACGAAGAGACTGCAAAACTAATAAATCAGACAAAGAAAAAAGGTGGCAGAGTAATAGCAGTTGGCACTACGGTTGTGAGAACTTTGGAAACCGCAGCTAGTCTTAATCAAGAAATTAAGCCTTCAAGTGGGTGGACTGATATTTTCATCTACCCCGGTTATGAGTTTAAAGCAATAGATGCACTTATTACTAACTTCCATCTACCAAAATCCACTCTTATGATGCTGGTAAGTGCCTTAGCGACAAAGGATAAAATTGACTTAGCTTACCAGGAGGCAGTAAAAGAAAGATACAGATTCTTTTCTTTTGGCGACAGTATGTTTATCAGCTAAAATAAAAAAATGAGAATAGAAACTAATGCGGAGGAATAAATATGGCAATAAAATATGAATTGCTAAAAGAATGTCCAGACACTAAGGCAAGAGCAGGACTTCTACATACACCACATGGAACAATAGAGACACCAATATTTATGCCAGTGGGTACATTAGCGACAGTAAAAACAATGGACCCTAGAGACTTAAAAGAACTAAACGCACAAATTATACTTAGTAACACCTATCATTTATACTTAAGGCCAGGTCATGAAATCGTAAAACAAGCTGGTGGGCTACATGATTTTATGAACTGGGATCGTCCGATATTAACTGATAGTGGTGGATTTCAGGTGTTCAGTTTAGGTGACTTACGTAAAATTAAAGAAGAGGGTGTCACCTTCAGGTCTCACATTGATGGTTCAAAACACTTTTTTAGCCCAGAGAAGGTAATGGAGATAGAAAATGCCTTAGGAGCCGATATAATAATGGCCTTTGATGAATGCATACCTTACCCAGCAACATACGAATATGCCAAAAACTCGTTAGAAAGAACAACTCGTTGGGCAAAAAGGTGTAAAGATGCGCATAAAAACACAGACAATCAGGCTCTTTTTGGTATTATCCAAGGGGGCATGTACGAAGATTTAAGGACACAAAGTGCTGAAGATATCCTAAGTTTAGACTTTCCTGGTATTGCAGTTGGAGGCCTAAGTGTGGGAGAGCCCAAAGATGAGATGTACAGAATCTTAGAGCATACAGTTCCTATGATTCCTCAAAGCAAACCTAGGTATTTAATGGGGGTTGGCTCTGCTGATGCGCTATTAGAAGGGGTAAATCGAGGGATAGACATGTTTGACTGTGTGCTTCCGACAAGGATTGCAAGAAACGGAACTGCGATGACAGCAACAGGTAGGTTGGTAGTGAGAAATGCCAAATATGCTAAGGATTTTACTCCTATAGAAGAAGGTTGTAAATGTTATGTGTGCCGTAACTATACAAGGGCGTACTTAAGACATTTAATTAAATGTAATGAAATACTAGGATTTAAGTTAATTACATATCATAATCTCTACTATTTGTTACGCTTAATGCGAGATATGCGTTTGGCTATTTTAGAAGGTAACTTTTTGCATTTTTATAAAAGTGCAATAGATAAAATAAAGTTATAAAATAAGGAGGTAAAGAAATGGAATTTTTACAAGCATTAATGCCGTTTATAGTACTTATCGTTGTTTTTTATTTCTTTTTAATTCGTCCACAGCAAAAGCAACAAAAAGCTAGGCAAGCCATGCTATCTGAGTTAAAAGAAGGCGATAAGGTAATTACAATCGGTGGCATATTCGGAACTTTAACTGAGGTAAAAGAGGATCAGATTAAAATTAAAATTGCCGACAAAACAGAAATTAAAGCACAAAGGTTTGCGGTTGAAAAAGTAGTAGAATAAGTTAAAAGGGGCTGTTATCGACAGCCCCTTTTTTTCATCTTAAAATGAAATACGTGTGAAAAGGCATATTTTTTGCCCCTATAAAATAACTATAAACATAACAAGAACTGGGGTGAAAATATGGTGAAAAGGCGAAGAAGATATAGTGTAAAACAGCATCCAAGTGGCAAAAGCTTTGCCTATGGTTTATTTAGCAGCATAATGATATCAGTTGTAGTTCTTTTACTTTGGTCTATAATAATGAGTCTAACTACTGTCTCTGACGCTACAATAAGGGTAGTGGTAATTATAACAATAATAGTTAGTATTTTTGCCGGGGGATTTGTAAGCGCCAAAATGACAAGACAAAAAGGTTGGATAATAGGTGGTTTTGTAGGAGTTATATATTTAGTTATTCTACTTTTTATGGGAAGTGCGGTGTCCGCTCCTGACCTTAGCTTAACAGCACCAATTAACCTCATTTTTGGCTTTATAGTTGGAGCAATAGGTGGTGTTATGGCTCTTAATTTATAATTTTATTAAATAAATATTATAAAAAAAGTTGTGCTTGAGCAAAATAATACTGCAAGTGAAAACTTGAGGAGGGATTTTAATTGGCTAGAAAAAAAAGGCATGTACTACCTGAAGCAGAACAAACCATGGAAAGGTTTAAATATGAAACAGCTGCTGAACTTGGTTTAGCTGATAAAATCCGTACCAAAGGTTGGAAGAACATGACCACCAAAGAATGTGGAATGATAGGTGGACAGATGGTAAAAAAAATGATTGCAAAAGTGGAAAAGCAGTATAATAGTTAAATTAAAAAGGGACCTTTCGGTCCCTTTTCCCATATCAGTAGATTATTATTCCTAAAAAGCCAAAGCCTATTAAAATTAGAACAGGATGGAGCTTCGTATATCTAAGCAACGCAAAAGCAGCTAAAGCAATAGTAACTGTGACATAATCAATATTTAGCCCTCCTCTAACTTCAAACAAGCCGGTGCTAATTGCAATTTTTATAGTCGCAAAGCCTATTAATGCAACTACCCCAGAAACTATAGCTTTTAAAGCTCCCTTTACAACTAACAAATGTTGAGTTTTACAAATTACATATGCTAGGATAACCATCGCGATAAAAGATGGAGTTACAACTCCCAAAGTTGCAGTAATCGCACCTAAAATCCCCTCTGTTTGATAACCAATATATGTAGCTGAGTTTACAGCTATCGGCCCTGGTGTCATTTCCGCGACAGCAATTATATCTAAAAATTGCGCTTCGGTTAACCAACCTCGTCCCTCGATAATTTCCCGCTCTATGAGGGGAATCATTGCATATCCACCACCAAAACTAATAATGCCAATTTTAAAAAACGAAACAAAAAGTTGCAAAAGCGGTGCTATAAAACTCAATGGCCTTCACTCCTTTGGGGAAGCACCTTTTTACTAAACGACGCACCATACAATGCTGATAGTAAAATTATATAAACTGGATGTAGATCAAAAATTAATAATAAAAGAGCGCATATGAAAAATAAAACCCATTGACTTTTAGTTGTCAGCTTTTTCATCATTTTAAAGGTTACAGAAACAAGCAAACCAACTACAGCTGGTCTTATTCCGGAAAAAAACTTTTCCCCAACCGGCCAGCTTAGAAAAAAATTTAAAAAAGTAGCAAAAGCTAAAATGATTAAGAAGGAGGGAAGTACCACTCCCAAAGCTCCAACTATACTGCCTGGCACTCCTTTGATTCTATAGCCTAGATAAATAGCGGTGTTTATGGCAACAGCGCCTGGACCACTTTGACTTACAGCTAGAACTTCGTAATATTCATCTTCAGATATCCATCCGTTATTATCTACAACTTCCCTTTGAATAATAGGTAGCATAGCGTAGCCACCACCGAAGGTAAAAGCCCCAATTCTAAAAAAGGTAGTAAATAAATTAAATAGCATAATGCGTATGCCTCCCTTCATATAATATTATAACTGAATAATCAATAACGTCAAAATGTTTTATTGCCTCTAAAACTATGATATAATTGAAAAGGTACATAGAAAATAAAGGAGGCTTACAAATGCAAAAACATATTATTACTATTAACCCACAGAAAGAAGTAAACCAAACTCCATGTGGAGAGTGCCAAACTTCCTGTCAATCTGCTTGCAAAACTAGCTGCACAGTGGGTAATCAAATTTGTGAAAAGTAGCCTTAGGCTGCTTTTATTTCTTTATATAGAAAAAAATGGGAGTTGGAGACATGAGAGCAAAAAACTTTTATAAATTTAAAAAAAATCAAGTTAATATTTTACTAGATATTCCTACATCGACTGTCCATGTTATAGACGATGTGACAAGCGATGTTATAGACTGTATCGAACAAAAACCCACTATCACAGCAAACCAACTAGTTGAAAAACTAAGTGGTTATGACAGCAGCCAAATTGAAGGCGCTTACAACGAACTTTTAAGACTACACGAGCAAGGTAATATTTTTAATGACGAAAAACCCAGCGAACTTCCAAGACCAAATAAAGATATAATTAAAGCTATGTGCCTTCATGTTGCTCACGACTGCAATATGAGGTGCAAATATTGTTTTGCGTCAAGCGGAAACTTTGGCGGCAAAAGTGAGCTAATGGATCTTAAAACAGCTAAAAAAGCAATCGACTTTTTAGTGGAAAAATCCAATCCAAGAAAAAACTGTGAAGTTGACTTCTTTGGGGGAGAACCTCTACTTAACCTAGATATGCTCGAAGAGTTGGTAAAGTACATTAAGGAGCAGGAAGTTATACATGATAAAAATATCAGAATGACTCTTACTACTAATGGGTTGGATTTAAACGAAAAAGCCCAAGAGTTTCTAAATGAAAATGACATAGCAACTGTGCTAAGCTTAGATGGTAGAGAAGATGTAAACAATAACATGCGTAAAACAGACAAGGGGCATAAGACATACTCAACTATTGTTGCAAATTATAAATCATTTCTACAAAAACGACAATATCAAAACTACTATTTACGAGGAACCTTTACAAAAGAAAACCTTGATTTTTGTGAAGACGTTAAACATATAGTGGATTTAGGGTTTGAGGAAGTTTCTATGGAACCGGTAGTTGAAGAGCGACAAACAAGCTATACACTTACAGAAAAAGATCTTAACAAAGTCAAAGATGAATACTGGAAGTTAACGGAATTTTATCTAAAAAAAGAAGATGAAAATCTACCATTTAACTTTTTCCATTTTAACATTAACTTAGATGGTGGTCCTTGTTCTGCTAAAAGAGTGAGCGGCTGTGGTGCAGGGGTGGAGTATGTGGCTGTAGCTCCAAATGGAGATCTATACCCATGTCATCAGTTCGTAGGCGATGAGTCCTTTAAAGTAGGGGATGTGTATAATAAAGAAATAGATAGTTCTATAGCAGATACTTTCTTTAACACAACTATGTTCACAAAAGATGCTTGTAGAACCTGTTGGAGTCGTTATTTTTGTGGGGGTGGGTGCCACGCTAATGCTCACCAAATAAATGGAAATCTCACAAAGCCCTATAGTTTAGCGTGTGAGATGCAAAAAGTTAGGACTGAATGCAGCTTATATATAGAGGCAGTTAAAGCATTAAGAAAAGCAAAATAATCACAAAAAAAGGCTGATTACAGTCTTTTTTTGTATATGTAACAGTTTATCTAGAAAGGTTACTGGGAAATTTCACACCTTTCTTTATGTAATAAACTTGCAAAAGTGTAATTTGATAAGTATAATTAAAAGAAACAATATGGGGGGGAGTATGAAAAATGGCCAAAAAGAAAAAAAAGAGCTTAAATAAGTCAAAAAGTAACAATCCAACGCCAAAAAAGAAAAAGATGACCACAGGGGATTACGTTGCATTAGGAGTTTTTGTAGCACTAGCGATTGTAATAATTGGATTTACCAGCCATTATTTCTTTTTCTATAAACCAGCAGTAGAGGAAAAAGTAACAGCGAAGGGTGAAGAGTTTGTATATAGGTTCCAAGATGTCGATTATTCAACTTTTGAGATAGAACCTATTTTAGAGCTACTTACGCCAACTTTTAGGTCTAATGCTCAACCTCAGCTTGAGGGCTTTAAAAGTGATTACAAGGTAGAAGAACATATCGCTACTGCTAAGGGCATAGAAGCGGAACTTATGAACCTATCCTCTGATAGTGCTGAGGTTAGAGTTGTGCACTTTTGGGAGGTAGAGCAATCATTAGCGGGTACCGATGCAATATGGACCTATTTTGACCTGGTTTTTGATAAAGTTGAAATGCAAAATGATGAGGGTGAAGCTGAAACAAAATGGCTAATTACTAAGATGGTTTGGCCAAGTGATAGACAGGCTCGAGAGTTAAATGAGGAAAAAGATAAGCCAATAATGAACTTGGTCTCAGAATATGTGTCTGATGAACTTGAGTATGATGCTGATAAAGCTGAAAAAGAGATTGTAAAAAGATCTTATGATTATGCAGAAGTAAGGGTTGTTATGGGTCAAGAAATTAAAGAATTTAATGTCATAAAAACTGATAATAAATGGGAAATTCAAGAAGTAAAATCAGCCTCGCAAGATGTTGTTGACGAATTAGCATACATTGAAAGTCAGAAACAACAACTTGAAGATATTAGTTTGTCTTTTGTTGATAAGTATTGGACCATTGCAAGTCATGAGGAATTTTCACATGAATCCGTAAAAGAACTTATATCGGAAGATGGTATGGATAATTTGGGATGGATTATCGAGCAAAGAATGGAAGACATAATTGAGGATGAGACGAAAGCCGAGGTTATAGAATCGATGATAGCTGAGCTACATCTAGATGATGAAGTTGCTCAGGTGACAACGATTTTCCACCTTAATCGAGATAATAACAAGCAGTGGAGAGGGATGAAGCTACATTTTGAAAAAGTCGATGATAGCTGGATGATAAATGACTTTACAAATCTATACACATCCCAAGTTGAAGAAATAAGAGAAGCTATTGAAGATTAGAATAATAAAAAAATAAGATGGTGCACAATATAAAATGCACCATCTTATTTTTTATTTATTTAACTATTTTTGTGTTCTCTAGCCATTTGAAGATAATTATCGACAGACTTTTCAATTTTAGCTTGTTCCTCTTCAGTGGTAGTTCTAACAGCTTTTCCAGGTAAACCTACAATTAGAGACTTGGCGTCATATGTTTTCCCAGGTGGGACCAAGGAGTTTGCCCCCACTATACTATAGCTCTTGATGACACTTTTATCTAACACTGTAGAACCCATACCGATTAAACTAAATTCTTCAATTATAGCGCCATGTAGCACCGCGTTGTGCCCAACAGTGACTCCTTCACCAATTATAAGTGGTGTGTCATAATCTACATGAAGCACTGACCCATCTTGAATATTTGTGTTTTTTCCAATGGTAACTTTGTTCATGTCTGCTCGGATTACAACGTTAGGCCAAATATTTACCCCTTCTTCAATTTCTACGTTCCCAATAATAATGGCGCTTGGGTGGATATAAGTATTCGGGTGAATTTTTGGACTGTAGTTTTTATAATTACTTATCATTTACAGCACCTCCTGTCTATATTTTACCAAAAAAAAGGAGATATTAAAGGGTTTTAGCAAAAAATTGGAGAAAACCCATAAGTATGATTTTTACTTATTCAATAAGGAGGAGTTAATTTGCAGGTAGATATAGCGATAGCTAAAGCTAATAAACATACCATGAGTGTTGGAGGAGATAGCGCTGAAATAGTTGAAAGACCGTTAGGGGGAGTGACCGGTGTTGTAGTAGATGGGCAGGGAAGTGGTCACTCTGCTAAACTAACAAGTAATATGATTGTGGGAAAAATATCTACCCTGCTAGCTGATGGGGCAAGAGATGGTGCAATAGCGAGAGCTGTTCAAGACTACCTATATACGATTAAAGGTGGCAAGGTATCTGCTACCCTAAATATGATTTCAGTGGCTTCAGACACTAAATCATTGGTCATAAGCAGAAGTGGGCACTGCCCTATCTATATGCTGTGTGATGGAAAGGAATATAGTTATGCAAAAAAGACAAAGCCGCTCGGGTTTTATAAGTTTTCAAAACCACAGATAGTTGAGTTGCCCTTAAAAACAGGCACAAAACTTCTAACATTTAGTGATGGAATTTTGTCTGCAGGAAGAAAATATGGGAAGACTATCACTGAAGCGGATATATTAAGTTTGATGCAACAGGAATTATCAGCTTATGATATTGCAAACCAGCTAATTGATCAGGCTATAGAGCTAGATAAAGGCCGACCTAGTGATGATACTACGGTAATGGCTATCAATATTGGAGATAGCAAAAAGAATATTAGGCGGCTTTCGGCAAGTTACCCGCTGTAAAAATTGGGGTGATATTATGAAAAATATAAAAATTGCTGTTGTAGGGAACTGTGCAGCAGGGAAGACTACATTAGTAAAGAACCTAAAAAAAGCAGGTTTTGAAAGCTCATATAATGTTCCTCAAGAACATTCTATAGTAAAAAAGTTATGGAGTAGATATGAACCAGATATTCTAATATACCTACGTTGCAGCTTAGAAATAGCAAAAAAAAGACGTCCAACGATAAGCTGGGGACAGCACAGACTAGATGAGCAGAAAAAAAAGTTAGCAAATGCCCATCAGAATATGGACATATATATTGACACCGATCCCTATGATATAGATGAGGTGCTAGAAATAGCTATAAACAAAATTAAAGAAAGGGTTGAAGAAAATGGTTACATTTAATGATGTAAAGCAACATCCAACAGCACAGGAGTTTATCAAAAAGGGGAATGAACATTTAGGTGCCATGGGGTTTACTGAACATAGCTTTAGACATACCTCCTTGGTTGCCAAAATAGCATCTAATATCTTGGAAAGACTAAAATACTCAGAAAGGGAGGTTGAGCTTGCCGCAATTGCAGGTTATTTACATGATATAGGGAATGTAGTGAGCAGGTATAACCATGGACAAAGTGGGGCTGTAATAGCCTATGATATTTTAAGGTCCTTAGAAATGGATGATGGGGAAATCGCAACGATAATTGCTGCTATCGGAAACCATGAAGAACAGTATGGCGAAAGTGTCAATAGCGTAGCTGCAGCCTTGATATTGGCGGACAAGTCAGATGTACACCGTTCTAGAGTAAGAAACCCAGATGTCTCCACTTATGATATTCATGACAGAGTAAACTATGGTGCTATTCACTCATTTCTAAACGTAGATACAGAAACTAGAAAAATAACTCTAGAGCTAGAAATAGATCAAGAAATAACAACAGTCATGGAATATTTTGAGATTTTCCTGTCTAGAATGGTTATGTGTCGCCGTGCAGCAGAATTTTTAGATGCATCCTTTGGCTTAGTTATAAATGATGCAAAACTTCTATAATTGACAAGTCATGTAAAATCGAGCTATAATTTAATTTGTATATATTGTAACGGTGAAGGGAGAGAAATGCGTATGATACGTTGGAAAAGCTTAATTGCTCTTGCTGTTTTTGTAGCGATAGTAGTAGGAGTAACTGTTTTTGCTATACCAGTAATTGAAAGAGATATGAACTTGGGGTTAGACCTTCAAGGTGGCGTGTATGTATTGTTGCAGGCTGTTGAAACTGAAAGAAGCGAGGTTACTGATGAGTCGCTAAGCGGAACTATTGAAGTTTTGCGTAACCGTGTAGACCAGTTAGGTGTTACTGAACCCCTTATTCAGCAAGAGGGCAGTGATAGAATAAGAATTGAGATAGCTGACGCAGATCAAGATCCTGAGCATGTCTTAGAGCTAATAGGGCAGACGGCGCAGCTGGAGTTTTTAAACGCTGAAGGTGAAGTAGCTTTTAGTGGCGCTAACCTAGTTGATGCAGGGGTTACTTTTAATGAATTTAACCAGCCGGTAGTATCGTTAGAGCTTGATGATGAGGGGTCAAGGATTTTTGAAGAACTTACTAGAATTCATTCACAAACTGGAGAAAGTATTCCTATCCAACTTGATGGCGAAGTAATATCATCACCGGTGCCACAAGAAACTATTACAGGAGGCCAGGCGGTCATCTCAGGTGTAGGGAATGTGGATGATGCAGCTATTTTAGCAAGCCTTTTAAGATCAGGGGCGTTACCCCTTGAATTAGAACAACTTGAGGTTCGCTCTGTAGGACCAGAATTAGGAAGTCGCGCACTACAAGCTTCACTTTATGCAGGTTTATTTGGGTTAGGTTTAGTAATGTTATTTATGATAATATTCTATCGAGTCCCAGGTCTTATAGCAGCATTTAGCTTGTTGATATATCTGTTACTAGTTATGTTTTCGATGCTGGGTATTGGGGTTGTACTTTCTCTTCCTGGCATAGCCGGTTTGATTTTAACTATCGGAATGGCGGTTGACGCTAACGTAATCATATTTGAAAGAATAAAAGAGGAAATAAGAAACGGAAAAACTCTTAAAAGTGGGTTAGAGTCAGGCTTTAGAAGGGCGAAAACAACTATTTTGGACTCCAACATTACCACACTTATAGTGGCAGCAGTGCTATTTTCTATGGGGGCAGGGCCTATTAGAGGTTTTGCTGTTACACTTTCTATTGGTGTAGTGGTGAGTATGTTTACTGCACTGTTTATAACTAGGATATTACTAAGCGTGGTAGTAAACTCCAACCTAATAAAAAATACCAAGCTTTTTGGTGTAAGGTAGGTGAGGCTGATGAATATAAATATAATGGATAATTGGAAAAAGTGGGTTTTAGTTTCCGGAGTGATAGCACTTCTAAGTGTTTTAATAATGTTAGTTGTGGGCCTAAACTTTGGAATTCACTTTACAGGTGGGATTGGAGTACAGGTAGAACTAGGAGAAGACGTTAATACTGAAGATGTACGAGAGGTACTAGCTAGCTTAACTGTGGAAGATATGGATGGAGAATCGGTTAGTCTAGAAAACAGCTTTGTACAAAGCATAGATGAAAGCGAGTTTTATATTAGAACTATACCTCTGCCGGAAGATAGTAGAGTGGAGTTATTGAACTCACTTGAAGATAGTTTTCCAGGATATTCAAGAGGCGAAGTTGAAGATATAGGGCCTCAAGTTGGACAAGAACTAATAAGAAATGCACTTCTTTCATTGCTAGTGGCAGCTGTAATTTTGATTTTATATATTAGCTATAGATTTCAATTAT
Organism: Proteinivorax hydrogeniformans; assembly: GCF_040515995.1. Classification (GTDB taxonomy): domain Bacteria; phylum Bacillota; class Proteinivoracia; order Proteinivoracales; family Proteinivoracaceae; genus Proteinivorax; species Proteinivorax hydrogeniformans. The sequence goes on along the minus strand of NZ_CP159485.1, from coordinate 2,060,667 downwards.
TATTCGCTATTTCTGCACTTTGTGCATTGGTATTTGATATTTTAATAGTACTTTTAGTATTTTCCATATTTAATATTGAGTTAAATACGCCTTTTGTCGCAGCAATATTAACTATTGTAGGTTACTCTATAAATGATACCATAGTTGTTTTTGACAGAGTAAGAGAAAACCTTAAGTATAAAGCAAAAGAATCTGATTCAGAAATTGTTAATACAAGCATTAGCCAAACAATAGTTAGATCTGTTAACACATCACTTACCACTATTTTAGTGCTAGGGTCACTCTTGTTTTTAGGCGGAGAAACTTTACAGCCTTTTGCAATTCCGCTATTTTTTGGTGTTATAAGCGGGACATACTCTTCGATCTTTGTAGCAAGTCCTGTATGGTTAGCTTTGAGAAATAAAAGTGCGAAAAAAGCAGCATAATAAATTAAAAAAACTAGGGATTTTTCCCTAGTTTTTTTAATTTATTATTTCAAATAGCTAATTAACCCTTGAAAAAACATTTTAATGTGGATAAAATCTATATTGTACTATAACTTAAAAGTTGAGGTGTGAAATGAAGCAAGGGGATAAAATTTTAGTGCTATCAATTGGATTATTTGCAGTGGCTTTCATGATTTTTTTTGGCTTTGTGATGAATTCAGAACCAGGTGAATATGTGGTAGTCTCAATAGATGGAGAGAAAGTGTTGAGTTTTGCTATAAATAATGATACAGAAGCCTTAAATTATCACTTTCAATTTGAAGAAGACAAATGGGCAACTTTAATATCTAAAGAAGGAAAAGTTAAGATGGAGAGGATGAGTAAAGAAGACTATCCTCAGCAGATATGTTGTTCGTTGACAGGGTGGATTAGCACGCAAAGTGAGCAGATAGTATGTCTACCAAATAAGATACTAGTAAACCTAAGTTAATATCTTTATTGGTATGAACCTAAAAATAGGGAGAATGAAACTATGGAGAAAGATTGGGTATTGCACAATCCGTGTGAAAAAAAAGCTAAAGATATCTCAGAAAAGTATAATGTCTCTTTATTTTTAGCTAAGCTGTTAGTTAACAGAGGCATAGAAAACATCGATGAATTTTTGCACCCTTGCACCGGTAATTTACACTCTCCTTCCCGTTTGCAGGGGATGGATGCAGCTGTAGAAAGAATTACAAAGGCTATAGAGGAAAAAGAGAAAATACTGATTTTTGGAGATTATGATGTAGATGGTATTACTAGTACCGCAGTGCTGTATGCTGCTCTTAGTAAGCTTGAAGCAAATTTACTCTATCATATACCAATCAGATCAGAAGGTTATGGTTTAAAAAGTGAAACCTTAGAAAAATATATAGCCGAAGGAGTTAGTTTAGTAATAACAGTAGATTGTGGCATATCCGCTGTAGATGAAGTAGATTTTTTAAACTCTCATAAAGTGGACTGTATTATAACCGATCATCATCATCCAGCAGAAGAGTATCCGAAGGCCTACAGCATAGTGAACCCCAAACAGCAAGGTTGTACCTACCCTTTTAAAGAATTAGCTGGTGTGGGTTTAGCTTTAAAATTAGTTCATGCTACTTATAAGCACTATGGGAAAGAAAACTGGAGTCAATTTTTGGATATAGTAGCTTTAGGGACTGTAGCTGATTTAGTTCCGCTTATTGGGGAAAATAGAACGATAGTAGCTTTAGGGTTACAGCAGATGAATGAAAATTTGCGTCCTAATTTAAAATGGCTTGCTGAGGCAAGTGGAATCTCTTATCCAATTGAGAGTTACCATTTAGGATTTGGTTTTGGTCCAAGGTTAAATGCAGCAGGTCGAGTCAATGATCCTAACCAGGCTTTGGACTTATTACTTTGTGATAATGAACAGCAAGGTATGCAAATAGCTTTAAGCTTAAATGAGCAAAATAAGCATAGGCAAGAACTAGAAAAAGAAATTTATGAGCAGGCAGTAAAAATGGTGGAAGAAATGGACCTTGCTGATACCAAGGTTATAGTAATTGGCGATAAATCCTGGCATAAAGGAGTTATCGGAATTGTTGCTTCTAGGATAGTGGAGAAGTTTCACCGTCCTGTAATAATTTTATCCATAGATGAAAAGTCTCAAATAGCAACTGGATCTAGTAGAAGTGTAGAAGGGTTTCATCTATATGATGCACTAGAAAGTGTCAGTCATTTACTGACAAAGTTTGGTGGTCACGCTATGGCCGCAGGACTTTCAATAGAGGTAGATAAGATTAATAAGTTCCGTCAAGAGTTAAACAATTACGCTATTTCCGTAGGAATAGATAAATATTTAACACCAAAGGTTTCGGTGGATTTCACTTTATGTCATGATGAACTAAGCTTATCTCTTATTGATGAGGTTGAGCTACTAAAGCCCTTTGGCCAGCAAAACCCTGCCCCTGTTTTTGCGGTAAATCAGCTACCGGTTGCCAATTATAATCTAGTAGGCAAAGAAAAAAACCACCTAAAGATAAGTTTTAACTTAAAAGGCAACTGGATTAATTCGATTGGATTTAAAAAGGATTACCTAGTTGATACTATAAACGGGCAAGATAAAATAAACTTATTAGGATATATTGAAAAAAATACATTTCAAGGGAAAACCTCTTTACAGCTAAAAATATTAGACATAAAAAGCTGTAAAGCAGAGCAAAACGTTGCTTTTCCATTAGACCTAAGAGGAGTCAATGTGTTAAAATATATAAAGGAAAGTAATAAAGCTGATCAAAAATATCTTTTGTTTACAAATAGTTATCATAAGGACTATTTAGAAAATTTCAGCAAGGAATTTGACAATATAGTGGTATTAGACTATAACGAAAAGCCTGACTTTAAAAATGGGATAGCGATTTTGGTTGATCCCCCTTGCACACAAAAACAGTTTAGATATATTATATCTGAGATTGACAAGGAAAAACTAATAATAGGTTTTAGAAAAGAAATGGTAAACCTGTTTCCATCAAAAAATTTTTTGCGAGCTATTTATACTGCTATTAAAAGACAACCTAAACAAACAGCTGACATCACAATGGTTTTACAATATATGAACTTGAATGCAAACAGTCGTTATTTAGCCTTAAGAGGCATAAATATATTGAAAGAGCAAGGAATAATAAAAGAGAACAATGGACACTTTTATTTAAATGATGAAGGTCAATCAAAAGTGGATATAGAACAAGGTAGCAAATATAAACTATACAAAAATCAACAAATGTTATATCAAAAATGGTTTGATTATGCCTTGACTACTTCCCTAGATAGTCTTATAAAAAGTCAGATGTTCATTGACGAGGAGGAAAAAGTATGGATTTAAAAAGTAAAATAAGAGTAATTGAGGATTTTCCACATGAAGGTATTAGTTTTAAGGATATTACCACTTTAATGCAAGACGGAGTAGCTTTTAAAGAAGCTATAAAGCAAATGGCAGAGCCTTTTTATGGGCAACAAGTAGATGTGGTTGTAGGACCAGAAGCTAGAGGCTTTTTGATTGGTACTCCTTTAGCGTACGAACTTACTAGTGGTTTTGTACCAGTAAGAAAATCTGGCAAGCTTCCTTACGAAGTTGTAGAAGCAAATTATGAGTTAGAGTATGGAAACGACACTTTACAGATCCACAAAGATGCGATAAAGCCTGGTGATAAGGTTATAGTAGCAGACGATTTGTTAGCTACTGGTGGCACAGTTAAATCAACGGTAGATCTGGTAAAAGAGCTAGGCGGAGAGGTTATAGGCGTGACTTTCTTGATAGAGTTAACATATCTAAATGGCAGAGATAAGCTTAAAGGGTATGATATTAAATCCCTGATAACATATTAATTAAAATTAGGCAAAGGTGGGGATAAAGTGTCGAATCAGCAGATGGAAAATATTAAAGAGAATGTAAGAAAGTATGACAAGCGTTCAGATCTGCTTATATTAGATAAGGCCTTTGCCTTGGCACATAAAGCACATAGCGGGCAAAAAAGGGAGTCGGGAGACTCCTTTATTGTTCATCCTTTAGAAGTTGCCACAATACTTACAAAGTTAGAGATGGATGTAGATACAATAGCTGCTGCTCTCTTACATGATGTAGTTGAAGACACCTCAGTTACTATTGAGGAAGTAAAGCAACAATTTGGTTCACGGATAGCGCAGCTAGTGGACGGTGTAACTAAGCTTAAAAAGATAAATTTTAAGTCCAAAGAGGAGCAACAGGCCGAAAGCTTTAGGAAAATGTTTATGGCCATGGCAACAGATATCAGAGTAATAATTATAAAGCTAGCTGACCGCCTACATAACATGAGAACTTTATCATATTGCTCCGAAGAAAAACAAAAAAGAATGGCGAAAGAAACCATGGATATTTACGCCCCTTTAGCTAATCGCCTGGGGATTTTTAAGGTCAAGTGGGAGCTCGAAGACTTGGCGTTTCGACATACAAAGCCCAAAGAATACTATAATTTAGTGGAGCAAATCTCTCAAAAAAGAGAAGAAAGAGAAGCGTTTATAAAAAAAATTATAGACCAGCTTCGTGATGAGGCAGTTAAGGCAGGAATAAATGCAGATATAGGTGGACGGCCTAAGCATTTATATAGTATATATCAAAAGATGGATCAAAAGGGTAAACAATTTAACGAAATCTATGACCTTACAGCAGTTAGAATTATTGTAAACTCTGTAAAGGAATGCTATGGAATACTTGGTATAATACATAGTCAATACAAGCCGATACCAGGAAGATTTAAAGATTATATAGCTATGCCTAAGCCCAATATGTACCAGTCGCTGCACACAACTGTTCTATGCCCTAAAGGAAATCCCCTAGAGATACAAATACGGACGTGGGATATGCATAGAACTGCGGAGTACGGTATCGCTGCTCACTGGCGCTATAAAGAAGGAACAAAGATAAATAAGCAGTTTGAGGAAAAACTATCTTGGTTTAGACAATTCATGGAGTGGCAGAACGACTTAAATGATGCCAGAGAATATATGGAGTCTTTAAAGATTGACTTATTTGATGATGAGGTGTTTGTTTTTACCCCTAAAGGTGATGTAATAGATCTTCCAAAGGGGGCAGTACCTGTAGATTTTGCATATAGAATTCATACGGATATAGGACATAGATTCAAAGGAGCAAAGGTTAATGGAGGTATTGTATCTGCTGATCATCGGCTAACAAACGGTGATATTATAGAAATTATAACAAAAAAAGAAAAAAGCCCCAGTCGAGATTGGCTTAAATACGTGAAAACATCTCATGCAAAAACAAAAATTAGACAATGGTTTAAAAAAGAAAAGCTAGGCGAAACCATTGAACGAGGTAAGGAACTTTTAGATAAAGAAGTTGAAAAATTAGGCTTTGAACCGGAAGAGCTAATTTTGGACCATTATCTTTCTAAAATAATTGAAAGATATAATTACTCCACTGCCAATGACCTTTATGCGGCAGTTGGCAACGGTAGCTTTAGCGCAAATTCTATCGCTAAAAAGTTAGAGGCAGAATACCAAAAAGAATTCCCTGAAAAAGAGCCTACTATAGAAGACTTGAATATGCATAAAGAAAAAAAGGCTCCACAACAAGGTGTTAGCATAAAAGGAGTGGACAACCTATTACTCAGGTTTTCAAAGTGCTGTAACCCAGTCCCTGGAGATGATATAGTCGGTTATATAACAAAGGGGAGAGGGGTCTCCATTCACAGAAGTGATTGTGTTAACGTTAATAAGAATAGAATTTCAAACTCAAGATTATTAGAAGTTAGTTGGGATGAACAGGTTAGCAAAAGTTACCCTGCTAGCTTTTCTGTGTATGCTTGGGATAGGCCGGGGCTTCTAAAAGAAGTAATGAATGTAGTTACTGAGTCTAAAGCTGACATCCTATCTGTCAACGGTAAAGGGAAAAACGATGGCAATGCTTTAGTAAGCTTAACAATAGAAGTGGAAGATATTAAACACCTATCTAAGATAAAAGATCGCATAAAATCTATTCAATCAGTTTATAGCATAAGAAGACAAGGAACGAGGAGTGATGTCTAAATGCGTGCTGTAATCCAAAGGGTCACAGATGCAAAAGTTAACGTTAATAATCAGGTTATAGGAAAGATAGGGCATGGAATGATGGTGCTTCTTGGCGTGGAAGACAAAGACGATCAAAAAGACTGTGAATATATAGTTGATAAGCTGGTAAACCTTAGGATTTTCGAAGACGATAATCAGAAAATGAACTTATCCATTAAAGACATAAAAGGCGAGATATTATTAGTACCTCAATTTACCCTTTGTGGTGACTGTAGACGAGGAAGAAGACCTTCATTTTCTGATAGCGCTCCTCCTAATGAAGCCAATGCCCTATATCTTATGGTAAAGGAAGAACTTAAAAATCAAGGGTTGACAGTAGAAACTGGTCAGTTTGGAGCGGACATGGACGTATCCTTAACAAACCAAGGGCCAGTAACTTTATTATTAGATAGTTCAAAGCTGTTTTAAGGAGGAATAAACATGAAAATTGAAAAAGTCATAGTTGAACCATTAAGCACTAACTGCTATATTATATATGAAAATGGCGTTGGAGCTGTTATTGACCCTGGTGGTAATGAGGAAGAAATAATCAAAGTAATAAATAAACTGGGCATCGAGGTTAAATACATTATAAATACCCATGGCCACCCAGACCATATAGGTGCAAACAAAGCCTTAAAAAATGCATTCCCAAATGCTGAAATAGCAATACATAAAGAAGACTCAGAGATGCTGACTGACCCTGAAAAAAACCTGTCCACAATGATGGGAGGAGAGATTACATCCCCTCCAGCAGATATCAAGTTAGAAGATGCAGAAATTTTAGAAGTAGGCGGTATAAAAATAGAGGTGCTTCATAGTCCTGGGCATACCCCTGGAGGAGTAATGCTATTAGCGGAGGATGTGGTCTTTAGTGGAGATACACTCTTTAAGTTATCTGTTGGAAGAACCGACCTTCCAGGTGGTGATACCGCTACGCTAAGAAAAACGCTTAAAGATTTTAGCAAGTTGATGACAGAAGACCTAACTATTTACCCAGGTCATGGACCGGAAACTAGCTTTTTCTTTGAAAAAGAAAACAATCAATACCTTTAAAAATAAAAAATCCCCTATTGGTTAAACTAATCGTAAATATCTTTGGGGAGGCTGGTACTTATGGTCATACGAAAAAACAAGAGAAAGTCGTATCCAGAAGTTAAGCTTGACTTTTTTGAGTTTGAAGAATCGTTGAATTTAGGTTTAAATGATAAGGAGCTAGCTGTAAAACATAACCTCTCAGAAAAAGATTTAGAAAAGATACAACATCAAATCAAAAACGATTAGTCATTTTAAGTTTCTAAAATCCCAGCCAACAAAATCTAATGTTGTGGCTGGGATTTTAAAATACCCTTCTGGTAGCGCCTCTGAGTAAAGTTTCGCTTAAGTAAGAAAGGACTGTTTTTATGCTTTCTATATATTGTAATGTTGATCCAAGACTGCAAATTGTGGCACACAATATTTTGCTTCTTATAACTTCTTCAAAAAACATCTATTATGCAAACAGCGAAAACTTCCAAATAGATATTGAAATAAATATAAGTAAAGTTAATAATAGTTTTTTAATAGAACTAACAAAAGGTGATAAGAGTTTCACTTTAACTGAAGAAATAGCTGCCTTAAACGAAAAATTTACGTTAAGAAAGGCTTTGTTTAAAGCTTTAGAAAAGGCTACAAAAAAAAGGCCTAGTCCTTGGGGAATACTCACAGGTATTAGACCTATAAAATTAATTAGTAATTACTTAAACTCTAATCTTGAAGACCCAATAAGCTTTTTGCAAAATGAGCTTTTAGTATCTAAAGATAAAGTTGACTTATGTTTGCAAGTTGTTAACAACCAAAAAAAAATCACAACTACTGGTATAAATTTATACATTGGAATACCATTTTGCCCATCAAGATGTAGCTATTGCTCCTTTACATCTTATACCATAGACAAGAATAAGGATATGGTAGATCCTTATCTAAAAACCCTGATTTTAGAAATGGAATATATATCTAAAGTTATAAAAAAACAAAAATTAAAGATAGGTACTGTTTATATAGGGGGAGGAACACCAACGTCACTTAGTGACTCTCAGTTAAAGCTGCTTTTAAAAAGCATTCAAAGCAATTTTGATAACGATCGTATAAAGGAGTTTACCCTAGAAGGTGGCCGGCCGGATACATTAACTTTAAGTAAAATGAAGCTAGCTAAAAGTTTTGGGGTAAATAGGTTGAGCATAAATTGTCAAAGCCTAAATCCTCAAACACTTCAGAATGTAAATAGAAACCACACAGCTTTAGAATTTGTAGAGGCCATAAAAAAAGCAAAGTCCATAGGGTTTGACTGGATAAATACAGATTTAATTTATGGTCTAGATGGCGAAGGGCTTTTAGACTTTATTTCAAGTCTAAATAAAACAATTAGCCTTGAACCAGAAAATATAACTATACATTCCCTTGCGGTAAAGAGAGCAGCTGATCTAAAAAGTCATAACAGTTATCATAAAGAGGAGTTAGAGAAGGGTTTAAGTCAGGTATACAATATACTAAAAAAAGCTAAATATCAACCTTACTATCTATACAGACAAAAAGCGATAGCAGCAAATTTAGAAAATACGGGCTTTGCTAAAGATGGTAAAATTAGCCCTTATAATGTAGCTAGCATAGAAGAGAGCAGCACAATACTAGCTCTAGGATGCGGAGCAGTTAGTAAAATTATGACCAAAAACGGATTTAGCCCTATACAAAATCCGAAAGACCCTAACCAATACAAGATGAGTTTACAGAAACTAGTTAATCAAAAGAGTTCATTGTTGGAAAAAAAATAGAGAGCGAAATTCAAACTCCGTTTTCTTGACATCCCTTTCAAAATGCTATAAAATAATTTAAACTATAATAGTTAAATCTATAAAGGGAATAGTAGTCTAGTAAACTTTGTACAGAAAGGACTTTATAGCTGAGAGAAGTCTCAAAGCCTAGGTGAAGGACGCCCCTATATGATGTCGTGTTAACCTTTTTTAAAGGGAAAAGCGAACGGCTGAAGACCGTTAAGACTTCTTTTACTTAAGTGGCTATTTATACATATAGCAACTAGGGTGGTACCACGGATATCAATTCGTCCCTTACATGAGGACGGATTTTTTTTATTAAACTATAAAAATGGAGGTTTTTTATTATGAAATACAAAGTGCCACGAGGTACGAGGGATATTTTAGGCAGCGATATGCTAGTATGGAACAGAGTAAATGATGCCATAGCTAAGATAACAGCACTCAACAATTACCAAAAAATAGAAACTCCTATTTTCGAGCAGACGGACCTTTTTAAAAGAGGAGTGGGAGAAAACACAGACATCGTTGAAAAAGAAATGTACACCTTTGAAGATAAATCCCAAAGGAGCTTGACATTGCGTCCAGAAGGAACTGCCTCAGTTGTGCGTGCATTTGTTGAGAATAAGCTCTACGGTGGAAGACTTCCTATAAAACTATTCTATAATGGTCCTATGTTTAGATATGAAAAAGCTCAAAAGGGTAGGTATCGTCAGTTTTATCAGTTTGGCATTGAAGCTTTAGGCTCAGGAGACCCTGGCTTGGATGCAGAAGTAATATCGGTGGGCTGGCAACTCCTCATGGATGTTGGTATAGATTCTGAGGAGGTAAAGGTCCACATAAATAGTGTTGGCTGTAAAGAATGTAGGGAAAAATATAAAGAAAAGCTAATAGAATACTATCAGGACAAAACAGAAAGCCTTTGCTCAAACTGTAAAACTCGTTTAGATAAAAATCCTCTGAGATTACTAGATTGTAAAAATGAAAGTTGTGGAGCTATGGCAAATAAAGCTCCTTCAATCTTTGACGTTATCTGCACTAGCTGTGACGAACACTTTAGCAGCGTTAAAAGATATTTAGAAGTCTTTAATGTTCCTTATGTATTGGATAAAAGGCTAGTGAGGGGACTAGATTATTATACTCATACAGCCTTTGAATACCGAAACCAAAAGGCAACTTCCACACAAGACGCCTTTGGTGGAGGTGGAAGGTACAACGGGCTGGTTGAGGAGTTAGGTGGTCCTCAAACACCTGCAATTGGGCTTGCTATGGGGGTAGATAGGATAGTTCTTGCTTTGTTAGAGAAACAATTACCTCAAGAGCACCTAAACTTTTTCGTTGTAAGTATGGGAGAAGAAGAGGTGCAAAGATATGCTACTGAAGTAATGCAGATGATACGTCAACATGGTTATAGTTGTGACAAAGACTATGGCGGGAGAAGTTTTAAGGCTCAAATGCGTCTTGCAGATAAATGTAACGCTGAAAAAGCAGTTATTATAGGCGATGAAGAAATGAAAAATAAAACGTTAACCTTGAAAAATTTGAAGGAAGGCAAACAAGAGATCCTGTTGGAAAAGCAATTAAAACAACAGTTAGAAAGGGGTAGTTTAAGTGTCTAAAAGAACTCATTATTGTGGAGAAGTTAATGAAAACTTAACAGGCAACACTGTGGTGTTAGAAGGCTGGGTTGCAAAGAGAAGAGATTTAGGTGGTTTGATCTTTATAGATGTTAGGGATAGAGAGGGTATAGTACAGGTAGTTGTCGGTAATGAATATCCAAAAGCTTTAAAGATTGCAGAATCTCTTCGCAGTGAATATGTTGTTAGGATAGAAGGCGTAGTACAGCCGCGTAAAGATATAAATGAAGACTTAAAGACCGGGAAGATTGAGATTATTGCACAAAACATCGAGTGCTTAAATACTTCAAAGACTCCACCATTTTATATTACAGACGAAGCAGAGGTCGACGATAATATTAGACTAAAGCATCGCTATTTAGATATTCGACGTCCTAAGTTGATGAATAATCTAATTTTAAGAAGCAAAACAGCCAAAGTGATTCGCGACTATTTAGATGAAAATGACTTTTTAGAGATTGAGACTCCGATTTTGGCAAAGAGTACTCCGGAAGGGGCGAGGGACTATTTAGTTCCTTCTAGGGTAAACAGCGGAAGCTTTTATGCTCTTCCACAGTCACCACAAATTTTAAAGCAATTGTTAATGGTAGGAGGAACTGACAGGTACTATCAGATAGCTAGATGCTTTAGAGATGAAGATTTGCGGGCAGATAGGCAACCAGAGTTTACTCAAGTAGATATAGAAATGTCATTTCCACAAATGGAGTCTTTTATGACACTTATGGAAGGGATGGTAAAAGAGATTTATACAAAGATAAAGGAAGTATCAATTGATACTCCCTTTAGGAAAATCGATTATTCAGACGCCATGAATCGGTATGGATCTGATAAACCTGACCTACGTTTTGGTATGGAGATTAAAGATTTATCCCATATTGTTAAAGATGCTGAGTTTAAGGTGTTTTCGCAAGCTGTAAAAAACGGGTCGGTAAGAGCTATTAAAGCTCCCGCTGCTCATTACAGTCGTAAAGAAATTGATAGACTTACCGAATTTGTCAAAAAATATAAAGCCAAAGGTTTAGCTTGGATATCCCTAAAATCAGAAGGAGTTAAATCTCCAATTGCTAAGTTTTTAAAAGAAGAAGAGCTTAACGCTATTATTGAGGAGACAGGTGCAACTACAGGCGACACCATCTTTATCGTAGCAGATATTGATAAGGTTGTATTACAATCACTAGGAAGTCTAAGAATTCAACTTGCAAAAGAGCTAGACCTTATTGATAAAAATAAGTTAGAGTTTGCCTGGGTTGTTAACTTCCCATTGTTTGATTATGATGAAGAAGAAGAGCGCTATGTAGCAGCTCATCACCCTTTTACACAACCAAATAAAGAGGATATTGAGTTATTATCAACATCTCCAGGTAAGGTAAGAGCGCAAGCCTATGACTTAATTCTAAATGGCGTAGAAGTAGCTGGTGGTAGTATCAGGATTCATAGTCAAGAGATTCAAAGTAAAGTCTTTGACGCTATCTCACTGTCTAAGGAGGAAGCACAAGAAAAATTTGGTTTCTTTTTAGATGCACTAGAGTATGGTGCACCCCCACATGGAGGGATTGCCTTCGGCTTTGATAGGCTGGTTATGCTGCTTGCAGAAACTGATTCTATCCGAGAAGTTATAGCTTTCCCTAAAACTACAAGTGCTACAGACTTGATGTCAGATGCACCGTCAACAGTTTCTGACAGGCAGTTAGATGAGTTAAAGTTAAACTTAATTAAGAAGTAGAGGGGAAAACTCTTATGTAGCTGTGTTTGTTTTGAGTTTTTTAATGAGGTCATGAACTACGTTTGACCCTCTAGAGATGATTAAGCCTGTCAGAAAATAATCAATTAAGGGCACTGTTGTCTCTATATCTAATGCAGAAAGTAGGCCTGTGGTTGTAGTAATACTAACTGCGATACCTAAAATGATGGACAGTATCTGGGTTTTATAATCCTTGATTGTGGGGAAAGAATTTTTTATAATCTCGATAGTAAATTCAATTAAGATTGATAAAATAACTAGAGTTGTCAGGGTGTTTACAGCCATTTTTATTCACCACCTTTATAATTTCAATCTTATCATTATCTCTATTGCAGGGAATATGGCAATATACAACATAAATTAAAAAACCACAAGTTAAGGGGTGAAAAATAATGCAACATAGATTTTCCCGGACGGAAATGCTTATAGGAAAAGAGGGACAACAAAAGCTGAATGAAAGCTTTGTTGCAGTATTTGGAATAGGGGGGGTTGGTTCTTTTACTGCCGAAGCTTTAGCCCGTTCATCAGTGGGCAACATTATGTTAGTTGATTTTGATGAAGTTTGTATTACTAACATCAACAGGCAGCTTCATGCAACAACTAAAACAGTGGGTAAAAAGAAAGTAGAGGTTATGGCAGAGAGGTTAAAACAGATAAACCCTAAAATCAACATAAAGTCTTTTGCTAGTTTTTACAGTCCAGAAGATAGGGAGAAATTTTTTGACCAAAAACTTGATTATGTAGTGGATGCTATCGATACAGTATCTGGAAAGCTTGATTTAGTGGAACAATCATTTAAACGAAATATACCAATAATATCAGCTATGGGCGCAGGTAATAAGTTAAGGCCTGAACTTTTAGAGATTGAGGATATTTCTAAAACCTCAATATGCCCACTAGCTAGGGTTATGCGTAAGGAATTAAAAAGAAGGGGTATCTATAAAGGATTAGATGTAGTATACTCCAAAGAAAAGCCGCTAAAACCTCAGATTATGGCTGACTGTAAAAATAATTGTGTATGCCCTGGAGGGGATGGGCATTGTACTAAAAAACGGCAAATACCAGGCAGTGTATCATTTGTTCCCTCTGTAGCAGGATTGTTAATGGCAGGAAGAGTGGTTAACAACCTTCTAAGATAATCATAATTGACTAAAGGCAGATGCTTTGATAAAATAACTTTGTCTTATAAAACTCAGCTTAAAGCTGAAATCTAATAAGGACAGTGCTATTAGAAAGGGTGTATCTTAATGCAAAATGTGGGCACTGTTAGAGAAATTAAAGGAACTAAAGCCCTCGTAGAAGTTCAGCGTCATAGCTCCTGTTCAAAGTGCGGAGCCTGCAACTTAGGTTCAGAAAAATCTAAGGTAATAACAGCAGAAAATAGTGCAAAAGCACAAGAAGGTCAAAAAGTTATGATTGATATGGCTACAGTAGGTGTACTTCGCGCTGCTTCGATAGTTTATATAATACCACTTATTACCTTGATACTAGGTTTTATAGCGACAACATATGTACTTGGTGGCAATGAAGCATATGGAATGCTAGGAGGACTAGCAATAATGCTTATATCTTTTTTATTAATTAACAAAATGGAGCCTAGATTTAACAAAAATAAAGGGTATACGCCAACAATTACAGAAATAATTGAAGACTAATAATTAAAGCCGGCGATGCCGGCTTTTTTGACATACTCATTTGTAAAGGGGAAACAAGTATGGATCTATTTAACTATAATAAAGATAATTCATCTCAGCCGTTAGCTGCTAGATTTAGACCTACAACTTTAGATGATTTTATAGGTCAAACCCATATTGTGGGGCAAAACAGCTTGTTAAGGCGAGCCATTATGGCTGACAAACTATCTTCTATGATTTTTTATGGACCTCCAGGAACTGGAAAAACAACTCTTGCAGAAGTTATTGCAAATACAACCGACAGTGAATTTATAAAGCTTAATGCCGTTACTTCTGGAGTAAAAGATATTCGAGAAGTTATAAAGGCAGCTAGTGACAACTTGGATATGTATGGTACCAAAACCATACTATTTATAGATGAAATCCATCGTTTCAACAAAAGTCAGCAGGATGCTTTGCTTCCTTCAGTGGAGAAGGGAACAATTATTTTGATAGGAGCTACAACAGAAAATCCCTACTTTGAGGTAAATTCCGCGCTAATATCAAGAGCAACAATTTTTAAGCTACACCATTTAACTAAAGAAGAATTGTTCAAGCTACTTTATAGGGTTTTAAATGATGGAGAAAAAGGCTACAAAGACATGAATATAAGTATAACCGATGACGCTAAAAACCATTTAGTTCAAGCGGCTGGTGGAGATGCCAGGGTCTTGTTAAATGGTCTAGAATTAGCGGTTTTAACTACACCAACTGAGTCCGACGGCTCCCTTAATATTACCCTTCAAGAGATTGAGCAGTCTGTTCAAAAAAACGGAGTTATATACGATAAAGACGGAGATAATCACTATGATATAATTTCAGCTATGATAAAATCTATAAGAGGATCTGATCCTGATGGTGCTGTATATTGGCTGGCTAGGTTAATAGAAGGTGGGGAGGATCCTAAATATATTGCTAGGAGGCTAGTGGTACATGCATCAGAAGATATAGGCAATGCCGACCCTAATGCACTAAATCTGGCTGTATCAACATTTCATGCAATAAACTTTGTTGGAATGCCAGAAGGAAGAATAATATTGTCACAATGTTGTATTTACCTAGCTACAGCTCCGAAAAGTAACAAAAGTTATGTGGCCATAGACGAAGCCTTAGAAGATGTTGTAAACAATAAAACTGCTGTTGTACCAGCTCACCTAAAAGATAGTCACTATAAAGGTGCAGCACAGCTTGGGCACGGGTTAGGTTATAAATATCCCCACAGCTATCCTAAAAACTTTATAACTCAACAGTACCTTCCTGATGAACTAAAAAATAAACGTTATTATACACCAGAAGGCAATGGCTACGAGCGCAAAATTAGGGAGTACATAGATAAAACAAAAGGAAGTTGGGAAAATTAAAAGTAGTATTTTTTAAGGGGACATTTTATGGAAATAATAGACTCGCACATGCACTATTCCAACATTCACCTTTTTAAAAATTGCGCCCAAAATAAATCTAAAGTTTTATACAATTATGAAGGTTTGATAAGTGAGTTTGTTGAAAACAACATAGTAGGCTGTGTAGCGATGGGGGTTAGTGAAACTTCAATTGGGAGTTTTCCCGACACTTTAGCTCCCAACCCTATGATAGCCGATCTAGCAAACAGGCCTGATTTTTTATACACATGTCTTGGTATCAATCCTTTTGGCTTGCGCAACAACCCAGATGCAATAATGAAGATAGAAGAAAAAATTTTAGATAATAAAGTAGTTGGCTTTAAGTTATACCCTGGGTATTATCCTGTTACAGTAGATGATGATGTATATCAGCCCGTCTATGATCTTGCAGAAAAATATAAAATGCCCATCGTAATTCATATGGGAGATACATTTTGCCCGTATGGTCATATAAAATACTCACAACCCTTAACATTAAGTGAAGTGGTATTACACAGACGAAATGTCAATTTTATAGTTGCTCATTTTGGCAACCCATGGGTGTTAGATACAGCAATGCTAGTAGCAAACAATCCAAACGTTTATACCGACCTCTCCGGAATATTTATTGGAGACAAAGAGGATGTTTTGGAGGATAAAAACAAACCAGTGTATAACAACATAAAAACAGGTATTGCCTATTGTGAAAACTATGAAAAACTTTTATTTGGTTCTGATTGGCCTTTGGTAAAACTAAAGCCCTATATTGACTTTGTAAAGAAAATAATACCAAAGGAGAATCATCAACAAGTATTTCACGATAACGCCCTAAAACTATTCCCAGCTTTAAAAAGCAAAAAAAGCTAGTATTAAGCTAAAAGTAGCAGATAAAAGCCCATTGATAATAATAACACTATAAAACCTATAGTTATTTTTCGCCATGATTAAGTTATGGTGTAAGATAAAATAAATGAAAAGGAGAGCGAAATATGAAAAAACCCTTAATTGTAACCGACTCATGTTGTGACTTACCTTTGGATTTAGTTAAAGATTATGATATTCCCATAATTAAATTATCTTTTAGCTTTAAAGGTAAAAACCACACTGATGATTTTGGACAAAGTATTGGGTATAAGGAGTTTTATGACGAAGTAAGAGGTGGAGAAGTGCCTACAACTTCACAAATCAACACCTACGATTTTGAGCAATTTTTTGCGCCTTATTTGGAAAAAGGAGAAGACATAATATATATATCATTTTCTTCTGCCCTTAGCGGAACCTGTCAAAGTGCAATGATAGCAAAGGAAACTCTTAATGAGAAATACCCACAAGGAAACCTAACAGTTGTAGATAGCAAATGTGCTTCGATGGGACAGGGATTACTGGTTTATTTAGCCTATAAACAATTAGAACAAGGCAAAACTAAAGATGAGATTGTAGCTTGGCTAGAAGACAATAAGATGAGACTAAATCATTGGTTTACTGTATCTGATTTAAACCATCTAAAAAGAGGTGGGCGAGTTTCTGCAGCTAGCGCCACAGTTGGGACACTTCTTAGTATAAAGCCTATACTTCATGTGGATAATGAAGGAAGGTTAGTTCCTAAGACTAAGGTTAAGGGAAGGAAAAAATCTATTAAAAGTTTGTGTAACTATCTACAAGAAAATATTTCTGAAGAAAATCAAACAGTTTTTATCAGCCACGGGGACTGTGAAGACGAGGCTAACAAGTTAGCTGAATTAATTAAAGACGTTTATAAACCGAAAGAAATAATATTAAATTATATAGGTCCAGTTATAGGCTCTCATTCTGGCCCAGGTACTATTGCACTCTTCTTTATGGGTGAGGAAAGATAACGGGTTAATGGTTAAGTAATTCGCACTAATATTTATATCTTAGAAACAGGCAAACACTTTCTGTGTTGCCTGTTTTTTGGTATCGCCAAAAGAGCAGAAGCCAAAAATTTAAGTGGAATTAACAATAAGTAAAAGCCGACTAGTTTAAATAACAATCAGTGCCACTTTATTTTTCATGCATAGATAGACATATTTTTTTGATTTTTATGCAGATAATATCGAACCTTGTTTGTATATGGAGCTTTGTAATATACTATAGGTAGGGTAAATATAGGAGGTAAATTGATGAAAGATAAACGTTATATGGTAAAAAACTATCTAGTAATTGCCCAAAAAATGATTGAAGATGGAAAACTACTTCAAGGGTTAAGATACTTATTAAAAGGCTATAACCTTCCTCAGGGCAAAGAAAATGAAGAGCTAATTTTAGAATTAGCGCTGCTATATCAGACAATGGGAAAACTTGATAAGGCAAAAGCTAAATTTAAAGAGCTGGCTAGAAAAAGTAGCGAAAATCCATCTGCATTTTATGGTTTAGCGATAATTTACGATGAAGAGGAAAGATTTAAAGAAGCGGTAGAATACTATAAAAAAGCCATAGAGATAGATCCAAGATATCACCAAGCCCATTTTTTCTTAGCCAATGTTTATGATAGGACAGAAAATCAAAAAAATGCCATAAAACATTACAAAGCTGCCATAGAGCTTAATCCGGACTATTTTTGGGCTTATGTAAATTTAGGATGTATATATGAAGAATTAGATAGAAATGATGAGGCCTTAAACATGATGAAAACAGCTCTAAAAATCGATCCAAAAAACTATAAAGCTCTTTTCAATATGGGAGTGATTCTAGCAAAAATAGAGAAAACCGACAGAGCAATCACACACTATCAGCGTAGTATCAAAGAAAACAGTAATTATCCTTACAGCTTTCTTAATTTAGCTGTTCTTTATTCAACCCTAAAGAAGTTTAAAAAAGCAGTTGCCACTATTTCTCAAGGTATAATAGAAAACCCTGACGTTGCAGTGTTATACTATAACAGAGGTTGTTACTATGCAAAGCTAAAAATGCCAGAAAAAGCATTAAGAGATGTCATTAAATCCATACAATTAAATCCTAAGCTAAAAAGCTATGCTAAAAAAGATAAAGACCTTGATGAAATCCGGACACTAAAAGCTTATCAATATTTCTTTAATGGATAGTAGTATAGAAAAAATTGGCGATAACTAAGTTACTTTAACTAGAGGGATTCCTATCTAAAAAAGAGAATAGTAATCGAAAGAGGAGGGGGAAAAGTATGACAAAAAAACAGAGTATTAGAGACTATGGAATCAAAATAGGGATCCTAGATACTGGTGAAAGAAACACAATTGCTGATGTTAATGGGGTTAAGGTAGGACATGTTACCTTAAATGATGGTGACAGAATAAACACAGGAGTTACAGCTATTTTGCCCCATGAAGAAAATGTTTTTTTAAAGAAACCAATAGCTGCATGTCATGTAATAAACGGTTTTGGAAAATCAATTGGCTTGATGCAGATAGAAGAGCTCGGCACACTAGAAACTCCGATTATTTTGACCAACACATTTAACGCACCGACTGCTGCTGAAGCTCTTATAGAACACTCTTTACACAATAATGAAGATATAGGGATAAAAACCGGCACAGTAAATCCTGTGGTGGGCGAGTGTAACGACGCCTATCTTAATGATATAAGAGGTCAACATGTAAACACATCCCATGTTTTAGAAGCAATACATAGTGCTAGCATAGATTTTGAGCAGGGAGATGTGGGGGCAGGAACTGGGATGAGCTGTTATGGTTTAAAAGGTGGCATAGGAAGTGCATCTAGGGTAATAAAGTTAGGCAAGGAAAAATATACTTTAGGTGTGTTAGTGTTATCTAACTTTGGACAAAAAAAGGATCTTATTATAAAAGGTTCGCCTATAGGCGAGGAAATAGAAAAACAAGATGAGGCAAAAGACTACTATGGCGAAAAAGGTTCTGTAATGGTTATTATGGCAACCGACCTTCCTTGTAGTAGTAGGCAGCTGAAAAGGTTGTGTAAAAGGGTGTCTTTTGGACTTTCTAGAACCGGGGCCTATGCCTTTAATGGTAGTGGAGATGTTGTGATTGGGTTTTCCACAGCTGCAAAAATTGAACACTATCCCAAAAAAGAGGTTAGAACTATTAAGGTCATCAACGAAGAAAACTTAAACCAGTGTTTTAGGGCGGTGGTGGAAAGCACAGAGGAAGCAGTGCTAAACTCGATGACATTTGCAAAAACCGTAGTGGGGAGAAATGGCCATAAGAGAAGTTCGCTAAATGAATATTTAAATGAGTTGTTATAAACAGGGCTCAGACTCGTTACTGCTTACCTCTTTTGGTAGGTAGCTGTTAGCTGGTGGCAGATGGAAAGAGATGTTCTAAAAGCATGTGGCACCTGTAAAATTCATCGTTTCGAGAAAAGGTCAGTGCTTATGCTTATATATTAAAGGGGGAATTTTTATGGAATATAACATTAAAGGTGGCAACTTTCCAGTAGTAGAGTTAAGTTTAAAGCCTGGGGAGAAGGTTTATTGTGAGACAGGGGCAATGTCTTGGATTACCGATGGAATTCAAATGCAAACCTCAAATAAAGGAGGGGTTTTAAAAGGGTTAGGCAGAGCACTGTCTGGAGAAAGTTTTTTCCTAAACACTTATACCGCAACAAAAGAGGGGGACTACGCTGCTTTTTCCTCTCAAGTCCCCGGGGACATTATTCCTATAAATGTTTCTGAGACTCCAATTATTGCTCAAAAAAGCGTTTTTTTAGTAGCAGAAAATAGCGTACAGCATCAAGTGAATTTCCGTAAAAAGCTAAGAACTGGATTTTTTGGTGGAGAAGGCTTCATTATGCAAAAGTTTTATGGAAAAGGGCTGGCCTTTTTTGAAACTGATGGCAGCGTTATAGAAAAAGAACTGGCTCCAGGAGAAAGGCTACGCATCGATACAGGCAATGTTGCTATGTTTGAAACTTCTGTTAAAATGGATATTAGCATGGTAAAAGGGTTTAGTAATATGCTTTTCGGTGGTGAAGGTTTATTTTTAACGACTCTAACAGGACCGGGTAAGATTTGGCTACAGACCATGCCAATATCAGGTCTTGCAGATAGCATAATTCCTTTTATTCCAACAAGTAACAATAATAATTGAAAAAGGAGAATTTCAAGTGCATTGTCCAAATTGTGAGGAAAAGTTCGATAAAAAGAAAGAAATTTGCCAAAGCTGTGGGCTAAAATATGAGGACTTAAAGCTTAAGTCTGTCTTAAAAACCGATAATCCAATGACCATATCATTTGCAAAGTCAATTCTTCAAGACAGCAATATAAAATATATTACAAAAGGAGAAACCTTAAGAGGAGTGTACCCGTTAGGTGGTAGCCTAGGGTCTGTTGACTTTTTAGTTATGCAAAAAGATGAACAGGCAGCAAGAGAAATGTTGTCAGAGCTGGCCTAACAGCTTGGAATATCTTTTTAAAGGTAATAAGTGAGGAGGGAACTTAATTGAACTATCATATGCCACTTTACCGTCCTCCCAGTGAGGCTAAAAGTGCAATAATACAGGTTACACTTGGTTGTTCACATAACAAATGTTCATTTTGTAGCATGTATAAAGAAAAAACATTTACAGTAAAAAGTAAAGAAGAAATAGTTAATCACATTGATTCAATAGCGCAGCACCAAAAAAATGCCAGCAGGGTTTTTTTAGCAGATGGTAATGTATTGGCGTTAGCGACTAATAAATTATTATTTATACTACAGCAAGTTAGAAGTAAATTTCCTAGTCTGGAGCGGATCAGCTGCTACGCAGGACCTAAGGATCTTATAAATAAGACTTGTGAGGAGCTTTTACAACTGAAAGCGGCAGGCTTGGACATGCTTTATCTAGGTGTGGAAAGCGGCAACGATGCTGTTTTAGCCCAGGTGGAAAAAGGAGTAAATAGTAGCGAAATGGTAAAAGCTGGTCAAAAGGCTAAAGAAGCTGGTTTTTTGCTATCCACTATGGTTATTTCCGGTTTGGGAGGACAGAATAGATTTTATCAGCACGCTATAGATAGCGCTAATATTATCAGTCAGATTGACCCCCACTACTTTTCGGTGTTAACGCTGATGGTTGAGGAAGGAACAACACTACAAAAACAGGTTAAAGAAGGCAAGTTTAAGCTTTTAACACCTTCGCAAGTACTAGAAGAAATGGTATTGATAATTACCAATCTAAATTTGAACAAAACAATTTTTAGAGCAAACCATGCATCTAATTATTTTTTCCTAGCCGGTGTATTAGATGAAGACAAGGACAAGCTACTAAACCAGCTTAACCAAATAAAAAAAAGCAATGAGTTTAGAAGTGAAAATTGGAGAGGACTATAACAATATTTTAAAGGAGTCAACATGAGCGGCTATATCAAAAATATACTAAGAGATACTCACAGAAAAAGCATTCCTAACATAATTTTGGACTTAATAAGATGTGGGTTAAAGGAAAAGGAAGTTCCACTATACTACTTCACCACATTGGCTTATAAAAAAGGTCGTGGCCATTGCCTAGATTATGTAGGTGGTAAAACCCATAAAAAGGCTATGACTGTTATCCATTCTAAAGGTAATAGTACTAGCCCAATTTTACAAAATAAATTTCTTTTTAATAGCCACCTGAATGCTATCGGCGCCAATAACCCTGAGGTTATTGCTTATAATGTTAGAAATAACCTATTTGCTAAAGGACGTATTTTTGATATATCAAAGCCTGAGGATTTCAAAAATTCTATTGCCAAAATTTTAGATAATAGCGTTCAGAAACTGTTCATAAAGCCACTAGCTGGCGCTGGGGGAAAAAGATGTTTTAAAATCGACAATTTAGATAATATTGATCCCGATATCTTTAGCACATTGATTGATTCAACATTCATCTTTCAGCAGTTAATTAAGCAAAACTCTCAGGTAAGTAAAATATACCCCCACAGCGTTAATACCTTAAGAGTTCATACTGTACGTCAAAATGGCGCTATAAAAGTGGCTTCAAGCTTAATGCGGTTAGGGCAAGGTGGAAATGTAGTTGATAACGCCTCACAAGGTGGTATAATAGTCAACATCGATAGAGAAAACGGAGTTTTAGAAAAATGGGGTGTTAACCACCTTCATAGCGGAGGTCAGTCCTTTACTCATCATCCCGATACAGAATTTAAGTTTGAGGGATTTTCCATCCCTTACTATGAACAAGTTGAAGAAAAATGTAAACAAGTTGCAAAATACTTTAATAATTGGATTATTGGTTGGGATATAGCTATAACAGAGGATGGTTTTACCTTTATGGAGGGTAATTCCAATCCAAATGTAAGAATGATGCAGCTAGCAGAAGGAGGCATCAAAACAAACAAGGTTCTAAAAAAACTTTATCGCCAATACATAAAATAACGCCTTTATAAAAAAGGTGTTATTTTTTTTATTTTTTAGCAGGAAAATTAACGAAAGATGTAGAATTAGTTTAATAAAGGCGATAATAATTATTATTACTAATACTGAGGTGAATATTATGTCCAAAGAATTTGATTTAGAAGGAGTAATAAAAAGTGTTACTCAATGCTGTTTAGGGTGTAGCAGCTGCTCTAATAGTAAATGCCTTGTAGGATACGATAAAAAGATTATAAACAAGGCAATACTTAGCCAAGAAGAATTTGTTGATGGCGGAATCGACGGACTTAACATGATTGATACTAAAATCTATGATGAGGACGAGATGATAGACGCTATCGGGTTTCTGTTAAATCAATGTAAAAACTGCAAGCTTTACCATGACGAAGATTGTATAATAAACGTAATTCGTGCTTCTTTAGAGCTTGCATTGCTCGGAGATTATGTAGATTATGAAGGAAGCGTACTGATGTACTTAAATAGTATTAAAGGCTTTGATGATAAAAAGGCTAAAAAAATCAGTGAAGCATATAACATAAGGAGGAAAAAATAATGACAGAAAAATTAGTTATTGAAAAAGTATTAGGTGAGGCTAAAGGAACAGACTTAGAAAGAGATGTAAAACAAAATTTCAAAGGGGAGACTACAGAAGTCGGTATTTATTTGGCTATGGCAGCCCAAGCCCAAAGAGAAGGTTACCCTGAAATTGCTGAAGTGCTAAAAACTTTAGCATGGGAAGAAGCGGAACATGCAGGCAGTTTTGCTCAGCTAAATGGCATGATAAAAGATAATCTTTTTGACAACTTAAAGGAAATGTTAGAAGGAGAAGTTTTTGCTAACCAAAATAAAAGAAAGGCTTCGGAAAAGGCTAGAGAGTTAGGTTTAGAGAGCGTTGCTGATTACTTTAATGAATCTGCTAAAGATGAGGCTCGGCATGCCAAAATGTTAGAAGGTATGCTTAAAAGATATTCAAAATAAAAGAGAAGCTCCTCAAGCATATCATTTGCTTAAGGAGCTTCTCTTTTATTTGGTTCCAAACCATACAATTTCACCATACCTTTTAAAACCAATTGACTCTGAAAGAGCGATAGAGGCCTTGTTATCGGTAACGATGTGTACATATGGGGTGTGCCCTAATTCAAAAGCCTTTTTGATCAAGTCCACACTTACTGAAATTGCCAAGCCTTTGCCACGATGCTCTTTTTTAGTATACATTACACCTAAAGAGCCATCCTCTCTTATTAAAGCCCAGGAGATAGGTTTACCGTTTTCATCTCTTATAACAGAGCTGGGGCGTTCTTTAATGCATCCTTTTAGATATTCTAATGAGTTTGGGTCTTGCGAGCGATAGGTGTAATAGTAGTCCACAATTTCAGCATCATCTAAAGTTAAAGAATCAACATTATGTTTAGGTTGGTTTATTTTTAGACTTTCTGGGGTTATATAATATAAATAGCAAAACTCTTTCCAATCAACTATACCTTTTTTTTCAACCAGGTCATAAAACCTTCTTAAGACTCCGGCAAAGTTTTGTGGTTTATCTAAGAGTGAATTTAAAAGTTTCTCAGCTGTTGCATCACCATCAGAATAAACAACATTCCAGTTATCATTTTGCAAAACGTAGCCCTGGGGTTTATTTAAGCTATCTACAAAAATATTGAAATCTTTTTGAAACTTTAATCTTCCTAGAGTATTGATGTTACCCATCATGTCTTCTTTTAACAAATCGTTAATAATGTTTACATCGTTGACTTTATGCATTTGTTATTCCTCCTTACTATACCTTTTTAGTTTTCCATTTTCCCTTGCGATACCAAAGAACAATTATAATCATTTCTACTAAGACAGATAAGCCAATGCCAAGCCATACCCAGCTTGCACCTAAATCTAAGTAATTTGCAAAGTAACGAGCAAACGGGTATTTAAATCCTAGATTAGCTACCAAAGAAGCCAGCATAGGAGGCGCTGTATCACCTGAGCCCATAAAAATTCCACCATATATAGCAGGGAAAATTACAAAGAAAATACATGGATAAACTATCCTAAAATAACTGACTCCTTCTGCGATAACAGCGGGATCATCGGTAAAAAGTGACATGGTTTGTTCAGCAAATATAAAAAATGGGATAAAGAAAATTAGCATGTTAATAAAAGCGAACTTCAAACCGTCTCGGCCATAGCGTTCAACCGACTCTACGTCACCGCGACCTAGGTTTTGACCTGTAAGCACAGACATAGCCTGAGTTAGCCCCATAATTGTAATAAAAACAAGACCAATCATCCTTCCGCCAATTCCGAATGCTGTTATGGCCACTAAGCTGACATTATTGGCAATGCTGTACATTAAAAGCGCAGTTATAGGCCGGGCAATACCTTGAACCATGGCAAAGGACCCAATTTTAACGATGGTCCATAAATCCTTAACAATAACCTTGTGCTTTTTATATGCCAACCACAACGAAGAATGGAAAAACTTCTTTTCTAACATAATCACCAAAGCACATGCTGCGATAATATTTGAAATCACTGTACCTAAGGCTGCTCCTAAATACCCAAACTCTGGCACAAAACCTACTCCAAATATAAAAACCCAATTAAAAAATATATTTAGTATATTCATGCCGCAAAACACTAGCATTGGTGTGAAGGTATCACCTTTAGCTTGCAATATACCCCTTGCTGTTAAATTAAAAAATATAAACGGAGTAGCGAAAGCCAATACCTTCAGATAATTTGCACCGTAATCTAAGATGTTACCTGTAGCCCCAAACAAATATAAAAAAGGGCGCCCTTGGAAGTATAAGAAAGATAAAAAAATAGCACCTGTTAAAAAAGCTAATAAAATACCCTGACTTGCCATCTTTTCCGCGCCTGACATGTCCTTAGCACCGATCCTTCTTGAAATTGTAGCAAGACTGCCAATGACCACAAATTGAGCTGCTGCAATTGTGACATGTAATACCTCATTACCGTAACTGATAGCAGCAATTAACTCGTTGCTATCTAGCATCGAGATAAAATACACATCTACTATCCCTAGGATAGTTTGCAAAAACTGACTAAGCATAATAGGCCAGGCTAGTAGTAAGATGGTTGTTATATTCTGCCAAGTACCTTTGGCAGAAATATCATGGGGCATTGTTAAAGTATTAGTTTTCAAAATAACTCCCCCTAAAATTTAGCTAATCGAAACTTTTAGACCAAGTAGTTTATTCGTTATTGTTAAAATAAATTCCTCTTTATAATTTGATTTATTTATTAAATAAGTGTTAAAACTGTCCCAGCATCAAGGCTTGCTTGTGCTGGGACAGTTTTTTATTTCTACCATGCGTAGATTGCTCCATCAGTCCGGCTTTCCGTTCCTCCTATAAGCACACCTGTATGAGGGTTTCTCCAAATTATCTGGCCCCGTCCAAAGCTGCCAGGGTTATGAGCAATCTGTATTTGGTGGCCTTTTGAAGCTAGTTGTTGAGCTATATGGTTAGGAACAGAATGCTCCAAAAAAACCACTTTATCTTTCATCCATTGCCACCTAGGAGCATCTAAGGCCGCCTGAGGATTTAGGCCAAAATCAATGCTGTTCATTATAACCTGCATATGTCCTTGTGGCTGCATAAAGCCTCCCATTACCCCAAACGGACCGATTGGAGTGCTTCCTTTAGACAAAAATCCGGGGATAATAGTGTGAAAGGTCTTTTTATTAGGCTTTAGGCAATTGTCATGACTTTCATCTAAAGAGAAGTTATGACCACGATTTTGTAGAGCTATACCAGTGCCTGGCACAACTAAACCTGAACCAAAGCCCATATAGTTACTTTGGATAAAAGAGACCATATTCCCCTCTTCATCTGCTGTTGCAAGGTAAACAGTACCGCCCTTTGGAGGAGTGCCAGCTTGTGGTTGTAAAGCCTCATCGCCTATTAAACTTTTTCTAATAGAAGCATATTCATCTGAAATCATGTCTTTAACTGATATTTTCATCTTATTTTCTTCTGTTATATATTCAAGGCCATCAGCAAAGGCCAGTTTTAATGCTTCTATCTGCTTATGATAGGTATCTGCCGAATCTTTTTGACCAAAATCAAAACCTTTAGCAATATTCAAGGCCGTTAAGGCCACCAAACCTTGACCGTTAGGAGGGATTTCCCAGACATCGTAACCTCGGTAGTTAACTTTAATGGGGTCAACCCACTGTGGCTCAAAATCCTCTAAATCTTCTTTGCGAATAAAGCCACCATACTTTTTGGAAAATGAATCTATCTTATCAGCTAGATCCCCTTTATAAAAAGAATCACCGTCGGTAGTAGCTATCGAACGAAGGGTGTCAGCATGAGCTTGGGACTTCCATACATCACCTGCTTTTAAAGGTTTATCATCTGGTGCAAATGTCTCAAACCAATGTTTAAATTCTTCGCCCTTAAGATTCTTTTTGTAGGACTTATAGGCTGATTGCCAATAATATGACAATACAGGAGATAGAGGAAATCCATTTTCAGCATAATCAATAGCCGGCTTCAATACCTCGGTTAAAGAAAGCTTTCCAAACCTTTTTGAAAGAGCTGCCCAAGCAGCAGGAACCCCAGGGACAGTAACAGGTATAAACCCAAACTTAGGCATTTCTTCATACCCTTTTTGTTTTACAGCATCTATTGAGATAGATTTGGGAGAAGGTCCGCTAGAATTTAATCCGTATAACTTATCTTTTACCCAAACTAATGCAAAAGCATCGCCACCTATGCCGTTTGAGGTCGGCTCCACAACGGTTAGGCAAGCAGCTGTTGCTATAGCTGCATCAATTGCGTTACCACCTTTTTTTAAGATTTCTAAGCCGGCTTGAGATGCAAGCGGCTGAGAGGTTGCTACCATGCCTTTTTTAGCAAAGGTTGCAGTTCTTTGAGAAGAGTACGGGTAATGCATAGCATCATTAGTATACATAAAAAATTCCTCCTTGTAGTTTTTGGGCTATCCTTCTAGATATGTAAAAAGTGTTATAATTTTATTATAAATGAAAAAGCTAAACTTTCACACTATAAATCAACAAAACTCTTGTGAGTTATCAAAACTGACACATAAATAGTTAACAATGGGAGGAACTAGGTATTTATTAATTTTATCTTTTCTGATAAAATTAATAACGTTAGACTTTAAACTTTTAAAAGCGAGGTATGTTATGAAGAAGTCAATTATAAATATATGGGGAATTTTAGATGTAATTTATGCTAAGCTTATGGGCCTCTATAACATCAAAAAAACAAATCAAGATGATTCGATTATAAGAGTGCGCTTTGTTAAACACTGGGGTTCTGATATCACCTTAGAAGACGGAACAACCATAACGAAAAATGACCTTTTGCTTAAAATTCATTTGCACAATGTAAAGTTTATTAAGGAGCTATCCAACATAAAGTCGCCTATTAGAAAAGGAATGTATGCCTACAGAGAAGTGGAGCAAGCTATGCCAGGACTTGCTAGCTTTATAGAAACCCACTCTAACTACAAAGAGATAAAAGCGGTGGTGGGTGTAACAATGTTAACTAAGGGAACATATCGCTTAGGTTTTGAAGAAAAATTGATAAAAAACTTTTGCTATAGGTGGATTAAATATATTTCACAGATTCCAATTTACTATCTTTCTAACGGTTGTATAAACAAAAATATGTTTAGAAAAAATAGAGTGAAATTTTTGCTGCAGTCTAAAGAATCAATTTTAAAGAAGAATAAGCTAGCATCATAGCTATTGCGTTGCAATAGCTATGATTTTTTAAAAAGCCTTTAAATTAAAAATAAAGAAGGTGATTGTAATGGACATAACCTTATATGAACTGTTAAAAAGCATGATAAATAATGTTGCTATTATAGTGCTTTTAGCATTTATACTAACAAAAATCCCTCTGTTTAATTGGTTGCTGCTAAAACATAAGCAGGTTGGACTAAAGGGAAAACTTATATTGGCGGTGATTTTTGGGCTATTTGGCATTTTAGCTACCTATAACGGTTTGCCTGTAAAAGGAGCAATCGCAAATGCTAGGGTGATTGGTGTTATTGCTGGCGGATTAGTGGGTGGACCGATAGTTGGCATCGGAGCGGGAATAATTGCCGGGGCACATCGTTATGCTATTGATATTGGTGGTTTTACCGCGCTTGCTTGCGGGTTGGCTACAGTAGTAGAAGGGTTTATCGGTGGGTTTGCACATGACAAGACATCTGTTAAACCGGTTAAAGCTTCTACAGCCTTTAAGGTTGGTGTTATAGCTGAACTTACTCAAATGGCGATGATCCTTTTAATTGCCAGGCCATTTTCTGATAGTTTAGAATTAGTTAAGATAATAATAGTTCCCATGACTTTGATGAACTCATTGGGGATAGCTTTATTTGTTATGGTTATACAAAATATTTATGGTGAGAGGGAAAAAACAGCTGCTAAACAGGCACAAGTGGTGCTAAAGATTGCAGATCAAACTCTGCCTTTTTTTCGCCATGGTTTAAATAGTTACTCAGCAAGCGAAGCAACTAAAATTATCCATAAGCATACACAGGCAGTTGCCGTTGCAATAACAGATAAGGACAAGATCATAGGCTTTGAAGGTGCGGGCAGCGATCACCATAAACCAGGTATGCCAATAAGAACTCGTATGGCTAAAGAAGTAATAAAAACAGGAACCAGTAAAGTCGCAGGTAAAAGCATGGATATCCACTGTGGACACAAATCATGCAGATTAAACTCTGCTATTATGGTTCCTTTAAAAAATAGGGACAATAGCATAGGCTCACTTGTGATTTTCAGTGACCAGAATGATGGGATATCATCGATCGAGATAGAGCTTGCAACTGGACTTGCCCAGCTCTTTTCCACTCAGATAGAGCTAAGTAATATAGAAAAACAAAAGCAAGACTTGGCAAGGGCAGAGCTAAATGCTTTACAAGCTCAGATAAACCCGCATTTTTTATTTAACGCGTTAAACACTATAGTTTCTTATATAAGAATCAAACCGGATGAAGCTAGGGAGCTTCTCATTCACTTAGGTGACTTTTTTCGTAAAAATCTAGATCAAGCTCAACAGATGGTGACTTTACAAACTGAAATTAAGCATGTTAAATCATATGTTGCCATAGAAAAGGCACGTTTTGGCGATAAATTGGATATTCACTATGATATTGGCCAAGCTAAAGGCTTTATGGTTCCTTCGTTGATTTTACAGCCCCTGGTAGAAAACTCTATTAAACATGGCCTGCTTCCTAAAAAAGAAGGTGGTCAAATCAGAATATCTAGCGAAATAAAAGATGATAACCTTTTTATAAAAATTTGGGATAACGGTGTGGGAATGGATCCTAGCCAACACCAACAAAGAAAAACTGGGTCTGGTATAGGCCTTGTGAATGTTAATGACAG
Organism: Proteinivorax hydrogeniformans; assembly: GCF_040515995.1. GTDB lineage: Bacteria > Bacillota > Proteinivoracia > Proteinivoracales > Proteinivoracaceae > Proteinivorax > Proteinivorax hydrogeniformans. Next base: position 2,030,689 of record NZ_CP159485.1, on the reverse strand, counting down.
ACTTAAAAATCTTTACGGAGAAGGGTACAGCCTAAATATCAATAGTGCAAAAGGTAAGCACACCGAAATATCAATGTTGATTCCTTTACAATCAAGTAGGAGGTTAAAGCATGGATAAAGTAAAAGTGGCAATCGTAGATGATGAACTGCCGTCAAGAGAAGAACTGAAATATCTTCTATCGCATCGTCGAGAGCTAGATATAGCCTATGAAGCAGACAATTTTGAAGATGCTCTTGATATAATTAATTGTAAGAAAGTTGATTTGTTGTTTTTAGACATTCAACTAAAGGACAAAAGTGGGGTGGACTTAGCCGAAATTATTGAACAGCACGATGTTGAAATAATATTTGCCACCGCCTATGATAAGTATGCAGTGAAAGCCTTTTCGTTAAATGCTGTTGATTACTTGTTAAAGCCATTTTCGCAGCCTAGGGTTGAAAAGGCTGTAAATAAGGCCTTAAAGAAAATCTTAAAAGAGGAAAACGTTAAAAAAACTTATCCTCCCAAACTTACCTTTTGGAAAGGTGAAAAAATGCATGTAATTTCACCAGAGGAAATAGTATTCATAACAGTAGGTGAAAAACAGGTAAAGGTATTTACAGATAAAGGAATATTTACTGACCATGCAACCCTTAAAGATGTACAGCAAAAGCTAGACCCTAAAAGCTTTATCAGAACACACCGAAGTTATATAATTAACCTTGAAAAAATTTCTGAAATAATTCCTTGGTTTAACAGTACCTTTAACTTAAAAATGAAAAAGTACAGTGATATAGAAATACCTGTAAGTCGTAGTTATCTACAAAGCTTTAAGCAAGAACTAGGGCTTTCTTAAAACTTACACCCTTACAGATTGTAAGTTACTTCTCAATATTGCTATTAGCTTTTAAATTTTGCAACTTAACCTAAAATTATTGTAACTTAAGAATTTATTCCCCTTTTTTAAAATTAAGGTTTTATAATGTAATAGAAAATATAAAATATTTAATAGGGGGCTAAATAAATGTATACTTTCTTAGGTTCTATTGCGCTACTTATTTTAGGTTATTTTGTCTATGGTATGTTTGTGGAGAAGATTTTTGGTGTTAAAGAGGATAATCCAACGCCAGCTAAAGAGATGGCCGATGGTGTGGATTATGTCGAGATGGACTGGAAGAAAATATTCTTGATCCAGTTTCTAAATATCGCAGGCTTAGGCCCAATTTTCGGTGCTGTAGCCGGTGCTCTTTGGGGACCAGCAGCGTTTTTATGGATTGTATTTGGTTCAATTTTTGCCGGAGCAGTTCATGACTTTTTCTCTGGCATGTTATCTATACGACATAAAGGTGCAAGTGCTTCAGAAATTATAGGCATCTACCTTGGAGATAACGTTAAAAAGATTATGCGCGTTTTCTCTGTAGTATTGCTAGTGTTAGTAGGAACTGTATTTATGGCAGGTCCTGCAGGAATATTAGCAGATTTAACTGGTATGACAGCGCGTACTTGGATTATGGTTATTTTAGGTTATTACTTTATAGCTACAATACTGCCTGTTGATAAAGTTATCGGCAAGGTTTATCCAATATTTGGTGCCGCTCTTTTAATAATGGCAGGAGGGATAGCTATCGGTCTTTTCACTAATGGATACCAAATTCCAGAAGTGACTTTACAAAACCTTCATCCCGATAGCGCACCAATTTGGCCACTTCTATTTGTTACCATAGCCTGTGGTGCTATTAGTGGTTTCCATGCAACTCAATCTCCCATGATGGCTCGTTGTGTCACAAACGAAAAACATGGCAGGAAAGTCTTTTACGGAACTATGATCGCAGAGGGAATTATCGCTCTAATTTGGGCTGCCGCTGCAATGACTTTTTTCGGTGGAACTGAAGGTCTAGGACTTGCTTTAGGAGAAGCTGGAGGAAACCAAGCACCTATTGTTAGAGAAATATCTACAGAGCTTATGGGAGTGGTCGGTGGAGTGCTAGCTATGCTAGGTGTTGTAGCCGCACCAATCACCTCGGGAGATACTGCATTTAGAAGCGCTAGGCTAACCATTGCCGACTCATTTGGCTATAAACAAGGGCCAATTTCAAAAAGACTAACAGTGGCACTGCCGCTATTTGTAATCGGATTTACTTTAACATTTATTGATTTTGATATCATATGGAGATACTTTGCTTGGTCAAATCAAACTCTAGCTATGTTCATGCTTTGGGCTGCTTCAGCCTACCTATATGTGAATAATAAACTTCACTGGATTGCTTCTATCCCTGCAACTTTTATGACAGCAGTTTCGGTGACATATATCCTGCAAGCCGATGAAGGATTTAAATTAGCAACTTCTATTTCATATCCTGTAGGTATAGGTGTAGCTATATTAGTGTTAGGACTGTTCATTCTTACAGGTAAGAAATGGCCAAAGAAAAGTGCCATATCAAACTAGCATCTAATAACAAACTCTAATACCAAAGAACCTTCTGTCAAAGAGGGTTCTTTTTTAAATGTTAAATAAATGTAATACTTATTGACTTTTAAAATTTTTTAAACTATTATAAAAGAGTGATAAAAATATAAAGGAGGTAGGGTAAGATGATCAAGTTTAGCGTGGAAGTTTTAATTAAAAAAGTTTATATGTCTAGCCCTGCCCATTTTGAGGATGAAGTTTTTTAACTTCTTTATTTAAAAATATTTTGACATGGGCTAACTGTAAAAAGTCCATGATTTTTTATGTCCAAAAAAGCCATGGGATACCCATGGCTTTTTTGTCGGTAATTTTAAATAGTCCCCAAATGGGTAACAAATTTGATGCAAATAAGGAGGGGGAAAATTGAAGCGTATAGCAAAATATGTTCTTAACTATAAGGTTTTGTTTACTATTCCACTTGTAGCTATGCTCACCTTTATAGCCTTAGACCTAATCCAACCTTATATTATAGGTATCATCATAGATGATGTTATAGAAGGTGGAGATATGATATTACTAAACAGCCTAATTTTAGCGTTGCTAGGTATAACCATAGGAAAAGCAATCTTTATTTATGTAAGTGAATACCTTTTTGAAGTAGCTGGTGCCAAAACTAGTATAGATATAAGGGAAGATTTATTTAATCATGTGCAAAAGCTTCCCTTTAACTACTTTGATGGCACAAGTACGGGAGAAATTATGTCAAGGACCACTGAAGATGTAAACAAAATATGGATGGGGTTAGGGTTTATAATAAGGTTTATGGTAGAAAATATCGTATACTTTACCTTAGCTTCTGTGATGTTATTTAGATATAACTGGCAGTTAGCCATCTTTACATTAGCAGTAATGCCTATCATGGGTAAGGTAGCGTTTACTTTCGAGAAAAAAATAGGCAAAACCTTTGAAAAAATAAGCGATCAAAATGCTAAGTTAAATACTGCAGCTCAAGAAAACTTAGCAGGAATTAGATTGGTTAAAGCTTTTGCTAGAGAAAGATATGAAGTGGAAAAATTTTTAACGGAAAATGATAAATACTATCGATATAACTTAGAGCACGCTAACGTACTGTCTAAATACAATCCTATATTAGAATTTTTGAGTAATTTCACACTAGTTATTGTTGTCACTGTAGGAGGTAACTTTGTAATTGGCGAGCAAATGAGCACTGGTGATCTAGTTGCATTTAACGGCTATGCTATGATGCTGGTATGGCCTTTAAGACTTATGGGTTGGCTAACCAACGTTTTAGCAGAATGCCAGGCTTCTGCTAAGAAAATCTTTAAAATAATGGATACACAACCTAACATCACTAGCCCTAAAAATTCTGAAAACCCAAATGAATTTAGAGGACATGTAATTTTTGAAAATGTTTCATTTAAACATAAAGGCAAATATATTTTAAAAAACATATCAATAAATGCACACCCTGGATCTACAGTTGCTATCATGGGGACAACTGGTTCTGGTAAAAGTTCAATTATAAACTTAATCGGTAGATTTTACGACTGTACTCAAGGAACAATTAAGGTAGATGGCGTTGACGTTAAAAGAATGAATCTTAACTTATTAAGATCTAACATTGCTGTGGTAATGCAGGATACATTCCTATTTTCCGATACTTTGCGTAACAACATTAGTTTTGGCGTAGAAACTTCTACAGAAGAAGAGTTTTATAAGGCCTGCCAAGATGCTATGGTAACTGAGTTTGTAGACGACATGCAAGCTGGATTTGAAACTGTAGTTGGTGAAAGAGGAGTAGGACTATCCGGTGGGCAAAAGCAAAGGGTAGCTATTGCCAGGGCTTTATTAAAAGAAAGCAAGATACTAATTTTAGATGATGCTACCTCAGCATTGGATATGGAAACAGAGTTTAATATTCAGCGATCTGTAGAAAACAGGAAAGAAATGACCAAGTTCATCATAGCTCATAGAATTTCTGCAGTTAAAAACGCTGATGAGATTTTATTAATTGAAGATGGGAAAGTAATAGAACGTGGCAATCACGCTAACTTACTTCACAAAAAAGGTAAGTACTATGAAATTTACAAAGAACAGTTTAAAGACTTAGATGCCCAAAAGCAGGAGGTGGTATAATGAGCAAGAACACCTTTAGAGAAGATGAACAGTTAAAGGAAACTATGAATATTAAAGTGGTTTGGCGTTTGCTTAGTTATCTAGCACCCCATAAACTAGCTGTCATAAAGACCATGATGTTAATGATGGTTGTTGTCGCAGTAGAAGTAATGAACCCTTTTTTGCTAAAGTTGGCAATAGATTTTTTTATAGAGGAATCTTATTCAGTGGGGCTAGTTTATCTTGGAGTGGCGGCGTTAACAGCAAATTTAATAGCGATGCTTTGTTCAAGACATAGAGTACGGATTATGGCCCAGGTTTCCAATGGCATACTTAAAAATATCAGGCAGAAGCTATTTAATCACATTCAAAAGTTATCCTTTTCATTTTTTGATAACAGGCCGTTAGGCAAAATACTTTCTAGGATAATAGGCGATGTCAACTCTCTTAAGCAGTTATTTAATCAAAGTATCAACAACCTAATTCCTGATATTGTTATGCTTACTGTTGTTGTTATGATTATGCTTGCAATAAATGTTAGGCTAGCGTTAATGTCTTTTATATTACTCCCTGCACTTGTAATTTCAATGTTTGTCATTCAAACCATAGCAAGAAAAAGATGGCAAAAGTATAGACAAAAAAGATCTAACTTAAACGCTTTTATCCACGAAGATTATTCCGGTATTCGTGTGGTTCAAAGTTTTGCAAGAGAGAGGCATACAAGCAAGACATTTGATAACTTATCTAGAACATCGGTAAGCTCGTTTTTATCGGCGATGAAAATATCTGCATGCTTTTGGCCGTTAGTGGAGCTATCATGGGGTGTAGGAACAATCATTATATTTTGGTATGGTATAAATCTTATTAATGTAGGCGATATAACTCCAGGCGACCTAGTAGCCTTTAGTGGGTATATAGGCATGTTTTGGCGTCCTATCAATAATTTAAGTAACTTCTATAATTCCTTGATAACAAACCTTGCGGGAGCGGAGCGTATTTTCGAGGTGATGGATATAACGCCGGATATAGTAGATTGTAAAAGTCCAAAGATATTACCTTCAATTAAAGGTAAAGTACAGTTTGAGAATGTGACTTTTAAATATGATAAAGATGGAGAAACTGTGCTAAAAAATGTAAGCTTTAAAGTAGATGTAGGTGAAACCATCGCCCTAGTTGGACATACGGGAGCTGGGAAAACAACGATTGTTAACCTATTGACAAGATTTTTCGATACCACCGAAGGAAAGGTGGTAGTTGATGGATTTAATGTAAAGGAAGTAACCATTGAATCCTTACGAAGTCAAATGGGGATAATGACCCAAGATACTTTCTTGTTTTCCGGCAGTATAAAGGAAAATATAAGATATGGAAAATTAGATGCCACCGATGAAGAAATTATAAAAGCTGCTAAATCCGTTTATGCTCACGACTTTATCACAAAACTAAAAGCTGGATATGACACTGATGTAAATGAACGAGGGGCTAGTCTTTCGATGGGACAAAGGCAGCTCATTGCACTTGCTAGAACTCTTTTAGCTGACCCTAAGATATTAATTTTAGATGAGGCCACCTCTTCGATAGACACCTATACAGAAATGCTAGTTCAAGATGGTCTAAAAAAACTTTTACAAGGTAGAACATCATTTATAATCGCCCATCGCCTATCCACAATTAGAAATGCAGATAGAATCATGGTTATTGATGACGGTCAAATAATTGAGTCTGGTAACCACAAAGAACTTATGGATGCACGGGGAAAATACTATAAACTAACCATGGCTCAATATAAGTTTTTAAAAGATGGAGCATAATATCAAAAAAGAGGCTGTGTCTAATTAAAAAGATATTTGGCCACAGCCTCTTTTCTTTTAAGATGAAAAGGGAAAGTTCCTTTTGTTATTTTTTATTATTATGTTGAATAATAAAGTAAAGTAGGCTTTTATGAAATTAAATCAAATATGATACTTTTTTAAATATATGTTACAATAGTAAAAACCATTAATTACAAATTGGAGGTATGCTATGAGTGAAGAAAACATTTTAAAAAGTAGAGTAGGGAAAACGCCGTTAATTAGAGCAAAAAAGTTAGAAGAAGAATTAGGTATTTCAAAAATTTATTTAAAGTTAGAAGGGGGAAATCCTTCTGGACACCGCGAGGATAGACTAGCTTACTTAATTATTAAAGATGCCTTAGATTTTGGAAAAGATACTATATGTTTTGGAAGCTTTTATGGGCTTGGCAATTCACTGGCCTATCTATGCCAGTACTATGATATTAATTTAGTATTTGTCCTTCCTAAAAAAAGTAAGGCGACAAAAAAAGCCGTGCTAAACCAGCCTAACATTAAAATAATTGAACACGGCAAAAACATCACGGAGAGCGTTGAGCACAGTAATAAATTAGCAGAAGAGAACAACTGGTACAATGCAAACCCTGGAGTAGAAAATAACGTCTTGAACATGTCAGCTTTATCATATATCGCAAGCGAACTTAGTACACAGGCTAAAGAGCCAATAACATCTGTGTTTTCACAAATGAGTTATGGGTTTTCGGTTTCGGGATTACACCTAGGCTTTAGACAGCTCTGGATACATGATCAAATAAAAAAAATGCCCCAACTTTATAGCTGTACCACAGATACGGGGAATATAATATTACAAACTTATCAAGAGGGTAGCGACAAAATTGATTTAAAAGGCCAAGAAAAGATAAAGACTAGTAGGTATAATAGACATCTAGTAAACTTAAACAGCTCTGTAGCTCAGGACGCCCTAAATGCTATCTATGATACAAACGGTAAAATGATGGGAGTATCCGATGAAGAGTTGGTAGAGTATGTCTCCATGTTTAAAAAGTTGGAGAAAATCAAGCTGAACACAGCTAACGGATTCCCAATTGCTGGTTTTATTAAACAGGCCAAAGAAGGAAAGATCGATGACGGAGTACACGTTATTTTGCTAAACGATGGCAAAGCAAACGTGGAGATAGATTCAGTGACTAAAGAAGAAAAAGATATTAGCAATGACAAAGTCGTTGGCTTAATAAACGACTGGCTGATGGAATTTACAGATCCTAAAGAGGAAATCTATGAAGCGTTGGACAATGCTTTAGACAAAGGACATCTGCTATTTGCCTATCACAACAAAGATTTGGCAGGTATTGCGATTATAGTTGGTACCGGGTTTGAGCACTTTTCCGCAAAATATCATCTAGCTTATATAGCTACAAAAAGGACAATAAAAGGTCGCGGCATAGCAACCCAACTACTAACAAAAGCTGTAGAGGTGACTGACGGAAATCTATCATTGCATGTGGAAAAAAATAACAAAAAAGCTATTAAGCTATATGAAAAGATGGGCTTTGATGCGCCGTACACTAGGATGCTACACAAAGCCAAAGGTAAATAAAAAAACGACCCTTTTTGGGTCGTTTTTTTTTATGAAAGCTGATAGAGGTCTTTTTAATGTCATCTCTTTCAAAGGAAGAGAGGGACAAAACAACCGATATTTTAGGGGATGCCCCAGAAACCGCTGGTCGAATAATGAACCCAAACATCTTAAAACACTTTGCCAAAGAAGTAAGTAATTGGTGCAAGCATAGGCGTGCTAGCGGGATTTGTTACAGGAGCAGTTGGCATTGCGCGGGCATTTACTGTAAAAGTAAGGGTCTGCCTTAAATAGTTATTTGAGGCAGACCCTTATTTATTTGTAATTAATTATTTCTAAGCTTTACCAACTCTTTAAACTGTAGATCTAATTGCTGATACTCTTCGCTGTCAGGGAGCGAGTCTGAAAGCTTACTTAATACTTCTGAAATTTTGGTTTCTAAAAGAGTTTTATCCATTTGTTGTTGTGAAAGCTTTGTTTGACTTTTCCACGGAGAAAGGTTTTTAATGATCTTATTATCTTTAATTTCTAAAGCAATATCACAGGTGTTTTCCACAAGATATCGGTCATGGGAGACTAAAATAAGAGTTCCTTCAAAGTCTTTTAACGCTTGTTCTAATTGTTCTTTGTTTGCAATATCTAAGTGGTTAGTTGGCTCATCTAAAATTAGAAAATCGCAGGAATTTAATATAATGTTCACCAGTTTTACCTTTGTCCGTTCACCCATGCTCAAGTTTTTAATTTGATTTGTTACAGCCGCTGAATCAACACCTAGGTTAGCTAAAGTTGTTTGAGCTATACTTCGTCTGCGGCCGCTTTTAGCGTTGAGATACTCAAGGGGTGTAATATTCTCCTCTAAATCAGTTACGTCTTGAGACAGATAACTAAATGTGGCAGATGGACTAATCCATATCGTACCGATATCTGGCTGCTCAGTTTGATTAATAAGTTTTAGCAAAGTTGTTTTTCCACAACCGTTAGGGCCGATAAGTGCAACTTTTTCCCCGCGGTTTAAATAAAAAGAGTTATTTTTAAACAAGTCAGCGCCGCTATATCCTTTTGATAAGTTACTGACCTCTAATATACGCTTATTTTTTTTGAAATCAGCGGCAAAATCAAACTTTATCTGTCCTTCCTCCCAGGGCTTTTCCACTCCCTCTAAATCAATTTTCTCAAGCTTTTTTATTTTGGACTTTACTCTATCATCTATTTTTTTTGCACTTTTACGATAATGAGCCTTTGTTCCCCGCATATCAGATTGCTTTCCTGCTTTTCTCCACGATGTATTTGACCAGTTTTTTAGTCGATTAATTTCCATATTTATTTCTTTCTTTTTCTTTTCCTGCTTTGAATAGCAATTCCAATTTTCCAAAGTTTGATGCTGCTTTTGATCTTTATAGGCAGAATAGTTTCCTTGAAAAACTTTTACCTCACCACGGTCCACTTCTATAGTTTTATTAGTTACTTTATCAAGAAAAAATCGATCATGGGATATAACTAGCAAAGTGCCGTTATAGGCCTTTAAAGTATCAATCAACCAGTTTATTCCATCAAAGTCCAAGTGGTTGGTGGGCTCATCTAAAATTAACAGATTTGGATTTTTGCAAAGGACTTTTGCCAATGCTATTTTAGTTTTTTCGCCACCGCTAAGCTGTTCAAAATCAACATTAACCTTTTCTCCGACCTTTATTTCGCTGGTGGTTTGATAAAAGTTAGATATGCTCTCTTGAATTATCTCCGTATCAGTATTTATATTGTTATAATCTGTAATCTGCTTTAAGTACCCAATAATTAACTTATCGGCCATTACGTTTATACTACCAGAAGTAGGTGAGATAGCTGCTAAGATTGCTTTTATCAAGGTAGTTTTGCCGGCGCCATTTTTACCGACAATGCCAATCTTATCGTTTTCAAACACGTCGAAAGTAACGTTTTTTAGTACCGTTTTATCTCCAAACTCTACACCAACGTTTGAAAGTGATATTAATTTATACATAAATAAAACCTCCATTCAAATAAAAAAGCTGTAACGGGACACAGCCCATTACAGCTTAAAATTACAGCTGAGCCCAAGGCACAGCAAAAATAAGCATTAATGATATGTTCATGGCATGTGTTCTTTTATCTATAAACAAAAGGCAAAAAGGGCATAGATATCCTGTAGTTAGTTCGCTTTTTTGCCAGTTATTTAATTTGGTGAGATATTAAGAACACTTAATGAACATATTTTTTTAGACAAAGCTCCTTTAAAAAAGATTATATTATAAATATATATCGGATTGGCAGAAAAGTCAAACAAAAAGCAAAGTTAAGATTTTTGACATAGAACAAACTAATGTACAAAAAACAACGAACATATGATAGTATAATGTTAAGTCCCTTTAGAGGGGGACTTAGTCTTTTTCTATGGTAAAGAGTAAACTTTTTGAAATGCTGAAAACTAAAGTAAACTAATGATTGAAAATTAAGCACTGTACTGTTAAAATAATTATTCCTGCATTAAAGAAGCCATAGGCAGTTTAATATAATATTTGAAAATAGTCGGATAAATGGTTTTAGCAAATGCTTTAACCTTGAAAGGAAGGGAAGAATAATGAGAGTTATAATTATTGGAGCAGGTAAGCTGGGATACAAGCTAGCAGAATCTTTTGCACAAGGTGAAAGGGATGTTATAGTGATTGATGTTATCCAAAAAGCTCTTGATCGCATAAACAATTCATTAGATGTGTTAACTATCAAAGCTAATGGGGTACAGTTAGATGCGTTAAAACAACTAAATATTAAAAGTACCGACCTAGTGATTGCGGTAACCAGTAATGATGAAACTAACATGCTAGTTGGTTCTACAGCCAAAAAGCTAGGCTGTAAAAAATCTGTTGCTAGAATTAGAAACCCCGAATATGCCAACCAATTAGCGTTTATTAAAAAGGAAATGGGAATTGATTATATAGTTAATCCTGAGCTGGGGACAGCTAAGGAGATTGCCAAGTACTTACTTAAGGGCCATGCTATTCACATGGAAGACTTTGCAATGGGCAAGGTTAGTATGGTGGACTTTCGTGTGGAAAAGCTAAAGGGAGTTACTGGGAAAAAACTTAAAGAATTAGATATTCCTAGATCGATGTTAATAGTAGCTATATCTAGGGATGGCGAAATTATAATTCCATACGGGGATACAAAAGTCGAAGATAAAGATGTCATTTATGTTATGGGCAACAAAGAAAGCATAAATGAGTTTTCGGAAAATTGCGGAGCTCCTATCAAGCGCAAAACGGTAAAGAAAGCGTTAATTATTGGTGGAGGTAAGGCTGGCTATCACCTTGCTAGAAAATTAAGTCAAAATGGGGTAGGAGTAAAGATTATCGAAAGCGATAAAGACAGATGCAAATACCTAGCAGACGAGCTTAGTAATGTGTTGGTTATCCACGGAGATGGTGCAGATATTAACCTATTAAATGAAGAAAATATATCTGAAATGGATACTTTGATTTCGGTTACAGGCTTTGATGAAGAAAATCTACTGCTCGCTCTTTTAGCTAAGCAGTATGGTGTGGAAAAGGTTATTGCAAAAGTTAGCAGACCTAATTATATCCCAATAATTGAAAAGCTGGGGATAGATTTAGCACTCAATCCTGTCCTAATAACAGCAAGTGAAATTCTAAGGTTTATTCAAGGGGGTAGGGTTGTATCTATCTCGTTATTATTGGGAGGGCAAGCTGAAGTTTTAGAAATTATCGCTGAGTCAGGCACAAAAATTGTAGGTAAAAGATTAGCTGACTTGCCGCTGCCTAGCGGAATTATTATTGGTTCCATAGTGCATAAAGGGAAAGTAATGATTCCAAATGGCGATTCTGTTATTTACCCAGGTGATCGAGTTATAGTATTTTGTTTACAGTCGGAGGAACAAACTTTAAATAGGTTTTTCTCTAAAGATAAGGGGGGCTTACTAAATGAACTTTGGGGTAGTATTAAAGGTCCTAGGAAGTCTACTTCTATTTGAGGCAGCACTCCTAGCTTTTCCACTAGGTATCGCATGGTACTATCAAGAGGACATCATGCCTTTTATCCTTTCGATATTAGCTTTGTTAGTGGTTGCACTTCCTATGGTTAAATTCTTCAAATCTTCAGGTAGGCTTAGAGCAAAAGAAGGTTTGACTATAGTAGCAGGGGGTTGGGTGCTGGTATCATTTTTTGGAGCGCTCCCCTTTTATATTTCAGGTAGTATTCCTTCGTTTGTGGACGCTTTTTTTGAAACTGTATCTGGGCTTACCACTACAGGAGCAACTATTATAGATGATATTGAAGTGCTGCCTAAAGGGATACTTTTTTGGAGATCACTTACCCATTGGCTGGGTGGGATGGGGATATTAGTGCTAACATTAGCGATATTACCAGCAATTGGAGTGGGAGGTTTTCAAATCTTTAAAGCTGAAAGCCCTGGACCGGTAGCTGATAAAATAACCCCTAAAATGAAAAGTACTGCTAAAATTCTTTATACAGTTTATTTGGGTATGACTGTATTACAAACATCTTTGCTATACATGGCGGGGTTGTCTTTATATGATGCCCTTGTTCACACCTTTGGCACTGTTGGAACTGGAGGGTTTTCCACAAGAAATGATAGTATCGGCGCATTTAATGTTAACGTTCAAATTATAATTGCAGTTTTTATGATAGCTTCGGGAGTTAATTTTTCACTATACTATGATATTTATAAAGGTAGATTCAAACAGGTGATAAAAAATTCAGAGCTTAAGCTATATCTTTCTATAATTTTAGTTGCAATTATTCTTCTTACTATTAGCTTAAATGGGACGGTATATCAGTCCCTTACTGAGTCAATTAGATACGCTGGGTTTCAGGTGGGGGCTATTATCACCACCACAGGGTATGACACTGCAGATTTCGACGCATGGCCTACCTTTAGCAAAGCGATTTTGTTTTCACTGATGTTTGTGGGAGGGTCTGCCGGTTCCACAGCTGGTGGAATTAAAGTTATTCGATTGCTTATTTTAGGTAAATTGGTAAAAAGAGAAATTCAGAAGATTTTACACCCCAACGCCTATATACCTGTTAAAATTAACAACAGGTCAATATCTCCAGATGTTACCGCCAGTGTAACCAGCTTTTTTTTCTTGTATCTTCTTTTGCTTGTAGCCGGTACGCTGTTGATATCCCTAGAAGGTATCGGACTAGTTAGCTCCTTTAGTTCTGTAGCAGCAAGCCTAGGTAACATCGGTCCAGGATTTGAATTAGTTGGGCCTGCACAAACTTATAGCCATTTTAGTGCAGCTAGCAAAATGTTGTTTTCCTTATTGATGTTATTCGGTAGGCTAGAACTATTCACAGTCTTTATATTGCTTATGCCAAGTTTTTGGAAGGATAAGTAAATAAAAAAGCAAAGATTTAGATTAGGGTATAGTAAAAAGGAGGCTAACCTTGGAATTAACTCAAGAACGTGTTATACCAAAAAAAATGAAAGAAACAAATGGGCTTCTAATAGAACATATTCAGCGATATAAATTTGCCCAAAAATATTGCCAAGGCAGAGTGTTAGACATAGCCTGCGGTGTTGGATATGGCAGCTCATACGTTATAACAAAAAAAGTGAACGAATATGTGGGGGTAGATATCTCCCATGAAAGTATAGATTATGCTAAAAAACACTACAATCACCCAACAGCTTCTTACCTTACTGGAGATTGCTTAGATAAGCAGCTACCGGAAAAGCTAGGTGTATTTGATACTATAGTTAGCTTTGAAACCATAGAGCATTTTTATGGCGACGACATCTTTGTAAATAATTTGTATAAAATGCTGCGCCCAGGAGGAACTCTCTTAATATCCACTTCTTTCGGCAAAGGCAAAGGCAAGTCATGTGGGAACGAGTTTCATGTTCATCAATACAAAGAGGAGGAATTTGTAGAAGTACTAAGCAAATTTAGCGACCTAGACATGTTCTATCAATGGGGGAAAAGAATAGAAAAGCCTCAAGATGGGATTAGGTATTTTTTAATGCTAGCAGTATGTAAAAAACCGTCAGGCTGCTTATAAGCACTCATCTTCTTTGTTGCGAAAATAGCCCAGTCTCCTCACGTATTACTTTTATACGCTCCTGGGTAAGTAAGACTACTAAAAAGCACCTATCTTCTTTGTTGCTATAAAAATCCAACATCCTCACGTATTAATATACGCTCCGGTGTTGGATTTTTTACGCGCCTCAAATATAGGCACTTTTAAGCAGTCTTACAAATTTGGGTCCTAAGAACTTAGGCACACCCATATATAGAACCTAAAATTAGAAAAAGCACAAAACGGTAAACTGGCTACTAGCCTAGTGTTTAATATCCTAATATAATGTATTGACAATAAAAAAAATTCTGATAAAACCCAATTATAATACATATGAGAGGGGAGGGGCCATAGTGGGACAGATAATTATATTTATTATTATCACTATACCTGTATCCTTGATTCTTCTTTGGATATTTCGAAATCCTGAAGACACAACTTTTTCATGGAGTAAAGAACCAATTGAAGATGATGAAGATATTATTCAGTTTCGCAAATGGGGGGCACTGATAGGTCTTATAATAATAATTTTTTTTGTGTTGATGGCGATTTACCATAGCTTTGGATAGAAAAATAACATACAACACGTTAACTTTATCTTAATTAAGCAAAAAAAGGTTGCCGCTTTTAACGGCAACCTTTAACTATATTGCGGGAACTGATCTTTTCACACCTCATAGGGGTTGACTCGCCATCCCCATCTTAAATGCACTTTACCAACTTCCGACCTCTCACTTCCCACTACTACTCTATTAGATAACTAGATACAATTTCACCATAGTACATAATGTGATAATTAGCTTTAGGGTAGTAGCGAGGCTTAATATCCCAGTGAACTAAACCTGGCTCCATGGCTTGCTGATATACAACTTTGCACTCATAATGGAGGTCACATTGACCGATTACCGGCACATTAACCTTTTGCCCTTCGATAGCATCTAAAGAAAGATGCTCGAACTTATTATAGTCTCTTCCCGATTTTGTTCCACAAAAAGCTAATTCATCCTTAAGGTTTGTTTTAAGTGGAACACTAATAGTAAACTCGCCTGATTTTTCTAGTAGCTCATAAGTAAAGCGTGAGTACCTAACTGCAACAGTAAAGATTGGCTTACCCCAAAATACACCAACTGATCCCCAACCAATAGTCATAGTGTTAATCTGGTCACCATATTTAGTAGTTACAAAGGCTCCCTTGGGCAGTTGCTCCGTCATTTCAGTTAAATATTGAGTGTAGTTAACTTCTTTAATCAAAGCTATCAACTCCTTAAAAGATTGTTTATATAAATTCTATTACACAAACTTAAAAAAATAAACTAAATAGCAAAAAAAACTAGAAATATTACTTTTTTCTAATGTTTGTACTCTGTTTATATACTTGATATAATATTAACGTTATAATAATAGAGGTGATTTCAATGAAAATAGGGTATGCCTGTGTACCTTTTTCTTTTGATGCAAGGATAAATAGAGGGTTTCGCCTGTCTAATTTATCCGAAGAACGGTTTTTTGACGCCGTTTATAATAATCTAGAGGATTTGGGGAAAATTTTAAAGTGGAACATAGAACATGATATTTTTATGTTTCGAATAAGTTCTGATATAATACCGTTTGGCAGTCATCCTAATAATGATTTAAAGTGGCAACGCAAGTTTAAAGATAAGCTTTTAGAATTAGGCAACTATATAAAGCAAAACGGGATCAGAGTATCCATGCACCCGGGACAATATACCGTCATTAACTCCCCTAAAAATCAGGTTGTTAAAAAGTCAATTGATGATCTTAGTTACCACTGTCAACTGTTAGACTCTATGGGGTTAGATTATCAGCATAAAATTGTCCTACATTGTGGTGGCGTATATGGTGACAAAAATAAATCCCTAGCTAGATTAAAAGCAAACCTAGAAAAATTGCCAGAGCAAGTCTTAAATCGTTTAGTGTTAGAAAATGATGATAAAAGCTACGATATTGCTGACACTTTATCAGCTGCTAAACATCTCGACATTCCAGTTGTTTTTGATATTTTACACCACCAGTGCAATCACCCTAAAGAGGGAAGTGAAAAGTACTGGCTTAGAAAGGCTTTAAAGACATGGGGTGAAAATGATGGCAGCCCTAAAATCCATTACTCCAATCAAGCTGAAGGTAAAAGCCGTGGCTCTCATTCTTTAACTGTAGATATCGAGAGTTTTATGAAGTTTTACCGGCTTTATAGTTCTTTTGACATGGATATAATGTTAGAAGTAAAAGATAAAGAACTATCTGCTCTAAAGTGTGTTAACTCCCTAAAGCCAGAGCTTTCCACAAAACACCGTACAACTATCTGGGCATTTTATAAATATTCTGTTATGGAAAAAGACTACTCTTTATATAAACAGTGCAGCAAGCTAATAAATAGCGATGAAAAAATCCTACAATTTTATAAGGTAGTTGATAAAGCGTTGTTTATGGAGACAGACTATAACTCATTTAGAAATGCCGCGGAACATATCTGGGGCTATTTTAAGAAAAAGGCAACTTTCCAAGAAAAACAAAAGTTCTTTGAGCTTTTGGAACAAAAAGACATTAAAAAAATTAAGCGAAATTTATGGAAACTTACGAAAAAATATAACGATGAATATCTTAAACAGTCTTACTTCTTTTGCTACTAAAATAATAGGAGGGTTAGTTAATGGGAAAAAATAAAAAAGTATATAAAATTATAGGGATAATAGTTGTGTCAATTATGATAGGGGGAGTTATAGCGCCACCAACTATAGGTCTTTTAGGTTCCACAAGCCCCCAAATGGCTTATCAAGATCAATTAGACGAGCTACAAAAGAGATATGAAAATGACAGTGAAGATTATCAAGCCTTAATCGATATGGCCAGGTTAAAAAGTAGCGCAGCAAACTTTTATATTTCTGAGGATAACTATAACAGGGCGGAGAAATATTTAGATAAGGCAATTAAAAACTACCAAACTGCGCTAAAGCTTACCGATGAAGATAAAATAGAAATTTTACTTGAAAAGAGCTTTTTGTATTACGAGCTTGGAAAGTATGATGAAAGTGAAGAGATAATGTCTAGGGCTTATCTGTTAGAACCGGAAAATCCTGAGGTTATGCATAACTATGCAGTGATTTTGTTTAACATTGGCAAGTACCAAAGCGCAAAAGAACAGTTTGTTAAGTTAAGTGAGCATGAAGAAGTTAGCGAGGAAGAAAAGAAAGCGTTTGCTGAATATGCGGAAATTATTGAAGTAAAGCTAAAACAGGACTAATATTCTTTAAAGCTATACAGCATATGCAAAGTAAATATAAAGTATAAAATGAACACTCATTTAGGGTGTTCATTTTTGCATAATACAGCTTTGCACTTGGCACCATAGCAGTTTAACGAGTAGTGGTAGTCAGACAGCTTATCAGCACCCATCTTCGTTGTTGCAATTGCTAGCCCAGATCAGTCACGTATTAGAAGATACGCTCCCGCCCTGGTCCATCAACTGAGCCTAGAATCTAGGCACTTCTAAGCAGTCTGGCCATTTGGGTCTCCTTATATGGTTACCAAATGGATCCCACTTCTAACTTCCCACTTCTCACTACTCCTACAATACGCCCTGCCACTAAATGACAAACCCTTCAGTAAGTGGTCAAACTATCGACGTATCCTAGTATTTCATTTTTATTCCATAACAATTTCTGCAGGAACACTGTGGTGCTTCGATACAAAACATTTGCTCCCAGACCCAGCATAAGCAAGTTTATACGTTTTCGCGGCAAACACTAGATATAAAGTAAACGGTTCCAATCATCAAAATTTGATGATTGGAACCGTTTACTTTATTGTTTTACTTTAGCTCTTATATGTGCAAATTCTTTCTTTAAAGTTGTAGTTAACCAAGTAACCATAAGTATAGAAGTTAAAAACTCAGATATGGGAAAGGCATACCAAACTGCGCTGATAGAGCCTGTAAATGACAGTAGATAAGCTATAGGGAGTAGCAGAACAATCTGCCTTAAAAATGATAATGTTAAAGACGGTATTCCCCGTCCAATAGCTTGGAATGTAGTTGCTCCTATGATAGCAGGACCTATAATCGGAAAGGCAATACTAATGTTTTTAAATGCCGTTGTAGTTATCGTCATTAGCTCCTTATTATCTACAAATGGCCTAACAATTAAGTGAGGGAATAACTGAAAAGCAACAAAACCTAGAAAGGTAAAAAAGAACCCTGCTGCCAGACCATAAAAAATTGTCTTTTTAACTCTTTTGATATCGCCGTTGCTAAAATTATAACCTACTAACGGTATATATCCTTGCGAAACACCAAAAACAGGCATAAATATAAAGGATTGTACCCTAAAGTATATACCAGTAGCAGCGAGGCCTAGCTCATTTATGCCTCCCACAATCATATTTATTCCAACGATCATGATAGAAGCTAACATTTGCATAACGGTTGCAGGTAATCCCACTGCATAAATATTTTTAACGATACTTTTATCAAATTTAAACTTGTTTTTAAACCTAGGTTGAACTTCATTTTTCCCTTTAAACAAAATATATACGACGATGGCGCAGGTAACCATCTTACTAATAACTGTTGCTATGGCTGCACCTAAAACCTCCAAAGAAGGAATTGGACCTAATCCAAAAATTAAGATAGGGTCTAACAAAATGTTAGTAACTGCTCCAGCAATCATAGCTAACATTGGTGTAAATGTGTTACCCTGCCCTCTTAAAATATCACTTGTTAAAAAGCTTAAAAATAAAGGAAGGGAACCTATTAAAATCACTCTAATATATTGCATAGCGTAAGCAGATATTAACGGGTCGGTTGTAAACAGATTTATGAAACTTTGCGGGAAGAATAACCCTAACAAAAAGATCAACGCCCCGTAAATGATAGAAATAATAATGACATGCTCTGCTACTGCCACAGCTTTATCGTTATCATCTTTACCTAACATTCTAGAAATTAGAGAACTTGTACCCACTCCTGTTCCCACTGCTAAAGCTATAAGAAGGATGTGTAACGGAAAGGCTATAGAAAGTGCAGCGATAGCCTCCTCACTAATCTGTGCCACAAAGTAACTATCCACCACATTATAAAAGGCTTGCACCCCCATGGCGACAATCCCAGGAAGAGAGAGTTTAAATAAAAGTGGTAATATCGGGTCTGTACCTAAACGACTGCTATTTTTAACTTTGATACTATTCCCTCCAGTCATACGACATTTCAATTATTTAAATATATCATTTCATGGGGGGGCTGTCTAGTTTAGTTGATTTTTGGCTTAAGGCTTACTCTCCTTGTTGCTAATAGGTAAACTGTGGAACCGATATACCCACCTAAAAGCCCACCACCAACAGCTAACACTAAAGCTGAAATCACAGACACCGGTGCATTAAATGCAAAAGGAGCCAGCATACCCGGTATAGGCGAAGCTGTTCCAGGTGCGTTCGATACAATACCAAAATAGACAGCTATAAGCCCTCCAAACCCACCACCTAAGAAGTTAGTTAAATAAATAGGGATAGGGTGCGTAGTTATAATATGAGCTTGAGTAAGAGGTTCTAACATAACAGCTACTACATTACTGTTATCACCAAACTTTAGTCTTTTAAACAAAATACCGTTAGCAAAAGCTCCAGAAAAGCTAGCTATTGATGCAATACCCATAGCTAGACCTTGTAAACCTAGCATAGCTGTTAACGCCATCGAGCTTAGAGGCGATGAGCAGATAACTTTTATAATTCCACCTAGGAAAAAGCCCATAATAATTGGAGACTGCTCTGACGCAATTACGATCATATCACCTATATTTAATAATGTGGCATCCACAACTGGTACAGTAACGACAGCTACCAGTCTGCTAAAAGGTGCTAGCACTAACGCTCCTATAATAGTGCTTACCCCACTAGGAAGTTTTTCTTCAAGTTTTGGTGCAATAAGTCCAACTAAATAACCAGCAACAAAGCCTGGGATGATGCCAATTTCTAACAAAGCAGCCCCAGAAACCACGGCAAAAATAGGATTAACCCCCATTTTAATAGGCACCAATATAGCTGCTATAGTACCGCTTAGACTACCAGCAGATACGCCAACTTCTTGTAAAAAACCGATCCCGAACAAGTCGCCGCTTATATAATTGTGAACAGCCTCCACCAAAAAAGTAGCAATTGCCGTTCCAGCTAAGGCACCCATAGCCTCCTTGCCCATTGGTGCTTTAAGGCTAAAAATAGAAAAAAGTGATAGCGCAAAGACAAGTAACGATAAACCAATAATTGTTTCCATGTAAAATTCCTCCTCTAGGTTTTTTGTTTTAAGGCAAATAAAAAAGAGAACTATTTTCGCATAGCAATAACTATGCTAAATAGCTCTCTGTCCTTTAACCTGAAAGTTTACCCTGCCTGTAAGACAGGTTGCTTCTTCGGTGCTATATATCATAAATGATATATAGTCTCTCCAGAGCTGTGTCCTGTTACCGTCCTTTTGCCTGAAAGTTTCAAATAAAGCCCTTTAGCGCTTGCTTTATTCTTTCTCCTTCGGCGTCTGCAGAGCAGACCTTTCAGGTAACATTCCTCCACATGTATTTAATTTTGTTTGATTTGTTATTAATTTTAATTATATATATTATTATTGCATATGGCAACAATATTTTATTTACAAAACTGTTACTTTTAAAAACGAAAAGCTCTGCCTCAAAGTTAATATTATTAAAAATATTTTAATAATATTAAAGTGACAACAATAGCTTTTAAAGGTACAATTATATTAGCAAAAAAAAGAGGAGGGGAATACTGTGGGGGAATTATCGATACTTCAGATTTTTTTACTAGCTCTTCCTTTTTTACTTATAGAGCTAGTGCTAAGAATTTACTGTGTAATTAAACTAGTTAAAGAAGGAAGCAGAAACTTAAATCAAATAGCATGGCTATGTATAATATTACTTGTAAACTTTGGGTGGGCAGCATTTTTACTTGTGGGAAAACGGAGGTACTAATATGTTAAGTGTAAATAACCTAAAAAAGAGCTATGGGAGATTAGAAGTACTGAAAGCTATCGATTTTAAAGTAGAAGAAGGAAAAGTTTTTGGCTTTTTAGGAAGAAACGGTGCTGGAAAGTCTACAACAATGAACATAGTATCAGGGTTGATTGATCATAACGGAGGGAACGTGAAAATATATGGCAAGGAATTAAAAGATAACAAAAAAGATCTTATGCAATACATAGGTTATCTTCCGGAGAATCCAGTTTTTTATGAATATATGAGCGCAGAGCAATACTTGAAATTTATTGGGAATTTAAGCAGTTATCCAACTCAAAAAGTAAAAAGTAGAACCAATGAATTGTTAGAGCTAGTAAAGCTAACAGATGCTCGTAACAGGAAAATTGGCGGTTTTTCTAGGGGGATGCGTCAGAGGTTAGGCTTGGCAGTAGCTTTATATAACCATCCTAAACTTTTGATTTTAGACGAACCTACCTCTGCTTTAGATCCTGAAGGAAGGCTAGAAATGGTTGAAATGATTGAGAATGCCAAGCATGAAGATATGACTGTGTTTTTATCTTCTCACATATTAAGTGATGTTGAAAGGGTTTGTGACGAGGTAAGCATACTTCATGAAGGGAAAATATTATTAAACTCTAGCCTAGAAGAGTTGCAAAAATCTCACCTGCAGCCGATTTTCGATATAGAGTTAGAAGGTGATGTACAGACAGCAAAAAAAGAACTTGAAAAAATGTCATGGAGTACAAAAGTAGAAAGCCAAAAAAATGGCATATCAGTATATGTAAGCGATTTTGACCTAGCCAAAGATGCGCTTTTAAAAGAGCTAGTAAAGACTCCTGTAACTATCACTAGCTATAAAATTCGCAAAAAAACTTTAGAAGATATATTTATAGGGATGGTGAGCAAAAATGGCGACCTTTAAAACTTATTTAAAAAAAGAAGTGCTAGAATCGATTAGGCGTTATAAATACTTAATACTTTTTCTAGGACTTATTGTGTGGGGGATTATAAATACAGTTTTATTAAGGTTGTTACCGACCCTGCTAGAAGGCGAGCTGCCACCTGAGCTTTTACAAGCAATGCAGATGGATAGGTCCACAGCTGTATTAAGCTTTTTCCAGGATCTATTCTCAGTAGGTAACCTACTTGTGGTGTTTTTATTTATGGGTGTTGTTGCAGCGGAAAGAAAGCAAAAAAGCCTAATGCTTCCCTTTACCAAAAACATCAGTGCAACTGGGCTTGTTCTAGCAAAGGCAGTTCACTATACAGTCGTTGTTACTATCGCTATAGTTTTTAGTGTTTTAATAAACATCCTATATGTATTTATACTTTTTGAAGAAGGAAGTATAGAATTGGTAAATATAGTTTCAAGTACAGGTCTTTACGCCCTTTACTTTGCTGTTACAGTTTCACTTCTAATTTTTTTAGGAAGCATTTTTAAAACAAGTATTATTCCCGGAGTAATAACATTGGCAATAAACTTTTTAACCCCTATGTTTCACAGAGTTCCCGCTTTAGAAAGAATTTTACCCTACAACCTTATTGAAAAATCTTATCAAGGTTTTAACGGTGCGGTAATTTGGGATGCTGATATATGGGTTACTATAAGCTGTGCCCTTTTGTTAATCATACTGCTTAACTACTTGGCAATAAGAAGGCTAAAGGTTACTGAAGTAGCTTGATACTCTTATTTGCTGTGGTTAGTTAGGAATCTGGCAGGCAGATGGCATCTGGTAATAAGTGGTATTAAATACAACAAGGAGGGATTTAGTTGTTATTAATGACATCTAGTTCAAAGAGGGAGTACCAAGAGTTAGGATTAGTTCAGGGATCTAAAGTGAGAGCGGTGCACTTAGGTAAGGATATCATGGCAGGACTTAGGAAGATGGTAGGTGGTAATGTCTCTGAATATGAGGAGATGATGGAAAAAGCAAGAACATCTGCCTTAGAGCAAATGGAGCAAAAAGCAAGGCAATTAGGAGCTGACGCAGTAATAGATTTACGATATTCTTCATCAGCTGTAGGTGAAGGGATATCGGAAATAATTGTTTATGGAACTGCAGTAAAATTTTTAGACTAAGTTAAAACTCACCGGTAGGTGGGTTTTTAATTGATTAGGACAAGACTAGTTACATAAAATATACAACTGCTATGTCCTTTGTCGCTGCTTATAAGTAAATATTATGAAGGAAAATTAAGTTTTTTGTTGAAATGTTATATTTAAGGATTTTTTTCCTACTTTAAAGTGGATTTAAATAATTTATAATTTAGTAATGGGGGGATACAACTTGAAGATTGGAATACCTCAAGGACTACTGCATTGGTACTACTATCCTTTCTGGAAAGTATATTTCGAACAAATGGGGTTTGAGGTTATAACTAGTTCATCTACAACAAAAGAAATAGTAGATCAAGGGGTTAAACATTCTGTGCCAGAAATTTGTGTGCCTATAAAAATTTTTATGGGGCATGTAGTTAATCTATTAGAGCAAGAAGTTGATTACATATTTGTGCCAAGGTTCGAATCCATCGAAAAGGGAAAATATTTTTGTCCTAAGTTTATGGGACTACCGGATCTGATTAGACACTATTTTGATGGGGTTGAAAATAAATTGGTTATGCCTACCATAAAAACAAAAACAGATAACATAGCAAATGCAAAAGGGTTTAAAGAAGTGGCAAAACAGCTAGGCATTTCTCGACAAGTACACAATAAGGCGTTAAAAAAAGCAGAAGCTAGTTGGCTTGAATTTAGAAGCTTGTGTAAAAAAGGATTTTTAGCAACTGAAGCTATGGATATAATCTTTGGTAAAAAAGAGAGAGTGTTAAAAGGACAGAAGAACATCACTTTAGGAGTGTTAGGGTACGTATATAATTTGTATGATCCATATGTAAGCATGGATATTCTTACAAAGTTTAGAGAAATGGGTGTGAATGTAAAAACATTTGAAATGGAGGAGGAAACACTTCTTAATCAAAGGATTTCTCATATGGATAAAGACTTATTTTGGACTTTTAGCAACCGCCTTTTCAGTGCTGGCTATAGATTTTATGAGCACCCAGAAGTGGATGGGATAATACACGTTACTGCCTTTGGCTGTGGTCCCGACGCTATGTTAGGTAAAATTTTGGAGTATGAGTCGGAAAAATATAAAAAGCCTTTTATGACAGTTCGAATCGATGAGCATTCAGGAGAAAACCATTTACAAACAAGGGTTGAGGCATTTGTTGACATGATAATTAGAAAAAAGGATAAAAGAGGTGCTTAGATTATGAAAGTAGCTTTTCCTTATATGGGGACTACTGTAATTTATAAGAAGTTACTAGAACTTTTAGGAAATGAGGTAGTAATGCCCCCTAAGCCCAGTCAGAGAACAATTGACTTAGGTGTTAAATATAGTCCAGAATTTGCCTGTTTTCCCCTCAAGGTGATAACAGGTAGCTATATAGAAGCGATAGAAAAAGGAGCTGACACCTTAGTGACATCGGGTGGCCATGGGCCTTGTAGAGCTGGGTTTTATGAGAAGGTTCACAAAAGATTATTAGAAGAAGAAGGCTTTGACGCAGACTTTATAGTATTTAACTCTCCCTACAGAGATTTAAAAAACTTTTTGCAAAATGTAAAAAAAGTTAAAGGTGACAGCTCGCTTATAAAGGCTCTGACCTCTTTAAACACTGTTTTTTATATGATTAAGAAATTAGATGACCTTGAAAAAAAAGCTCAAAAAATACGTGCGTATGAAAAAACAGTAGGACAAACCACCAAGGTATGGGAAGAGATACAAATTTTATTTGATGGAGCTTACACCAAAAAAGAGATGGAAAAAGCTTATATTCAGGCAATGGTTATGCTAGACAACATAGATGTTAAAGAGGTCAAAGATCACAAAAGATTGCGGATAGGTATTGTAGGAGAAATTTATGTTGTGATGGAACCAACCATAAATATAAGGATGGAAGAAATGTTAGGAAACCTAGGGGTGGAGGTAGAACGCTCTCAATACCTGTATGATTGGGTTTGTTACTCCACTCTTTCAAAGATGCCGTTAATTAATAAAACCCATGAAAAGAAAATTGTGGAGCTAGGGGAGCAATATATTCCTATAAATATAGGCGGACATGCCCGCCAGTCTGTAGGTCATATAGTGGATTACCAACAAAGGGGCTTTGATGGGGTGGTCCATCTAATGCCTTTTGGGTGCTTGCCAGAGCTAGTATCACAAAGCATCATTCCCAAAATATCAGATGAGTTAAATATCCCTGTACTTAGCTTATCTATAGACGAACAAACAGGAGTTGCTAATACTTTAACAAGAGTAGAGGCTTTTGTGGATTTAATAAAAGGTAGAAAAAACAAGAAAATCTCATAACAATGGAGGGATTTTAATGAAGGCTTATATGGGTATAGATATAGGTTCAGTAAGTACAAATATCGTAATTATAGATTCAAATAACGAAGTTATGCACTCTCTTTATGCTAGGACAAATGGTCAACCCATTGAAACTGTAAAAAAAGGATTAAAAGAAATCTCAAACAGACTAGATAAAGGAGTAAAAATTTGTGGCGTTGGCACCACAGGTAGTGGAAGGCAGCTAGTTGGAATAATGGTTGGAGCTGACGTTGTTAAAAACGAAATCACTGCACATGCAACTGCCACATCTAATGCAGTTTCTGATGTTAAAACGATATTTGAAATCGGAGGGCAAGACTCTAAGATTATAGTTATAGAAGATCAGATGGTTACAGATTTTGCCATGAACACCGTTTGTGCCGCGGGCACAGGCTCATTTTTGGACCATCAAGCAGAAAGGTTAGGAGTTCCCATCGAGGAGTTTGGGTCACTTGCTTTAAAAGCCGCACGAGATGTAAGAATTGCCGGAAGATGTACTGTTTTTGCAGAGTCAGACATGATCGCAAAGCAGCAATACGGTTTTTCTAAAGCTGAAATTATAAATGGCCTTTGCCAAGCTCTAGTCAGAAACTATATCAACAACCTAGGTAGAGGTAAAAAGCTTAAGCCGCCCTTTGTGTTTCAAGGTGGTGTCGCTGCTAACGAAGGTATAAAAGCAGCTTTTGAAAAAGAAATCGATCATGAAGTTATAGTGCCAAAGCATTACGACATAATGGGAGCTATAGGCTCAGCCATTTTAGCAAAAGATTATGTCTCAACAGAAAATAACCAGACAAACTTTAGAGGCTTTGAATCATCAGACCTCGAGTTTACACCATCAACCTTTAAGTGCAACGACTGCTCTAATTTCTGCGAAGTAATAAAGGTAGAATTAGAAGGAAGAGTAGTGGCAATGTGGCAGGATAGGTGTGGAAAGTATAGTAGCAAGGCTGCTGTTTAAAAGCACTTTTAAACAGCTTTCGGTTCATAAGCACCGTTGTTGCAAAAAAAGATCGCATGGTGGTCACGTATTTGTATATACGTAAACTACCATGCGATTTTTTTGCGCCTTTATTTTTTGCTTTTTTCTCTGTCCAGTTTTCTGCGTATGTTTTTAAAGTGCCTTACATCTCTAATTGATTTTTGCCTTTGGTGAGAGACCTGTAAACTTTTGAGTAAAGAAATACTCATGATAGTTAGCAGTATAGCAAAGGGAAGCCCTGTGCTTATAACTGCTGTTTGAAGTGCGTTTAAGGCTGCCTCTCCACCAATAAGGAGAAGGACAGCTGCAACTAAACCTTCCATACAGGCCCAAAATACTCTTTGAGGCACCGGCGAGTCTAATTTGCCTCCCGATGTGATGTTATCCACTACTAAAGAACCGGAGTCACTAGAGGTTACAAAGAAGGAGATAATCAGCACAGTGGCCAAACCTGAGATGCCAATTCTTAAAATCCCTTCTAAAAGTGGTATCGGTAGGAGGTTAATCATTTCAAACAAAGCAACTGGTAGATCGTCTTGGACAACTTCAAAAAGGGCACCGTCATTTATTGCGTTTAAATGAATAGCTGTGCTTCCGAACACAGATAACCATAAAAAAGAGAGTAAGGATGGTACCAGCAAAACTGCCAATACGAACTCCCTGATAGTTCTACCTCGGGAGATACGGGCGATAAACATCCCGACAAAAGGAGACCAAGATATCCACCATGCTAAGTAAAATACCGACCAGTCACCCTGCCAAACCTTATCTCCAACGGAGATAAAGAAAGACGATTGCACAAAATCATTTAGGTATAGCCCTAATGAATTGGCAAACATCCGAATGATAAAACCGGTTGGGCCCAATATCAACACAATTAACATTACCACAAAAGCTATTTGGATATTTAACTGTGATAAAAACTTAACTCCTTTATCGATTCCTGAGACCACAGAAATCACAGCTATACCAGTTATCCCAGCTATTAATAGCACTTGAACTGTGACGTTAACGTCAATCCCTATTAAATAATTGAGGCCGCTATTGACCTGCTGAGCACCTAAACCTAAGGAGGTAGCCAAACCGAATAAACAAGCTAGAACGGCTAGAGTATCAATTAGATCGCCTACAATGCCAAAAACTTTATCGCCTAGCAACGGATAAAAAACTGACCTTAAGGAAAGGGGTAAGTTTTTATTGTAAGCGAAAAAGGCCAAAGCTAAGGATATCAAGGCATATATACCCCAAGGGTGTAATCCCCAGTGGAAAAATGTAGCTGCCAAAGCTGTAGTGGCACCGTCTGCCTCACCAATAAAAATAGGAGGCGTAATTTGTGAATGGTACAATGGCTCTCCTACCGCCCAGAACATAAGACCGATTCCCATACCAGCAGAAAGTAACATAGAAAACCAAGCAAAATTTGAAAACTCAGGCTTACTATGAACTCCGCCAATTCTAACGTTACCTAATTTGGAGAAGGCAAAGTATAGTGACACTATAATGAAAAAGTTGCTTCCCAATATGAACACCCAATCGGCATTTTGGATTATAGCATTATTAACTATATTAAACATCTCATTAGCATGCTCTAGGTTAAAAAGAGCATATAGTGCGAATATAAGCACAAAAACCCCTGCTCCGATTGAAACAACTGGATTCAAATCAAGTCCATATTTTACAAAGTTTCTTCCGAACAGCTTATCCTCTAGCTCCTCCTTACTGATATCGTCATGAATATCTTTACTTTTGTCTTCCGCCATTAAATCACCTGCTTTTTGTTTTGTAGTATAAACTTAACGACAAGTAACTTCTAAAAAAATGATGTTAAATATTATTGATACTGCTTTTATTAATTTTGCCAAATAAACGCAATTCTAATCTATAGGTTTTTTGTTAAATTTTACATAAAGGTATAACCTAGTTTTCTTAATATATCGTAGTTTGACAAAGTTAACCGGGTTTAGTAAAATAGCATTCAACGAATATTTTAGGAGGGTTACTGGTGTTTAAAAAAATATCTGTATTTTTAGTATTTGCGTTAATGGGGGCAATTATAGTTGGTTGCGGAAGCGGCAGCGATGATTTGCCAGAAGTTCTTGCTTTAGTTAATGGTGAAGAAATCAGTAAAGAGGACTTTGAGGCTGAATTTGAGCAATATCTTTTGGGGCTTCAGCAGCAAGGTCACGATCTTGATGCTTTAAAGGATGATCCACAATTTAAGGAATTTAAACCACAAGTTCAACAACAGATTTTAGATCAGCTTATCAGCGTAGAACTAATCAACCAGGGAGCTGCTGATCAAGGAGTAACCAAGGATTCAGTCCAAGGTGAGCTAGACGAATTTATGAGCATGGTTATTGAAGGTGAATTTGGTGGAGACAAAGATGAATTTGAAAAAGTAATAGAAGAACAGCTTGACTTATCTATTGATGAGTACAAAGAACTGTTAGTCCAAGATTTAGTCCAAGAAGAGTATCTAGAAAAAAACATCGACTTTGATGCTATTTCTGTTTCTAAAGAAGATATGAAAGAAGTTTATGACCAACAAGTGGAGATGATGGAAGCTCAAGGGATGGAAGAGATTCCAGGTTTTGACGAGATTGCTATGGTAATAGAAGAACAACTTATGGATGAGCAAGTTGGTTTAAAAGTCCAAGATTTTATAGAAGATTTAAGAGCTGACAGCGACGTAGAAGTAAAAGTAGAGTTTTAAAAAAAGGTAAGGCATTCATTATGCCTTACCTTTTTTTATGCTTTTATGTATAATTTGCAGGATATTGTATAAAATTTTAGAATATTAATTAAAAAGGAGGTGTACAAAAATCGCGCGAAATTATCAGATTTTAAGTACTATTTATGATACCTATTGGGGGTCATTTGCACAAATGTTTTCCGAGTTGGTTATTAAGTTTATGCCAGATGATAATGACGGCAGCATATTAGATTTAGCATGTGGTACTGGAAGCTTGGCTATAAACTTAGCCAAGAATGGTTACGACGTCACTGGTATTGATATGTCTAGTGAGATGATAGAAATTGCTAAACTAAAAAAGAATTCTTTAAGAGGAGTTCGTTTTGAGCTTGCTAATATGCTAAATCCTAATTTGGACAAAAGATTTAGCGTTGTTACATGTGCATTTGATTCAGTCAACTACTTACTTAATGAATCAGATCTAAAAAAAATGTTTAGTTCTGCTTATAAGCATCTAAATCCAAAGGGTAGGTTTATCTTTGATTTTAATACAGAGAAAGCATATAAAAATAATAACAACTTTGAAATAAGAAGGATACTGCCAGGTGGATACTACGACCATAAAATGCAATATGATACTAACACAAACCTTGCACATACCTCTTTTGAATTCTATGATGGTCAGTGGGAGCTGCATATACAAAAACCTTATGAACATCAGCAAGTTGTTGAAATACTAGAAGAGGTTGGGTTTGAAATTTTGTTTTCCTTTAAAAACTTTAAAGGGGAGCCAGTAAAAAAAGAAAGTGACAGGATATTTATAGTAGCGGAAAAACCAGGAATCGGAATAAAAAAGAATATGGTTAAGTATTAGAAAGTCTACTACCACTATGTAAGCTATTACGGCTGTTTTCTCCTGTTGAGTGTTGATGTTTTATAAATTATAATAATATTATAGCAATGGACAAAATTCGCGTTTTAACAGGGGGAGAGCGCCATCTCTAATCCGGCTAAACACAGAGTTAATCATACAGTTGATAATAAAACCATGATAAGCTTATGGGAACAGTTTAGTTTTTTTATTCCACTAGGCTTAACCCAAATGCTAATAAGTACAACTCACACCTTATTTAACACAGCACTAGCAAAGCTGCCTTCGTCAGAAATATACATTTCTGCTTTTGCAGTTGCAAAAAGTGTTATGCAAATATTTCAAAGCCCAGTTAACATGACTAAACAGACAGTAGCTGCTTTAGTACATGATGAACAAAGTTATCGGATGGTAAGAAGGTTTATAAAAATTTTATTACTGGTTGTATTTTGCACTTTTACTTTAGTGGTTCACTCAGGTGGGGCGAGGTTGTTACTTGAATATGTAATGGGAATAGAGCAGGAGATAATGGAACCTACAATAGATATTTTAAAGGTATTTATTTTTGTTCCTATCTTTGTTGCTTTTAGAGAATTCATGCAAGGTGTGGCGATTAAATTTAAACTAACACCAGTAATAACCCTTTCGACTTTTATAAGGGTTGCAATGGTCTATTTATTAGTGGTAGTTATTGAATACCTGCCTGCAACGATCAATGGTGGAGTGTTAGTGGGTGCGATGTTTGCTTTTGTAATACTCTGCGAAGGTGCTACCATCTATACAGTGATAAGGCTGAAAATAGGGGAAGTGACTAAAAAGATAGCCAACGCACCGCTAACTTCAGCTAGAAAGCAAGCTGAATTAAACTTTCCAATGATTTTAAGTTTCTTTTTGCCACTTTTTACTACTGCTATATTTAGGACAGTTTCAAAACCAACTATAAATGCAGGTTTAGCACGGACTGACAACCCTCAAGTGGCTATAAGTTCATATGCAGTTGCGTGGGGGTTAGGGGTGATATTTGTAAGCGTATTACAGATGTTTCATCAGGTTCCATTAAACTTTTTAAATGGCGATAATTATAGGCAACGCATAAAAGATATAGGGAAATTTGCGATAATAATGGCGGCGATATTAACTTCGATAATGGTGTTATTATGTTATACTCCGCTAGGATATACTGTTTTAGTTGAGGTTATGGGTGTAAGTCATGAAGTAGCGATAAATGCAGTGGATGTACTGAAGATTATGGTGGTATTGCCAACCTTAGTTGCATGCAGGCAGTTCTTATGGGGAATTTTTATGTATGCAAAGCAGACAAAGTATGTAACATACGGTAAATCCTTAAATATAATAGGATTAATTACAACTGTAACAATATTGACGTTTATTTCTCCATCAAATCCTGG
The DNA here is from genome assembly GCF_040515995.1 of Proteinivorax hydrogeniformans. GTDB lineage: Bacteria > Bacillota > Proteinivoracia > Proteinivoracales > Proteinivoracaceae > Proteinivorax > Proteinivorax hydrogeniformans. The sequence continues at coordinate 1,999,370 of NZ_CP159485.1, read as the reverse complement.
AATTGTCGGTGGAACGGCTATGGTGGTTGGAGAAATGTGCGAAAATGGCTTCCTATTACTTACTTCAGTAAAATACAAAAAAGTTATCAGAATAAAAAGGTCAGCGTCTCATAGTTTGAGAAGCTGACCTTTTTTATCGCCGGTTAACTAGCTGTAAGACCGCTACTGATTGAAGTTTTACTTTATCTTTTGTTAAATATATATTTTTTAACATAGTAGTAAACATAGTGAATCCACAAAAACGCCATTAGCGGTATGATAAATATTATTCCTTTATTATAGCTAAAAGCCTGGCTAAAATTAAAGTTAAAAAAGTTGGAAAACGCTCTTGTTAAACCGCAGCCCCAGCATTCGTAACCGAGCAAATTATTGAACAGGCACAAAGAACCGACACCTTCTACTAGTTTAGACGGAATAACCATAAACAAGATGGGGACGGACACAAAGAAGATAAACTTGAGGTGGTCTCGACGCTCACCTTTAATAGTTAACAATTGAAAGGCCTTTGCTATCTTTAAAGTTACCGGTGGCAACAATTATAATATCTATGATCCACCAGATACCACAACCCCCAAGAGTAAAAAGCATCAGTAGTCCTGTTCCTATTTTACCGGCATAAAATCTATGAATACCAAGCTCTCCGATTAATATAGCAAGTAATAAAGTGACTAGAAAATTCTTTTCCGACATAAAAATTACCTCCCGTAAAGGTTAAATGGATTAAAAAAAGGAGATGTTACATCTCCTTTTTTTAACAGCATATTTTGATTGCTTATAAACAGAATGAAAGTATAATAATTATAGCTGGAAACTGATGGATAAACAAGCAAAATATGTATAAACCATTTACATTAGTCTTTAGCTAGCGGACGACCTTCGCTGTCAGTGAAGCTACCAGTTGCAATCATAATAATATCGATTAAAGTCCAAATACCACAACCACCTAATGTAATAAGCATTAAGATTCCTGTTCCGATTTTACCTACATAAAATCTGTGAACCCCTAAAGAACCTACAAAAATTGATAACAGTAAAGCCACTAAAAAACTTTTTTGTTCTTGCATTTTATCCCTCCTAATTTTTACTAATTTAATTATAGCGCATAATACCTAGTAATCCAAGAGATTTTTAGAAATTTGCAAATAACTGTCGAAATTGGAGAGAATTATTTTAATCAAAAAACCCAGACAAGTAAAGTGCGGCTACTTGCTTGGGTTTTTTAATGAACTTATGGCTTGTTAGAAATCGGTCTTCCTATATTATCTGTAAACCCACCTGTTGCAATAAGAATAATGTCTATAAGCCACCATATACCACAACCACCTGCAGTAATAAGCATAAGAAATCCAGTGCCTATTTTCCCAGCATAAAATCTATGAATTCCTAGTCCGCCAACAAAAATAGCTAATAGTAAGGTAACCAAAAAGTCTCTCTCAGACTTTAGATTTGCTGACATATATCTCCCCCCCCTAATTAATATTCACTATTAAATTTATATTCTAAAATATTTGAAAGTATTAACGGTTTATAAGAGAAACTTTTTATGCCACATAGCTAAAATGTACAAGGTCCAAATTTTTCTAGCGTTATTAGCTTTGCCACTTAGGTGGTCGTTATATAATTTTTGGACATAGTTTAAGTTGATGACCTTTTCTAAACCGCTAGACTTTATGACGCTAATGCAATGTTCACCTCTTTTTCCTCTAAGCCAATGGGCGAGGGGGACGGGGAATCCTAGTTTGGGCCTGTTAATTATATGTTCTGGAACTACATTTTTTAATGCGTCCCTTAAAATAGCTTTAGTTGTGTTGGGGTTTATAGAGTGCGAAGTGGGAATTTGACTTGCAACTTTAAAAACTTCTATATCTAAAAATGGCACTCTTAACTCAATTGAATTAGCCATCGACATTTTATCCGCCTTAGTAAGGATGTTACCAGGTAGCCAAAAGTTTATATCTATAGTTTGCATTTGTTTAACAGGGTCTAAGTGGGAGGAGGTCTCGTAAAAAGGTTTAGTTAGTTCAAAAGGAGAAGCGTAAGTAGAGGGTGGGTCTATCAATACATCTTTAACGTCATCAACGAAGATTTTTGCGTTGCCTACAAACCGGTTTGACAGTTCTGTAGTTCCTCTTAATAGGTAGTTTTTACCATGAAATTTGAAAAGAGGTTTTATCGCTCTATTAAGACCTTTTTTGATTCCCTTAGGAACGAAGTCGAATCTTTTCAGAGCTAGTGGCTCTTTATAGATGCCGTATCCAGCAAAAAACTCGTCTGCACCTTCTCCGGATAGAACAACCTTTACATGCTTAGAAGCTAACTTTGAAACTAAATACAATGCAATGGCGGAAGGATCAGCTACAGGATCATCTATAAACCATATATAGTCATTTATAGATTGAAAGTATTCTTGTTCGCTGATAATCCATTTATGATGCTCAGTGTCTAAAACTTTGCTAGTTTTAGACGAGTAAACACACTCGTTTTGGGAACCTTCAAAACCGACAGAGAAAGTATTGATTTTCTTAATCTGCCTCATTAGCGCAGCTATGGCAGTTGAATCAACGCCACTAGATAGAAAAGCGCCTATAGGCACGTCACTTTGCATATGAACCTTTACTGACTGTGCTATAACATGGGAAATTTCGTCTTTATACTGCTCTACTGGCTTATCTTTAGGAGAAAACTCTGCAGACCAATACTTTTCCTTTGTAATACCATTTTTATCTATTATCAGTCGATGACCTGGTAATAATTTGAAAACGTCCTTGATCATAGTTTTCTCTAATGGGACATATTGATATGTGAGATAGTAACTAAGACTTTCTTTATCTAACTCTTTCTGAGGCATGGTTAGTAGTAAACTTTTTAGTTCAGAAGAACACGCAAACCTATCTTGGTTTAATGTATAATATAAGGGTTTTATCCCAAAATGGTCTCGACATGCAATAATTTTATCTTTCTCGATGTCATAAAGAACAAATGAAAACATCCCCCTAAGGTGATTAACTAAGTCCTTTCCATGCTCTTCGTATAAGTGGATGATAACCTCAGCATCTCCCTGCGTAAAGAATTTATGACCCTTATTCGACAATTCTTTTCGCAGCTCTTTATAGTTATATATTTCTCCGTTACAAACTAGCTTTATATTACCTCTCTCATTTGTTAATGGCTGACTAGCTCCTGTAGTATCAATTATAGAAAGACGCCTAAAAGATAGTCCCACTCGTTGATTTAAGAAGAATCCCTCATCATCTGGGCCACGATGAATCATGGTGTTTGCCATATTTCTTAACAAGCTTTCAGCTTCTTTTCCTCTAAGATTATAAAAATACAGGCCGTTTATCCCACACATAAAACTACCTCCTTCTAAACAATTAAATGCTATTTTGAACCTATCTTTATAGTTTATGTATAAAGATTGCTCAAAGTGACATTTAAGGCAAATTTCCTAAAATAAAAGGATTTCAATAATATAATGAAGAAGAATTATTTAGCAATACATTTTTGAGGAGGATGTTTATGCAAAAGATAAAGTTATTTACAGATAGCACCAGTGATTTATCAAAACAGCTATTAAATGAGCATAGAATAGATGTAGTGCCTCTAAGTGTAGTCTTTGCGGATAAAGCTTTTAAAGATGGCCAAGAGATAAATACAGAGAAGATGTATAATATAATTGATGAAAATGGAAAATTACCTAAAACTTCAGCTCCCTCCCCACAAGATTTTATTGATGCGTTTAAACCCTACATAGACGATGGGTATGAAATTATTTATATAGGATTATCCTCCGATCTTTCCGTAACTTGTCAAAATGCATCTTTAGCTTCTCAGTCTTTAGATGGGAAAGTACACGTTGTTGATTCTAAAAACCTTTCTACAGGGATAGGATTGCTTGTGCTAAAAGCAGCGGACTTTATAAATGAAGGGTTTAGCTCGGAGGAGGTTGCACAAAAGGTCAGGAATCTAGTAGAAAAAGTCGAAACTGAGTTTGTAATAAACACTCTAGAATACCTCCATAAAGGTGGTAGATGTAGTGGAGTGCAGAACTTTGTGGGAAATATGTTAAAGATACGACCTGTTGTTAAAGTTGTTGATGGGGGAATGATTTTAGCTCAAAAAACACGGGGCAAAAGAAAAAAAGCTCTTAAAACTCTTTTGAAGAATGCCTTAAAAAATAAAAAAGAGATTACTGAAGATAGAATTTTTGTAACTCATTCTATGGATAGCGAAGGGGCAGAGTACTTAAAAGCTGAGCTTGAAAAGGAAGTTAAAGGTCAAGTTATCATTACCGATGCAGGATGCGTTATATCTAGCCACTGCGGACCTAAGACAGTTGGAATTTTATATATTAAAAAATAAATAAAAAGTAAATTATTTCCTTAAATACACTTCCAATTTTTTAAACATTGAAAAACCTCAGTGTTACAAAAAAGTAGGAGTGTATTTTTTATGCTGCTTTATGGGAAAATAAATAACACAATAAAAAATAAAGTTTGGGGGGATAAAATGAAAAGGCTTAATTACTTGGTTGGCATGCCACTTTTAGCAATTGATAAAGGAGAGAAAGTGGGGGAATTTTGCGAAGGGTATATAAGTACTTTAGAGCACAAATTAGCAGGCTTAATACTGAGAAAGGCCTCCATAATATCGCAACCTTATGGTGTTCTTCCTAGTCAAGTTAATGTAGGGGAGAGTGCCATAGTGTTAAAAGAAAAAGAAAAACCCAAAATATTAGATTTACATGAGCATTGTCTCCCATATGCTAGAATAAAGGAAAAACCCATTTATAGTAAAAATGGTGAAAATCTTGGCAATATACAGGACGTTTTATTTCTTAAGGAAACTGGGCAAATCCTAGGGTTTGAGGTCTCTGATGGGGTTGTAAATGATATTTTAAACGGAAGGGGTATAATTCCCGTTCCCTCGTCAACAATATATGGAAAAGATACAATTGTTGTTCCAAACGAAGTTATTGATATGGCAAAGGAACAGCTTACGTTACAAGATCTAAAAAAATATATTAACAACTTTGACAAAAATGAAACATTGGATAATAATAGCTGGGATACAGTGGAACAATACTAAGGAGGTTAAACAATGAATTGTCCTGTTTGCCAAGGGAGAGATGTTGGGCAGATAGCCAACGGACAGTTCTATTGCTGGAATTGTTTTGTTGTTTATCAAAAGTCGAAAGAAAAGTTAGAAGTGTTTGAAGTTGATGACGAGGGTTCCTTGGTTGCTTTAGAAAAAGATGAATATGATGATGAATTTTAACTAGTGGAGGTGCTTATGAGACGCGGGTATATTCAAGGTTTAGTTGTAGGTGGGCTTATAGGTCTAGCAGTAGGTAAATTGCTAAAAAAAACTAGCTTTAACAAGATTAAAGAAGGGTTTTATTCTCATGTAGATGATGCTTTTCAGTACCTTGATGAAGACAGCAGCTCCTTTGACCATGCTAACTATAGTAAGTTTCAGGATAATGTTGAAGAGACACTAGAAGATACAGTTGACGACGCTTTAGAGACGACAGAAGAGATAAAGGAAGAGGTTAGAGAAAGGGCGAGAAAAATTCATCCTAAGCGTCTGTTAAGAAGAAAAAGGATATAGTTTAAGGCAGATGTGAATTCACGTCTGCCTATTTTAATTTTAAAAAAAGGTTTTATTTTAACACCTAGGGTGATAGAATGTAAAAAGGAGGTAATGCAAATTGAACATAAAATCTTATTTTGAAAATAAAAACGTTAAGCTAGCTATGAAAATCACCCTGGCAGTTCTTTTAGTATTTTTCATATTTTCTTTAGTCACTGCATCTGTAATCTCATTTATAGCGCTATTTGGCAGAACAGTGGTTTCGCTATTAACACCTCTTATTGTTGCCTTAATAATCGCTTATATCTTAAATCCCGTAGTAGTGTTTTTTCAAGAGCGGAAGGTACCAAGGGGAGTATCTGTATTAGCTATTTACATAATTATATTTACTCTTCTTTATATTTTAGTTGCTAGAATGGTTCCGATAGTGAGCCATGAGATAGACCGATTGACTCATCATTTGCCCAATTATACTGAAGATATCAATGAGTTTATTGTAGATTTTAATCAACAAACAGAGCGTATAGAATTACCAAAAGGACTAGAAGATAGTATTGAAGAAAGCTTAGAGGCACTTCAAGATGCACTTATAAATGGTTTTGCTAGACTTCCAGAGTTTGGTTTAAGTTTGGCTATGGGGTTATTCCAAGTTTTTATGGTTTTGGTGTTAACGTTCTATTGTTTACGTGATTATTATATTTTTCAAAAAGCATTTTTCAAACTCTTACCTGCAAATAAAAGAGCCAGCTTTGCAAAGATAACTCATGAAATTGACGAATCCTTAGGAAATTATATAAGAGGAATAATAATCGTTTGTGTTATGATAGGTACAACCACATATTTTGGTCTGTTGTTTTTGGGAGTGGATTATGCACTGACTTTAGGGATTTTTGCAGGTATTACTAATGTAATACCATATTTTGGCCCTTGGATTGGGGCAATCCCAGCAACTATAATTGCATTTTTCCAAGATCCAATACTAGCTGTAAAAGTGGTAATAGTGATAACAATTATTCAGCAAATCGAAAGTCAGCTTGTAGCGCCACAAGTCTTAGGTAAGAAACTAAAGTTACACCCAGTTGCAGTAATTTTATCTTTGATAGCTGGTGGAACCTTCTTTGGTATTAAAGGTATGATTTTAGGTGTTCCTGTAGTTGCAGTGTTTAGAATTATCCTGAGAAATATAGTTGCTTATATAGTTAGCAAACAAAAAAAATAATAAATTGACATATAATAGCTAAAATATTATAATATAGCTAAAATTAAATGTGTAAAACTGATAAAGGGAATTAGTATACAAAGTCACTTTTTAAAGAAAGGATGACCCTTGGCTGAAAGGTTGTCTAAAAGTTTTTGTAGAAGCTGTCCTGGAGGTGCTTTTATAAAGCCGGTTAACGCCGTTACAGTTAAGAGCGATTCTTTTTATAGAATAAAATGGGTGGTACCGCGGCTTGTTCGTCCCTGTTGTAAACTTCAACAGGGGCTTTTTTAATTTTAAAACTAATTGTTAAATTATTTATAGCTTTAGGGAAAGTTATTAGTGATCGTATACATAGCAGAGTAGATTTAAATTATAAGGAGGAAAACGATGAAAACAAATGAAATTAGAAGTAAGTTTTTAAACTTTTACGAAAACAAAGGTCATGATATTTTAAAAAGCGCGCCGCTTATCCCAGAGAAGGACCCTACTTTATTGTTAATCGGAGCTGGAATGGCGCCATTTAAAGATTACTTTACCGGTAATAAGACAAGAAATAATCCCAAAGTTGCTACCGCTCAAAAATGCATAAGAACAGGCGATATAGAAAACGTAGGCGTAACTGCCCGCCATCACACTTTTTTTGAAATGCTAGGCAATTTTTCCTTTGGTGATTACTTTAAGGAGAAAGCGATAACCTGGTCCTGGGAGTTTTTAACAGGGTGGCTAAAGCTAGATAAAACCAACCTATATATATCTGTCTATTACGAAGATGAGGAAGCATATAATATATGGAAAGACAAAATTGGTATTAGTCCTTCGAAAATTATTAAGTTAGGTAAAAAGGATAATTTTTGGGAAATTGGAGTTGGCCCTTGTGGTCCTTCGTCAGAAATCTATTACGATCAAGGAGAGGAGCTAGGGTGCAAAAGTGCAGACTGTAAGCCTGGCTGTGAATGTGACCGCTACCTTGAAATATGGAACTTGGTGTTTACTCAGTTTAACAAAGATGAAGAGGGAAATTATACACCTCTAGCTACAAAAAACATCGATACCGGAATGGGTCTTGAAAGAATAGCTGCTGTTATGCAAGGTGTAAAAACAAATTATGAAATAGATGCAATTATGCCGATAATTAACAAAACAGAATCCTTAAGCAAGCAAAGATATGGACAGGATGCAAAGGTAGATGTTTCCTTAAAGGTCATAGCAGATCATATAAGAGCAGTATCTTTTATGATTGCCGATGGTGTTATGCCTTCAAACGAAGGCAGGGGATATGTGCTAAGAAGGTTAATTAGAAAGGCGGTAAGACACGGAATACTCTTAGGTATAAAGGGCAATTTCTTAGCAGACTTAATGGAAGTTGTAGAAGATATAATGGGGTATCATTATGTGGAGCTCACAGAGAAAAAAGATTATATTAAAAAAGTCATATCTATAGAGGAAGAGCGCTTTGCACAAACCTTAGAACAGGGACTTGATTTGTTAAATGGTGAAATAAAGAAGCAAAAAGGTTCTACCTTTGATGGAGAAACTGCCTTTAAGCTTTATGACACATATGGCTTTCCCTTGGATATGACAAAAGAAATACTTAAAGAGCATAACCTAACTGTTGATGAATCTCAGTTCTACAAGTCTTTAGAAGAACAGAGAAACCGAGCGCGAAAAGCTAGGCAAGATGAAGGAAGTTTTGGTGTAGAAAATCTTAGCTTTTTAAAAGAAGTACCGCCCACACAGTTTACTGGGTACGCCAGCTTAGATATAACTTCTAAGCTAGACGTAATATTTAGTGAAAAAGAGAGTTTAAAGCTAGCAAATGCAGGTGAACAAATAAAAGTTATTTTGCCGCAGACTCCATTTTATCCTGAAGGTGGTGGGCAGGTAGGTGACAAAGGGGAAATAACAACGGATACAGGAGTTATGACAGTAACAGATACAGTTAAACAAGGCAGTCACATCATAATGCTAGGTAAAGTGAACTACGGTAGCATAAGCGTAGGCCAAAAAGCAACAGCTCAAGTGACCTCATCTGTCAGAGTTGACACCGAATTAAACCATACAGCAACTCATATCCTTCATAAAGCTCTGAAACAAATTATAGGTAATCAGGTAAAACAAGGTGGTTCTTATGTAGATGCTCAAAGACTCCGTTTTGACTTTACCCACTTTGAAGCATTGACGGCACAGCAGATTCAAGAAATTGAAGATAAAGTGAATGAAATTATAGATGCAGGAAAAGATGTCATGTCAGAGTACAAACCGTTAGAGCAAGCTAAAGCAGAAGGGGCGGAAGCTCTATTTGGAGAAAAGTATGAAGAAGATGTTAGAGTTGTGTCTATTGGGGATTATAGTAAAGAGCTATGTGGCGGAACTCATGTAAAAAACACTTTACAGTTAAAGCTTTTTAAAATAGTATCCGAAAGCTCTGTAGGCTCAGGATTAAGAAGGATCGAAGCTATTACAGGCAAAAGTGCTGTTAATTATTACAAAGAAAAAGAAATGGTAATCAACGAAATAGCACATGAACTAAAATGTAAGCCTGACAATGTAGATCAAAAGGTAAAAGAACTTAACAAAACAATTAAACAGTTAAAGGATGACTTAAAGACAGCACAAAGCAAATTAGCAGGATCGGTTATAGACGATATTTTAGCAGCAGGAGATAAGGTGGGAGAAACAGAGGTTTATACCGCTAAACTTGATGTTACCAACCCAGGTCAATTAAGGGATATAACTGATAAAGTAGTAGCTAACAAGGGAAATGCTGTGGTAGTTGTGGCTGCTGTAATAGGTGGTAAAGTTAATTTTGCAGCTAAAGCAACAAAACAAGCTGTTGATTCTGGAGTCCACTGTGGTAAAATAATAAAACACGTAGCCTCCATCTGTTCAGGCGGCGGAGGTGGAAAACCAGATATGGCTCAAGCTGGTGGTAAGGACCCAAGTAAGGTAGAACAGGCGTTAAGAGAAGTTTTAACAGTAATGGAAGAATAGTACAGAGATTATTGGGTAAGTTTATTTATAAACACATTTTGCAGGAAAGATTGCTAATTGTGTCGAATAAACATGTAATGAAATAAAATTTAAAAGGGGGTTGGAATTATGGCTAATTCCCAACATACTATGAAGTTTCAAGCACAAAAGGATACAAAAGATGTCAAGAAAACTTTGGCCGAAGTGTTTGAGAGCTTAGAAGAAAAAGGTTATAGTCCTATTAATCAAATTGTTGGTTACCTGCTTTCTGGAGATCCTGCATATATTACTAGTCACAATAATGCAAGAGTAAAGATAAGAAAGCTTGAACGAGACGAAATACTAGAAGAATTGGTAAAAAACTACATCGATGCTATCAAATAAAAGTTATAACAATTTGGGAAACAGCGATTTAGCTGTTTCCCCCATATGCTTTGGCACCCTCACTATGGGACCTCTTCAGAGAAACTTAACTCCCCTAGAGGGTGCTAAACTTTTATCTTACGGTTATTCACGGGGAATAAACTTTATCGATACAGCAGAAATATACGATAATTATGCTCATATCAAAAAAAGTATAGAATTAGCTAGATTTCGTCCAATAATAAGTACTAAGTCATATTGTTATGATAAAAAATCGGCACAACTTAGCGTACAAAAGGCTCTTGATAAAATGGGGATTGATTACCTAGATATTTTTTTGCTACATGAACAAACTTCATTTTATTCCATCAAAGGCCATTACGAGGCTGTTGAAACTTTGTTAAACTTAAAAGAAAAAGGATTAATAAAAAAAGTCGGGGTTTCAACACACTATATTCAATGTGTCCAAGATGTTAATTCATATCCAGAGCTTGACATCCTACACCCAATTTTTAACATCCATGGTTTGGGTATTGTAGATGGGAAAGCACAGGAAATGGAAAAAGCAATTGATTCTGCTTACCAGATGGGGAAAGGTATTTATGCTATGAAGGCCCTTGGAGGCGGTCACCTAATTAACAAAAGCAAAGAAGCTTTGCAATATGTTTTTAATAAAAAGCAAATAGCATCTGTTGCTATAGGAATGCAATCAACCGATGAGATAGATTTTAACATTCAGCTGGCAAACGGAATCTATGACTCAAAGCTTGCCAGAAAACTTTTGAATAGAAATAGACAGCTCCTTATACATGATTGGTGTCAGTGTTGCGGAAAATGTGTGAATACATGCCCTCAAAAGGCACTGGTTATAGAGGAAGAAAAACTTAAGGTCTTAGACCATAAGTGTGTGTTTTGTGGTTATTGTAGCAGAAGCTGTCCAGATTTTTGTATAAAGGTTATCTAAAAATAAGAGGTGTGGTTACTTGAGAGTAATGGGATTGGATTTAGGAGAAAAAACTATAGGTGTAGCTGTTTCCGATGAGTTAAAAATTACAGCTCAGGGACTTACGGTTATATCAAGAGCAGGGAAAAAAAATGACTTTGCTAAGCTAAAGGAAATAATTGACGAATATAAAATTACCAAAGTAGTTATTGGGTTGCCTAAAAACATGGACAACAGCATTGGAGAGCGGGGGGAGCTATCCATTAAATTTAAAGAAAGAATGGAAAAAAAATTCCCGCACTTAGAGTACTATTTAGAAGACGAACGCTTAACTACTGCTCAAGCTGAGCGACAGTTAATAGAAGCAGACGTCAGTAGAAAAGGTAGAAAGAAAGTTATTGATAAACAGGCTGCAATATTGATTTTGCAGAATTTCTTAGCTAAAATATAAATTTAGGAGGTTTGATTATGACAGATAACAATAACGAAGATATTAAAATAGTGTTGGTAGATGACGAAGGTAATGAGCATCTTTTCGTTGAATACGATCGAATTTCATATGAGGGTGAGGAGTATGCCTTTTTAATTCCAGAAGATACTAACGAACCTGAAACTGCCCATGTTTTTAAAATTGAAGAAAAAGATGGTGAACTGGTTTATAACGTTGTCGAAGATACTAATCTTCTTGACAAAGTTGAAGAAGCTTGGCACAATGAATTAACGGAAGAGGACTAGATTTTTTAGCAGGAGGGGAGAGTGATTAATATGGACAAGCTAAAGACAATAAAAGACAATTTGTCCCCTGAAAAGGTAAGAATTTTTTTTAGTGATTGGACGAAAAAGAAGACGTTTTTCGCCTTAGGCATATCCTTAGCTGTTCTTTTAATAGTGGGGGTTTCTATGATATTTAGTTTGACTTCCCCTCCGGGAGATGGTAGTCAAGTTGTTCAGCTAGAAATACCTATAGGCACTTCTACACAGGAAATCGCAGCAAAACTTGAGGAAAATGGTGTCATCAAAAACCAAAATCTTTTCATAGTTTACCTAAGGCTTAATAACTTAGGCGCAAACTTTCAAGCAGGTGAATACGACCTTACCGACGGTCTTACGTATGAAGAGATTTCCGAAGCTCTAACAGAAGGCAGAGTGGCAAAGGAATCAGTTAGATTTACTATACCTGAGGGATATACTATATTAGAAATTTCGGAAAACTTGGAAAGTCAAGGGTTAGTTGACGGCGATAAGTTTATCGAGCTTATCCAACAAGGAGAGTTTGAATACGATTTTGTCGAAGGGTTAGAGGATAACTATCATGATTTTAGGTTAGAAGGTTATTTATACCCCAACACTTATGAGGTTTATCCAGATGCTACAGAGTTTGAAATTATTGATCTAATGCTCGGTGAATTCGACAGCATAATTTCTGATAAAAGGAATAGAATTGATGAGCTTGGGCTAAGCTTGCATGAGGCGGTAACTTTAGCTTCTTTGATTGAGAGAGAAGCTAAACATGAAGACGAAATGTCTAAGATCGCCAGTGTGATATTTAACAGACTAGATAGCGGGATGTTACTTCAAATAGACGCTTCTGTATTATACGCTACTGGTCATAAAGATGTAGTTACCTATGCAGACTTAGAAGTAGACTCGCCATATAACACATACAAGTATAAAGGAATCCCACCCACACCTATCGCTAGCCCAGGGAGAGCTGCGTTAGATGCTATACTATACCCTGATGAAACAGAATACCTTTTTTATGTAGCAGATCGGAAAACAGGATATCATCATTTTGCAAAAACATATCAAGAACACCGACAAAATGCAGACAGGTACTGGCATATAGATTAGTGGAAATATTTTAGGGGACGTAAATTTTACGTTCCCATTCTTTCGTATATGAGGTGATATAAATGAATAAAAAACCGGAACTTTTAGCGCCAGCAGGTAGCTTAGAAAAATTAAAAATAGCTGTAAAATATGGGGCTGATGCAGTATATCTAGCAGGAAAAAGCTTTGGGCTTAGAGCTCGAGCAACTAACTTTTCTGAAAGCGAACTATTAGAGGGATTGCACTTTGCTCATATTAATGGAGTAAAGGTGTATGTTACCGTAAATATTTTAGCTCATAACCCAGATATAGACAGACTGCCATCATATGTAAGATGGCTACAAACCGCTGGGGTAGATGCAGTGATTGTTGCTGATATAGGAGTTTTATCCTTAATAAAGGAGCATGCCCCAGGACTTGAAGTACACGTAAGCACTCAAGCCAATGTCACAAACTTTAAATCAGCAGAAGTTATGAAAAAACTAGGAGCTTCAAGGGTTGTAGTGGCAAGAGAACTGTCTATTGATGAAATAGCTCAAATTAGACAAAAAGCAGACATAGAGGTTGAGTCATTTATTCACGGAGCCATGTGCATGGCTTACTCCGGCCGTTGCTTACTAAGCTCTTATATGACTGGGAGGAGCGCTAATAGGGGAGATTGTGCCCAACCATGCAGATGGTCCTATCACTTAGTGGAGCAACAGCGACCGGGTGAATATATGCCTGTTGAATCCGATGACAGAGGTACATATATCATGAGCTCTAAAGATCTTATGGCTATGGAGTTTTTAGACAAGTTAGTGTATGCTGGTATAGATAGCTTGAAAATCGAGGGAAGAATGAAGAGCGTTCACTATGTAGCTACTGTGGTTAATGCTTACAGACAAGCTTTAGATAGTATCTATAATGGAGAGGAATTTAATAGTTCAAAATGGATAGCTGAGCTTAAAAAAGCTTCCAACCGTGAATTTACCTCAGGCTTTTATCACGGTAAGGCTGATCATACAGCACAAAATGTTCATAGCACAAAAGGCGATACTGAGTATGATTTTGTCGGTATTGTACAGGATAATAGCGACCAAAAAAAACATGCAATAATTGAACAAAGAAATCATTTTTCTCAAGGAGAAGAAGTGGAAATTATGATGCCTGGTGGTATAATAAAAAAGGCTGCTATAAAAAATATATGGGATGAGGAAGGGAATGTAATGGAAAAAGCTCCCCACCCACAGCAGTTAGTTAAAGTAGCACTAGACACTGATGTAAAAGAATTTGCTATACTTAGAAGGGAGAAATAAAATGAAAACACCTGTAATTATAGGAATTGCCGGTGGCACAGGCTCAGGTAAAACCACTGTCGCTCAAAAGGTTTTAGAAAAAATTGATTCCAGTAAAATAACTATTATAGAGCATGATTCATACTACAAAGATCAATCTAAGATAACCTTTGAAGAACGACTGAAAACAAATTACGACCATCCTCTAGCCTTTGACACAGACCTACTGTTAAAGCATCTAACAGACTTAAGGGCTGGCAAACCTATACAAAGACCTGTTTATTCCTTTAAAAGTCACACTAGGCTACCTGAAGCTGTCACGGAAGAACCTAAGAAAATAATAATTCTAGAGGGGATTTTAATTTTAGAGGATAAAAGAATAAGAGATCTTATGGATATAAAGGTCTATGTCGATACAGACCCGGACGTTCGCATTATACGTAGGATAGTTAGGGATATTAAAGAGCGAGAAAGAACACTAGAATCTGTAGTTGATCAGTACCTTTCAGTAGTTAGGCCGATGCACTTGCAATTTGTAGAACCATCGAAAAAGTTTGCTGACATTATTGTGCCAGAAGGCGGCGAAAACAAAGTAGCAATAGACATCTTAACTGCAAAAATAATCTCATTAGTAAACAGTCACTGAATTCTTTAAAACTCTCCTGGAGATAATATCTTCAGGAGGTTTTTTATGTACAAAAGAATTAACGTGTTACTGATTGTGTTCTTATTAATCTTTGCTTTTTTGTTAGCAAAAGTGGGCTATCTATCGCTTTTTAAGCATACTCAATACAGTCAACAAATAGTTAATCAAAGAATGAAAACGCTTATTTACAACTGTAATCGGGGCGATATTTTAGATAGAAACCTAGACTCTCTTTTAAAAACAGAAGAAACACAAGGTTGGGCTAGTTATTGCCCAGAAAATAAAAAAGTGATTTTTTCTCAAGAAAAAGCTGACGAGGCAAAGCCGGTGACCATTACAAAAAGAAAAACTGACATAGCCAACCACCTACTTGGGCTGATTAATCATCATAATTTATATAGCATTTTTGGCTATAAAGGCGTAAGTGGCATAGAGGCCCAATATAATGATGATTTAGCAGCGGCTCCTTCAAAAGTTTCTGCTTTTACTGATGTTTATGGAGAATTGCTTTCGCCTGAACATTTTCATGATATAAAAAATCCAGAAAATGAAACGGTGGTTGTTTTAACTATAGATTCAAGTTTGCAACAGCAAGTGGAGTATATAGTCGATAAAAATGACAACATGCAGCAAGGTGCGGTTATTATAATGGATCCAAGCACTGGGGAAGTGTTAACTATGCTAAGCCGTCCTACTCATAACTATGAGCAAGCAGATGACGGAAGCCACATAAATAAAGCCATAACAATTCATAAACAATATAATCCTGCATCTTTGTTTAAAATCGTAACTTCAATCACAGCCATAGAAAATGGATACAAGCTACAAGACACCTTTTTATGTGGGGGTGATAGTTGTCCAGTCGTACATGGGCGAGTAACGCTTCAAGAGGCGTTTGCTTACTCCTGTAATGAAGTTTTTCACGAAATCACAACTGACATAGGACCGTCAGAAATATTAAAAACTGCCTCAAAATTAGGGCTAGGAAAGTCAACAGAGGTGGGGTTAGACTTTGAATCAAAAGGCAAAATACCTCAAATAGACACAGTTAGTGGCATTAAAGGCAACAGGTTACTAGCCATGGGCCAGGGGCAATTAGAGGTAACACCTATTCAAATAGCTAAATTAACTTCAATCGTTGCAAATGGAGGCTACAACATTCATCCTAATATAGTTCATTACATTGGTGAAAAACCGACCCTTCCGTCATCTTCCATTGATTTTTTTAATGCCAAGCCAATTATATCCTTAGATACATCAAATAAACTTAAAAAAATGATGCAATCTACAATTAGCTATGGCACTGCAAAAGATATCTTATATGGTGGTGGAGCGAAAACAGGCACAGCCGATAATGGTCTAAGGTGGATTGCCGGTTTTTTTCCTTATGAAAACCCAAAATATGTCATAACTATATTAGTAGAAAATGGGCAAAGCCCAGTTAAAATAATGCAGGAAATTCTCAGTGAGATTGGCTTATAAACTAATTTTTTCCCCTCTAAAAACATATAAATGTTAAACACATAAAAAAGGGGGGCTTTAGATTGTCAATTTTATTTGCACTTGCTTATGCTTTAAAGGAGCTTTCGCTGTTAGTATCATATGTAAAAAACAATACATTTCCTCAGCCGCTTAGCGCTAAAGAAGAAGAGCATTACTTAATAAAAATGGAGCAAGGTGACAAAGAGGCACGGAAAAAGCTAATTGAGCATAACCTACGTTTAGTTGCCCATATCGTCAAAAAATATGATAACACTGCAATAGAGCATGACGATTTAATATCTTTAGGATCTTGTGGGCTTATGAAAGCAATAGACAGCTTCGATCGTAAAAAGGGAATCAAACTAGCTACCTACGCCGCCCGTTGTATAGAAAATGAAATATTGATGCAGTTAAGATCGAACAAAAAAAGTCGAGATGATAAATCATTAGAAGAACCTTTAGGAACTGACGGTGAAGGAAATGAACTAACCTTAATGGATATCTTAGGAACTGAAAGTGACCTATTTGAAAAGGTTGATACAAAGCTTAATATAGCTAGATTAAACGAGGTGCTATTTAATCTTACGCAAAAAGAACGTTTTGTTATAGTAAAGCGATTTGGTCTAGGTTCAAACGAGATATTAACACAACGGGAGATAGCAGAAAAGCTAGGTATATCAAGGTCATATGTTTCCCGAATTGAAAAAAAAGCCATAATAAAACTGTTAAAAGAACTAAAAGTGCAAAATTTAATTTAAAAACCCACCAAAAAATGCTATAATATTTTTATCTAGGAGGTGGTACTATTTCTATCTTAAAAAAGTTAACTCCCGATTTGTACTTAGAATCTGTATATGAGCTAGATGTGGAGAAATTAAAGAAAAATGGTATAGATACTATAATAACAGATTTAGATAATACCTTAGTTGGGTGGAATGAACCTTCACCTAATTCTAAGCTGATGAAGTGGTTTAAAAATTTGATAGACCAAGGCTTTAAAGTTGTAATTGTGTCAAATAATGGGGAAAATAGAGTGGCGTCCTTTGCTAAAGAGGCCGGGCTTCCTTTTATTTCAAAAGCTAATAAACCGAGACGAAGTCCATTTTCTAGAGCTATAGAGTTAATGGAAAGCAAAAAAAACTCCTCTGCAGTTATAGGAGATCAGATTTTTACTGATGTTTTAGGGGGCAATCGCTCTGGTTTGTTTACTATCTTAGTGATACCAATAAACGAAAAGGAGTTTATCGGCACAAAAATAGTAAGGCAAGCTGAAAAGATGGTACTTAGATCACTAAAAAATAGAGGGTATATAAAAGGAGAAATTTAAAGATAAATGTATAAATAGGCACCTTTTGAATAAATTATCTCTAGGAGGTGCCTTAAGTAATGGAAAGAGTTGTAACTGTCTTTAAAAAAGTAGATTGGGATGAAGTTGATGTACTTCAAATGCTTAAAGCAATAGTGGAGGAAGCCAAAAGAGATAATCCCGATGTAAAAGATATGTCCCTTGGGGATATAGGCTTTAAAAGAATTGGCAATCATGTTCAAGTTAGTCTAAAGTTTGTTGATTCAAAAAAAGTAGCAAAAGAAGACTTAAAAGTATGAGTTAACGCAGCTGTCATCCATGTAAGGAGATAGCTGTTATTTTTTTAAAAAAGGAGGACTAGCTATGGATAAATATTGTGTTATAGGCTCTCCCATAGACCATAGTTTGTCGCCTAAAATACATAACAGGCTATTTGACTACTATGGACTATCTGCAAGGTATAGCAAAATAGATGTATCTTTTGAAAACTTAGAAAAGGTGCTAAAAAAGCTAAAAAAGGAGGGATACAAAGGGTTTAATGTAACCTATCCTTTAAAGGGGGAAATACTAAACCTTATAGATGAACACCCTGATTATGTAAAAACGATTTCTAGCGTTAATACGGTATCTATAGTTAATGGAAAGCTTATAGGAGATAATACCGACTTTAGAGGTATGCAGTTTATATTAGCTCCTTACAAAAATGAAAAAATATATATACTAGGGAGCGGCAACATGGCTAATACAACGCTCTATGCACTTAACGAAAGTGGCCAAAAAGTAACTGTTGCCTGTAGAAATGCTACAGCAGGTGAGTCTTTAAGGTATAGATACCCATATATTGAACTTATGAGCCTTGATCAGTTTAGCAAGCAAAAACTAAAGGGGGTTACTATAAACACCCTCCCCTTAGATTTAGATATATCCTACCTTTTTGATAATAAGAATGATCATACCGTTATAGAT
Organism: Proteinivorax hydrogeniformans; assembly: GCF_040515995.1. Classification (GTDB taxonomy): domain Bacteria; phylum Bacillota; class Proteinivoracia; order Proteinivoracales; family Proteinivoracaceae; genus Proteinivorax; species Proteinivorax hydrogeniformans. The sequence goes on along the minus strand of NZ_CP159485.1, from coordinate 1,980,794 downwards.
TGCAATTATAATACCAGCCCATCACTAAACAGCAAAATCAAGTACATTTCTGGCCTAAGCCTGCTGTATGCCCAAGCGCTAAAATCTTTTGAAATTTGGACAGGCCACAGTCCCACAATGAAAATACTAGATAGCTTAATGAGAACAAATGGAAATAAGCACTAGTGCCTTAGGCACTGGTGCTTATTTCTTGCACTAAAATAGAGGATTTTAGCCAAAATAATAGAATATTGTCACAAATAGGAGGTGTAACTTTGGAGGCAGAAAGGTATTTAGATAATTTAATAGCGGAGGGATTTTTAAAAAAATGTAGCGACATACACTTTCACCCTACAAACAATGATATAGAAGTCTTTTTTAGAGTGGATGGGTTGCTTAAAAGAGACCATACCCTAAAAAGAGAAGATGCTTTAAAGGTGTATTCAAGGATTAAGGTTTTAAGTAATTTAGATATCACTAGAAATAGACATCCTCAACAAGGTAGTTTTAAGTTAGAGGGAAAGCAATCAGTTGATGTGCGAGTTTCTACAATCAACACTGTCTGGGGCGAAAAGTTAGTTCTTCGGCTGTTTCCATACTCTCCAGAGTTTAGCACCTTTGAAGCTTTAGGGATGGAAGCATTCCAAATATCTGAAATAAATAAGCTGCTTAACATAAGGGGAGGTTTGATTTTGGTCTGTGGACCGACTGGAAGTGGTAAAACAACAACGCTATATACTATGGCCAATCAGCTTTATGATGAAAGTGTAAACATTGTGACTATAGAGGATCCAGTGGAATATAAGGTACCTCATTTTACACAAATCGATGTGGCGGAAGAATTAGGCCTGGACTTTTCACCGCTTCTTACATCTGTTTTAAGGCAAGACCCTGATATAATTATTATAGGTGAAGTGAGAAATGCCAAAACAGCCCAAATTGCTATAAGGGCAGCTTTAACTGGGCATACAGTTCTTGCCAGCGTACATACAGAAGATACCCTCTCCTCTATAGATCGATTTATAAATTTAGATGTAAATCCCGCAATTTTTGCCGAAGCATTTAGAGGGGCTTTAGCTCAACGTCTTATTAGAATAAAAAGCAGAGATGACGAGTATAGGGGTAGGACAGGGATATTTGAGGTTCTTTTAAAGGACGAAAATTTAAAAAGTTATATATTAAAAAGAGATCAAAAAGCCGTAAGTAAAGTAAGGGAAAAACTATTTTGCTTAAAACAGGCTGCTCATTCCAAAAAGTGCCAAAACATCACAGATAAAAAGGAAATAAATCGTGTGTTAGGAGTTTTTAAAAATGAAGGAAAAGCATCTAATTGAGTTTTTAGATAACATATTTTACCTTTTAAAAGGAAAAGTATCGCTGCTTCCGGCATTTAAGCTAATGCAGGACATCGGAGATAAAAATCAAAGGCTGATATCGCAAGACATCTTTAGCAGCTTAGAAAAAGGTTATAGTCTCCATGAAAGCTTAAATAGCACAGGTCAATTTCCAAAGTATATTATCGAATTAATTAAAGTGGGAGAAGAAGGAGAAATGCTTGTAAAGAGCATAGAAAAAATCAGCGCTTTTCTAAAGCAAAAAAAAGAACTTAAAGAAACGCTGATAACTTCTTTAATATACCCTGGTATACTACTTGGAATTGCTCTGTTGACAATAATTCTAACCCTTGTTTGGCTTGTCCCCTCAATGGAGGCAGTATACATTACCTTAGGGGTTGATAAAAATATAATCTTAAATATTATATTAACTTTGCCCTTTCCACAATTACTACTGATAGGAGCAGTTGTAGCGGCACTTTTTGTCTATATCAGAATCAAAAGAGAGGGGATACGGCGGTTGCCTGTTTTAGGAAAGATCTTTTGGGACCTTGAAAAAATGACGTACTATGAAATCTTACATAATACTTTGCAGCAGGGTATCTCCCTCTATAAAAGTTTAAGCTTATTACAACATTATCCGTCTAAAGAAATTAAAGATATAGCATTTAAACAAAAACAGCTTTTAAGTAAAGGACATTCCTTTACATCTGCGTTAAGAAGCTTTGAAAACAACCCAATACCTCTAGGTTTTATTACGGTAGGTGAAGAGGCAGCAAACTTAGTTGACGCTACTCAAAGAGCTGCAAACTTTTACCAAAAGGAATTAAAACTAAAAGCGGCGGGCTTTGCTAAAACTTTTGAACCTATTATGATGCTGGTAGTTGCTTCGGTAATCGTTGTTATTGTAATAGTGCTGCTGTATCCTATTTATAGTTTATTGCAGAATATTTAAAGCATATAAGGTGGTGAGATGAGTTATCGAATGTTGATAACCAAGTTAAATGCATGAACATGGATTTACGATGTTGGAACTTTTAATAGTTATAGCAGTTTTTAGTGCCGTTATTCTAACAGTTTCGAGCTTTGTTTTAACAACTAATCAAAACCCTGCCCTAAACTTAGAAAACTATGCCCAAAAGATTCTATTAGATTTACAGTATGCTCAGCAAAAAGCTATGAGCACCGATACTTCAGTTACAGTTTATTTTCCATCGGGGTGCAATAAGTCCTATGAGGTTCATCAGAATCTTGAGAAGAAATGGACTATGGAAGTCCCAGAAAATTTGAGAATAACAAATAATTTTTCGCCCTATATGTTAATCTACAATACCGGACTATCAGAGCGAGGGGGAAGAATAACCATAAGTGATCAATATGGTAACCAGGCTATAATTTACTTTGACGTAATAGGTGGTAGGTTAAGAATGGAGCTTAACTATAATGAATAATAATGGAGCTATTTTGTTAAATGTGTTGCTATCAGTTGTTCTGGTATCGATGGTAGTTGCTACGTTTACAGCAGCTATAATTACTATAAATCAGATTGAAGCATATAACCGCAATTATTCTGACGCTGTGCTTGTGGCAAACAACATTTTAGAACAAAAACTTAGTAAAAATAGCAAAAAACACCATTATTCCTTTATTTGTGCAGGAGATGAGATGTTTGATGTAGAAATAAATGTTACGCAATCATCACAGTTCGATGTTGTGGATGTTACGGTTTCGTGGAGGCAGCTTACTGGCACTTACTCTGTTAGTTTGGAAGGGTATTATTATGAAAAATAAGGGCTTTACTTTGTTGGAAGTTCTAGTAGCCTTACCTCTAATAACCTTTATTATGATAATTCTCCTGCAGTTAATTATTTTTTCCATGAACCTATCTGAGGAAATGAGAAAGTCTGCTGAATATCAATACAACATTAGAACAATTCATCAAAGAATGGCTAGGGATATTAACAGGGCTATATACAAGGAAGAAGTATTTATCGATAATTTTGGAAGGCTAGTAATTAACTACCCAAATGAAGATCAAATAAAATACTATCACAGAAGCGGCACATCCAGCATAGTTCGCAACGCCCCTGGCGGAACCTATCCAATAAGCGAAAACATAACTAAGTTCAACTATGATATAACTACTTGTGGTAGGTATCTGGAGGTAAATATTGAATGGGACAATCACAGGGGATTTTCCATTATCTTAAAAATTCCTCAAAGGGAAACATAACAGTTTTAGTGCTGGTTGTAATATTTACCTGCGTAGCGGTACTTAGTTTGGGATTTAGTTTTTCACATAAAATAACCAAGTCAAACCAGCTTTATAAACAAAAGCTACAGGCTAGGCATATCGCCCTTGGTGTAGCTGACAAAGTTTTAGCTAAGAACAATTTAGAAGGTCAAGCTTCTTCAGAAGGAAAGCTAAAAAAGGGAACCTACAGCTGGTCGTATTCCGACAATGAGCTAAAGGTGACTTCTGAATATAAAGAATCTATTTATACAATATCGATAGTTAAAGATGATGATGGAAAAATAGTTAGCTGGACCGAATATTAGGAGGGGTAGCATATGACAATCGGCAATATTATGAGCAAAGATTTCTCAACAGTTATCAAAGAAGAGTCAATAAGTGATGTGGTGGAAAAGATACATAGAAGAGACCATTCTGTAGCCTTTGTTATAGATGAAGATAATAAGCTTTGTGGCATGGTTACTAACGGAACAATAAAGGAAATAATAGCTAAGGGAGTTTCTTACAAAAGGCCTATAGAGGATGTAATGATAAGTAAAGAAAAAACGGACACCTTGAATATAAGAGATGATATACTTAATGCAATAAACATTTTTAAGGAAAAGGATATACGCTTTTTACCTGTTTTAAAAGAGGAAGAAGTGGTAGGGGTTATCAGCCAGCGAAAGGCGATGAAATTTTTAATAAAAAAACAAGTTCAAGACGGTTTGGAGTCTAGAAAAGAAAAAAAAGCTAGGATGATAGTTGAATCTTTAAATGAAGGTTTGATTGTAGTTGATAAAGACTTAACTGTAATGGAATTTAACCCAGCTGCTGAAAAAATGACTGGACTCAAAGCCGATGAGAGAATAGGTAAAAAGTCTGAAAATAGGTCAAAGGATCCATCTATTGTGGAGATGGTAATAAAAGATGGAATCCCCCGATTTAATCAAGAAGTTAAAATGAGAGATGGTAGGATATTTTTAGTCAACTACGTACCACTAAAGCAAAATGGCGATATAGAGGGAGTGGTGCAAAGCTTTAGTGATATAACTGCTTTTAAACAACTTCAAGATCAAGTATCTAAAACTAAAGAAGAACTTGATAAAGCTTTCGCCTTGACGCTGCCGAATTCTAAGGTAGAATATAAGCTAAAAGCTACTCCAGAGTATATTGATGCTTTTGATCCAAGCACTAACACCATAAAAATTACCGATGTTATAAAGTCTGGTGGGTATGTACATGTGGTAAACTCTTTAAAAGTTGCTGCGGATTTTAACGAAATGGGTTTAATGAAACTTATTGGCATAGAAAAAGACACATTGGTGGAGTCGATAATTTTCCACGACCTCGGTAAATCTCAGCCAGATTTAAATATAGGAGACATTGTAAGCCCTAATGAGGCCTTTGAACTTGGCATTCTTCATGCAGCCCGCAGCGCAGATATGGCTGAAAAATACTATAACAAAGCACAAGATGTAGTCACTATAATAAGGTACCACCATCACCCTGAAGATAAATTGCCCAAAGATTTTCCTACCCATCTCTTACCTTTATTGAGGCTATTCCAAGTTATAGATGGGTTATCGGCGGCCATCACTAGGCGTAACGCCAAGGTTACATATAAAGTGGATGGATCAAAACTAAAAGTCGTAGAGCAAAACGAGCATCCAAAATACAATAGAGTTTTGAATATAGACTTATATACTGGTAGGACAGAAGAAACTCCACTCAAACAAGGAGCTGAAGTGTAAATGGAGTTAATAAATTATAACGAAATTTTGGTTAAACAAAAGCTTGATGAACTATGGAAAGATAAAAATTCAGAGTGTAGGTGTAAAAAATGTAAGTTAGACGTAACTGCATTAGCTTTAAACAACCTTCCCCCTAAGTATGTTGTATCAGAAAAGGGTGAGCTATATTCAAAAGTAGATAGTTTTAATGTACAAGCCAGCACCGACATTACCAGCGCAGTAGTAGATGCTATGGAAAAAGTGAAAAGGAAGCCCAACCATTAGAAATATAGTCCTGGTAGGTTTTATGGGTGCTGGAAAAACCACAGTAGGTAAAATCTTAGCAAGTAAAATCTCATATAAGCTTTACTCCACTGACAAGCTGATTGCCGGTAAAGAAAATGCTTCAATAGCCTCTATTTTTGAACAAAGGGGAGAGCGATATTTTAGACATATAGAACATCAGGTTGTTAAAGAGCTAGCCAGTAAAAATGGTGGGTGCATTATTGATTGTGGTGGAGGTATAGTTGAAAACAAAGATAATATGAGAATACTTAAAGAATATGGCGCTATAGTATGGCTTAAATGTTCGCTACAGGATATTAATAGAAGAATTGATGGGGAAGGTAGGCCGTTATTTCAACAAGGTGGGAATGCAGTAAAAGAACTATACAAAAGAAGAACTCACCTGTATCAAAAATGGGCTGACTATACTGTAGATGCAGAAGAAGGGCCGTTAGAGGTTGCGGAGCAAATTCTCTCACAAGTGAACAAAGGATAAGAGGCTGGTACATTTCTAGCTAAACTAAATAAAAAAAGGTTCCGATCATCGACATTTGATGATTGGAACCTTTTTTATTGGATAGTTTCATCTAGAAGTGGCTGCATAAAACCCTTTCCAACTTTCTGCCAACCAACTTTCCACTGACCCTAAAGCAGAACCAACATAAAAACATTGGCCGCGAAAACGTATAAATTTGCTTACTCTGCTGGGACAAACGGCATGCTTTAAATCTGCTCATTCTGCTTGGTCTAGGAGTAAACGGTATTGTTTCGAAGCACTACAGTGCTCCTGCAGAAATCGTTATGGAATAATAATGAAATTACTAGGATACGTGGATAGTTTGACCGCTTACTGAAGGGTTTGTCATTTAGTGGCAGGGCGTATTGTAGGAGTAGTGTGAAGTTGGAGTCAACTTTGGTAACCATATAAGGAGACGCAAATGGCCAGACTGCTTAGAAGTGCCTAGATTCTAGGCGCAGTTGATGGACCAGGGCGGGAGCGTATCTTCTAATACGTGACTGATCTGGGCTAGCAATTTCAACAACGAAGATGGGTGCTGATAAGCTGTCTGCAGCAGAGGAACTCCGTAGCCCGTAGGTAAATGACAAACCCTGAACTGACATGAGCATGGGGTTGAGTTCGCCCTTGCGGGCTAGATCCTTCGGCAAGCTCAGGATGACCTTTTGGGATACCTCTGCGGTACTACTGATTATCATTACCAAAAACTTTGGCCGCGAAAACGTATAAATTAGCTACATGCTGGCTCTGAAACTCACTCCAAATTCTGCTTGGTCATAGATACAGTAGTTGGTTCTATAGATTTTACCGCTTGAGCTTACTGAAGGGTTTGTCATTTACTGGCAGGGCGTATTGTTTCGATGCGTCTTTTCTCCCTGTGAGTAAGCCTTTGGCGTTAAGCTATCTTTCATTGACATCAAAGACATGGATATGTCGTCTTATAAGCCAAAGGTGTCGAACATGTGGAGAAACAGCATAGGAACTCCGTAGCCCAGAGGTAAATGACAAACCCTGAACTGACCTGAGCATGGGTTTGAGCTTTGCGTGGGTCCTGCGCCCTTTGGGCTAGATCCTTCGGCAAGCTCAGGAGGACGTCAAAAAAAACTGGCTGCTTATCCTGGGGAATGAATCTCCCACTACCCCAGAAAACCAGTAAAGAAGATGGTTGGAAAGTTGAAAGTGGAAAGGGGAAAGTGGAAAAGCAATAAAACAGGGGCTTTCTATAAGTAAAAGCTCTAACTGAACGGGGTTTGGACCCAGCATGTAACTTGTTTCGTGATGTTTACCGTGGCCAATTAAGGATTTGTTATTAGCGCTCTTAAGGGCTAGATCCTTTGGCGGCCTTGATATGATGTCAGAAAAAAGTAATGCTAAGCGGCTTAGTCCGGAAATGTATTTTCCTATGCGCTAGAAAACCAGTAAGATAGAAGATATGTGGCTTAGGATGGGTTTGTAAACCATACGTAAGAATTTGCACTATACGAAGAAGATAAATGGTTTTTAGTATGTTTTAAGATGCAATAACACAAACTAATGGGAGATTTTTTATTGGAGGGAAATAAATGACCATTGGTGATATAGCTGTAAAACGCCCTGTGGCAATGGTAATGCTCATGGTTTTTGTACTATTACTGGGATTTGTTGCTTTTACTAATTTACATATGGACCTTTTACCTAAGTTTTCTCCCCCTGTATTAGCTGTGATTACAAATATGCCGGACACAGCTCCTAAAGAAATGGCAACATTAGTAACCGAACCTCTTGAAAGCATCATAGGAACAACAGCAGGTCTTAAAAACATGAGCTCTCACTCTTCGCAGCAAACATCTCTTATAATTTTAGAGTTTGATTGGAGAACTAATTTAGATACTGTAAGAGATGAAATCAAAGAAAAAATCGAGCTTGCCCCCATTCCAACGGAGGTTAACCAGCCGATTATACTAAAGTTTGACCCCACTAGCATGCCTATAATGGATATCTCTATTATAGGGGATGAGGACATTAATAAAACTTATGATTTTGTGGAAAATGAGGTCATCCCAAAACTTGAAACTTTAGATGGAGTTGCATCGGTTGATGTAACAGGGCTTCCAGCTCCTGAGGTACACGTCTACCCAGACCTATATAAACTAGAGGAGTATAATATCTCATTTGAGCAATTAGCTGGTGTGATAGGTGGAAACAACATTAACTTACCTGCACATACAGTTTTAAAGGAAGATAAACGATTGCCAGTTAGGATTCTTAGCGAGGTCCAAACTGTGGAAGACCTGGGAGAATTTGCTGTATCAATAGCTGTAGATGACTTATTTGAACCTGTGCTTTTAAAGGATATAGCTGATGTAAGTTTATATGACGATATATCCCAAGGAATAAGTCGAACCAATTTAAAGCCTAGTATAAACCTGTCGATTCAACAAGAAGGCGATGCCAACCTAGTTTCAGTGAGAAACACTGTCATGGCAGCACTTGAAGACATTGAGTTTAATTCCTTTGAATACGTGATCACCCAGGACCAAGGAGAGCTTGTAAAAATATCTATTAACTCCGTAGCACAAAGTTTATTCATTGGGGCGGTGCTTGCCCTTTTAATTTTATATGTGTTTTTACGCAGTCCTGTAAGCACCTTAATAATAGCTCTGTCAATCCCCTTTTCTATTGTGGCCACCTTTGTTCTAATGCACTTTGCGGGACTTACATTAAATCTAATGACTTTTGGCGGGCTTGCACTGGGCGTTGGGATGTTAGTTGATAACTCTATCGTTGTAATCGAAAATATTTACAGACACAGACAGGAAGGAAAAAACTCAATTGAAAGTGCTAAATTAGGAGCTAATGAAGTAGCTAGCCCTGTTATCGCGTCCACCTTTACCACAATGGCAGTATTTTTGCCTGTAGTTTTTGTAGGTGGATTTACCGGAGAGTTATTCAAGGAGCTAGCGTGGACTGTGGCTTTTGCTTTACTTGCTTCGCTGCTAGTTGCTCTTACTGTAATTCCTATGCTGGCATCTAAGCTATTAAAAAAACAAACCGCTAAAACTTCAACAAAAGCGCCAAGCTTTTATGGGAAAGTGCTAAAAAAAGTAATTGCAAGACCGCTGGTTCTGATACTAATTATCCTAGCTGTATTTATACTATCAGTCTATCAGTTTTACAGTATAGGGACGGAATTTTTACCGCCCATCGATGATGGGATGCTAGCGGTAACTATAACAACTCCTGTCGGAACCACCTTAGAAGCGACAGATAAAGTGGTAAAGCAAGCAGAAAAAATCATAGCACAAATTGACAACATCGATGTGTTTTCTAGTAGCGTCGGGCAAAGTGGTAGTATGTTTTCAACTCGTGAAAATACCAATAGAGGCAGGATAAATATTAGACTTATGCCCCAAAATACGCGAACCAAAAGCACCTCAGAAATAATCGCTCAGCTAGAGCAAAGCTTAGCAGACATAGATGGTAGCGTTAATGTAAGCAAACAGAATCAAATGCAGAATATGACAGGTGGCGATACCATAGCCCTTTCTCTAAGGGGTGCTACCTTAGAGGAGGTAGAAAAATATCAACAAGAGCTTATAGATAAACTAAAAAAACAGGAATATATAGGCGAGGTAACATCCAGCTTAGACGAAAGTAAGCCTGAGCTACAAATTGCAGTTGATCAAGAGCAAAGTACCATGATGGGTTTAACAGCAGTGCACATAGCGGATCAGGTTACTAGAAAACTACGGGGGCAGCAGATCAGCTTTTTAAGAAAAGACGGTGATCGAATCCCAGTTATGCTAACATTACCATCGGAGCAAAAAGACTACGATAGTCTCATGGACACAACCATGACTTCTATTGCGGGCTTTGAAGTACCGCTAACGTCTATAACCCAAATTGAGGAAAAAGAGGGCCCACGACAGATTTATAGAGAAAATCAGAAAATGACTTCAAGTATAGAAGGACAGATACTTAATAAGGACCTAGGTACAGTTAAAAACAACATAGAAGAAATCGTGCAAGATATGGATCTACCCTCCACAGTTACCATTGAATTTGATAGGGCTGCACAACTTATGGAGGAAGGATTTGGGGAGCTAAAAACAGCCCTTTTATTAGCCATAGCCTTGGTTTATATAATCATGGCAGCACAGCTAGAATCATATCTCAATCCTTTTATCATAATATTAACGTTACCGTTAGCCTTTATCGGTGTTGTATGGGCGCTAATCTTAACATCCACTGATTTTGGAATAACTGCTTTTATAGGAATTATCATCCTAGCAGGGATAGTGGTGAATAATGCTATAGTGCTGGTGGATTACATTAGCTTACTTAGAAAAAGAGGGTTATCTAAGGAAGAAGCGATAATAGAGGGGGCGCAGACACGGTTTAGGCCTATAATAATGACAGCACTAACAACAATGTTGGCGATGCTGCCGTTAGCGTTAAAGTTAGGTGAAGGGGCGGAACTCCAAGCACCAATGGCAATAGCTGTGATGGGTGGACTATTAACATCAACCTCTCTTACATTGTTCATAATTCCAGCCCTATATAAACTTATAAACAGAGTTTAAAGTGAGGTCTCACAGAGTTTGCCATCATGGGAAATTTCAAGTGCTGGATATATAAAAAAAGAGGGGCTGTCTCGATTTAACGAGGCAGCCCCTCTTTTTTTAGAAGAATTTGGACTTAAGACTAAAAAAAACAAATATTAGCAGGATTATAGTCCTGCTATGTAGTATTATACATAATAGCGTTTTAGTCGGCTTAGTAACATATAAAATGCCAGTTTGTAAAGGGGGAATGAGCAGATGGACAAAAAACTTAGGTTGGGAGACCTGTTAGTTGATACGGGGAAAATAACACAAGAGCAGCTTTCACAAGCGTTAGCCTATCAAAAGCAAAAAGATGTACGTTTAGGATCGGCTTTAGTGGAATTAAATATACTTACAGAAAATGAGCTTATAGAGGTGTTGGAGTTCCAACTAGGGATACCACATATAAGCTTGTATAAATATCCTATAGATGAAAAAGTAATTAACATCATAACCTCTACTGTGGCTAAAAACTTCTCTGTAATGCCGATAAAAGTACAAGATAATAGACTGACTTTAGCTATGGCTGACCCACTAGATGTGGTTGCCATAGATGAAATAAGCGATAGCACAGGATACGAGGTGGACCCAGTAATAGCTGCCCCAGATGAAATAAAGCAAGCCATAGATAACCATTATGGAATCAAAGAAACCGTTGACAAAGCTATGGAAAACCTCAAATCGCAACAACAAAACGTAAGTGATGATATGCTAGAAATAGATACTCTAAAAGACATGGTTGATGATGCTCCTATAGTTCGTGCAGTAAACTCCATTTTAGAACAAGCTGTTATGGAGGGAGCAAGCGATATCCATATAGAGCCTAGGGAGGATAACCTACAAGTTAGATTTCGTATAGACGGCGTACTTCATGACATCATGACTTCGGCCAAAAGCACCCAGGCAGTCATAATTTCAAGGCTTAAAATAATGGCCAATATGGATATAGCGGAACGAAGGCTGCCACAAGACAATAGATTTCAAACAGAGATTAAAGGCAAACAAATTGACATTAGAGTATCAACTCTACCAACTATTTATGGAGAAAAAGTTGTTCTTAGGATACTTGACACTGACTCGCTAATTTTAGATGTAAACAAGCTAGGCATGAGCGATACAAACCTAGAAAAATTTAAAAAAGTGCTAAATTACAGCACTGGCATATTTCTAGTAACAGGGCCTACTGGGTGTGGGAAAACCACCACACTCTACTCTGTGCTAAATCAGATTAACTCCAGCGATCAAAACATCATTACCATCGAAGATCCTGTTGAATATAGGTTAGATGGCATAAATCAAGTAAACGTAAACACCAAAATAGGTCTTGATTTTGCAAGAGGGCTGCGTTCTGTGCTAAGGCAAGATCCCAATGTAATAATGGTAGGAGAGATAAGGGATAAAGAAACTGGTGAAATAGCCCTTAGAGCTGCCATGACAGGGCATTTAGTGCTATCCACATTACACACAAACGATGCTGTATCAACCTTAAACAGGCTGGCAGATATGGGATTGCCACCGTTTTTAATATCATCAACTATAAATGGTGTGTTAGCTCAACGTTTGGCACGAAAGCTTTGCCAACAATGCACAGGCATAGGCTGTAAAAAGTGCAACGAAACCGGATATAAAGGCAGAGTGGCAATACAAGAAATGCTAGTGATGGATGACTCCCTAAGAGAGGCGCTGCAAAATAATGCAAGCACCTCTAAACTAAAAGAAATAGCACTGCAAAATGGACTGATAACTTTATACCAAGATGGCATAGACAAGGTATCTCAGGGCCTTACATCAAAAGAAGAAGTGCTCAAAGTTGCTTATGGGGAGGGAATAAAATGAAAGACTTTCATAAACTCCTAGAAACAGCAGTAGAAAAAGAAGCATCTGATCTGCACATAAGAGAAGGATTGCCCGCAATTTACAGGATGGATGGTAGCTTACAAAAAAGTGGCGATGTCATCAAAAAAGAACAAATTATCACCTGGTGTAAAAACCTAGCTGGAGACATTGACAACTTATATCAAAAAGATCTATCCTATCAATTAAAAAATCTAGCCCGCTTTCGTGTCAATATATATAGACAAATGAATAGCTTTAGCATGGCTATAAGAATTATTCCATCCCAAATACCACCGCTAAGCACATTAAATCTTCCTGATACAATGGAGAAGCTATGCAAGCTAAAACAAGGATTGGTGCTAGTTACAGGAATTACAGGTTCCGGTAAATCCACCACCTTAGCATCTATGGTAAATGAAGTTAACAAAACAGCTCAAAACCATATTATTACCTTAGAAGACCCTATTGAATATATTCATGAATGTAAACAATCTCTTATAAACCAAAGGGAAAAAGGAGCACATTTTCAAAAATTTAGCGAAGGTTTATCCGCCGCTATGCGGCAAGACCCCGACGTGATTTTGGTAGGAGAGATGCGAGACTTAGAGACAATCAGCACCGCCTTAACAGCAGCGGAAACAGGGCACCTAGTGCTAGCCACCTTACATACCCAAAGGGCCCACCAAAGCATCGATAGAATGATAGACGTCTTTCCACCCCATCAGCAAGGACAGATAAGAATCCAGCTAGCCTCAACCTTAAAAGCGGTGTTAACCCAGCAGCTAGTTCCCAAAACATATGGTGGAAGAACAGCGGTGGCAGAGCTTATGGAATGCAACACAGCTATAAAAACACTTATAAGAGAAGGGAAAACCCATCAGATACCCTCAATTATCCAAACAAACAACACCATGACAACCTTCGAAAAATCCCTAGAAAACTTATATAACCAAGGGGAAATAGACGAAAAAACCTTCCACATGTTCTCCGTAGGAGGCTAAAAAATGAACTATAAATATGTAGGCAAGGACACCTTAGGAAACGTAGTCAAAGGCAACATAGAAGCGGAAAATGAGCAAAGAGCACTTTGGCTGCTAAAGGAAAAAGAAGTATTTGTAACCAAAATTAAAGAAATAGAACAAACAAAAAGCATAGGCCAAAAAGGACGCATAAAGTTAAAGGACATGGCAATATTTTGCAACCAGCTATCAGCAATGGTAGAAAGCGGGGTGCCGGTTGCAAAGGCGTTAAAAAGTCTTCAGCAGCAAACCGAAAGTAAAGTGCTGAAAAGAAATTTAGTGGAAGTTGTAAAGGATATAGAAGGTGGCAAATCCTTATCCGAAAGTTTAAAGGAGCGAGAAGGTGCCTTTCCACAAATTTTCATTAGCTTAATAGAAGTTGGTGAGATGGGTGGGGTGCTAGATGTAACCCTTAAAAGGCTTGCAGAGTTTTTTGAACGGGAAAAAGAAATTAACGATAAAGTAAGATCAGCCCTAACCTACCCGGCATTTATCATGGCTTTTTCTGGTATTGCAATAATTTTTCTCCTCGTTTTTGTAATTCCAAACTTTGTGCAAATGTTTGTAGATATGGGAGTAGAGGACGAGCTGCCAACTATTACTGTGGTTTTAATAAGCATAACCGATCTTTTAAGACAAGACTTTATAACTCTTATAATCATTGTGTTAGCTGCATTAATGTTGGCAAAACACCTTTTGAGAAATGAAAAGATTGCAAAATATATCGATGGCAAAAAAATAAACCTACCTATATTCGGTAGTTTGCTTCGTAAGGTTGCCCTTTCTAAATTTACAAAAACATTAGCAATAATGGTTCAAAGCGGAGTTGATATTATTACTGCTTTAGGCTTAGTATCAAAAACCGTTGAGAACAGAGACTTTGAAGAAAGAATACTAGAAGCCCGCGAACATCTCAGGGAGGGGACAGGATTAGTTGACCAGCTTAAGAATAACCCCTTTATAGACACTATGGCGATACAGATGATTGAAGTAGGTGAAGAAACAGGAAGCTTAGATAAAATGTTAGATAAAGTGGCAAAGTTTAACGAAGACGAAGTAAAGCATACAACAGATAGGGTGTCATCGCTAATAGAGCCAATTATGATAGTAGTCCTTGCTGTTATTGTGGCCGCGATTTTGATGGCAGTTCTTCTGCCGATGTTTGACTTACTTCATGTTATTTAGGAGGGGAAAAAATGCTCTTGTTATCCCAAAAAAAGTTAGTAGGAATAGACATAGGTCAAAAAATGACCAAGATTGCTTATAAAAATAAAGAATTCGCTGTTGAAACACCGGAAGGATCAGTTGGAAGGGGAGGAACTCCTAACCCCTCTATATTAGGGGAGAGGTTAAAGCAGGTAGTTTCAGAAAATGGATTAGCTAAAAAATTTGCTGTAATATCTTATAATGGGCAAGGAGTTTTTACAAAAGTTATCCAAGTTCCTAAAAAGCTTAAATTAAGTGAGGTAAACAACTACATCCAACTACAAAAGGACAATATTTTACCATTTGGTACTGAAGATAGCGTAATGGATTTTATCCAACTTGGTAGCGATGATAACCATCAAAACATCCTTGTGCTAGCACTTAAACAAAAATCTGTACACCCCTATTATGAAGCTGTTAAAATAGCAGGATTAAGGCCAAAGGTGGTAGATATTCCCGCCCTTGCCTTAAAAAGAAAGTATTTTGATAAAGAAAATCTTGAAGGGTTGCAGTTAATCGTCGATGTAGGTGAGCGTTCAACTAATATTCATATCTACAAAGAAAAACAATTTAGGTTTTCAAGAAGTATCACTGTAGGAGGCGCAGACTTTGGAGCGGTGGCTTCTGCTGCGAAAGAAATGACAGCTAAAGAAGGAAAAGAAGTGCCTCTAACTTCACCGGCACTAGCCGATGTATTTTATCATTTGCAAAGAGAGCTTAACAGGTCTATAGAATATTTTAGATATAGAAGCGGAAAACAGGAGTTAACAAGCTTTACGTTGGCTTATATTACCGGAGGATATGGCAAAACACCGGGGCTAGATGAGGTTTTTGCCCAGTCCTTAGATATACCATTAGAAAGCATAATTAGCGATGACTCAAAATATAGCCTTGCACAAGGATTAACGATGTGGGGTGATGGAAAATGAAACAAAATATAAATTTACTACACACTTCGCTCCAACATCAAAGTTATGCAGCAAGTAAAAAAATAATTAAAACAACTGTAGCAGTGCTTGTTATTGCGTCAATCTTGATATCGGTATTAACCTTGTATATAAACGTTCAGCGTAAGGAAAGCTTACTAGCCGACGTGCAGCAAGAACTTGCAGACAAACAAACCCTAAAAAATGAAATAAAGGAAGAAATGAATAAACTTTCGGACATTAACAGTTTAAATGATACAGTTACCCATCTTGAAGAAAATAGGCATAACAAACTTAGGGAAATTAAAAAGCTAGAGTCGCTAACTCCTTCAGAAGTGGATATTGAAACAATTTCTGTTAGCGACCAACGGATATCAATACAAGGGTCCAGCCCAACTAGAGCAAACATATCTGAGCTTCTGCAAAACCTATATAGTTGGCAGGGGTACAAATTTACTGTAAGTTACATAGCTCCCCAAGGGCAAAGCTACGGTTTTAATATAGAGGGAAGGGGGAGCGGTGATGAATAAGTATCTTAGCAAAATGACCAATAGAGAAAAATCTATGACGATTATCTTAGTACTTTTGATAGCGCTATATGGTTTGTACTCATTAGCTTTGGCGCCGCAACTTGCTAGGCTAAATGAAATAGAAGATAAAATTGCTTACACACAGCAGGAAATTCAAGAACTGGACATATCATTGCAAACATACGAAACATGGAATGAAAGATATGACACAGAAACAATTGAAAAACTAAATGCAAGCGTCCCTCCCACCCTCCAAAAGCCCCAAATTATAATATGGCTTGAGGAAAATGTAGATGACACCTCCTTTAGCTTTAACATAAACCAAGACGAGCTAGCAACCTTACAGGTGCAAGTATCTTTTACAGGAACGTTCCAACAGGTAAAAGAGTTTTTAAATGAGCTTTACGAAAATCAACGCTTTGTCGATGTTTCAAACCTTAATGTAAGGCAGCATGAAGAAGCTTGGCGGGTGGAAATGTCGCTCACATATTACGGGCAGAGCTACTACCGTAAAAAGTTTGGCGGGGAAAACTAACGATGCAGGCGATTGTGATTATATTCGGCCTGATGGTGGGAAGTTTTTGTAACGTATTGATATATCGTCTACCCCGCAAAAAATCCATTGTGTTTCCTTCCTCCCACTGTATTAACTGCAAAACAAGAATAAAAATCATACACTTAATCCCTCTTATAGGTTTTTTGGTATGTAAAGGTAAATGTCATAACTGTAACAGCAAAATATCTTTAAGATACCCACTGATAGAGACTTTGACTGCAGCACTGTTTTTACTTACCTATAATTTATTAGGACTAAATATAGAAGCATTATTTTTTCTTAACTTAGCGGTGGTTAGCCTTGTTATAGCATTTATAGATCTAAAACATCTGATAATCCCAGATGAATTAAACATATGGCTCACCCTTACCGGTACAGTGTATGTGATTTATACAGCTAGCTACCTAAATATATTTGCAGCTATAGCATTTTTTACTTTCTTTTATGCTGTTGCCATAATCTCCAAAGGTGGAATGGGAGGGGGAGATATAAAATATGTGTTTCCTCTAGGACTACACTTAGGCATAATAAATGGGGCATTGATGCTGCTAATATCCTTTGTAATAGGTGGAATAGTTGGCATAACACTACTGAGCTTAGGACGAGGGCGAAAAACAGCAGTGCCCTTTGGACCATTTTTAGCAACAGCCACATTTATAACAATTTTTTGGGGTGATAGCCTAATAGATATTTATTTACGACTAGTTATAAATGGAGGATAGCCCTCAGCCCCTATAAGTTATGCAAGGGCGATTTCGATGACGTTGAGAGCTGTTAAAGATAAGACAACAAACTTTACTTTAGCTACATAGCTAGAGCGAAAGGGCAAGACCAAAGTTACAAAAGGGATGACCCCTTTTAATATAAATAATAAATAGGAGGAGATAAAAAATGTTTAAAATGTTAGCAAAAAAAGAAGAAGGATTTACGCTTATTGAACTGATTGTGGTTATTGCGATTATTGGAATTTTAGCAGCGATAGCTGTACCGAGGTTAGGTAGCTTTACTGATAGCGCAACAGAACAAGCAGCTGAAGCAACAGCAAGAACTTTGAATAGCGCTACTACGATTTATTTGGCAAAAGGTAATGAATTAAAAGAAGAAAAAGATGCTATGTACAAAGCTCTAATTGATGAAGAGTTAATTCAATCAGTGGATAACATTGATCATGTGAACTATAATAAAAATGCAGATGATGGCGATAGTTGGTGGGAATCCAACAAGTAAGTAGGGATAGCATGGTTTATAAGGTGTTTAGGATTCTAACCTGATTCCTACTCTACAGATTATTTACAGGAGTCAGCTTGCGAGCTGGCTCTTTGCGATGTTGGTTGCCATCAGTTTACTTAAATAGTGATTGGTATTGGTGATGGAGTTATATCTACTGTTGTTGTTTGAAAGCTTTTATGAAATCATTCAATTTGTTGTCAGAATAAGAGATTAGGGAGTATAGCTATGCAATATTGTTATGCTATCATTGAATTAGCGCTCCAATACC
Organism: Proteinivorax hydrogeniformans; assembly: GCF_040515995.1. Taxonomy (GTDB): domain Bacteria; phylum Bacillota; class Proteinivoracia; order Proteinivoracales; family Proteinivoracaceae; genus Proteinivorax; species Proteinivorax hydrogeniformans. Next base: position 1,962,559 of record NZ_CP159485.1, on the reverse strand, counting down.
ATTATTAAAGTTAACTAAAACGTTATTTAATTATTATAAAATAAATATCGAAAGCAATATGGAGGTTTAATAAATTAAAAACTGCTAAAACTGCAATGTGCTTTTAACTCTTTGGCTATGCAAGGTAGAAAGGATGTTTTTTATGATAAAGGGCTTTGATGACATAAACAATAAAGGATTTTCTCTACCTATGGTTTTAATGGTTATTATGGTGCTTTCTATACTTTTAGCTTCAGTCTTTTCTTTGACACAATCAAATACAAAGCAAATTGTAGCCCAAGAAAACAATCTCAGAGCTTACTACTTGGCAAGATCGGGCATTGAAATTGCATATGCCGCTATGATGGATGAACATGAACCCTATGGGCAAAAAATCCATAGGTTAATTAAATATAATGATGAAATTGAGCATATAGGCCTTAAGCTTCCCCCAAACGACCCTATAGGAAGTGTAGATATCAAGGTTTATTATGACGAAGCTGCCAAAGAAGTTATTATTGAATCTAAAGCAAATTTAATCGACGCTTATGGAACATCCAAACTTTCTTTACATATCAAGTATGATGAAAACAATCCTGGCGATTTTACTAAGACCAGATGGGTAAGAAATTAAAGGCTTAGAAAGGAGGGTTTTTATGCGAAACGAAAAAGGTGTAACTCTATTGGAAGTAGTACTGGCTACAGCAATCGCTTTGGTTTTATTAACAGTAGCGTACAATATGCTTTTTGTGGGAGTGAGAAGTCACTCTACCTCTGTGAAAATCTTTGAAGAACAGTCGGATATGCGATATACCGCTGAGACAATTAACAACACCTTGCGTTTTGCTTCTGTGGCCTTTGCTGTCCCTGAGGAACAATTTGCGCCTCAGTTAGATCATGCAGGAAGAATTACCGGCTTAGCAAAGCCTTGGAACTATATAGGTCTAAGCCCAGACGGTGATTCGCTAGTGCATTATGAGTACCATAATGAAACTGATTCTTATAAAATGAATGTCCTCGCTCAGCCTAAGGGTGATTTAACATATCAGCTCAACTTTAGAAAGACCTCAGAGTCTCAAGAGGATAAGAATATCAAATACTTTTTAAGGGGAATTGATAATGGGCGTGAAAAATTTGAGATTTCAACAGAGGTAGAAGCCCTTAATGCTCTACATGTTATTGATTGGGGAGACGAGAGCAATATGTCGGTGGCTCTAGCTTACAGAACAGAAGAAACTCCCAAAATTCATGAAAGGCCAGTGGCTGCAATGACTATGGTTTTAGATACCTCGGGCAGTATGAACGATGATCTTGATGGCAATAGCCCTAGGGAACAAGAAAAATCAAGGATTGAAATTTTAAAAGAAACACTGAAAAGAATGTTTTCTGTAATGGAGAATAATGGAGGAGAAAACATATATGCAAGATTGGTCCCATTTCACGCCAATGCAAACTCACCCCATCCAAATTACAACAAAGATCCAGAAAGATTTAATAAAGTGCGGGATGATAACGTAAACTGGAATAATTTAATTGATAATCTGAGTGCAGATAATGGCACCAATACTGGTGATGGAATGAGGCGGGGCTACTATCATCTATTGGACTTTAACAACAACCTAGGCAATTATGGATTGACTGACGATACAGAAGTAGAAAACTATATGGTTATTATGGTAGACGGTGTATCAACCATGGCCAGCGCTGATGTTTGGTGGCGTCGTCGACATGGTTATGGATACAGTGATTACATTCTAGATGATGGAAATATCAGTAAAAACACCCCGACATATTCGAATTGGTCTGGGAAAGGGGGGCATTGGGAGAGATCTCCTTCGCAAGTACCTAATCCATCAAATTGGTGGAACTATCAAGGTCGTTGGCATATAGGAGATGGTATGGGTTTGTGTACTTTGGCTACAAAGTACGTAGACCGAGTCGGAGAAGACTTAATTCAAGCAAAAGACCCTGCAGCTGAAGATTTGGGCCTAGACGGAAATATCTTTGTTATTGGTTTTTCCAACTTGGATGAGGACTTAGAAAGCGTAAAAGATATAGCAAAAGCAGTGGGTATCGAAGTGGCAGAAGACAATTCAGATGTAGAAAATGATTTTGTTTATAATGACAGGGTGTTTATTGCCAGAGATGGCGATAAGCTAGATGAAATTTTTAGAAATATAGCTGGTTATATTTCAGAAGACTTATGGCAAATAGAGGGTCCTAGGATTACAGAGTAGGAAAGAGGGTGTAATTATGCTGGATCGGAAAGGTTTGACCTTAATTGAAGTTATTATCTCTATGGCGTTAATCAGCATTGCCTTAATAACTTTTCTGGGCGCATTTGGCCAAGGGATATTGCTCACTAGTAGAGGGGCAGAGTTGACACAAGAAACCTTTAAACATCAGGGGAAGATAGAAAATGAAATATTAAATATAAAGGACGATTTTGCTAATGAAGCCGAAAACCCTGCGCTGGATGATCTTGAAATAACTGTTTTTCAAGGAGAATATAAAAGTGATGTTAGAGTAAGGGAAATCAGTCAGCATATTAGAGGAAATCGATATTTTAAAGTGCTAGTGTCTAATGTACCGATAATGGAAGCACAGGCACCCAAAGTAGATTTAGAAGTCAGCTTGTATCCAGAGAATCAATTCCCATGGTATGACAATATCGAAAATATTAGGGGGGAATATAGAATTCATAGTAGCCCTGTGGTTTTTCAAAATCGCATTCGCTGGTATAGATCAAAAGAAGAGCCAGAGAATACAAAAAAAATGTATACAAATCCGTCTTTCCCTGGCGGCTATGAATATTTCGGTGAAATAGAAGAGGAGCAGCCCAATGATTTTTTAAAAATTCAATACTTATCTCAAGGAGACATTAATTTTATTGGAAACAGGTTTTATTATTTCGAAGCAAGGCCATATACACTTGCTGGAAGGCTTGGCCATTTTAGAAATTCTGAGCGGATGCTGATACTTAATAGGGCAGGAAGTCAAGAATGGCAAAAATTGATTGAGGATGTTTACTTTGAAAATGAAAACATTAGTTTTAGAGAAAATGACACTATTTATGCAGAAGTCATGCAAAACCCCAACCACCCTACTCTAAATCTTGATTGGAAAGAAAATAAAGATCCCCAAGGTCCTTTATTAACAACCCCATTACCACAGTATTCCGAAGACGCTTTCTCCCATACTACTAAAGTAAAATGGCAGCTTGATCCAAGAGCCCTCTCAGCTGACCTAGAACAACATGGTATAGGTGTTTTTATAGGAGAAAATGACAACAAAGGCACCATGATGACTTTTGATGTTCAAAATGAACAACTGAGAATTGATAGCATTACAAACAATCAATATAGCGGTGAGATTAAATCTATTAATCTTTTAAGCGATGAGAGATTTGAGCCGTTTAGAGACCAGGGCAAATTTGACTGGGACAAAACATACCAGCTTGAGCTAGTTTCTAGGAAAGTTACTGAAGGTACTGAAATTTTTGCAACGTTATTATATGAAGATGTAAGCGGAGGAGTAGTTAAGAGTGAGTGCATTGGATTTACCAGTAACCACAAATTTAGCCATGTCGGTTTCAAAGCTTTTTCAAGCGAAAACTATATTCCTAATTTCCATTCCGAGGTCCATAATCAATATGATCGAAACTATGCAGCACATTTCTATGATATGAAAGTACAAGCGGAGCACTGGGAAGATGGAGCAAGTCATGGATTTTATCAAGGTGGGGGGAATAGTTCGAATATTAGAGATGGGGCTAATGCATACGATAAGAACATCTTAATGGATAGAGAGAATACTAAAGCGACTGGTAACGAAACGACAATTAAGGCAAATTGCTTACAGTTTTCAAAGAGGACTAATTTGGAAATTAGCAATAACAATACATTAATGATAAAAGTAAATGAAGGAGTAATATTTGATACAAAAATTACTTTTGGAAATAATAGTTCAAAAATTATTATTGAACCAACGGAAAAAACTCCTATATTTGTCAATTTTGAAAGTCTGGAGTCGCTAAAATTAAAAGTAAATGATAGAATAATTGAAACAAATGGGCTCACTAGTATTACAATAAATAATGGTGACAAACTAGAGATTACGAAAAAATAGCCCAAAACAAATAAAAAATGGTTCCGATCATCGATTTTTGATGATTGGAACCATTTTTTACTGAATAACTTGATGAGTAAGGGCGTTGGGGAAAGTGGAAAGTTGAAAGTGGAAAGTTGAAAGTGGAAAAAACAGGGTCTTTCCTATATGGTTACCTAATATGAATGGGTTTGGACCCAGCATGTAGCTAATTTCGTGATGTTTACCGTGGCCAATTAAGGATTTGTTATTAGCGCCCTTATGGGCTAGGTCCTTTGGCGGGCTTTGAGATGAAGTTAACTAATTGCCAATACTAAAAACAATTGGTCGCAAAACGTATAAACTTACTTATTCTGCTTGGCCAGGGCATGCTATAAATTTGATTAATCTGTAGGAGATTTTGCTAATAATATACACTTTAAAAGAAAAGTGTATATATCTCATTCCTGCTGCATTTAAAACAGGGTCTTTCTTATATGGTTACTTAATATGAATGGGTTTGGACCCAGCATGTAGCTAATTTCGTGATGTTTACCGTGGCCAATTAAGTTCTTAGGGTCGTGTTTTGTATTACTAACCTCTGACCTCATATTACTTATTACCACTACTCGTGATGTTTACCGTGGCCAATTAGGGTTTGTAATTAGCAAAACGCTTTCCTAGCATTTAAACCTACTTAAAGCTCAAAAGCAGGAAATCCAATGCTACAGAAAGAATAATAAATAAATGTATATTTTAATATTTTCACCTGACTACATAAAACATCAAACACATATACTAATTAGTAGTGATTATACAAGGAGGTTTATTTAATGTTAAACGTTGCAGTTGTTTACGGTGGGCAATCCGGCGAACACGAAGTGTCTATTCAATCAGCTAAGTATGTACTTAAACTATTAAAAAATGGGAAATATAACCCCATTCCAGTAGCTATAGATAAACAGGGAAGATGGTTTGGAGATGTAACCCCTAAGGAATTTGAACAAAATGGAAATGGAGGCACGCCTCTATTATTTAACCTAACAGACAAGACACTTATAAAAATTGAAGATGGCAAACAAATATCTTTAGATATTGATGTCCTTTTTCCTGTTCTTCATGGGCCATATGGAGAAGATGGTTCAATACAAGGGATGCTAGACATGCTCGACATACCATACGTTGGCAGTGAAGTGCTAGGATCGGCAGTTGCCATGGATAAAGCAGTTAGCAAGAACATTTTAGAAAACAAAGGTTTTCCAGTAGCTCCATATACCACCTTTAAAGCCCATACATGGAAAAAAAATCAACAAACTATCATAGAAGAATGCGAAAAGCTTGGGTATCCTCTATTTGTTAAGCCAGCCAATCTAGGCTCTAGCGTAGGCATAACCAAAGCTAAAGATAGAAATCAACTAATAGAATCAATAAAATTTGCTCTTCTTTACGATCATAAAATTGTGGTAGAAAAAGGACTTATCGCCAAAGAAATAGAAATAAGCATTATAGGAAATGAAGAGCCGATTGCATCAACAACAGGCGAAATTATTCCTACTGGTGAGTTCTATGACTACGAAGCAAAGTATATTGACAAATCTTCTACCACCATCCCAGCTAACGTAGATGAAAAAGTTACTAATCAAGCACAAAGGCTTGCAAAAGAAGCATTTTTGGCGTTAGACCTTAAAGGCATAAGTCGGGTTGATTTTTTCTATGAAGAGAAAACTGATAAACTGTGGATTAACGAAATTAACACCATGCCGGGTTTTACTCCCATCAGTATGTACCCCAAGCTGCTAATAGCGTCCGGCTTTACAGAAGACAAACTAGCTGATACATTAGTCGAGCTAGCCTTGGAAAGGCATAAAAACAAAAAACAATTAAAAGGTGACAGATGACATGAGACTAATTTTAGTTCGTCATGGTCAGACTAAATGGAACCTACAAAAGAAAATCCAAGGTTCCACTGACACAGAGCTTAGCCAACAGGGAATAGAAGAAGGAAGACTTGTAGCTAAACGACTATCAACATGGGACATAGACTATCTATACTCAAGTGACTTAAAGCGGGCAGCAAAAACCGCACAACTAATCTCTGAATATCACCCTAAACCTTTGCCCATAAACTACGATATTCGCTTAAGAGAAAGCTCTTTTGGCAAGTGGGAAGGGTTAACAATGAAGCAGGTTAAAGAAAAATATCTTAAACAATATAAAAGTAGAGAAGAAACACCCCACGTAAACATTCCAGACGGGGAAAGCTTTAAAAGTTTTTCGCAGCGTCTTGCAGGTTTTATAACTCAAAAAAAGTCCCAGCATCTAAATTGCAACATAGTAGCAGTAGCTCACTCAGCAGTCATAAAAACAATACTTCATAACTACCTAAACCTAAACTGGACGACAACGAAAAATTCCATATACCTTTCAAATTGTAGCATTTCTGTGCTAAAATTTTTGCCTAGCAAAGTGGTGTTAGAAAGGCACAACGATACTGCCCACTTTGAAAATAATGAATTAAAGGAAGTGCCTAGACATTAAAAGGAGGAGGAGTTTATCATGTTCAAAAATTTAACAGTACAACAGTTTGTTGACGAGTTATCATCTAAAAAAGCTACACCAGGTGGAGGAAGTGCCTCTGCAGTAGTTGGCTCAATCGGGGTTGGGCTAATAGCTATGTATTGTGAAATAACAGCAAAAAGCAAAAAGTTTGCTGACGTAAAAGAGGAAGTGGAGCAACAAATTGAGTTTTTAACTGCTTTTAAAGAAAAATGCTTAGATCTAGCGGATAGAGATACCGAGGCTTTCAATGAAGTAATGGCATCATTTAAACTGCCAAAGGAAACAGATGATGAAAAAGCTGCAAGAAAACAAGCTATCCAAGACGCAACCAAACAAGCTACCGAAGTGCCACTAGAGCTGGTAGCAGCTATGGTCCCAGTACTGCAGCTAGTACCACCGCTAATTAAAAAAGGCAACCCCAACGCCCTAAGCGACTTACAAGTGGGTATGGAAATGTGCTACACCGCCATGTCCGGAGCAGCAGCCAACGTAGAAATCAACCTACCATCGATAAAAGACACCCAATTTAAGGAAAGAGTAGAAGAAGAACTTCTACACCACCATGCGGCAGCTCAGAAGGCTATGGATGAGGCTAAAGCTCTTTTCTTTCCAGACAGCTTATAAGCACCTATCTTCGTTGTTGCCCGATACTCAGAATGTCCTCACGTATTTAAAGATACGCTCCGGGATTCTGAGTATCGGGCGCCTAGAACCTAGGCACTTCTAAGCTGTCTGGGCGGGTCATAAGCACTTATCTTCTTCGTTGCTGAAGCCAGACCACTTATAAGCACTCATCTTCGTTGTTGTAAAATAAAGTCCAGACTCCTCACGTATTAATTATACGCTGTGGGGCCTGGACTTTATTTACGCCTAGAATATGAGTACTTCTAAGCGGTCTGGTGGGGTCAGAAAACCTAAACGTACAAATCAAAGTTCTTTTCCAACCTCTAACTTCTCACCTCTTATTACCATTACCCCACGTATTAATTATACGCTGTGGGGCCTGGACTTTATTTACGCCTAGGATATGAGCACTTCTAAGCGGTCTGGTGGGGTCAGAAAACCTAAACGTACAAATCAAAGTTCTTTTCCAACCCCTAACTTCTCACCTCTTATTACCATTACCCCACGTATTAAATATACGCTGCGGGCCTAGGCGTTTTTTGCGCCTCGAATCTGAGTACTTCTAAGCTGTCTGGAATGGTAATCAGTAGTATGAGGTAAGATGTTGGGAAAAACCACCAATCCCGCACGTCATCCTGAGAGCGCAGCCGAAGGATCTAGCCCACAAGGGCGCTAATTTCAAACCCTAATTGGCCACGGTAAACATAACGAAACAAGCTACATGCTTGGTCCAACCCATTCATAATAGATAATCATATAGGCAAAACCCTGTTTTAAACAGCAAATTAGCAAAATCTCCTGCAATTTAACAAAAACCGTTTATTTGTAGACCAAGCAGAATAAGCAAATTTATAGCAAGCTCTTTGGCCCAGCAGAATAAGCAAATTTATACGTTTTCGCGGCCAATTGCTTTTAGTAATGGTAACCAGTAGTATGAGGTCAGATGTTAGTAAAAACCAAAACCACCATAACAAAATAGGGGACCCGAATCCCTGCAGGGTTATCTCGAAAGTCATCCTGAGCGCAGCCGAAGGATCTAGCCCACAAGGGCGCTAATTTCAAACCCTAATTGGCCACGGTAAACATAACGAAATAAGCTACATGCTTGGTCCAACCCCATTCATAATAGATAATATATAGGCAAAACCCTGTTTTAAACAGCAAATGAGATATAGACACTGTTTTTTTAAAGTGTATATTATTAGCAAAATCTCCTGCAGTTTAACAAAAACTATTTATTCCCAGACCAAGCAGATTAAGCAAATTTATAGCAAGCCCTTTGCCCCAGCAGAATAAGCAAATTTATACGTTTTAGCGGCCAATTGCTTTTAGTAATGGTAACCAGTAGTATGAGGTTAGATGTTTGTAAAAACCACCAATCCCGCACGTCATCCTGAGGGACACCGAAGGATCTAGCCCACAAGGGCGCTAATTTCAAACCCTAATTGGCCACGGTAAACATAACGAAACAAGCTACATGCTTGGTCCAACCCTATTCATAATAGATAATCATATAGGCAAAACCCTTTTTAAACAGCAAATTAGCAAAATTTCCTGCAGTTTAACAAAAACCATTTATTCCCAGACCAAGCAGATTAAGCAGATTTAAAGCCTGCCCTTTGGCCCAGCAGAATAAGCAAATTTATACGTTTTCGCGGCCAACTGCTTTTAGTAATGGTAACCAGTAGTAAGAGGTCAGATGTTAGTAAAAACCACCATAACAAAATAAGGGACCCGAATTCCCGCAGGGTTATCTCGAAAGTCATCCTGAGCGCAGCCGAAGGATCTAGCCCACAAGGGCGGCAAAAACAACCAAGCATTTTACCAACCTCTAACTTCTCACCTCTCACTACCATTACCCCATATTTTATCGGAGTGTTACCTATGTGTTGAACCATTTTTGTTACCTATGTCCTGACTGAACAACAACCAGGTTTTAATTGTCAATTGTCCATTGTCAATTGTAAATTCGCCCTTGACCTCCTGCCCAAATCATACCTGCTGTCCCACTACCATCATACAAATTCTTTAATTAACTTTTAAAATCTTGCAGGAATTTTTCCTTACTTATAGAATAATAAATTTACAGTAACTGTACTATGTATTAAATATATAATAGTACTAAATAAAGAGTGAATGATCCTGCGGGGAGAGTTTTGCATATTTATGCAAACGCCGAAGAAGAAAGCTGCCCTTGGCGAAGGGTGGTGAAACTTTCAGGTAAACAGACCCAACGGGGACACGTCTCTGGAGAGCACAATGCACCAACGGGGAAAAATCTCTCAGGTATAAGGACAGAGGAAAGCCGCTTAGGCTTTCCTCTTTTATGTTGTTGAGAAAAAATTCTCAAGACATATTCTTTACATCTAATCCAAAAACTAATAGCGGAGGTGTTTTAATGGAACAAGGTAAAAAAACCCCCCTTCATCAGCAACACATCGACCTAGGGGGAAAAATGGTAAACTTCTTTGGCTGGGAACTGCCAGTTCAATATTCTGGCATCATCGACGAAGTAAATTCCGTAAGAAATGCAGCAGGCATTTTTGATGTATCCCATATGGGAGAATTCATGGTAGAAGGAGAAGGTAGCTTAGATTTCCTTCAACACATGCTGACAAACAACGTAGCAAAAATTAAAGAAAACGGTGTTCAATATACCATGATGTGTAATGATCAAGGTGGTGTAGTTGATGACCTATTGGTTTACTTTTTAGCGGAAAACAAATATCTACTTGTAGTTAACGCCTCAAACCTAGAGAAGGATTTTAATTGGCTAGATGAACATAAACCAGAAAATGTAAAACTTACAAACATCTCAGACCAAATAGCACAAATTGCCCTACAAGGTCCAAAAGCTCAAAAAGTTTTACAAAAGCTAACAGACTTTGACTTAGGAGAGATTAAGTTTTTCCGTCACAGAGAAAACCTAAATATAGACGGGCACGAAGTCTTAGTTTCTCGTACAGGTTACACCGGCGAAGACGGTTTCGAAATTTACGGGACACATAAAGCCATATCATCATTGTGGGATAGAATACTTTCTGTTGGAGAAAAAGAGGTTGTGCCTGCCGGTCTTGGTTCTAGGGATACTTTGCGATTTGAGGCGAGATTGCCTTTATACGGTAACGAAATCACTGAAGAAATTTCGCCTATCGAGGCAGGCTTAGGCTTTGCTGTCAAATTTAAAAAGCCTGAATACAAGGGTATGAAAGTGCTAGCTGAGCATAAGCAAAACCCACCAAGAAAAACCGTGGGCTTTAAAATGAAAGGCAAAGGAATTCCCCGTTCTCAATATAAAGTTTTAAACCAAAACGAAGAGGAACTAGGTTTTGTAACCACAGGTGCTTTTTCGCCAACGCTAGATGAAACAATAGGAACAGCCCTTGTATCAGACACAAATCTAGATATTGGCGATGAAATTCTAATAGCAGTACGCAAGCGCAGAATCCCAGCGGAAATTATATCACTACCATTTCTAAAAAAGGAGGACAAATAAAATGTCAAATTTAATGTACACAAAAGATCATGAATGGGTAAAAGTAGAGGGTAATAAGGTAACTGTAGGAATCACAAATCACGCTCAAGACCAGCTAGGTGATGTGGTATTTGTTGAGCTTCCTGAAGTTGACGAAGAGGTAGAAAAAGGAGACGATTTTGTTGTAATTGAGTCAGTAAAAGCAGCTGCTGACGTTTATTCTCCAGTAGAAGGAACAATAACAGAAGTAAACGAAGACCTTGAACACAGTCCAGAACTAATAAACGAAGATGCAGAAGGAAAGGCATGGATTGCAATCTTTGAAGTAGAAGATACAGACCAATTTGAAGAAGGATTTATGACGTTAGAGGAATATCAAGCCCTTATCGAGGAGGAATAAGTTATGAACCATCGCTTTATTCCCAAAACCTACCAAGAGCGCAAAGAAATGCTTTCAGAAATTGGCAAATCAAGTATAGAAGAGCTTTTTTCTCAAATCCCTCAAAGCTTGAAAATGGAAAAACAGCTTGATATAAAAGGTCCAATGTCGGAGCTGGAACTAACTAAACACATAAATACACTAGCTTCAAAAAACAAGATTGATGATAGCACGATCAGCTTCTTAGGCGGAGGGAGCTACGACCACTATATCCCATCTGTGATAAAACACATCACCTCTCGCTCAGAGTTCTACACCGCCTACACTCCTTATCAAGCAGAAATTAGCCAAGGAGTGCTTCAATCAATATTTGAATTTCAAACAATGATCAGCCGCTTGACTAACATGGAGGTTTCCAACGCCTCCATGTATGATGGGGCTACTGCTGCTGCAGAAGCTATGCTTATGGCAAAAAACAAAAACAAAAAAGGTTCTGTGCTAATATCAAAAGCCATAAACCCTAATTATCGCAAAGTGCTAAAAACCTATGCATCGCAGCTAGGTATAGAGCTTGAAGAAATTGACTTTGATAGTGAAACAGGGCAGACCAATATAGACGGGTTAGAATCTAAGTTAGAAGGCAAAATTGCTGGAGTTGTTATTCAAAGCCCTAACTACTTTGGAGTTATCGAAGAAATGGAACAAATAGGTGAAAAACTAAAAGACCACAAGGCCCTTTTCATCGCTGTTGTAGACCCAATCTCTTTAGCAGTGCTAAAAAGGCCAGGCGATTATCATGCCGATATCGCAGTAGGCGAAGGTCAAAGCCTAGGCATTCCTCAATCCTATGGCGGACCTTATCTTGGTTTTTTCTCCACCACCCAAAAATTGATGAGAAAAATGCCAGGAAGAGTAGTTGGGAAGACAGAGGACAAAGACGGCAATTTAGGATTTGTGCTAACTCTCCAAACGCGAGAACAGCATATACGCAGAGATAAAGCCACATCCAATATTTGCTCCAATCAGGCGCTATGTGCTTTGGCTGCCACAGTTTACATGTCGACCATGGGAAAACAAGGGCTCAAAGAAGCAGCAACACAATCACTGCAAAAGGCCTATTACGCAAAACAGAAATTTACCAACATCGATGGAGTTACCCCTCTTTTTACAGGGCCAACCTTTAAAGAGTTTGCTCTAAAACTTGAAAAGCCAGAAGTTATTAAAGAACTAGAAAAGCACAACATCTATATCGGTGTTTCTTTAGAGAATGACTACCCGGAGCTATCTAGTAGTATTATCTCCGCAGTTACAGAAAAAAGAACCAGTGAGGAAATAGACGAAACTGTTAAAAAGTGGGGTGAGATGGCATAATGAACTCAACTAAAACTATTTTTGAAAAATCCAAACCCGGTCATGTAGCATATTCGTTACCTAAAATAGACGTAGAAGCAAAGTCTGCTGACGAGATTCTTCCTAAGCATTTACTAGCAGATAGCGAAGTAAACCTGCCGGAGCTAAGTGAAGGTGAGGTAGTTCGCCACTTTACAGAGCTATCAACTAAAAGTCACGGTGTTGATTCTGGATTTTACCCATTAGGGTCATGTACCATGAAGTATAACGCTAAGATTAACGAGGATATAGCCCAGATTCCAAACTTTGCTAACTTGCACCCACATATGCCAGAAAGAGCCAGTCAAGGAGCTTTAGAACTTCAGTATAACCTACAACAGCACTTAGCTGAAATAACAGGTATGGATGCCATAACGTTACAACCAGTGGCAGGCGCTCATGGTGAACTAACGGGTATTATGCTTATTGATGCCTATCACAAAAACAAAGGAAACAACAAAAAGACCATCTTAGTTCCAGACTCTGCTCACGGCACAAACCCAGCTACAGCTAGCATGGTAGGGTATGACGTTGTTCAGGTATCGTCTAACGAGAGAGGTTTAGTAGATATTGACTCCTTAAAAGAGGCTTTAAATGATGACGTTGCTGCACTAATGCTTACTAACCCTAACACACTAGGCCTTTTTGAAGAGGACATTTTGGAAATTGCAGAGCTTGTTCATGAAGTAGGTGGCCTTTTATACTATGATGGAGCCAACACTAATGCAATCATGGGTATTTCACGACCGGGAGATATGGGGTTTGACGTAGTACATCTAAACCTTCACAAAACTTTCGGCACTCCTCACGGTGGCGGAGGACCTGGTTCAGGTCCAGTCGGGGTAAAAGAAGAACTTGTAGAGTTTATGCCCACCCCCACCGTAATCCAAAAAAATGGACAATTTAAGCTAGATTACAACAGACCTAAAACAATTGGCAAGGTTCATTCCTTCTATGGTAACTTTGGAGTAAACCTAAAAGCATACTCATATATTTTAGCCTTAGGAGGAGAGGGTTTAAAACAAGTTAGCGAGGATGCTGTTCTTAATGCTAACTATCTTATGGAGAGGCTAAAGAAACACTTTACACTTCCATTTGACAGAGTTTGCATGCACGAGTTTGTACTGTCAGGAAAAGATCTTAAAGACTATGGGGTAAAGACGCTAGATATTGCCAAAGGACTCCTTGACTATGGGTATCATCCACCTACAGTGTACTTCCCGTTAATAGTGGAAGAGGCGCTGATGGTAGAACCTACAGAAACCGAAAGCAAAGAAACCTTAGATAACTTTGCTGATACTATGGCGGAGCTAGTAGAAACATCTAAAAATAATAACGAACAGGTGTTAACAGCACCTCATACCACTGTGGTAGGCAGACTAGACGAAGCAGGTGCAGCCCGCAAGCCGGTGGTAGTTCACGAAGAATAAAGGGGGACTGGACATGTACGATATTTTAGTACTAGGCGGTGGCCCTGGAGGCTACGTTGCAGCGATTAAAGCAGCTCACCTGGGTAAAAAAGTTGCTCTAATCGAAGAGAAAGGATTGGGTGGTACCTGCTTAAATAGAGGTTGTATCCCAACGAAAGCTCTTTATAGAAGTGGATATGTAGCGAAGTTAATCGAAAATGCTAGCGATTTTGGTATCGATGTTACCGACTACACGATAAACTACTCTAAAGTAAAAGAAAGAAAAGACAACATAGTAAGACAGCTAGTCCAAGGTGTACAAGAGCTAGTAGAAAGTAACGGCATAGACTATTATCAAGGAAAAGGACATTGCGAAGATAAAAACACCGTGGTAGTTAATGAAAAAGAGCTTAAAACCCACAAACTTATAATAGCTACAGGATCTGTACCCTTTGTACCCCCTGTATTCGATCCTACAAATCCTAATGTCATAACCTCAGACGAAGCTTTAGAACTTACAGAGCTACCTAAAAGCATGACAATCATCGGTGGAGGAGTTGTAGGTACAGAGTTTGCCGCTATCTTTGCGGCTCTAGGTGTAAAAGTGACGCTAATAGAAATGATGGATCGCCTTCTTATGCCTTTTGATAAAGAAATGACCAAGAGGTTGACGGTATTTTTGAAAAAATCCGGCGTCAAAGTTATGACGAAAGCAAAGGTTACAGAAATTAATTTCGATAATAATAAAGCAACTGTAACTGTAGAACAAAAAGGCAAAGAAAAGCAAATCGAAACAGATAAAGTACTTGTATCCTCTGGTAGAAAGCCTAACTTATCAGGAACCGAAGCTCTTGGGTTAAAGCTTAAGGATAACGGAGGCATAAAGGTAAATGAAAAGCTAGAAACTAACATTTCAGATGTTTACGCTATTGGAGATTGCACAGCAAACATAATGCTTGCCCACGTCGCAACCCACGAAGGACTAACTGCAGCTTCAAACGCCATCGGAAAAGATGAAAAAATGGACTATAAAGCAGTTCCTAACTGTGTATTCACTTATCCGGAGTTATCCTCAGTAGGTGTTACAGAAGACCACTGTAAAATCAAGGAATATGAATACAACGTAAGTAAGTTTAACTTTATCGCCAACGGTAAAGCCTTAGCAGAAGGGGAACCAGAAGGTATGGTAAAGATAATCACAGACAAAGATGACGTAGTAATAGGAGCTCACATCTTAGGACCTCACAGCAGCGACCTGATAGCTGAATTAACACTAGCCGTACAAAACGCTATAACAGCAAGCCAAGTAAGCCATACAATCCACGCCCACCCAACCCTAGCAGAGACAGTAGCTGAAGCTGCTGAGGGGATTTTAGGGAAGATTATTCACGCCAAACCCAAGCCAAAGCGCTTATAAGCAGTCACCTTCTTCGTTGCTAAAAAACGCCTAGACTCCTGACGTATTAAATATACGCTGCGGGCCTAGGCGTTTTTTTGAGCCTCAAACCTAAGCACTTCTAAGCTTTTTGGAATGGTAATTAGTAGTAAGAGGTCAGATGTTAGTAAAAATTACCATATGTATGGTCAGGACATAGTTAACAAAATAGGGTCTTTATTCCCCTCCAAGGCCCCCCGCACGTCATCCTGAGCGTAGCCGAAGGATCTAGCCCGCAAGGGCGCAGGTCCCCCCAAAACTCAAACCTATGCCTTGGGTCATTTCAGGGTTTGTCATTTACTTCTGGGCTACGGTGTTTCTCTGCTGCAGACAGCTTATCAGCACCCATCTTCGTTGTTGCAATTGCTAGCCCAGACCAGTCACGTATTAGAAGATACGCTCCCGCCCTGGTCCATCAACTGCGCCTAGAATCTAGGCACTTCTAAGCAGTCTGGCCATTTGGGTCTCCTTATATGGTTACCCAAATGGATCCCACTTCTAACTTCCAACTTCTCACTACTCCTACAATACGCCCTGCCAGTAAATAACAAACCCTTCAGTAAGCTCAAGCGGTAAAATCTATCGTACCATCTTCTATCTCACTGGTTTTTTGACGTCATCCTGAGGGACACCGAAGGATCTAGCTCACAAGGGCGCTAATTTCAAACCCTAATTGGCCACGGTAAACATAACGAAACAAGCTACATGCTTGGTCCAACCCCATTCATAATAGATACTCATATAGGCAAGACCCAGTTTTAAATGTAGCAGGAATGAGATATAGACACTGTCCTTTTAAAGTCTATATTATTAGCAAAATTTCCTGCAGTTTAACAAAAACCGTTTATTTGTAGACCAAGCAGAATAAGCAAATTTGGAGTGAGTTTCAGACCCAGCATGTAGCTAATTTATACGTTTTCGTGGCCAATTGCTTTTAGTAATGGTAATCAGTAGTATGAGGTCTGATGTTAGTAAAAACCACCATAACAAATAGGGGGCCGAATCCCCTCCGAGGCCTCCCAAAAGGTCATCCTGAGGAACACCGAAGGAGCTAGCCCGCAAGGGCGCAGGACCCACGCAAATCTCAAACCCATGCTCAGGTCAGTTCAGGGTTTGTCATTTACTTCTGGGCTACGGAGTTTCTCTGCTGCAGACAGCTTATCAGCACCCATCTTCGTTGTTGCAATTGCTAGCCCAGACCAGTCACGTATTAGAAGATACGCTCCCGCCCTGGTCCATCAATTGCGCCTAGAATCTAGGCACTTCTAAGCAGTCTGGCCATTTGGGTCTCCTTATATGGTTACCCAAATGGATCCCACTTCTAACTTCCAACTTCTCACTACTCCTACAATACGCCCTGCCAGTAAATGACAAACCCTTCAGCAAGCTCAAGCGGTAAAATCTATCGTACCATCTTCTATCTCACTGTTTTTTTGACGTCATCCTGAGCGCAGCCGAAGGATCTAGCTCACAAGGGCGCTAATTTCAAACCCTAATTGGCCACGGTAACCATAACGAAACAAGCTACATGCTTGGTCCAACCCCATTCATAATAGATACTCATATAGGCAAGACCCAGTTTTAAATGTAGCAGGAATGAAATATAGACTGTTCTTTTAAAGTGTATATTATTAGCAAAATCTCCTGCAGTTTAACAAAAACCGTTTACTTGTAGACCAAGCAGAATAAGCAAATTTGGAGTGAGTTTCAGACCCAGCATGTAGCTAATTTATACGTTTTCGTGGCCAATTGCTTTTAGTAGTGGTAATCAGTAGTATGAGGTCTCAGCCAAAATAAAAAAAGTAAAGTCTTTTTTTGTTTAACAAGTAGTGGTAATATATTATTTAGAGCGCAAAAATAAACGAGGTGAATTTTATGGCTGCACAAACAATTGATGAAAAGAGAGACTTAACAGTTGGTAGCATACCAAAAAAACTAATTAAATTATCACTACCGATTATGGGTGGGATGTTTTTACAAACAATCTTTAACATAGTGGACACGTTTTTCGTTAGCAGACTTGGATCTGACGCTATCGCCGCTGTGGGAATGAATATGCCATTATTATTTATTTTGATGGCTGCTGCCAACGCTGTGGCAGTTGGCTCTAGTTCATATATCGCCAGAAGCTTAGGTGCAAAGGATTATAGCACAGCAGAAAAAACCGCGTCACAAGCTATGACACTAGCTATTATATTCGGAATTATAACCACTGTTATCGGCGTTGTATTTGCGCGACACATTCTAGCCATGATGGGTGCTTCAGGAAACTTACTATCACTAGCTACAGATTATACTAGAATAATCTTTTGGGGTAACTTAATCTTTTTCTTATTCTTAGCCTTAGATGGCGTTCTTCGAGGCGAAGGGGATATGAAAACCTCCATGATGAAACAAATTGTAGCTGTGGGTTTCAACATAATACTAGACCCTATCCTTATTTTTGGGTTTGGCCCTATACCACAAATGGGGGTCGGAGGTGCAGCTTTAGCTACAGTGTTAAGTAGATTTATAGGCTTGTTATTCCTCTTTAGACACTTTAAATCCGGTAAGTCCACAATTAAATTTAACATGACAAAACTGGTATGGGACTGGAAAATTATCAAAAAAATCATGCAAGTTGGATTACCAGCTTCTGCATCCCAAGCGATGATGTCGCTTACTCTTTTTGTGTTTAACCGTCTAGCAGCAGGCTTTGGCGACGAAGCTGTATCTGCGCTAAGTCTGGGCTTTCGTATTGATTCTTTGGCTATCTTGCCTGGTATGGCTATCGGCATTAGCACAGTTACCATGGTAGGGCAAAACTTTGGAGCCAAAAAATTTGACAGAGTTCGCAAATCCTACTGGACTGCACAAATTATGGCTGTAACTTTTATGACCTCCGTTGGCATTATCATCTTTTCTTTTCCAGGTTTTTTCATTAGTATTTTCACCGAAGAAAAGGATGTTGTTAAATACACAACAAGCTATCTTAGGATATTGCCACTTTTCTACCCCTTTTTAGCCAGCGGTTTTATATCTGCCCACTCATTTCAGGGCTTAGGAAAAGCAACCCCCGCCCTAGTAATTGGTCTAATAAGAGTAGCCTTTGTAGGAATCCCATTATCGTATCTTTTAACGTCCCAAACTGACTTAGGTCCTTCTGGGATATGGTTGTCCTTAGGTCTATCAGACTTTGTATTTTTTGCGGTAGGAATGCTATGGTTTAAGGCAACTTTCAGAGGAGTAGAATACAGCACACCGACGCAAGACGTCAGAGATACAGCTTAACAACCGATAAAAAAAACCAAGCTGCTTTTTAGTAACTTGGTTTTTACATATTTATCAAATAACACATCAACCTTTCACATTTCCATTTTTTTAACAAAAAAGAAGGGATATTGTGCCATGGTCTTGAAATAAAATAATATAGAAGTAGGTTAAATACTTTCTTTTACGCTAAAAATAAAAAGGGGAATAGGTGGGATTGGATATGAGATTTATGGTTATACATGGACCTAATTTAAATATGCTCAAAAGTAGACCCCAATCAATTTACGGCCAACGCTCGTTAGAAGAGATTAATAACGAAATAAGAACCTGGTGCATGAAGAATAATATACATGTAGATATTGTTCAATCCAACTGTGAGGGAGAAATAATAGACTATCTCCATAAGTTTCAATCATATAATGGTATTGTTATAAACCCAGGAGCTTATACCCACTATTCTTATGCCATCGGTGATGCGGTGGAGCTAGTTAACATTCCGGTTGTTGAAGTTCACCTGTCAGATATTTACAGCAGAGAGGATTTTAGGCGCAAGTCTGTAATAGCTTCTCATTGCTATAGACAAATTTCAGGGTTTGGTTTTCATGGTTATATTTTAGCTTTGCAAGCAATAATTCATAAAATAGAGGAGGTAGATTCCATGACTTATTATAGAGTTGCAGAACTTAAAAAACAATTAAAAGAAAAAGGCTTAGATGCTATGCTGGTTAATCAACCAGAGAATCGTCAGTACATAACAGGCTTTACCGGAAGTAGTGGATACGTTTTATTTACTCAAGACAAAGACTATTTCTTTACTGATTTTAGGTACATCGAGCAAGCCAAAGAACAACTTGAAGGGTTTGAGATTGTTAAGCACGGGTTTTCTCCGCTAGATGACATCTCGCAATATCTTTCAAACGCTGGTGTGCAAAAGCTTGGCTTTGAAGAACATTTTGCTACTTACCAAGCCTTTCAACGTTATCAAAAAGCCTTTAAAAACATTCAAGTATTACCAGCTGGACCAATTGTTGAAGAAATTAGAAAAGTTAAAGATAGAACAGAGATTGAGAATACCGAGAAAGCTATAGATATTGCAGTAGCAGCATTTGAGCATATTCTAGGCTTTTTAAAGCCAGGGATTAAAGAAGTGGATGTAGCCTTAGAGCTAGAGTTTTTTATGCGTAAAAAAGGTGCAAGTGGCCTGGCATTTGAAACTATAGTTGCCTCTGGGCACAGATCGGCACTGCCACACGGAATTGCATCAGAAAAGGTGCTAGAAGAAGGCGACTTTGTAAAAATGGATTTTGGTTGTGTCTACAACGGATATTGTTCAGATATCTCTAGAACCGTCGTGCTAGGCAAAGCAACAGATAAACAAAAGAAAATTTACGACACAGTTCTAAAGGCTCAGCAAGCTGCAATTGACAACATAAAAGCTGGAGTTAGCGGCAAAAAAGCTGATGATTATGCAAGAAGTGTAATTACTGAAGCAGGCTATGGTGATAAGTTTGGCCATGGTTTAGGGCATGGTATTGGTATGGTAGTACATGAAAACCCAAGAGTGTCCCCAAACAGCGAAGACATCTTAAGACCAGGAAATATCATAACTGTAGAACCAGGAATTTATATCCCTGAATACGGTGGAGTTAGAATAGAAGATATGCTTGTTATAACTGAAGACGGCAGCAAAAATCTAACAAAAGCTACAAAAGAATTTATCGAGATAACATAAACTAAGGAGGAACAGCAGAAATGATTTCACCAAATGATTTTAAAACAGGACTTACTATTGAATACGATGGATCAATCTATACTGTAGTAGACTTTCAACATGTTAAGCCAGGAAAAGGAGCGGCCTTTGTCCGTACTAAGCTAAAAAATGTAGAAACTGGAGCAATAATGGAAAAAACCTTTAACCCAAAAGAAAAGGTTGGAAAAGCTCACATCGACAGAAATGAAATGCAATTTCTTTATGCTTCTGGAGATGACTACATTTTTATGGACACCCAAACCTATGAACAGCTAACCTTAACCAAAGACTATTTAGGTGAAGCCACAAAGTACCTAATCGAAAATATGAACATAAAGGTACTTATCTATAAAGAAAAGCCTATCGGCGTAGAACTGCCAAACTTTGTAATATTAGAAGTGACAGAAACTGAGCCTGGCATCAAAGGTGATACTGCATCTGGTGGTTCTAAACCTGCTACAATGCAAACTGGTTTGGTAGTAAATGTCCCTTTCTTCATAAATGAAGGTGACAAACTAAAGATCGACACTAGAACAGGGGCTTATATAGAAAGAGCTTAAAAATTTAAATAAAGTTTTGATTTTTGGGTATTTTAATTGGTAGTATATAATTTTAAAGGAGGAATGACAGGTGAGTGATTTAAGGGAAAAAATAGCATATATTAAAGGATTAGCAGAGGGTATGAAACTTGATCAAAGTTCTAATGAAGGTAAAATACTAGATAGAATTCTAGATGTGCTTGGCGATATGTCTGAGGATATCGAGGACTTATATATCGGTCAAGACGAAATCGAGGAATATGTTGAAGCTGTTGATCATGATCTAGCTGAGCTAGAAGCTGACTTTATCGGTGCAGATGACATCTATGAAGACGAAATTATAGATGAATATGGTGATGGCGACATCGATGAAGTTGCAGAATATGAGCTAACCGACGAGGACATAGAGGTTGAGTGCCCAAGTTGTGGTGAGGCATTCCACGTTGACGAAGAAGAGCTAGCTGACGAAGAATTAGAAATTCTTTGTCCAGGATGCGAAGATGTAGTCTTCGCAACAGCACATGAAGAAGAAGTAGAAGTATAAGATAATATAAAAAAAGCTGTTGACTAATACAAATGTCAACAGCTTTTTTTATATGAATATTTTTCCACGTTTTCACTTATCCTAAGAAAGACATTAAAAGTAAAGGAGGAAAAATATTGAACAAAAACCTTTTTAAACCTCTAGTTCTAATAACGCTGCTATCGATGTTTTTGTTAGTAGCATGTATTCCTGAAGACCCAGAAGAATCTAAGGGAATATTTTACGAAGTTCAGACAGGTAATACCAGCATGTATCTTTTAGGCTCAGTCCATGTAGGAAAAGAGGACATGTATCCACTAGATGAAGAAGTTGAAAAAGCATTTAAACAATCGCAGGTATTAGGCCTAGAGTTAGACACTAAAAACATAGATGAAATGGAAATAGCAGGGCAGGTTTTGCACTTTGCAAAATATCATGATGGCAGCCTCGCCACGGATTTATTACCAGAAGAAGAGTTTCAAAATGCAGCCGACATAATTGGAGTGCAGCCTCAGATGCTAAACCAATTTAAACCTTGGTACATAACAATGACCCTGTCAAATATTGCGGCAGAAGAAGCTGGATATTCCTCTAAATATGGTGTAGAAGAATACTTTATCCAACAAGCAGAAGATAAAGAAATAATAGGGTTAGAAACAGTAGTAGATCAAATAGCCACTTTTGAACTACTATCTAATGAATCACAAGAGCTTTACTTTGAAGAGACATTAAACAATATAGAAGGTACAAAAGATCAAATGGATGAACTTATCACCTTGTGGCGTCAGGGAGATAGCGCTGCTTTTGCCCAAATGCGAAAGGAAACATTAGAGCAAGCGCCAACACCATCCCTAGAATTACACCAAAGAGCTTTGTTAGATGAGAGAGACAAAAAAATGGCCGAAACCCTACACCATATACTAAAGGAAGACAGTGGAAGAACTTATTTTGTAGTGGTAGGTGCTATGCACCTAGTTGGGGAAAATAGTATAGTTGACCACTTAAACCAAAAAGGATATGAAGTTAATAGTGTTTACTAAAAAAATAACCTCCACTGAATTTAATCAGTTAAGGAGGTTGCTTTTTTTAGTTTTCTTATAGACTTGTTATTTTAAAGGAGATAGTTTTTAGTACTTCCAGCACCGCTCTTGCAGTATCCATAGAAGTTACACAATGAACTCCAGACTCCACAGCAGCTCTACGTATTCTAAAACCATCTCTTTTAGGCTGCTTACCTTTAGCTGGTGTATTTATAACTAAATGGATTTTCTCCTGCTGTATCAAATCTAAAAGATTAGGGGATTTTTCATTAATTTTCGATACCTGGGTGACTAAAACGCCTGCCCTCTTTAAAGCATTAGCTGTCCCTTCAGTTGCAAAGATAGAATAACCAAGTTCCCATAATTCCCTAATTACAGGAATAGCCTCGTCTTTATCTTTATCGGCAATAGTTACCAGGATGTTGCCGTCGGCAGGAATAGCTAAACCAGAGGAAACTAGTCCCTTATAAAGAGCTTTAGGATAAGATTCATCCAAACCTATAGTCTCCCCTGTAGATTTCATCTCCGGTCCTAGGGATGTTTCTACCTCAATAAGTTTTGAAAAAGAAAACACCGGTACTTTAACTGCATATATATCAGATCTTGGCATGAAATCACACCTAACACCTTGCTCGCATAAAGTTTTGCCCATAGCAGCTTCGGTGGCAATCTGAACCATAGGAGTTTTTGTTACCTTGCTGAGAAAAGGGACAGTACGACTTGATCGAGGATTTACTTCAATTAGGTACACGCAATTGTTCTGTATGACGAACTGAAGGTTAATCATACCTTTTATTTTTAGAGCTTTTGCTAACCTCTTGGTATAATCTAACACCGTTTGCTTCATATGGTTATTCAGATTTATAGGGGGAGTAACTGCAATACTATCTCCGGAATGAACTCCAGCCCGTTCAACATGCTCCATAATCCCAGGAACTAATATTTCAGTTCCATCGGAAATCGCATCAATTTCAACCTCCATTCCCTGCAAGTATTTATCTAATAGTACGGGGTGTTGTATAAAATCCTTTTTAAGTTAGTGGGGCAAACTGTTATTGTAAATAAATTATTACAGATCAATGTATTTATTGACAGGTGAACTATTATAAATTACCATATGAGTATAAACAAATATGCAGATAAGGTGGTGGAAAAATGGTAGAGATTTTTAAAGCTTTAGGAGATGAAACTAGGCTTAGAATGGCTATGCTTTTTAGCCAAGAAAAGCTTTGTGTATGTGAAATAGAAGAGATACTTGAAATAAGCCAGTCAAATGCATCACGTCACTTAAACAGATTAAAAACCGTAGGAATAATTTCATCTGAGAGAAAAGCTCAGTGGGTCTATTACTACATTAGCAATGATTTTTTGAGCAAATACAATAGCCTTTGGCAAGAGGTATGTAAACAGCTAAACGAAGGTATATATGCAGAAGACAAAAAGCGCTTAGAAGAAGTTAAAAAATCCACCGATTGCTAGGTGGGTTACAAAAAATTTTAGGAGGTCTTACTTATGGTAAACGAAAAACAAACAGGAGGTATGGGATTTTTTGAAAGAAATCTAACCATATGGGTTGCAGCATGTATAGTTATTGGTGTTGCTATTGGATATTATCTGCCCCAAGTTCCTGAAACATTAGATAAATTCACATACTATGAAATTTCACTGCCTATAGCCATACTAATTTGGATGATGATTTATCCAATGATGCTAAAGATTGACTTTACAAGTATCGTTCAGGCGCTAAAAATGCCTAAAGGCTTAACGTTAACATGTACCGTTAACTGGCTTATAAAGCCCTTTACCATGGCCTTTTTCGCCTGGTTATTTTTTACCGTAATCTTTAGAAACCTTATAGACCCCGTAACAGCTGACGCATACTTTGCAGGTGCAGTTATCTTAGGGGCAGCACCATGTACTGCTATGGTATTTGTCTGGAGTCACCTAACTAAAGGAAACCCGGCATACACATTGGTTCAAGTTTCTGTTAACAACATTATTTTACTAGTGGCCTTTGCTCCAATTATAGTACTACTACTAGGAGTTTCGGATTTGGCAGTACCATATGGAACAGTCTTTTTATCGGTATTCTTATTTATCGTCATTCCACTAGTGGCAGGATTTATATCTAGAAACTTAATCATTAAAAATAAAGGCGAAGATTATTTTGAAAATGTGTTTTTAAAGAAGTTTGATGGCATTACAATGGTTGGTCTGTTACTTACCTTAATCCTAATTTTTACTTTTCAAGGTGATGTGATAATTAACAACCCTATTCACATACTGCTAATTGCCATTCCACTTACTATACAGACATTTTTCATTTTCATTGTAGCATATGGGTGGGCAAAAGCTTGGAAGCTTCCCCACAATGTAGCTTCTCCGGCTGCAATGATTGGCGCAAGTAACTTCTTTGAGCTAGCAGTAGCGGTGGCTATATCTGTATTTGGGCTACGTTCTCCGGCAGTTACTGCAACAGTTGTAGGTGTACTAGTAGAAGTGCCAGTAATGCTTGCACTAGTTAAAATAGCCAACAAAACCCGTCATTGGTTCCCAGCTGAAAGCCAGGAAGGTTAAAAGTGAATATTTAATAAGGAGCTGTAAATAGTGAAAAAATCAATAGGCTTTATATGTGTAGGTAATTCATGCAGAAGTCAAATGGCAGAAGGATTTGCCAAAAAATTAGGGAAAAATGTATTTGAAGTATACAGCGCCGGCACAGAGCCAGCAGTAAAAGTTAACCCCAATGCAGTGGAAGTAATGAAAGAAGCAGGAATCGATATAACAGACCAAAAACCAAAAGTCTTAAAGGACATCCCAAATAAGCTAGATATAATCATAACAATGGGCTGCAACGTACAATGTCCATTTGTACCCCATGACCACAAAGAAGACTGGGGACTAGACGACCCAGTAGGAAAGCCAATAGAAGAGTTTAGAAAAACAAGAGACACCATACAAAAGAAAATGCACGACCTAATCCGCAGAGTACAGCAGGGAGAGGTTTAGTTTTTTAAGAGCAGTCGGACAGTTGGCCAGTTGAACAGCAGACAGGGAAATTCAAAAGCGAATTTGCAATTTACAATGGACAATTTTAACCCATTTGGACAATTATACATGTTTTTCTCTCAAAGAGGGTGGTGGCGATGTCTGTGTAGGTGCCGTAATTGGCTATAGTAAACGCCTCGCAGAACCCCGCCCAAACGTCACCCTGAGCTTGTCGAAGGGTCTAGCCCACAAGGGCGCAGGACCCACACACGAACATAGGACACGAAACCATCCCTCAAAGAGGGTAGGGGGCGACCTCAGTGTCGCCCCGTCCTACATGGCTAACCAATTTAAATAAGTTTTCCTTTAATGTGCTTTTCCTATCCAACAATCCAACCATCTTCTATCTAACTAGGTTTACGCCGTACGAGAAAAATGTTCTGCTTCTAAACGAAAAGAGGTGAAAACAATGGAAAACTTTATTAACTTTCTTCAAACCTTCATAGGACTTTTTGGAGAGTTGCTGCTACTATTTATAGGCATAACATTTTTAGTAGGACTACTCCAAGAGTACGTTAAACCGGAAAGTATAAGAAAAGTGCTAGGCAAAAGTAGAAGAGGACTTGGCAACATTGTCGGAGCATTTCTAGGGTCATTAACCCCGTTTTGCACATGCTCTACCATTCCAGTTATGCTAGGACTTCACAAAGCCGGAGTATCCTTTGGCATTACAATGTCCTTCTTTTTTGCTTCACCACTGTTAAATCCGATAATAGTTGGTCTTATGCTAATGCTTTTTGGCATAAACATAACCCTTGTATATGTGGCAATAATTTTCCCAGTTTCAGTGCTAATTGGGATCTTTTTAGAGAAATTAGGCTATGAAAAATGCATCAAGTCAGTAAATATTGTCAAAGACGAAGAGGGTTGCTCATGTAGCATAACTGCAGAAGATGGGTTTTGGTCAGGTGCTAAACCAAGAATCAAACGATCCGGCCAATACGCCTTTAACTTATTTAAGCAGGTAGTTCCATACTTAGTGATTGGTTCGGCCATAGGTGCTTTTATTCACGGCTACATTCCAGAAGAGCTGATAGTTAGAGTAGCTGGACCAGATACTCCATTTTCTATTCCGCTTGCTTCGGTAATAGGTATACCGATGTATATTAGAGGAGCAACTATATTACCGATAAGCTCAGTGCTAGTAGAGCAGGGAATGAACATGGGAGCAGTAATGGCGCTAATAATAGGAGGAGCAGGAGCAAGCCTACCAGAGGTAACAATCCTATCCTCAATTTTTAGCAAAAAGCTCCTATTTACCTATCTAGCAACAGTTATAGGCCTAGCAATATTTGCAGGCTATCTGTTTAATTTCTTGCTGAGAATAGGGCTTTAAAGTAAGTTAGACAGCAGACAGGGAAATTCAAAGGCGAATTTACAACTTACAATGGACAATTAAAACCTAAAGCTGTTTAGTCAGGACATAGGTAACAAAAATGGTTCAACACATAGGTGACACTCCGTTAAAATAATATGTTAAATTTTTTGACGTCACCCTGAGCTTGTCGAAGGGTCTAGCCCACAAGGGCGCAGGACCACACAACGAACATAAGACACGAATCCACCCATCAAAGAAGCTAGGGGGCGACATCAGTGTCGCCCCGTGCTACATGGCTACCCAATTTAAATAAGTTTTCCTTTAATGTGCTTTCCCTATCCAACAATCCAACCATCTTCTATCTAACTAGGTTTACAGCGCTTTCCCCTGCGAGATAGAATTTGGATTTTAATCCTTAAACGAGTCTGGACCCAGCAGATTGATATGCTCCCTATAAAGTAGACAGCTGAAATAAAAAAATCTACTGGTTAGGGGGAATATTTTATGAACACTAAAAATAAGTACAGTGCCAAAGAAAGGTACCATATCATACAGGAATACAAAAACGGAGATAGTCCAAAAACTAGCATTGCTTACAAATATAATATTAATAGAGGGACTATAAGCGAGTGGTTAGATAAGTTCTCAAGGCATGGTATAGAAGGACTTACCGATTGTAAAGCGCCAGTCGAGTATTCTAAAAAAGTAAAGGAAAATGCTATTAAAGAATATTTATCAGGTGAACATACTTTAAGATTTTTAGCAAAAAAATACGGAATTACTGATCATAGTGTTTTACGCAAGTGGGTAAAAAAGTATAATGGACATAGAAAATTAAATTCAGTAACAGAAATGGAAGGGATGGATTGCTCTATGTCTAAACGAAAATCTGTTGAAGATAAAGTTAAAATAGTATTATTTTGCATTGAAAATGATTATAACTACGAACTTACTGCTAAAACTTATCAGGTCTCCTACCAGCAAGTTTATCAGTGGGTTAGAAAATACAACTCCGGTAACAAGGATGCATTAAAGGATGGACGTGGTCGTAAGAAAAGCGAAGAAGAACTCACAGCAACAGAAAAAGCTAAACTTGAAATGGAGAAAATAAAAAGAGAAAACGAAAAATTACGAGCGGAGAATGCTTTCCTAAAAAAGCTGAAGGCTTTAGAAAGGGGGGATCTTTAAATAGAGTAAGACAAGAAAACAAATATATTGTTATTAAAGAATTGAATGAGGAAGACAATTTTCCAATAATATTGCTATGCGAGGTTGCTGGTGTTACTCGCTCTGCTTATTATAAATGGGTAGACAAGAAAAAAACTGATTTAGAAGTAGAAAACGAACAAATTATGGAAGATCTGATTTTACTATATAATGGTTTTAAAGGTGTTTATGGTTATAGAGTGTTAAAGTTGTACCTAGACCGTATATATGAAAAGAAGATAAACCATAAAAGAGTTCATCGCCTAATGAAAGTTGCAGGTCTAAAATCAATTACCCGAAGAAAAAAGAAACGCTATGGTAAATCTAAACCAGAACACATAGCGGAAAACATATTAAAACGTAACTTCAAAGCAGATAAGGCAAATGAAAAATGGGTAACAGATATTACAGAGTTTAAATATGGCAACAAAAAAGCTTATTTAAGTGCTATTTTAGACTTGTACGATAACTCCATTGTTTCATATGTTGTAAGCCACTCTAATAATAATCAGCTAGTATTTCAGACCTTAGATAAGGCTTTGATAAAATCACCTGGAGCGACTCCTTTACTCCATAGTGACCGTGGTTTCCAGTATACCTCCAATGGATTTAAACAAAAAATAAAGGCTGCAAATATAACACAGAGTATGTCAAGAGCAGGAAACTGCCTTGATAATGCACCAATAGAAAGTTTTTTTGGTAAGCTAAAGGTCGAAAAGTATTACTTAGAAGGCAACTATCAAACATTTAAAGAGTTAAAAGATGCAATAGACGAGTATATCCACTTCTATAACCATACCAGGCTACAGAAAAAGCTGAGCGGATTAAGCCCAATAGAATATCGATATCAATATCAGTTAACAGCTTAATTTTTTTATTATTTCCATTGTCTACTTGACAGGGGGCAGGTCAGATAGAGCACCGGCCTCTTTACCAAAACCGCGCGTTTTACAGTGGCCAATGTTTTTATGTAGTTTTACTTTAGGGTCAGGTTTATAGGAGATAGGGAAATTCAAAAGCGAATTTACAATTTACAATTTACAATGGACAATTGACAATGAAAACCAAGTCACCAACACCACAATCTCCAACCGCACGTCATCCTGAGCTTGCCGAAGGATCCAGCCCATAAGGGCGCAAGACTTACGAAACGGGCAAAAACGCCGCAACTGTAGGGGTGGATCTCTGTGTCCACCCTGACCCAAACAGAAAGAAACAGCAAACCGGAGGCAAAGTTTACAGCATTTATATTTACAGCGTAATCAGCAAAACTGTGCTTTCCCTATCCAACAATCCAACCATCTTCTATCTAACTAATGTCTCTACAGCGCTTTTCAGCGAGGTTTACAAAACGCCCTTCAGCGCTTTTCCGTGCGAGATAGCATTTGATTTTTAAGCCCTAAACGAGTCTGACCCAGCATGTAGCTTATTTCGTTATGTTTACCGTAGGCAAATAAAGTTTTTGTTCTTTTTTTTTATCTTTACAGTGTGTTTCCGTGAGGTTTACAAAAAGCTTTTCAGTGCGTTTCCGTGTGCAAAAGGTTTTGAACTTGAAATCTCCGCCTTTCAGCCATGCCCTACGACCCTTTACCAACCTCCCACCTTCTAACACCTTATTACTACAACTCATAAAGGCAAGGAACTGATTTTAAAAAAATCGGTTCCTTGCCTTTTTCGTGACCTACGTCACGGAAACATACCATAACTTTCTATATAATTAGACATGTAATCAACAAACAGGAGGTACACAAAATGCTATCAAAACTTAAACAGTTTTTTAGTGATAATCAAAATAAAGGAGGAATTCAAAAAATGAGTCAAAAGATGTTTTGTCACCAATGTCAAGAGGCTGCCAAAGGTACTGGCTGTGATGTAGCCGGTGTTTGTGGTAAGTCAAGCGAAGTTTCAAACCTGCAAGATTTACTAATCCACGTGCTTAAAGGTGTAGCTGAATACAACCAGCAAGCTAGAAAAGCAGGTCTAAACCGTCCAGAAACAGACAGACTAGTAATGGATTCTCTATTTACAACAATTACAAATGCTAACTTTGACGATGAGTCAATCTCTAAAAGAATCGAAAAAGTTATTACAGAAAGAGATGCGATCAAAGAAACTCTACAAAAAGAAGGTAAGCTAGAAGACAAAAACTACAAAGACTTTGCTACATGGACTGGCAGCAGAAGTGAATTTGCACAAAAGGCTGCTCAACCAGAAG
The DNA here is from genome assembly GCF_040515995.1 of Proteinivorax hydrogeniformans. Classification (GTDB taxonomy): domain Bacteria; phylum Bacillota; class Proteinivoracia; order Proteinivoracales; family Proteinivoracaceae; genus Proteinivorax; species Proteinivorax hydrogeniformans. Next base: position 1,932,333 of record NZ_CP159485.1, on the reverse strand, counting down.
TAGGTATCCTAGCTACAGAAAACGAAGACGTAAGAAGCTTAAGATCTCTAATTCTATTTGGTCTTAAAGGTATGGCAGCATACGCTGAGCATGCTGACAACCTAGGTCATCGCAGCGAAGAAATTTCTGCATTCATCGAAAAAGCACTAGTAGCAATTGAAGATGAAACTCTAAGCGCTGACGATTTAACTGCCCTAACTTTAGAAACCGGTAAGTACGGTGTAGATGTTATGGCTCTACTAGACGAAGCTAACACATCTAAATATGGTAACCCAGAAATCACAGAAGTTAACATCGGTGTTCGCAACAACCCTGCTATCTTAGTAAGTGGTCACGACCTTAAAGACTTTGAAGAACTTCTAGAGCAAACAGAAGGTACAGGAGTAGACGTATATACTCATTCCGAAATGCTACCTGCTAACTACTACCCAGCATTTAAAAAGTATGACCATTTCGTTGGTAACTACGGAAATGCATGGTGGAAGCAAAAAGAAGAATTCAAAAGCTTCAACGGACCAGTACTATTTACAACAAACTGTATAGTACCTCCATCTGCAGACTACGCTGACAGAATCTACACAACAGGTGCTACTGGCTACCCAGGATTTAAGCACTTTGAAGATCGTAAAGATGGTAAAGCTAAAGACTTCACAGAAATCATCGAGCATGCTAAAAGACTACCAGCTCCAACAGAAATCGAAAAAGGTAAAATCGTAGGTGGGTTTGCTCATAACCAAGTTATGCAGCTAGCTGACAAAGTTGTAGACGCTGTTAAATCAGGTGCAATCAAGCAATTCTTCGTAATGGCTGGTTGTGACGGAAGAATGAAAAGCAGAAACTACTACACAGACTTTGCCAAAGAGCTTCCACAAGACACAGTAATCCTAACTGCTGGTTGTGCAAAATACAAATACAACAAGCTAGACCTAGGCGACATCGGCGGCATCCCAAGAGTACTAGATGCTGGTCAATGTAACGACTCCTACTCACTAGCAGTAATCGCCCTAAAACTGAAAGAAGTATTCGAACTAAACGACATCAACGACCTACCAATTTCCTACAACATCGCCTGGTACGAGCAAAAAGCAGTAATCGTACTACTAGCTCTACTACACCTAGGCGTGAAAAACATCAAACTAGGACCAACACTACCAGCATTCCTATCACCAAACGTAGCAAACGTACTAGTAGAAAACTTCGGTATCAATCCTATTTCGACTGTGGAAGAGGATATCGAACAATTCCTAGGCTAAGAGAGCTAGGCCGCTTTATAAGCACCCTAGTGGGGTCGGAAGCTAAAAAGCACTTATCTTCGTTGTTGCAATAAAAATCCCAGACTCCTCGCGTATTACTTATACGCTGAGGGCCTGGGATTTTTTTGCGCCTAGAATCTAAGCCCTTTTAAGCATCCTAGTGGGGTCAGAAACCTTTGTGCAAGATTTTTTTACCGGCCTCTAACTTCCAACCTCCAATTACGCTACTATTACTTATACGCTGGCAGGCCTGGACTTTTTTAAAGCCTCGAATCTGAGCACTTTCGTAGGGGCGACCTTGGGTCGTCGCCCGCCACCCTAGTGGGGTCAAAGCACCCTGTGGGGTCAAAAGCTTTAAAGGAATTGTCACCCTGAGCTTGCCGAAGGGTCTAGCCCAAAAGGGCGCAAAACCCCACGAAACGTACAGAAAAGGACTAAGAATTTGCCCAACTACAAACTCCCAACCTCCAATTACGCTACTATTACTTATACGCTGCCGGCCTGGGATTTTTTGCGCCTAGAATCTAAGCACCTTTAAGCATCCTAGTGGGGTCAAAACACACTGTGGGGCCAAAGGCTTTAAAAGAACTGTCACCCTGAGCCTGCCGAAGGGTCTAGCCCATAAGGGCGTAAGACCCACAAAACGGACACAAAAGGACTAAGAATCTAAGCATTCAGCTTTCTATTCTCACTACTCACATCTTACTTCCCACTACTCAACTACTTAAATCCTTCCACTTAGGGTTTACACTCGCAATTAGTTCATTTTTCTTTTGTCGTGTCCAGCCTTTAATTTCTTTTTCCCTTGCTATGGCAGAATTAGCATCGGAAGTAGACTCATAATAAAGCAATTTATCCACATTATACTTCTGTGTAAAACCTTTCACCAATTTATTTTTATGCTCATAAATACGACGCTCTAAATTGTTAGTGACACCTGTGTACAAGACTCTATTATTCCAATTAGTAGCGATGTAAACATAATACATACTATCTCCCCTTTTAAACAGTAGCCTAATAAGCCCTATGTGTTAGGATAGTTGTCGTATAAGAAAATTAATGCAATAATGAAGTTACGACACTAAACCTAAGGAGATAAAATTATGTCAAAATCTAAAAGTAAGCACTACTCTAAAGAGTTTATTGAGTCCGTATTAAAAAGACTTGAGCCCCCTTCAAATGACACCGTTACTGCTATTGCAGCAGAGCTGGGCATTCCCAAAACAACCATTTATACATGGGTGAAAAGAAACAATAAAACTCTATCATCTCGCAAACCTCAAAATAGGTGGAACTCAGAAGATAAATTCCAAATAGTATTAGAAACAGCAGCTTTAAGTGAAGCTGAGCTAGCCGATTACTGCCGACGTAAAGGTATATACCTTGAAGATATAAAGCGTTGGAAAGAGCAATGTTTAAAGGCAAACCAAGGTGAAACACAGGACTACCAAAAGACTAAAAGTGAGTTAAAGGAAGAAAAGGAAAAAGCAAAAGAATTAAAAAAGCAGCTTAGACAAAAAGAGAAGGCACTGGCAGAAACGGCTGCATTACTAGTATTAAGAAAAAAAGCAGACGCGATTTGGGGGGACCCCGAGGAAGACTGATCAGTAGCTCAGATCGCGTAAAAGCAGTAGAACTGATCGATGAAGCAAGAATAAATGGTGCAAGGTTAGCCCCTGCATGTGAAGTATTAAGTATCAGCGTGCGTACCTATCAAAGATGGACTAAGGAAAAAGGGAAGATCAAAGAAGATAAAAGACCTTCAGCTAAACGCCCCACTCCTAAAAACAAGCTAACAGATGAAGAACGCCAAGAAATAATAAAAACAGCAAATAATCCTAAGTATGTCGACTTACCTCCATCACAAATAGTTCCTAAGCTGGCAGACGAAGGCAAATATTTGGCATCTGAATCAACAATTTACAGGGTTTTAAAAGAAGAAAAAATGGATGCTCACCGAGGAAGGGCCAAAAAACCCACAAAAAGGGAGCCTCCTACTCATGTAGCTACTTCCCCTAATAAAATATGGACTTGGGATATAACATGGCTAAACTCTGCTGTTAAAGGTAGTTTCTATAAGTTATACCTTATAATAGATATGTTTAGCAGATTAATTGTAGCCTATGAAGTATGGGAGTCAGAGAAAGCAGAATATGCTGAAAGACTTATTAAAAAAGCAACATTGTCTCAAAAGATTTCAGGTCGACCTTTAGTACTACACTCCGATAATGGCAGCCCAATGAAAGCAGCAACATTTCAGGCCACACTTGAAAAACTAGGTATTCAAAGCTCTTTTTCCCGTCCAAGAGTTAGTAATGACAACCCTTACTCCGAATCGCTCTTTAAGACCATGAAGTATCGCCCAGCATACCCTTATAAAGGTTTTAAAAGCATAGAGGAAGCAAGAAATTGGGTTAAAGAATTTGTTAGATGGTATAACTATGAACACTTACATAGTGGCTTAAAATTTGTTACACCTTACCAAAGACACTATGGAATTGATGTTAATATAGTAGAAAAAAGAATCAGGATCTATGAGCATGCAAGGAAAAAGCACCCAGAGAGGTGGTCTAAAAATATCAGAGATTGGTCATTACCCGAATATGTTTCTCTAAACCCTATAAAAGACATACAGTTTAAAAATACTATAGATCATGTAGATTAGCTTTACAATCTAACAAGGTAATTCGTAAAACTTTTTAATTTTAATGCGACAACTTTCTTGACAAACACCGTAAGCCACTACCCACTCCAGAATACATAAACCCATAGATTCTTCACTACGTTCAGAAGGACAAATTCAAGAAAACCACACCAAATTAAGCAGAACCGACAATAAAGACACTAAAACAGGGTGAAGCTATTCTAAGCCCATCACCCCTAGCCAACGCTCTTACGGCGTCACCCCTAGCCAACGCTCTTGCGACGTCACCCTGAGCTTGCCGAAGGGTCTAGCCCACAAGAGCGCAAAGACCCTCAAAACGGACACAAACGAACCTATAACTTTTGTAAAAACTTGGACTTTACCTTTATCATTGCCTTATACAACCCTGTTTCTTTAGATCAGCATAATTAGACAGCATAAGCTTTTTTAATTTATCTTGTCCATAGGCTTCACATAAGCAGATTGCTAATTCCACAGAACTTTTGTAGTTTTTATCCTTTAAATAGAACTGACAAACTCCTTTACTATAATACAAAAGGTTTAAGCCAGCATAAATTCTGTTGTTTTTACACCAATCAACCCCAAAATTTGAATACTTTAGACCATTTATGTAATCGCCCTTTCTAATATAGGCACCAGCTAGATTGTGACAAATTTTTGGGTATAATTCATCTGTGTTTTTTATTGTTTTAATACTAAACTCCAGTATATTTAAGTACTCTTTATTTCTTCCTAAGCTGTTTACAATCATGCCAATGTTCATAAGTATCCTAACTTCTGTAGAGGAATAAACATATGATTGAAAATTGTCCAACTCGAACTTAGGTGTTGTCAATTTAATGGCTCTGATTAGCATATTTAACGCTTTAGAGGAGTCATTTTCTTTTTTATACTTAATAATGCCTTTAGCAAAAAGAAGCTGCTGTTCTATTAATCTTTTGTAGTATTTATTTTTTATCTTTGGTATCATTTTATTAATTTTTTTAACTTCCAACTCTAGCTTTGAAAAGTCGCCGTTATCAAGGTTTCTCTCCAACCTGGCTTTTTTTTCTTGTAACAATGAGTAATCTTGATACCTATGCTTAAAAAAAAGTAGCAACACATCTTCTTTTAACACTGGAGACAGGTACTCTAGCGTTTCAATTTTAGGCACCACTTTTCCCTGCTCTACCCTTCGTAAAGTTTCAACATTTACACCTGTAGCTTTTGAAACATCAAGCTGGGTAAGCACATGTTTCTTCCTTAAAGACCTTAATTTTCCCCCAAAAGTAGTTAGACTATATTCCATCTTACCCCCCTCTTTTCTCCTCGTTTTCTGACCCCACTTTAAAGTGGGTTGTAGTTCTTAATTAAATGTTATAATATTTAGTCAAATAAAACAAGGGAGAGAAAGCTTTGAAGTAAATGATGCTAACTTATATAAGTATTATAGTTATTATAATGTTTATGAGCTCAGGTCAACTTTTAACAGCGGGATGCTTGGGGTGCAAGAGCTAATAGTCACATAAGACGATGCTATGTGAGAGCCCGCCAAGGAGATTTTGATAGTGATCGGATATGGAGTAATGTGGCTTCCAGTGAAAATGATGACAAATTTTATCGAGCGTATACATCTAGGAGAAGGTGGCCATTTCAAGATAATATTATCTTGAAATGGATGGAGATACTTTTAAGATGGGTTCCCGAGCATTTATTTGCTCGGGGATATTAATTTAAGTTTGGGGTGATTTTAATTGAGACAGATATTACATAGGTCTTTTTTGCTAATGGTATTATATGCTGCCGTAGCTATGTTGTTTATCCTTTGTTTTTCTACTATTTATGAGTTCTACACCATCAAAAAAGAAAATCCTGACTTTTTATCAAATCAGCATGTACGGGTTTCTATAATAAATAGGGAACTAAACGTTACCGTTACTGATTTAGTAGAATTTACTAAAGAAAACACAGAAAATGCCATCATTTATAGGGATTACCCATGGTCACGGGGTAAAAGTGTTTTGTTAAATGGAGTAACAAATTTTAAACCTAATATTATTGAGGGACGGAGTTTTAAACAGCAAGACTTTGAAAACAGTACACAAACAGTTGTAATAGAAGAGAGTTTGCAAGAGCAATGCATCGAAAAAGGTGGAGTGAAATACTTTCTTCATCAAAGTAATCTTTATGAGGTAATTGGGATCTTTCAACTAAATGAAAGAGAAACAAGCCGAGCATATTCAAGCTATTATGATAATAACAGCTTGTACTATGTAAATATGGCAGCCGATTTTGATAATATTGACTACCATCTTGAAGGGGAATATATTTTTGATTTACAGGAAAAAAGTATGTCTTTCTATAGTGGGTTTTATGAACATATGACAGAAATTGACTCCAGCTTAGAAATAAGAGGTGAACCCTATCAGGGTGATGCTACAGATCACTTACTTGCTTCACTAAGACAGTCCTCTTTCATTATTCTAATTTTTATAATAACAGTTTGTCTAGTTTTGCTTAATGTGTTTTCCATTACGAGACACTGGGTAGAAGGTAGAAAAAAAGAGGTGGCTGTAAGACTTTTATCTGGTGGTAACAAGTTTTACATAAAATGGCTTATAATTAAAGACTATATTCTTATTGTCAGCTTTGGGTATCTAGCAGGAATAATTATACCGGTGTTGATTATAAGTGCTAGTATAATCCCTTTTATAGGATCTTCTATGCCGGTAGTGGTAATTGGCCTTGGGTATATGCTGGTGGTTATTATAGGAATTGTGGCTAGTTGGATTTTTCTTACCAGATGGCTTAGACAAGATATAGTTATGCACTTGAGGAGCTAAGGGGGGAGTTATCATGAAGCAGTTGAAATATGCTTGGGAGGATCTGATTGAAAAAAAAGGACGAAACTTTGTCCTCTTTTTACAAATACTTGCTGCATTAATCGTATTTAGTTTAACTATAAAACTTATATTAGACTTAAACTTTTATCAAAATCAAATTGACCACTTGACCAAAGAACAGGAAGTTTTTGCCCTGGTAGACAACACTGATGAGTTAACTTTTTCACGAGATATAATAAATTCCGAAGATGCATCTGAAAGATTAGTTATTCTATACGAGTTCATGAAAAATGACGATAAATTTAACTCATATACTGTTGGAACCGGTCATTCAATGTTTTTAGATTCAAGCACAGAACTACCAGATTCTTTTATTAGATTTAGTAGTGGTGATAGGCATGCTTATAATATGGTTAGAGTGGATGAAAACTTTATAGAGGTTTTTAACTTAAAATGTACAAAAGGAGAGAAGTTTGCGTCTGATGATTTTATTAGTTCAGAAGAGGCGGTTCCTATCCTATTAGGTTATGAGTTTTTGGATTACTATGACCTAGGGGATGTTATCTCATCAGGGGAAATAGATTATCAGGTAAAAGGCTTTTTAGAAAGTCTTTCTTATTATATAAACCCCCTTAGAAGTGGGGATATTTTATGGCTGGATAGAACCTTTGTGGTGCCTTTTCAAAGTGATAGATTTAATGGAGTAGTAGACTATGAAAATGTAATTAACTCGACCTATTTTATCACTGATCAACGGGCTGATTTGCAACCTATCATAGAAAAATCAAAGGAACTCAATTTATTTACTTTTGGAGTTAGAAGTTTTAGTGAGCAGATGGACAATATTAACAGAGATATTACTGTCACAATTAGTTTTTTAACTATTATATTTTTAGTTGTACTATTATTTTGTATTATAGGACTGGTTTGTAATCTAATCCAATTTATTAATGAACGTAAACAAGAATTTGCAGTACACTTGTTATGTGGGGGAAGGGTGGGGTTAATAATTGCTCGCATATTATTGCAGGTTTTGTCTTTAGTTTTTTTAGCAAATATTATTGTGATATCTATTCATAGAATATCTACCGTAAGTTTCATAACCATTATATTTAGTGTTTTGTTAACTTTTGTAGTTACTTTGTACCCAGTTGTGAAGCTATACCGTACTCCCATCAGTACAATACTTAGAAGGAGTTGAATAGAGAATGAGTATTAGGCTAACTAAAGTAGATAAAATTTATGGGCAAGGTGATGCCAAGGTCCACGCGTTAAAAGAACTTTCTCTTACTATCACAACAGGAGAGATGGTTGCTATTATGGGTCCTTCTGGTTCTGGAAAGTCCACTCTTTTAAACATTTTGGGCTGTATTGATAGACCTACAAAGGGTGAATATTCTTATAAAGAAAATGAGATTAGCCATATTAAAGCTAAAGAAATGGCTAGGCTTAGAAACGAGGTTTTTGGTTTTGTGATTCAAGACTTTGCTTTAGTGGATAGGTATACTGTTTTTAAAAATATCATGATTCCACTTTCTTACTCTCAAAAAGCTATAAAGTCTAAAAAAGAGAAAGTGGAATCAGTTTTAAAGCAGCTAAATATTTCTGAAAAAAGAGATGTCTTGGCAGCTAATTTGTCAGGAGGGCAAAGGCAAAGGGTTGCTATAGCAAGGGCGATAGTTAATGAGCCGGAAATTATTTTAGCAGATGAACCCACCGGGTCATTAGACAGTGCTACAGGGCAGGATGTTTTAGATATTTTTACCAAACTCAATTCTGTAGAGAAAAAGACAATTATTATAGTAACCCATGATAAGGAAGTAGCCTCTTGCTGTCATCGTATAGTAAACATTCAAGATGGCATGATTGTATAAGCAATTACTGAATTTAATAAGGGGATTATTTACTGCATATGCTTATGTATTCACCTTGATGGCGAATATGATTTAGATTGAAGAGAAGCGAAAATTGCTGACCCGTTTACTGTTTTTAAAAGAGAATAACCCTTTAAAGGCGTTTTTACCAAAGAGATACATATACTTCACCCATAATCAAGCCTGCCCGTAGGGGCGCAAAGACCCCGAGACGGATACTAAGCAGGGACCTAAATCTAGGCTAACTTGACTCATATTCTTTTAACATTTTTCTAGTGGGGATAAACCAGTTCTACAAAACATAAGCCCATAGATTCTTCACTACGTTCAGAATGACAGATTCAAAAACCACACCAAATTAAACAAAACCGACAGCCCTCCCCGCTAAACACAAAGTAACATTAACGAACCATTCTAAGCCCATCACGCCTAGCCAACGCTCCTACAACGTCACCCTGAGCTTGCCGAAGGGTCTAGCCCACAAGGGCGCAAAGACCGGCGAAACGGACAGAAACGAACCTATCACTTGATCAGCCACTAATAGCCCAGTTCATAAGACATAACCCATAAGATTCTTCACTCCGTTCAGAATGACAGAGCCAAAGAAAGACCACGCACAAAATCATCAACGCCGATAACTTACCCATTCTAGTCATCATATAGAAAAGTTTTATAATACCTCTTAAGTCAGATCCACCCCACGAAACTAAGCCAACGCCCTGCAATTCTGTCACCCTGAGCTTGCCGAAGGGTCTAGCCCACAAGGGCGCAAGACCCACGTAACGAACCCCATTTTAAACTGGGTTATCTTTTAGTTAAATGTTATAATATTTAGTCAAATAAAACGAGAGGTCAGAAAACCGAGTGTGAAAAAAATTAAATAAAAAGAAATGTTAGTTAACTAAAATTTAATAAATCAATGCTTAGGATATGTTATGATAAAGATAATATTAGAATATTTTAAATCTTTAAACTAATATTTAGCCACACAAAATAGTTGTTGTACAAGATAAATCATTGGAAGCGGAACTTATTTTATTTGGCTTACGCTTATGTACTATTTTTCAATTTATACTTTTGGAGGTGAACAAATGGGAAGTTATATAACATTTGAACTAAAGAGAAAGCTTAAAGACCCTAAGACATGGTTTTTAATGGCCATAATTTTTATCATATCTTTCCAAATGATTGGAGACTACAGAGCTGATGATGCAAGGAGACCTTACCGATTCATTAATTTGAGGAGTGTTCCTGAAATACACCTTGATAGTTATAGAGAGTTTGACTGGGATGTTTCGGACTCAGCTATTGATTTTCTGCATATATGGTTGGAAACCTATGATCAAGCTCAAGCAGCATATTTGGCAGAAGATTATAAGGAATATACCCGCCTTTATTCTTTAGCTAACCTACATCTTTCCATATTCAATACTCCACAGGAAGACCATCCTTGGTCTGAATGGTGGGATAAAGAAATTAGAGAAATATGGGGTGATGTAAGCGGAGGCATAGCATATGAAGAAATCGAGTTTTATAATCCAAGAAGAAGACCAAACTATTATTCAATAATAAGTGGGCAGTTATACCATCAATTGCATGCAAATAACATTGAACCTATCGGCAGATATCATATGGACAGCATGACTTTTATGTATCACTATTTTAGAGAAATTGTGCCCATGCTTTTAGCCTTTGTTATTGTTATTTTAGTTTTTGATAGCATAAATGACCAGTGGAAAAGTGGAAACTTAAAACTGATACTGACACAACCTTTTTCCAGAAAAAAATACCTATTATCTAAAATAATTATCAGTATCTTGCATGTATTGTTTGTTTTGCTGATACCAGCCTTAGTTATTACTTTGCTCTTGGGGTTGTCAGATGGATTTGAAAACTTTAAGTACCCTGTGACCTATTTAGAAGGTGGGTTTACCTCTACCGACCCAATGCCTAACTACTTAGAGAGCAACAAGGAGCAATTTGGCATTCAAGTGTTAGGCATAAGTGAATATTCATTAATACGTCACGGTGTAAGCGAAAGGCTAACCTTGATGCCGCTGTATCAGTTTTTGCTTTTGGCCTTAGCTTTACTAGTGCTGTGCACAGTGTTTTATGTAGCCCTAAATATTTTTATATCTTCTGTCACCAAAAACAAAATAATCGGCTTTAGTGCTGCCGCCGTTATCAGCATTATAGGGATTGCGGTAAGCCAAAGGTGGATAGTTGATGAGAAGCTAAACCTAAGTCCCTTTACCATGAATAACCCAGTAAACATCTTAAACGGAAACTACAACACAACTCCACTGTTAGCTATTATAGTGCTAGTCACCGCAACAGCCCTGCTTATTTTAGGTAACATATGGTATTTTAAAAAGAAAGATTTATAGGCGTTATTAGCTAAACGTAACTAGAAGCAACAGGCATAATTATCAGTAGGGGAGGTGAACAAATGAAGAGTTATATAACATTTGAACTAAAGAGAAAGCTTAAAGACCCTAAGACATGGTTTTTAATGGCCATAATCTTTATCATATCTTTTCAAATGATTGGAGAATACAGAGCTGATGATGCAAGGAGACCTTACCGATATGTTTGTCATCGAATCTTTCCTGAATTAATTCTTGATGCTTATAGTCAATTTGGTTGGGATGTTCCGGACGCAGCTATTGATTCTTTGCATATATGGATGGAAACATCCGATCAAGCTCAAGCAGCATATTTAGCAGAAGATTACAATGAATATACTCGCCTTCATTCTTTTGTATACTTACTTAATCCCAGATACACCCCCCCACAGGCAGATGATCCTAGGGCTGAATGGTGGGACGAGGAAATTAAGAAAGTATGGGATGATGTAAGTGGAGGTATAGCATATGAAGAAATTGAGTTTTACAACCCCAGAACTAACTCTCCAATCTATTACTTCCTAAAAAATGGGCAGTTATACCATCATTTGCATATAAATGACATTGAACCTATCGGCAGATATCATATGGACAGCATGACTTTTTTGTACCACTATTTTAGGGAAATTGTGCCCATGCTTTTAGCTTTTATCATACTAATTTTAGTTTTTGATAGCATAAATGACCAGTGGAAAAGTGGAAATTTAAAACTGATACTAACCCAACCTTTTTCCAGAAAAAAATATCTATTATCTAAAGTTACTATCAGTATTTTGCATGTACTTTTTGTGATACTGATACCAGCTCTAGTAATCTCTTTGCTTTTGGGGTTATCAGATGGATTTGAAAACTTTAAATACCCGGTGACCTATCTAGAAGGTGGATTTACTTCTGCCGATCCAATGCCAAATTATTTAGAAAGAGATACTGAGAGAATGGGTAACTACCAAGCATTGGGTATAAGTGGATATTCATTAATACGTGGTGACATTAGCGATAAGCTAACCTTGATGCCGCTGTATCAGTTTTTGCTTTTGGCCTTAGCTTTACTAGTGCTGTGCACAGTGTTTTATGTGGTCCTAAATATCTTCATCTCCTCTGTCACCAAAAACAAAATAATCGGCTTTAGTGCTGCCGCCGTTATCAGCATTATAGGGATCGCGGTAAGCCAAAGGTGGATAGTTGATGAGAAGCTAAACCTTAGTCCCTTTACCATGAATAACCCAGTAAACATCTTAAACGGAAACTACAACACAACTCCACTACTGGCTATCATAGTGCTAGTCACCGCAACAGCCCTGCTTATTTTAGGTAACATATGGTATTTTAAAAAGAAAGATTTATAAAAACATTAAGGTGGTGTTATAAATGAATAAAAACGCTGTGGTAGTTGTGGAAAAGCTAAACAAAAGCTACGGCAAAAGGCATATTTTAAAGGATGTGTCCTTTGAGGTAAACAAAAATGAAATAGTTGGGTTTATAGGGCCAAACGGTGCAGGAAAATCCACAACCATGAAATGTCTTTGTAACCTGGTAATACCAGAAAGTGGACATATAGAAATATGTGGCGTTGACGTACTAAAGGAGAAAGAAAAGGCCTTGGCACAACAAGCATCGCTAATTGAAAGCCCCGGTCTTTATCAAGACATGACTGGTAGGCAAAACATTCATTTAATAGCAAAAATGAGAAATATATCAAAAACAAGAGTGGAAGAAATTGAAGAATTTACTCAATTAGGGCAAAAGCTGGACATTAAGGTATCGCAATATTCCATGGGAATGAAGCAAAGGCTAGGATTAGCAATAGCCCTTTTGAGCAAGCCTAAATTTCTCATTTTGGATGAACCTACAAATGGCTTAGATCCAGGTGGCATAATCGGCTTAAGAAGTACATTAGAGCAGCTAATAGAAAAAGAAGACATCTCGATACTGTTTTCCTCCCACCAGTTAGGTGAGGTAGAAAAGCTAGCCGATAGAATTATCTGTATAAACAACGGCAAAATCATAGAAACCCCTAAAGCTATTGAAGAGCGGTTTAGTTATATATTACAGCTTTCCTCTGTGGAAAAAGCCAAACCCTTTATAGAATCTGTAGCTGACCCTGAAAAGGTAGAGTATATATCAGACAGCGTAAAAATCACCTTCAAAGACCAAGATTCTTTATCAGAGCTGCTATGTAAACTAATAAAAAACGACATTTTAGTGCTAGACATACACCGAGCAGAAATGGATATAGAGTCAGTTTATAAAGAGGTATATGGTGAAGAAAATGATTAAGCTAATCCTAAGCGAATGGACAAAATTTAGAGGAAACAATAAAAACAAAATAATAATTGCATTAATGATAGCTTATCTGTTGGGGTTAGTAATTTATAACGGAAACTTACATGACAGCTATATGTATGATAAAGAAAGAGATATGGGAGATCAAGCACGTGAAGCAACGGGAAGGCTACAGGTCCTAGACATGCTAGAGGAGATGGGCCTTGAAGGTGTTGATCCTGAAGAACCAGGTTCTGTGGAAATAGAGCTAGATGAATTAGAATCTATCGAGGTAGATTCAGAAGAACTTAGCCCTGCAGGGATAGATTTTGAAGAAGTAGAGTTTTTAATAACAGAAGCGTCCACATCAACTCAGTTGGGAACTTATTATCGTAGTCCTGGTATGATGTCATGGCAAAGAGCGTTAGAGATTGAAAACGAAAAGTATCACAACCTAATCTTTGGTGCGGAAAATAACTACATGAGTGAGGATATCTTAAGATATAGAAATCAGCTTCCGGAGCAGCTTAGAGAAAACATAGCTATAAATGAACATCTGATAAAAAACAACATAGAACCTCAGCACTCACCATATCAAATAAATGGTTTTCAGTTTTTGCTTTTTATCCTAAGAGGGTACACGCCACTGATATTATTGGCATTGATAGCTATTTTAACGGTGGATATCTATTTAGGAGAAATAGAAGAGGGAAGCTACAAAACATACTTTACCCAGCCCTTTTCCCGAGCCAAAATCTATTGGTCAAAGCTAATAAGCATAATGATGTTTACAACGGCGATATTAGGAGTTATAATACTAACATTTTTTATAGTGATAACAGCGATATATGGGATAGGAGACCTAGATTATCCACAGGCGATAGCTACTTCAGAAATGCTAACATCACTAAGCAGCAACGGAGAAAACCTAGGGCAATATCAAATAGTGTCCACCGGACGATATCTAGCGTTGGGATATTTGTTGTTCGTGGCAATGCTGGTAATGACAATTGCTTCAACCAAAGCAGTCTCTATATTTATCAATTCAATCTCCTCAACCTTAGGCCTAGTAACAGGGGTGTTTATGCTAAACTTTGTTTTTGATTCCACATTATCAAATGCATCTATCTTTAGATTTATTCAGCCCCTTGCATACTCCAACATAGATCTAGTTATTAGAGGTCAGGTAAACGCATCCTATGTAGTAGGAATATTACTGGCACTGACTCTAACCATAGTGATGATAATTCTAAGCGCTACAAAACTTATAAAATCTGACTTGTTAGGTTCTGAAGGGTAGAAAAAGAAAGTCAATGGTCCAAAGGTTTTAACGTTATTCCTGATCCAAAGATAAGGATTTAGCCCGCAGGAGAATTTTCATTAAATAAAAATCTAAAGCCCAAGCTGAAAGGAGCTTGGGCTTTACACTACAAGTATTACCTTATCTCTTATTTTTGTTTTGATTTTTAAAAAAAGTATCCGGATTATCTAGCAGCTCATCAAGTTCAGTCATGTTTTGCTTTTTCTTTGACTGAGGGGGATGAGCTTTTCTTTTTTTAGAGCCATATCTACCAGCCTTCCACATAAAATAAGCCCCAACAATAAAGATTAAAAGAACCCACTCCACAAAAACCACCACCGTAAAATTTTGTTACTATATTCTATACACGAATACACAAAATTTGCAAATGTTTGAACTAAGCTGGCTCTGCTTTAAGGTCAGATTTATAGGAGATAGGGGATAGCGGATAAAAAAGCGAATTTACAATTTACAATTTACAATGGACAATTGACAATTTAAACCCAGTGGACAATTATACATGTTCTCTCAAAGAGGGTGGGGGCGATCTCTGTGTAGGTGCAAACCCGTAATTGGCTATGGTAAACGCCTCGCAGAAAATCCCCAACGTCACCCTGAGCTTGCCGAAGGGTCTAGCCCACAAGGGCGCAGGACCCACACAATGAACATAAGACACGAATACACCCGCCAAAGAGGGTAGGGGGCGACCTTCGCCCCGTGCTACATGGCTAACCCCAAAACTCATTTGCCTCCTTTACAGTGATAAAGTTTTAGAGGTTATCCCTGTGATAAATTAATATAAGTAATCGTATAATGGGTATCATGGCGCTGTTTAAGACAACAAATTGTTAAGAAATTGTTAACTATCAGCATGGCACTTGACTAAATTATTTCTAACGTTTAAAATTATTTTAACGTTAGAAATAATTTTTAGGAGGGTTTCAAATGAATCAGGCAGTTATCAAACAGCAAGGTGAGTCACAACCTAACTCATTATTTAAAAATAGTAATTTCCTACTGCTTTGGTCAGGTCAGATGGTTTCACAATTGGGAGATAGCTTTTTTAACTATGCCTGCATTATATGGATTATCAATAACATGGGAGCAGCTTCCCTTGCGAGCATCATGATGTTTGCTTCGATACCTGGAGTTATATTAGGTCCATTGGCAGGAACGTTAGTCGACACCTTAAATAGAAAAGCCATTATTTGTGTTAGTGATTTTTTTCGAGGTTTGCTAATGCTAGGAGCGGCAGTCTTAATGTATAACGGTAGTTTTACCGGGGTTCATATGTATTTCATTTTTATTTTAGTTGGTATAGTTAGTGCTTTATTTAACCCATCGATAGGTGCAGTATTACCCACTATCATAAGGCGTGATGACTTGCAGCAGGCAAACTCACTTCGGCAGGTTACTCAATCTGGTGCAGGAATAGTAGGCCCTAGTTTAGCAGCTATCCTATTTGCAAGCTTCGGAGGCTCTGAAGCCAGCTTAGCTTTACCAATACTTTTTTTCATAAATGGTAGTTCATATATAATATCTGGTTTTGCTGAGCTATTTTTAAAAATCCCTGCGCTTAAACGGAAAGTAGATAGCAGCAAAAATGCATTTTACAACCTTAAAGTTGATATGATTGAAGGACTAAAATATATATGGGAGTCCAATCTGTTTTTAAAAATGGTATCTTTATTTGCCATAATGAATTTTTTCATATCTCCCCTTATTCCAGTAATAATTCCGGGAATTATGTTAGAAACTCTTCAAATAAGTGAAACATTTTTAGGGTTTATACAATCTGCTATAGCCTTTGGTTTTTTAATAGGTGCTTTAGCGTTGTCAATATTAAAATCTAATAAACATGCCAAGCTACTTACTCAAAGCATTTATCTAATGGCAGTTAGTATTAGTTTATCTGGGGTTGTAATGGCAATACCCATTTTTACGAACATAAATCCTATGGTTACAGTATATACTATGTTGGTGCTAGGTGCTCTAATAGGTATTTCGGCAACCTGTGCTAATATTCAAGTTTCGGTTATTTTTCAAAAGGTTGTTCCTGATGAAAAAAGGGGAAGGGTATTTGGGTTTTTAAATACTGTAAGTACTGGTCTTATTCCCATTTCTTACGGTACAATGGGAGCTTTTGCATTGATTTTACCATTGTTTTATCAACCGATTATCGGTGGTATTTGTATAGCATTGGGAGGCTACAGCTTATCAAAAGTTAAAAGCTTTAGAGCTCTTGATAAAACTTAACAAAGTCAATCCCTCAAAAGCGAGGGATTGCTTTTTATATATTTAATTGTTAAACTTCTAAATAAATATAAAAGTATAAGTTGTGGACGATTTAAAAGAGGAGGAGTGTCATGGTTAGCAATAACACAGATATAAGAATTGCACAGGTTAAGGCGTTGGCGAATGACCTCAGAGTAGCAATACTAAGAGAACTTGAAAAACAAAATAATCCCGTCTCCATTAAATTCATTGCCAATAAGCTTAATGAAGATGCAAGCAAACTACATTATCATTTTAAAACCTTAGAAAAAGTGAAACTTATAAAAGTCGAAAAAACAAGAGAAATTAACGGTATCACAGAAAAATTTTACTCTCTCAATGTTGACAAGGATTTTAGCTTAGAGTTGTCAGCAAAGAAAGATGCGAAAGCTGTTAAAGATCTTTTGCCTTACATGGAGCAAAAGGCAGCAAATATAATACGTAGAATCGAGGATTTAAGTCCAGATGATGAGAATTTGCTTTTTGGAAGCATTATGGATCTTAAAATGAGTAAGGATGAAGCGCAAAATTTTAACAAAGAAATCAAATCCTTTAATACCAAAGGCTCAATGAACTTAAAATACCATCAAAATCCCGACGGTGAAGAATATGATTTTATGATTTTTTGTATCCCTAAAAAATCATAAGCATCTAGAACGGGCTGTCTCAAATTATCTTTCTGATAATATTGGACAGCCCGTTTTTTATTCTTCTATATCCTGCGTGACGAAACTAGAATACCCGCTCTCCCCCTGGAATTTTAGCCCAAAAGAAGGTATAATAAATCATAATACACAAAATTCAAAAAATAAGGAGGCCAGTTATGAAAATAAGCAAAATAGACATCTACCCCATAAAACTGCCGCTGATAAAACCATTTGTGATAGCCTATGATACCTTTTTAGACATGCCATCTATAATAATAAGGGTGGAAACAGACAACGGACTTGTTGGCTACGGAGAATCGGTGCCCGATGAGCATGTCACAGGAGAAAGCTTTTACTCCACCATAGCCTTGTTAAAGCATAACATAATTCCTAAAATAATCGGCCAAAACCCCTTTGATATTGAAAAAATACATAAAATAATGAACGCCACAGTCAAAAACGCCCCGGCTGCCAAAGCAGCTATAGACATAGCCTGTTATGACATGATGGGCAAGGCCACAAATCAGCCGCTTTATAACCTTATAGGGGGCAAATACTGGGACTTTTTAGAGATCCCCCATGTGCTAAGTATAGGTGAACCAAAAGAAATGGCATATGAAGCTAAGGAAGCTACTAAAAAAGGATATACAACCATAAAAATAAAAGTTGGGGATAAAGATTTATGTAAAGACATTGAAAGGATAGCTCTCATCCGACAAATCGTTGGAAGAAACGTAAAACTTAGAGTTGACGCCAACCAAGGTTGGGTAACCTCTGCCAAAGCGTTAACTGTGCTAAAGGAAATAGAAGACTGTGCTATGGACTGGATTGAACAGCCTATCTTGGCAGATGACATACAGGGGCACAAAAGAATTAGAAACCAAATAAACATACCGGTAATGATTGACGAGGGGCTGCATGGAGAAAAAGAAATGCTGGAAATAATAAATTCAGAAGCTGCTGATTTTATCAACATAAAGCTAATGAAATCAGGGGGGATATACCCCGCCCTAAGGCTAGTTCATCAAGCAAAAATGGCAAATATTCAATGTCAAATTGGCTCCATGGTTGAATCAAGCATAGCCTCGCTAGCAGGAGCACATCTATCCATTGCACAAAGCAACATAATCTCAAATGAGCTAGGTGGACCCCAAATGATTAGCAATGATTTAGCCCAAATGGACTACCAAAAAAACAAACTATACCTATCAGAAAAACCAGGCCTAGGAGTAGACATTGACCAGCAAAAGTTAAAGGAATTGAAAGTGTAATAGTAGACATAACCTAATCCCCTCTTTCATAAACATTATAAACAAACCCATAATGAGGAGGGGTAAAGGTGATTTCTGAAAAAGTTGCAAAAGTGATAAAACAGTTAGAAGACACTTATATACAGTATTATTCCTCATATAAAGTGGAGGACTTTGATGATAAAAAAGAGGTAGTAATTACAAAGAAAAAGGAATTAAAAAAGCTAGAAAGAATCTTAAGGTATTTGTACACAGAAAATCTGCTAGAAGTTATAAAACACTCTGCAGAGGTAGAGGCAAAGATTGATGAGCTGAAAGTTCAAGGTAAAAACAGAGCTAAAGATATTTTACTTAAACGTAAAAGAATATAAACCTAATCTTTTTGAAGTAGTAAGAAATCTCAGGTTGACAGCGTATTTATACATAATAAACTGAGATTTTTTTATTTAGAGACATAAGTTGTATTTATTTTTTAATTTTTCTTTAAAATAACTCTAAAACCATTGCTAACATCGGACATCGTTTATATAATTATAATAATATCAAAAAGGGGTGAATATATTGAGCGAAAAACTATTAAGCCGGAACGAAGTGGATGTTAATCTTACCTGGGATTTATCACATATATACCAAGGGGAAGAAGAATATCAAAAGGCGTTAAGTGAAGCTGTACAAATGGGGAAAGACTTAGAGAAGTACAAAGGCAAACTAAACAATGTAGATACAATTTTACGTTGCATTGAAGATTTTGAAAAGCTATACATAAAAGCTTATCAGTTAGGAGCATATGCTTCTTTGGCTGTTTCCGTTGACGAAACAAACCAAGACAATCAAACAAGGGCTATGAAGTTTGAAGTTACTGCATCAGAAGTCTTAAGCTCTGTATCTTTTATTGAAAGTGAGTTAAAGGAAGCTGAGTATGACGTGCTAGAAGAAGCTATTAATAAAACTAAAGAGTATAGGGTTTATTTAGAAAAAATAAAGAAAAGTAAGGCTTACACTTTACACCCTGAAGTGGAAAAAGCATTAGCATCTCTTTCGCCGGTATTAGACTCTCCTAGTAGAATATACAACCAGGCTAAACTTGTTGATATGGACTTTAAGCCGTTTACAGTTGATGGCAAAGAGTACCCGTTAAGCTTTGTTTTATTTGAAAATCAGTGGGAAATGGACCCAAATACTAAGGTTAGAAGAACAGCCTTCAATGCATTTTCTGAAAAGCTAGAGCAATACAAGCATACAATAGCTAGCGCATACCAAACCCAGCTCCAAAAAGAAAAGACTCTAGCAAATATGAAGGGACACAAATCAATTTTTGACTATCTATTATTTGACCAAGACGTTGATAGAGAACTATATGATAGACAAATAGATGTAATTATGGAAAAGCTTGCTCCTCATATGAGAAGATATGCTAAGCTTATCAAAAAGCTTTACAACCTAGATAAAGTAACCTTTGCTGATTTAAAAGTGCCTATCGATCCTGAATATGATCCTAAGGTTACGGTGGAAGAATCAAAAAAATACTCTCTAGAGTCCTTAGCAATTATGGGAGAGGAGTATTTAAACATAGTTAAAAAAGCCTTTGATGAAAGATGGATAGACTTTGCTCAAAATAAAGGAAAATCAACAGGAGGATTTTGCGCAAGTCCCTATGGTGTGCATTCTTATATTTTACTATCATGGACCGGTCAAATGGGTGACCTGTTTACCTTAGTTCATGAACTAGGGCATGCCGGACACTTCTATATTGGACAGAAGCATAATAACATGTTTAGCGAAGAGCCATCACTTTACTTTATAGAAGCCCCATCCACGATTAACGAGATGCTTCTTAGTAACCACTTAATAGAACAAGAAGATGACCCAAGGTTTAAAAGATGGGTGCTATCATCAATGGTTGGCAATACCTACTACCATAACTTTGTAACCCATCTATTAGAAGCGGCCTACCAAAGAGAAGTTTATAAAATAATTGATGCTGGTGGAAGTGTGCATGCCGACAAGCTTAGTGAAATAAAAAGAGAAGTGTTAGAGAAATTCTGGGGAGACGCAGTAGAGATAAACAAAGGTGCAGAGCTGACCTGGATGAGACAGCCACACTACTATATGGGACTTTACCCTTACACCTATAGCGCAGGACTAACAGTTGCAACAGATGTAAGTCAAAGAATCTTAAAAGAAGGCCAGCCAGCAGTAAATGATTGGCTAGAAGTGCTAAAGGCAGGAGGAACAAAATCGCCAGTAGAGTTAGCCAAAATGGCTAATGTAGACATAACAACAGATCAGCCACTAAACAGAACAATTGAATTTATAGGCGGTCTAATAGACCAAATAGAACAACTAACAGAAGAAATAAAATAAAAACAAAAACTGCTGCAAAAAAAGCAGCAGTTTTTTTAATGCCTTATATTAGGTGACTATATAGGAAAGCCCCTACTTTTTTCACACTCCAACCATCTACTATCTAACTGGTTTTCTGGGGTAGAGGGGGCATTCCCCAAAATAAGCAGCCAGTATTTTTTCCTGACGTCATCCTGAGCGTAGCCGAAGGATCTAGCCCACAAGGGCGCTAATTTCAAACCCTAATTGGCCACGGTAAACATAACGAAACAAGCTACATGCTTGGTCCAACCCCATTCATAATAGATACTCATATAGGCAAGACCCAGTTTTAAATGCAGCATAAATGAGAACTTTTAAAGTGTATATTATTAGCAAAATCTCCTGCAATTTAACAAAAACCGTTTATTTATAGACCAAGCAGAATAAGCAAATTTATAGCAAGCCCTTTGACCCAGCATGTAGCTAATTTATACGTTTTCGCGGCCAGTTGCTTTTTGTAATGGTAATCAGTAGTAAGAGGTCAGATGTTAGTAAAAACTACCATAACAAAATAGGGGGGCGAATCCCCGCAGAGCTATCCCGCACGTCATCCTGAGAGCGCAGCCGAAGGATCTAGCCCACAAGGGCGCTAATTTCAAACCCTAATTGGCCACGGTAAACATAACGAAACAAGCTACATGCTTGGTCCAACCCCATTCATAATAGATAATCATATAGGCAAAACCCTGTTTTAAACAGCAAAGACACTGTTTTTTTAAAGTGTATGTTATTAGCAAAATTTCCTGCAGTTTAACAAAAACTATTTATTTCCAGACCCAGCAGAATAAGCAGATTTAAAGCCTGCCCTTTGACCCAGCATGTAGCTAATTTATACGTTTTCGCGGCCAATTGTTTTTGGTATGGTAATCAGTAGTAAGAGGTCAGATGTTAGTAAAAACCACCATAACAAAATAGGGGGGCGAATCCCCGCAGAGCTATCCCGCACGTCATCCTGAGAGCGCAGCCGAAGGATCTAGCCCGCAAGGGCGCTAATTAAAACCCTAATTGGCCACGGTAAACATCACGAAACAAGCTACATGCTTGGTCCAATCCCATTTATATTAGGTGACCATATAGGAAAGCCCCTGTAAAACCGTTTATTTGTAGACCAAGCAGAATAAGGAAATTTGGAGTGAGTTATAGACCCAGCATGTAGCTAATTTATACGTTTTCGCGGCCAACTGTTTTTAAAGATGTTTTCCTTCAGGGTCCAGTTGGTCAGCAGAAGGATTTACCGCATTGCACACCCCCCACCCCTCGAAGAGTAGGGGTTGACCTCCGTGTCAACCCAGCCCAAATGGCTAACAAAAATGGCATAAACTCCACCACCCCCCTATGACCCACTCAAAATCAGTTCTAAACTTTACCTTTCGATCATATACTGATATGTAGACTAATCTTGGGGGTGGACATATGAAATATCATGATAAAAGCGAAGATTCATCGGTGATGAGAGTAAGGAAAAACAGAGAGGATAGATGGGAATCTCTAATAAAAAAATATGAAGAAAGCAATAAAAGTTGGGATATATATGAAATACTGACTATATTACATGATTTACAAGACTACTTATGTGTAGACTTTCCAAAGAATAGAAGTGTTTCTCAGCATCAGATAAGAAAGGCCTTTAAAAACGTTTGCCAGGTAGCAATCTCTTTAGCAGAAAAGCAACAAAACACCCAAACTAGCTTAACGCGCTATGAAACCAACAAACTTTGTCACACCATAAAACTACTTAAGATAGAAGACAACAAGGCAAAAGAACCAAAGGAGTCAAAGGTTAAAATTAAAGAAAGTAGTAAATAGAGTTAAATCATTTCATCACTCACCCTTAAAAAGCCATTCGTAGATGCATTAAAGCCCCATTGTTGCAGCGTATAACTTGCTGCAACAATGGGGCTTTAATTTAGCCAATTTCACGATCGGATCTTGCGATACAAGGTAGCCCTTCCTATTCCTAAGGCCTTAGCTGCTTTTTCCACGCACTTAAACTTAGCGAGGGCTTTTTCAATTTCCCGCTTTTCCAGTTCCTTAATAGGTACAATTTCATAATTTCCTTTATCTTTTAAACTCGAAGATAGCAGTCTAGAAGGCAGATGCTCCCGCTCAATCACACTACCATTACACATATTAACGGCATACTCTATTGTGTTTTCTAGCTCCCTTACATTACCGGGCCAACGATATTTTATAAAAATATCATAAACTTCATCATCCACATTTTCAATCTCTTTATGCAACCTCTTATTACAACTAGACAGAAGGTGCTTCACTAAAGTATATATGTCATCCTTTCTTTCCCTTAGCGGAGGGATAGAAAGAGGTATTACATTAATCCTATAAAACAAATCATCTCTAAACTCGTTTTGAGAAACCTTTTTTTCTAAATCTTTATTTGTCGCTGCTATCACTCTAATATCTATCGGTATCAGAGATTTCCCACCTATTTTTTCTATCATTTGCTCCTGGAGCACCCGCAAAAGTTTAGCTTGAAGGTGAAGTGGCATGTCTCCAATCTCATCTAAAAATATAGTTCCACCATTGGCTAACAAAAACTTACCAGCCTTTCCGCCTTTCATAGCACCTGTAAAAGCTCCCTCTTCATACCCAAAAAGCTCACTTTCCAAAAGTTGATCGGGTATGGCAGAACAATTTATCGCTATAAAGGGACCGGCCTTTCGGTCGCTGTTAAAATGGATCGCTCTTGCAAAAAGCTCTTTGCCTGTACCGCTTTCGCCTTGAATTACAATGCTAGATGATGACTGACTAGCTTGTCTAGCTGTATTTTTTGTCTGTACAAACGTATCGCTGTCGCCTATTATATCGGCAAAATTTGTAACAATAGAACCAGTGGTGATATCATTGACCACACCTAAAGCATCGGACAACTTAGTAAAAACAAAAACAATGCCACAAGTTTTATTATCTATAGTAATTGGATTTGTATCAAAGATTCCCCGTACATAATTTTTGCGATGTCTATATACAAACTCTTTGTTTTTAACTTTGCAATCTTCAACGATTGAGCTTTCAAAGGCACTATCGCCAATTAAATGCTTCATGTTTATTTTATTTTTATCTGGATCAGAGAGGCCAAAAAGCTTTAAGGCACTCTTATTATAGCTCAAAATATCTCCACTGTGATTGGCCAAAATAATTCCTTTGTCCACTGAGTTAAGAACAATTTCTAGTTTCTTAGCTAATAACTCAATTTCCTCTAGGTTTGATTGCTCAGCTAGCTTTGAGGAAACAAGCTCTGCCATCTTATTTAAAAAATTCATCAGATTATCCTTGTTGTATAAAATCTTTTCTCGCTGCTGTTTATCAAACGCAATAAGACCAATTACTCCAATTACTTCATCGTTAATCTTAATCGGACAACAAACCTCTGCAAACTCCTGGCAATCTTTTATGGACTCGCACTGCTTGCAGACCTCATGATTGCCCGCCTCTTCGATGATAAAGCTCTCTTTGTTTCGTATAGCAACTCCAAAAGCGGATCGGGCCGAAACTTTTTCGCCACAGCGACTCCCATAACTGCCAGTGCCCGCTACTCTAACTAGTTTTTTATCGACTACTGTAACGTCCACGCCTATAACACTAGCAATTGCTTGAGAGATTTTTAAAACATTAGGAGCAATCTTCATTAAGTCCATAAAAAACACCCTTTCTACGATATACCCTAATTATAGCATAATTTTGCTAATATATTATCCAGTTTTGTAACTGTAGTTTGCTACGACAGCTTCTAAGTCTCATATTGAGACGACGGCGAATCAAAAATCTCATTATGAGACAATTGATTGTTTTCTATTTAAACTAATCCCCTATAAACCCTGATTTTAAAGGTTTTGCCAAGTTGGCCTAAAAGTTGCTATATAAATGATTATTACAACAACTAGGCTAGGAAGGGGAGGTAACAATGAATTTAGAGAAAATAATTATAGATACCCTGCAAAAGGAAGTAGCACCGGTAACAGGTTGCACAGAGCCGGTAGCGGTTGCGTTAGCATGTTCAAAGGCGCGGGAGCTTATAAGTAGCGATGACATAAAAAGCATAAATATTTACGTAAGTCCGAATGTATATAAAAATGGACTGGCAGTTGGAGTCCCTCACACAGGTGAGGTAGGTTTACACATAGCTGCGGCGTTAGGGCTGGTAGCACCACAAAGTTCGAAGGGGTTAGCTCTTTTAAAATACCTAAACTGCGAGGATGTTAAAAAAGCAAAGTCACTATTAAAAGCTCATCAAATACAGATTGGAATAGAAGACACCGACGATAAAGTTTATGTGAAGGTAGAGTTGCAGTCAGATAATAATCAATCGAAAGTAGTTATTCAGGGTTGCCATGATAGATTTGTTTATTTAGAACAAGACGGGAATGTCCTCAAAAACCAAATATCTCAAAATGAGACTAAAGCAGAAAAACAAAGCATTTATTCGGAGAAAATTAGCGCATTGATTGAAACTATTGAAAAAATCTCCTTAACGGACATCAAGTTTCTTATAGAAGGGGCTCACATGAATAAGGATATAGCCCGATATGGTCTAGAAAATAAATGTGGAATGGGAGTGGGGCGCACTCTTAATCAGTATATAGAAAAAGGAGTTCTAAGTGACGATATAATAATTCACGCAGAAAAGCTTACAGCAGCCGCCTCTGATGCACGCATGTCTGGAGTTACCCTGCCTGTTATGACTAGTAATGGGAGCGGAAACAATGGGTTAACAGCAATTCTTCCTATAGTGGCTTATCAAGAAAAAGTAGAAGTATCGGAGGAAAAACTGGCTAAAGCTCTAGCCATTAGTCATATTTTAAACAGCTATGTAAAACATTATATCGGCAGGTTGTCTCCGTTATGTGGCTGTGGTGTAGCTGCTGGCCTAGGGGCGGGAGCGGCGATAACATGGCTTATGGGTGGTACGTTAAAGCAAATAGAAGGAGCAATCCAAAATATACTAGGAGATATTTGTGGCATGATCTGCGATGGCGCTAAAGTAGGGTGTGCTCTAAAGTTATCAACATCGGCTTCAATTGCGGTAAAATGTGCCTTGTTAGCTTTAGATAATCAGATAATACCAGCGGGTAACGGAATTATAGCAAAGACACCGGAGCGCACCATAAAAAACTTAAGCAACCTTGCTACAGTAGGAATGCAAGGTGTTGACTTAGCTATAATAACAGCAATGCAAAAAAATAATTAAATATAATGACAAAAAAAGCAAGGCAGCTTATGGTTGCCTTGCTTTTTATTAGTTTTTTTACATTCCATATAACTATAGCTACATTAAGTACAGACAAAAAAACCTTTTAGTGTTATAATGCCATAAAGGAAAATTAGAGGAAAAAAAGCAGTCTGGGGTAAACTACTCTAGAGGGCCGTATTCCAACCGGAAACAAAGGAAAGGAGATTAAGGTATGAAAGAACGGGACAAAAGCATATTAAACCTTATTATAGATAACGGCAGTGTAGGGTTAGATGAAATGCTAAAGCTATTTGAAATTTCTAGAAGAACGCTATACTACAGCATAAGCAATATTAACAAAAGCATAAAAGATGCAGGTGAAATCAGAAGGGTAGAGGGTAAATTTGCCTTTGTAGGTGACCTGGAAAAATTGAAAAGCGTTTTAAATAGCGTAGAAAAAGATTTTTTAGATTACTATTCTAGAAGAAACTATATCCTTAAAAAAATTATACTTGGTGAAAACCTCACCATAGAGAAAACAGCTAGTAGTATGGCGGTAAGCAAAAACTTAGTTGTTCAAACGCTAACAGACCTTAAAAATGAGCTACACCATAATCAATTAAGCTTGGTTTACGAGGGAAATTACTTAATTCGTGGCGCAGAAATCAAAATAAGAGAAATGTTTATGCATATAATCAGCTCAGAAGATTTCCAAGGGCAAAAAATAGATAGCCAGATAGCAGAGTTTGATAAAAAGTATGACCTAGAGCTTACAGAATCCTCGCTTCACCAGCTATCTGCTATAGTAAAGCTAGTAAAACACAGAACCTCAATAGATCAAAGCCTAGAATGCTACGAATTTACTGAGGATGCTAAAAACTTTAGTTATTATAATGACACTGAAGATTTGACATGCACAACCCTTAACCAATATGAAAAAGCTTTTTTAACAATTTACATATGCTCCTTAACTAGCCTTAAACCGCATACTGATGAAAACACAATCAAAAAACTTGTAAAAAAGCTGATTACTCACTTTGAATTTAGAGCAGGCATTAAGATAAAGAAAAAAGAGCAATTTGAACAGATACTTGCACGGCACTTTCTTTTTTCATATAATCGCCTACGATACAAAATCCCTGTGCATAACCCCTTATTATCAGAGATAAAAAACAAATACAAAGAAACCTATAGCTTAACTCAATCAATCATATCTGATTCAAAAATTTTTCCAGAACTTAGCGGGATTCGAGAGGAAGAAATAGCTTACATCAGTACTTATTTTGGATACTATGTCAAAAAGCAAGATAGAAATAAAAAACCTAAAAAACAAAGAATGTTAATCGTGGGCAATCAAGGTGCAGACATATTAAAGGAGCTAAAATCTCAAGTAGAAGATAATTTCCCTTTTGTAGATGTTATAGCCGCAGTCCCAACAAAAGAAGTGGACCTTTATGCTAGGCAAAGCGATAGAATAATATCCACAGTTCCACTAGCAGATCATGACAACGTAATAGTGGTAAACCCTGTGTTAACAGATAACGATTTAGAGCTATTAATGGAAGAGCTATCAAGAAGTGCTCCGGTAACCCTAGATATAGATAAAGTAATAGAAATAGTAAAACAAAATGCCACAGTGCATAACGAAAAAAAGCTAAGAAAAGAAATCCTACAAACCTTAAGCCAAAATCACTAAATACTAAAAAACTCCTATGGGCCTAGTCCTATAGGAGTTTTATAGTTGATGCTTAACTCCAAAAATAATTTAAAAAATTTTAGAACTCCAAGCAGGGATTAACTGTTCTAATAAGAATATACATAAACATGATAATAAACCAGAAAGGGTGATAAAAATGCTAAAAACAATAGATGAAAGCAAAAGAAAAAAATTAAGAAGGGTGGTCAAAGTTTAACCCTTCTAAAAAAACAGGAGGAAACAAATTGATCAAAGGAAAAAAAGTAATTATTAGACCGTTACAGCTAGGAGATGAAGAATTTTTACACAAATGGTGGAACGACGGTGAAATGATGGCACATGCCACTTTAGCTTATGGAACCCTGCAAACTAAAGACACAATTAGAGCAAGCATACAAAAAGAAAACGAAAACCAAAGTCTATACCCTACAAACAAAAGATTTTTAGTTTTAGAAGCTAAAAACCAACAGCCCATCGGTGAGATTAACTACGGAGGCTGGAGCCCCAGAGACCAAAAAGCAGAGTTTGGCATAAAAATTTGCGAAAAAGAGCAGCAAGGACAAGGATACGGTCTAGATGCCCTATACCATTTTATAGACTATATGTTTAAATTCCTAAACTTAAATAAAATAGAGCTAACCTCAATAACAGACAACCAAAGAGCCCACAGCCTATACAAAAAGCTAGGCTTTAAAGAAATAGGAATAATAAGGCAGGGAACCTTCGACTCTAGAACAGGCTCCTTCGCCGATGTCATGTATATGGATTTGTTAAAAGAAGAATGGCAAGAAACAAAAAGCAACCTAAAAATCTAATCAAGAAGGTCCCGAACAATCAAGTTCGGGACCTCTCAATATTGACTTATAACAGACTATTAACTAAACGTGGGAGGTGAAAAGCTATCTTACTATGGTGGCTTAATGATATAATCCTTTACATAAGATATCAAAAATTACCTGCAAATAAATAGAAGAGAGGTGCACATAAATATGGAAAAAAAGCATCTATTTATCCTAGGCGCAGTTACCTGCCTAATAATTTTTGCAACAAGCATGGTCTATGCAGACACCATCCCAATACTTACACTGCCAGGCATAGCGGGCCTAGCAGGTCTAATCTACTGTACAATGAAGGCTTCAAACAGCTAGAAGCTTGATTTAATTTTAGAGTGTCACAAACTCATGATGATTGAAGGTGATAAATTGCTTAGTTTGAAAAAACTCTTAACCAAAAGTAATATATACTGTGCCTTCGGGTTTGGGTTACTATTACTTGTCCAAGCTAACTATACTCAAAACGATGTAGCAGGACTTATTCTTAACATAATAAAAATTATCTTAGCTTTATACTTTTTTAAACTATCTTCAAAATATGATGACAATAAACCGGACATTGGATCATTCAATTTTAAAACAAAGGACAAGATATATATAACAGGTGCAACAATAGTTATATTACTAGCAATCCTAGTTCCAATAATTATCTTATTAAGATAAGGCAGCTAAGCCTCCCCTAGAAGCTCATCCAAACAAGACCTTTTTATCCAACCATATTATAGTCAAGCTAAAAAAAAAAGTCGGCCAAAATCGCCGACTTTTTTTCTAGCTCATTTTATTCTTCTGATCTTGACTACTCTTCATCTGACCATCTTGCTGAACGTTGTTCATCTGTTGATCTTGAGTTTGCCCAGAACCTTGCTGCTGGTTTTGTTGCTGTCCCTGCTGCTGGTGGCTTTGCTGACTCTGCTGTCCCTGCTGGCCTTGCTGACCTTGTTGTTGCATTAAACTACCATGCTGGGTATGCTGCCCTTCTTTGAAAATTTGACCACCTTGTTGAGTTTGTCCCTGCTGCTCCATGGCATGAGCAGGCTCTTGGAAACTTGGATGTTCAGGATGTCCTGTTTCAAAATATTTACCCGGGGTAGACAAGTCAAAGTAAAGCCTAGCCTGCTCATCTACACCAAAGTCCATATTAGAACCAGTTTCTTGAACCTTCTGGAATGCCTGTCTAAACAAAGCGTTATGAGCTTCCTCGCGGTTAAGAAGGAAATCGATGGTGTTTTTAACATGCTTGTCGTCAATTTGACGATAAAGCAGCTCATAAACAACCTTAGCCCTCTGCTCAGCTGCAATATTAGATAGAAG
The DNA here is from genome assembly GCF_040515995.1 of Proteinivorax hydrogeniformans. Lineage (GTDB taxonomy): Bacteria > Bacillota > Proteinivoracia > Proteinivoracales > Proteinivoracaceae > Proteinivorax > Proteinivorax hydrogeniformans. The sequence goes on along the minus strand of NZ_CP159485.1, from coordinate 1,902,168 downwards.
GTCTGCCGGTAAGTCTCCGGTAACATTTACATAACCTGCAGTCCAAGGAAAGCCAGAAGCATTAGTTAATTGAGGAGCTAAGCCTGTCATAGTATGAGCCTCAATAGACCCGGCATTTACCTGGTTAACATCAGGCTCATCACCATTTAATAGATTTATAGTCTGTGCTACCATTTCCATATGACTTAACTCTTCAGCACCAATGTCTAAAAACAAGTCCTTAATTTCAGGGTCTTTAATCCTAAAACTTTGGCTGATATACTGCATAGCAGCCTTTAACTCACCTTGGCCACCACCAAGCTGCTCTAGCATCATAGCAGCATAAGTTGGATTTGGCTTTTCAACCTTAACCTCAAAGTTATCTAGCATATGCTTTTCATGTTTAAACAAAGAAGAAAACCTCCTTTTGATTTTAAGTTTTCTCTGTTATATTGTTTGCAGTTTTGAGCAAAACTAATAAAATTAAAATTTCCTTTTGTTTGAAAAAAAAATTGAACTGGTCTAAAGTAGAAAGTAGAAATGTTTCCCTCAAAGAGGGTAGTGGCCGCGCCTCTGTGCCGGCCAAGACCAAAGATGGTTTCAGCAAATAACGCCGTCAGAAATGACAAACCCTCAACGAAAAAGAGTAGAAAGTAGAAAGTAGAAATGTTTCCCTCAAAGAGGGTAGTGGCCGCGCCTCTGTGCCGGCCAAGACCAAATATGGCCACCGCGACCAATCCAACTTCCTTATCGCCTCTAACTACTAAAATCGCATATTGAGAAAAAATTAAAAATATTATAATATATCCCTAAAGGTGAAACCGAAGCAGAGTTTTTCACACATATACGGGTTCGCTACCCATCATGTAGCTCATATCGTAATGTTTACCATGGCGAAATCCAAATATCCTTTTAGACAAATGCGTCCAAAAAGTCCTAGAATTAGAAGGGGTAGACGAAGAGAGGTAGATCGCTTATAACTCAACAATATCTACTTAATTGATCCAAGAGGAGGTTAAACATTGATAATAGCTGATAACCTTCAACACAAAGTCACCCGCAACCTAGCAGTCTGGGCGGGGCGTAAGCACCTACAGAACTGTAAAGCGAAGGGTCCAGCCCACAAGGGTGCAAAGACCTTCAAAACGAGCACGGAAGTCACTCACTCGCTATTCAACTAAGACCACGGGAGGAATACATCAATGAAACTACAAAAACTAAAAAAACTCATAAAAGAAAGCAACAACATCGTCTTCTTCGGTGGTGCTGGCGTTTCCACCGAAAGTGGCATCCCTGATTTTAGATCGGCACAAGGCATTCACAATAGTGATTCAGGACTTAACTACTCCCCTGAAGAAATATTAAGCTATTCTTTTTTCACGAAACATCCGGACATATTCTACAAATTCTACAAAGAAAAAATAATCCATAAAGAGGCCAAACCAAATGCCGCCCACAAAGCTTTAGCCAAATTAGAGCAACAAGGTAAAGTTAAAGCAGTAATAACCCAAAACGTAGACGGACTCCACCAAAAGGCAAAAAGCAAAAACGTACTAGAGCTCCACGGCTCTATATATAGGAACTACTGCTTAGAGTGTAACAAATCCTACGATCTAGACTATATCTTAAAATCAAACACCACACCTAAGTGCCAAAAATGCCAAGGTATAATCAAACCAGACGTGACCCTATACGAAGAAAGTCTTAATATGGACACACTACAAAAAGCAATCACCCACATATCAAAAGCAGACCTACTAATAGTAGGAGGAACATCCCTAACAGTCTATCCAGCAGCCCATCTAATAGACTACTACAGAGGAAATAAGCTGGTGGTAATAAACAAGCAACCAACCCACCAAGATTGGAAAGCGTATCTAAGTATCAAAGGAAGAATAGGAGATGCATTTACAGACTGCTTATAAGCACCTATCTTCGTTGTTATAGGACACACACTACTAAAGCTGATAACTTCAGATTGTGAGTGTTCTACGCCTAGAATCTAGCCACATCTAAGCAGTTTGCCCATTGAGAGCACAAGGTCCACAGAACTGCCACTAGAGTGCCTATAGAACTGTCATCCTGAACAAAGTGAAGGATCTAGCCCATAAGGGCGCAGGACCCACGAAACGGCAGAAAAAGGACTTAGCACTCAACCAACCTCAAACTTCTCACTTCCCACTACCATTATCCCACGTATTATTTATACGCTCCCGCCCTGGTCCACCAACTGCGCCTAGAACCTAAGCACTTCTAAGCAGTCTGGGCGGGTCGTAAAAACTGATATAAAAAATCCAAGACATCCACGAGTTGCTAATACGCTGGGGGTCTTGATTTTTTGTGTATAAATCCTAAACAATTCTAAGTAGACTAGCGTGGTCTCATTTTTTGAAGTCATCCTGAGCTACGCCGAAGGATCTAGCCCACAAGGGCGCAAAGACCCACGAAACCCACAACACAGGCTCTCCCAGCCCATACAAAATTACAAACCTCTTACCTCTGAGGTATTTAATTCGCCGACACTCACCCTAGAAAAATTAACCAATTACTGATATACTAATAACATATTTAAAAATTAAGAAAAGGGGTGCAATTATGAAAAGGATGGGGATTTTTGGGTTGGTAGTAGTGTTAAGCTTTGCATTTACGGCTTGTGGCATTGATGGGTTAACTGCAACGGAGGTCTTAGAGAAAATATCAGAAAGTCAGTATCAAATAGAAAGTGGCCGATTTAGCATGGAAATGGGGACATATGTAGACGGAGAAGTAGCAGGGTTCAATCCAGATATAGAGATGGAAATACAGGGAAAGTTTGATGGTGACATTGCTTATACTGAGCTAAAAATGGAGATGTTTGGAACTCCAACATTCATGGAAGGCTACCAAGTCGGGAACATCGCATACTTTAAAAGTTTTGATCTGTTTAATTTAAATGAAGAAGAAAAGTTTTTAAAGTTCGATGTAGAAGACGAGATAGGCAAAGACTTTTATGAAATGCTACAGGCATCTGAAGTTGATGAAATGCAAGAGGACTTAGTTAACCTTGCACAAGTTACAACAAATAGAAACTCTTCAGCAGAACAAGAAGTAAATGTACAAATAAACGATCAGCAGCAGTTAGCAACCAAACTGACAGTAGAATTAGGTTTAGATGAGATAATGACATTAATAGAACAAGAGGGAGACCTATTATATGTAACAGGGTTAGAAGAAGAAATGCTAGAACTAATAATTGATGATTCTTTTGATTTTTCTTTGACAACATATGTGAATAATGAATACCAGATAATAAAACAAAAAGTTCAAATAGACTATGAGCTTAAAATGGCAGGGGAAGTAGTTAAAGTCAAAAACACTATAGATACGGAGTACTGGGATATAAATGAAGACATAGATATTAATCTGCCAGAGTTTGACGAGACAAATACAATAGACATCGAAGAAGCAGGTCTATAAAGTTCATAATCTTTACTACCCACCAGGCACAAGGGGGATAAAAATGTTTAAATTCAAAGATTTCGATTTGCTAACAGATGGCACAATTGACTTAAAAATAGAGGAAAAAACACCGGCCAATGAAGAAAAAGGATATGTACCTGCTTATAAATACAGCATAACCTTACATGATTCTAGTGCCCCCATAGGCAACATTGATATCCGCATTGGCTATAACGAAAATATATATTATGGAGGCAACATAGGATATGGTATAGATGCAGCCCATAGAGGTAACAGCTATGCTGCAAAAGCCTGCAAAATTATAAAACAGGTAGCCACTTCTCATGGAATGAATAAGCTAATAATAACGTGTGACCCTGACAACTGGCCATCTAGAAGAACATGTGAAAAGGCTGGTCTCAAACTAAAAGAAATAGCAGACCTACCATCACATAATGAGATGTATCAAAGAGGAGAAAAGCAAAAGTGTATATTTGAATGGGATTTAGAAGAATATTAAGGTTAAATCTATCACTAACAGAAAAAATAAACAGAGGTGATATGAAATTAACGATTTAAAACTTTTCACGATGAGCACATGTCCATATTGCATCAAGGTAGAAAGGTACATGGAGGATAATAATATATCCGTCTCGCTGGCAGACATAAAAAAAGACCCTAAGAATAAAGAAGAACTAATAGAAAAAGGCGGAAAAGTACAAGTCCCAATGCTACTAATAGATGGGAAGGCGTTATATGAGTCGGAGGAGATAATCAAGTGGTTTAAAGGTAGGCCAGACAGCTTATAAGCACCTATCTTCGTTGTTGCCCGACACTCAGAATGTCCTCACGTATTAAAAGATACGCTCCGGGATTCTGAGTGTCGGGCGCCTAGAATCTAGGCACTTCTAAGCAGTCTGGGTGGGTCATAAGCACCTATCTTCGTTGTTGTGGGACACACACTACTCAGGCTGATAACCTCAGATTGTGAGTGTTCTACGCCGCGGAACTGAGTACTTCTAAGCAGTCTGGGCGGGTTGCAAAAACTGATATAAAAAATCCAAGACTTCCACGTGTTACTTATACGCTGGGGTCTTGGTTTCTTTGTGCCTCAATTCTAAACACCGGCAGCAAGTGTGCCCTTATTTTTTAAAGTCATCCTGAGCTTGCCGAAGGATCTAGCCCACAAGGGCGCAAAGACCCACAAAGCAGTCAGAAAAAGGACTGAGCATTTGACCACCCTTTAATTTACCACTACTCACTACTATCACATAGGCAATTAAAAATCCGCAGCACAGCTTAAACTTAAAAAGCGCATTTACAATAAAAGGATTTAATGTATTTTAATAGAATAAATTGTATTAGAATAAAAAACAAAAAAATCCAAGATAAAATTGGAAATGTAGCGTTAAAATAATAGATTGGGAGCTGATTGAAGTGGCGAAACAGTTATCAAATGCAGATAAATTTTTGGATGTGTATAATGAGCTAGACAAATTTATGCGTCAAAGGTTAAACGCGGGCGACTATAAGGGACATACCAAGTTACTTGAAGAAATGAAACAAAGATATACTATAGTGAACTCATACTACGAAGAATTAAAAGATTACGCAAAGCTAAGAAATGCTATAGTACATGAGTCTAAAGAAGGTGTGAAACCAATAGCAGAGCCTCATGATATTACTGTAAAGAACTATTACGCTATAGCCCAAACGATAATAAATCCCCCTAAAGCTTTAGAAAAAATTGCCGTAAGCTACACAAACATCTTTACTGCCACTCTCAAAGACAATGCACTCGAAATCATGGAAAAAATGCATAAACATACATTTACTCATGTACCAGTAGTTGACGAGGATGATAAGCTACTAGGTATATTTAGTGAAAACACAGTATTTTCATATCTTGTTGAACACCGCATACTGGAAACAGATCAAGACAACACAATAGAAGAGTTTGCTGATTTTCTTCCTATAGAAAAACATAAAAGCGAATACTTTGAATTTGTTCCCAAAAGCACCCTTGTAATGGACATTGAGGAAATGTTTAAGCAAGGACTTAAAGATGATAAGCGTATTTCAGTTATATTTATAACTGAAAACGGCAAGAAGGAAGAAAAGATCTTGGGTCTTATAACCCCCTGGGATGTTGCGGGGTATGATGGAATTTGTTTTAGATATTGATACAATAGCTTGACTTTTACAAAGTAAAATCTAACACGGTAAACATTTCGGGTTGTAGAAAGAAACAGAGGGAAGTTTTAAAAAAAATATAATATGAGGAATTCCTAAAGTTATTTAATTAAAAGTATTAATAATATACCACTTTCTTTTGACATGATGGTGTCAAAAGAAAGTGGTATATTATTTAAAGGCCTAAAACCTGGAGACAGTAAATTAAAAGGAGAAACTTAAGAGTATATAGAAGTATATAAAGTAACATAAAAAGCCCGTGACAAAGGCTTTAAAGGGAGGCGAAAATTGTGGGAATTAGTCGAAATAAGTCGCAATTTATCGAGGATATGGTTCAATTTAAGGAAAAGGCTGAAGAGGTTTTAAATAGAAGTATCGGCACCTCGGAATTAACAGAGGCTAGGAAAGGTTATGAAGGTAAAATTAGCGCTGAAAGGTTTAAAAGTTATTTAGTAACGAAAACAGCGATTCATTTAACTTGCCAGTACATTCATATAAGATTAGCATCTGAAGCTAGTGACCTAATTTCACCTAAGTTTAATATTGAGGCTATAGAACTTTGGGGAGAGCTTAGTAGAAACTATCGAGAGGACTATTATGAGTTATATAGGTTAGCTTGTAAAGATCTCCGCAGGGCAGAATCTACTCGGAATCTATATACAGGCAATACTTTTGACAAGTATGTGGAAAAGCTAAAAATCGGATTTTTTATCACAAACCAGGATAATCCAATAGAAAAACTAAAAAAGTATGATTTTGCAACACTTGATCCTGATACTGCGATAGCCTTATTTGAAAGAATATATCCGATTGATAGTAGGAGAGATATCAAAGATTTTATCGAAGAATCTAAAGTTACTACAGAGCTTATGAATCAGTTAGGTTTGGCTTAGGAGGTGCTACTATGGAAAACAATATCAAAATAGATAAAGACAAACTAATACAAGAGCTTAAGCAGTTGCATAAGCAGCTAGTAAATGTTTATGACGAAATATTTGAATATAAGTTTTCAACTGATCAAGAATTTATAGACTTTATCGAAAGCCAGTACACAGATGAAGGTATAGCCAAAAAAGATAGAGAAGCTTGGAATAAAAATTATTGTCACCGTGCAGCATATACCCTGCTTAACAAAATTTTATTTATAAGAATTTGCGAAGATAAAGGCTTCATGACAAGAGAAGAGGATTATGTGGTAGGTGAGCTAGAAAATGAGCATGCAGGACAAAAGCTGTCTAAAAAAGGATTGGAAAAGTGGAAAACTCTAATAACAAAATCGACTTTTGGAGAATTAGTCAATTTTGCTTTTGCGGACATGAAAAAATCTTACAATAATATATCACTTTATAAACAAGAAAAATATGATGCCTTAAACCCCACAGAGGAAGAGTTTGATCTTTACTATGTTGATCTGGAAGTCGATAAAAGAAATGTGAAACTTATTAAAAAATTTGATGATGTATTAGATATTGTTATTAAGAAACTAGGCAAAGACCGGAATTTCAAAGTGATAGATAGTAATATTCTTGGTGATGTTTATGAAAAATTCATGGACAGGGAAACCCGTAAAGCAGTAGGACAGTTTTATACACCAGAATTTGTTATCGAATATATCTTAAATAATACAGTAGCAGAAGCGGATGTGCTGGAAAATCCGTTTGTTACAGTCGCTGACATTGCTTGTGGATCTGGCCATTTTTTAACAATGGCTTATGATATTTTAAGAAGAAAATTTAAAGATAATCTTGCAAGCTTACAAGTTAAATATGCTAATGAAATATATACAATAAAAAAGAATGGTAAAGATCAAGAAATAACTGGGAAGCAATACTGGCAAGAAAAAAATATCCATTATCATCTTCTTAAGAATTGTATTTATGGTGCGGATATAGATAGTTTTGCGGTACAGCTAGCAACTATAAATTTATTACTTAAAGATCTAGATAACTTTACTGATGAGTTGAATATAATTGAAGCAGATAGTTTAATAAGATGGGAAGAGGAATATGATTTAGATGAATTAAAAAAAGAGCTTCAAAAAAAGCATGAAACCGTAACAGTTAGGCAAGTAAACTGGCTAGGAGAAGAAGAAAAAAGGAAAGTAACACAAAAAAAACAGAAAGTTAATTTAAAGCATCAGTCAGGCAAAGTAGAAGTAATCACAAAGGAAAAAGCAAAAGAGGTCGTAAAACTATGTAGTTTCTTTAACACAACATTTGAATACGTGCTTGGGAACCCTCCTTATATTAGGCATGAGAAAATAAAAAATAAAACTTATTTGAGTAAAAATTACGATGTTTTTAATAATATTTCGGATATATATACTTATTTTTTTGAACGAGGAATGGCGATGCTTAATAGAAATGGCAAACTAGGGTTTATTACTTCTAATAAATTTACACGAACAAATTATGGAAAAGAATTGCGTAGCTTCCTATCTAATAAATTTACTATCGGTGTTTGTCAAGAAAGTTGTCGCATTAAAATTAAAAAGTTTTACGAATTACCTTGTTAGATTGTAAAGCTAATCTACATGATCTATAGTATTTTTAAACTGTATGTCTTTTATAGGGTTTAGAGAAACATATTCGGGTAATGACCAATCTCTGATATTTTTAGACCACCTCTCTGGGTGCTTTTTCCTTGCATGCTCATAGATCCTGATTCTTTTTTCTACTATATTAACATCAATTCCATAGTGTCTTTGGTAAGGTGTAACAAATTTTAAGCCACTATGTAAGTGTTCATAGTTATACCATCTAACAAATTCTTTAACCCAATTTCTTGCTTCCTCTATGCTTTTAAAACCTTTATAAGGGTATGCTGGGCGATACTTCATGGTCTTAAAGAGCGATTCGGAGTAAGGGTTGTCATTACTAACTCTTGGACGGGAAAAAGAGCTTTGAATACCTAGTTTTTCAAGTGTGGCCTGAAATGTTGCTGCTTTCATTGGGCTGCCATTATCGGAGTGTAGTACTAAAGGTCGACCTGAAATCTTTTGAGACAATGTTGCTTTTTTAATAAGTCTTTCAGCATATTCTGCTTTCTCTGACTCCCATACTTCATAGGCTACAATTAATCTGCTAAACATATCTATTATAAGGTATAACTTATAGAAACTACCTTTAACAGCAGAGTTTAGCCATGTTATATCCCAAGTCCATATTTTATTAGGGGAAGTAGCTACATGAGTAGGAGGCTCCCTTTTTGTGGGTTTTTTGGCCCTTCCTCGGTGAGCATCCATTTTTTCTTCTTTTAAAACCCTGTAAATTGTTGATTCAGATGCCAAATATTTGCCTTCGTCTGCCAGCTTAGGAACTATTTGTGATGGAGGTAAGTCGACATACTTAGGATTATTTGCTGTTTTTATTATTTCTTGGCGTTCTTCATCTGTTAGCTTGTTTTTAGGAGTGGGGCGTTTAGCTGAAGGTCTTTTATCTTCTTTGATCTTCCCTTTTTCCTTAGTCCATCTTTGATAGGTACGCACGCTGATACTTAATACTTCACATGCAGGGGCTAACCTTGCACCATTTATTCTTGCTTCATCGATCAGTTCTACTGCTTTTACGCGATCTGAGCTACTGATCAGTCTTCCTCGGGGTCCCCCCAAATCGCGTCTGCTTTTTTTCTTAATACTAGTAATGCAGCCGTTTCTGCCAGTGCCTTCTCTTTTTGTCTAAGCTGCTTTTTTAATTCTTTTGCTTTTTCCTTTTCTTCCTTTAACTCACTTTTAGTCTTTTGGTAGTCCTGTGTTTCACCTTGGTTTGCCTTTAAACATTGCTCTTTCCAACGCTTTATATCTTCAAGGTATATACCTTTACGTCGGCAGTAATCGGCTAGCTCAGCTTCACTTAAAGCTGCTGTTTCTAATACTATTTGGAATTTATCTTCTGAGTTCCACCTATTTTGAGGTTTGCGAGATGATAGAGTTTTATTGTTTCTTTTCACCCATGTATAAATGGTTGTTTTGGGAATGCCCAGCTCTGCTGCAATAGCAGTAACGGTGTCATTTGAAGGGGGCTCAAGTCTTTTTAATACGGACTCAATAAACTCTTTAGAGTAGTGCTTACTTTTAGATTTTGACATAATTTTATCTCCTTAGGTTTAGTGTCGTAACTTCATTATTGCATTAATTTTCTTATACGACAACTATCCTAACACATAGGGCTATGAAACGCTATGTAGATAATTTTAAACATTTAAGTCTAAACCAAGTATTTGATGATGCGACAGTCGATGCTTGTATAATTATTTTAGAAAAACAACAATATAGAAAGATGCAACCAACTCAAGTCCTTTATAATAACAGTATACATTTGGATCAAAACCTTTTCGGGAGTAGCAGCTGGGTTTTCAATGATAATCAAATACTTGAAATAAAAAATAAGGTTGAAAATGCTGGTATAAAGATTAAGCAGTTAAAAGGACTGAAAATTACTTGGGGCATTAAAACAGGACTTAATGATGCTTTTATAATTAATGAAAGACAGAAAAATCTTTTGCTTGAAAAAAATATAAGAAATAGAGAAATCATTAAGCCAGTTTTGAGAGGGAAAGATATTGGGAGGTATATGTTAGATTATAAAAATAAATATTTGATTAACACAAAATATGATTTGGATATTAAAAACAAATACCCAGACATATATGAGTATTTATTGCCCTACAAAGAAAGATTAATGAGTAGATCCGATCAGGGTAAGGAATGGTATAATCTCAGATCTTCCAATATCTATGAAGAATTAGAAGCTCCTAAAATTTTATTTGCGGAAATAATAAATACTACTCCTAACAGACCTAAGTTCTATTACGATGAACAAGAATATTATATAGAAGCTACTGGATTTATGATAAATAATTACGATAATTATAAACTATTACTAGCTATTCTGAATTCAACAATTTCAATGTTTTATATAAAATTAATTGGTTCTACGTTAAATACAAATGGCATTCGTTATAAAAAAATATTTCTAAAAGAATTCCCAATTATCAAAAATGGTAATGATACAATAATAAAGGAAATAAATGGTTATATAGAAAAAATCAAAAGTATTAATACTTTTGATAAGTTTAATATATCCCTAGAAAATTTAATAAAATATCATGAAAAAATTGACAATGTGAATATTTATGCAGAAAGGATCGATAAGCTTGTTTGTCAATTATATAAAATAAATAAAGAAGAATATATTAAAATGCTAGAATCTTTAGAACTAGGCTACAAGAAAGAGTTTGATAGTAGTAACATGCTTATAACTTTAGACCATGAAGTAAGAATGTCTTATGTAGAAAAACTCTCGATACAATTATCTAGAGAAAAATTTAAAGAGGAGCACGTATCTAAAGGGAAAAGTATAGAAAAAATTGCTAATCAATATGGGTTTGAATATGAAACAGTTGCATTACTGAGAAGAATGTATACCGAACAGCTGGAGCCTGATGAAAAGGTTAAATATTACGAACCATCTAAACTTTTTGAGTCAATCAATTGTAAAGTTAATGATACGGTATTTTACCTTATGGTTAAAAACTCTGAATACATTAGTTTGGGGGATATCAAGCATATACTTGAAAACAAGTTAAATAATTTTGAGGATATTATTACTACATGTCGTACTATTGATGATAAAATTAGAGGAGTTGAAATTGCAAGTAAAGCTTTAAACTCTGAGGCATATACCTGGAACGCCTACAGAAAGGCAAAGCAAAAAGGGAAAGTAAACAAAACATTTATCAAATACTATGACAACCAATATTACGGCTTAGCGGAATGGTCGGACGAAATCCACAAAAAGTACTTTCTAGACGCATTTAAAAAATACACCGAGTCAAACCCCAACGAAAAAAAGGCTAAGGATTTATTGAAGCTGTTCAAAGACCTAGACATAGAAGATAAGCAAGATTATATTGAGCTTATGGAAGAAAAAATAGAGAGGACTTTTAACTAAGGGGTGAAATCATGCAGATAAGCTCGCTATCCGAGAGGATACCAATAGAAGAAACGATAAAAACAATGGAGTATGTAAAGTGGGAAAGAGATATAGAAAAAGTTAAAAGATACATTGATGAAATTATGCCTTTTGGGGACAAAGCTACGGCAAAATATAGAAACAAGTTAATTCAGCGTTTTTTGAAGTTAGATGGGGACACAGTGATTTATTCCCCATTACTCCAATATATAAATGGTGTTGAGAGCTATCAAACCAAAAAAGAGATTCTCTACTTTATTGTATGCACCACCTCCGACGCTGTAGGAGAGGTAGTAAAGGGATTTTATAAGGGAGATATACCTGCAGAAATAGACGATGAGAGGCTATTAAGTGTATTTAAGGAAGCTATGCCTAAAGCTAAAGAAAGTTCTTATAAGAAAACCTTCTCTGTAGTTAATACAGTGCTCCAAGATTTTGGCATAGTTAGGTGTAAAAAAGACCGGGATAAGAATATGAAGATTTTTTATTTAAACGAAAATGTCAGGCCATCTTATCAGGGGATACTATTTAGTATTTGCTACGAATTTTTGCATATAAAGGGTAATAAAATGCCTGATGTAGAAAAAGTGCTAGGTTGTGATACTTTTAAGTATTTTCTAGTTAATGATTTAGTCAAAAAGCGATATATAAAATGGATGACAGAAAAAGGATTTATAGAACGGTACGATATGGGGGGCAATGCAAAATACCAGTTTGCATTAGATAGTCTTGAAAGTCTGTGCAAGAAGGTGGTTGAAGATGACGGATAAAATTAAAAAAGCTCTAGATAGTATGGGACACCGTAAAATGCTTTTTATTTTAGGAGACCACGGTAGTGGCAAAACACCATTGGTCAAAAAATACTTAACCGAAGTTTATGGTGCTAACGCAAAAAACCACTACATAGATGTGGGGATGTATGTACAACAAAAGATAGCAGATGAAAAATTAAGATTGTATGAGAGGTTTTCTGAAGAGTTTAGAGCTGATGCAGAAGAAATCTTTAGCGGTTTAGTTGAGAGAGAATATAAAAATAAAAACTTAATAGTATTTGATCATATGGAGTTTTTGTTATCAGAGGATTATATTGGTTGGATTAAGATACTGGATAAGGTGACGTTAAGTGAAAAGAAGGCATTAGTAGTTGTACCAACAGAGTATGAAAAAGGCTTGCCACTAAGGGCTTATAAAAAGATAAAATTATAGTAATTTTTTGGGAGGGGATAAGATGAAAGTAAGGGATATAGTTGAAGTTCCTCATATAGATAAAATTGTAAGGCTTACAGATAATATGGCGGATACAGCTGATAAAGATAAGCTTGAAAGTTTATTGAAAGGTTATGTTATGACAGGTAGCGTGGAGAAAAATCTGGATAATTTTTTTTACAAAGTGACTAATTTTCAAGATAAAGGGCAGGGTTTTTTAATTTCTGGCCTTCCTGGTGCTGGTAAGTCACACTTTATGACGGTTCTAGGTGCTCTAGTAAAGAGTAATGCTGCTTTTGATTTGTTAAAAACAGACAATGACACCCTACAAAAAGCAAAAACACATTTTATGGATAAAAAAGTATTTGTTGTTTCTTTGATGGCGGAAGAAGGTGGACCAGGAGTTTCGCTAGAGCAAATGTTTTTTTCAGCCGCTGAAAAGATTACTGGTTTTCCTTTTACAGATAATAGTTATTTTATTATAAAGTTTGAAGAAGCTATTATGGCAAATGTCAATTACAAGCATAAAGTAGATGAGTTTGTCAGTAGTTATACTGACAATAAATTTAAAACTTGGGCTGATTTTAAACAAAGTATGAATGATGACCGTTCTATAACTAAGCTAATACAAGCTTTTATAGAAGCAGAAGAAATAACATTTTTCAATCCAGACAGGGGCCGTAAAGATAAATTAGACTATCTATATAAATGGCTAGCAGAAGAAGAATATGACGGAATCCTTGTGCTGATTGATGAGCTGTCAGAGTACCTTATGGATCGAGGCGGCAATGCAAGAGACGATGCGTTATTTTTAAAAACATTTTTGGAGAACTCCTCTACTGAACGTAACGGAAGAGTTATACCTGCTTGGATAGTGGGGTCCTTTCTTTCTGCACTTGAAGATATAACGGTTCCCAATGTAACCGATCTTATGAAAGATAGGTTTCCTACAGAAAACCACTTCTTTCTTAAAATCGACGATGTAGAAGAAATTATTGACCAAAGATTAGTTATAAAAACTAGACCAGATAAAGTTGAGGAGGCGTTTCACCTTTTATCAAACAAATATAACGCCTTTGAACAAGTGGAAAAAGAAACCTTTAAGAAAATATATCCATTACATCCTGAGACGTTAGAAATTTTGTCAAAGTCGGTAAGGTTTTTGTCAAGACAGCGCTCGATAGTTGATTTTGTTTTAAGTGAGGTTAAAGGTAACGCCGACGACGGTGGCAGATCTCAGGGAATTATGGATGAGAACTATCTACAGATGGTTACGCCTGATAAGATCTTTAGCCATTTCCAGGAAAGAATTAGAGAGTTAAGCGATAAGAGAGAATACTTTGACTCTATATATTCTTATTATATGGGGCCTGAAGGACTTGGTAATGGTAAGGTTAAGGATCTATTTAAGGATAATGATGATGATAGAAAAATGGCAGCTAAGTTAATAGACTTGCTGACTTTGTTAAAAATTAATGAGTTAGAAAAAAATTATACGGTAAAAGATTTAACTTATATGATACAGTATCCTAAATTAGAAAAAGAGTTTGCAGAAGCTAAAGTGAATAAGATTTTAAAGAAAATGTACGATGAAGGTGAGTATATTGAGATAGGCGAAGAAAATAGTGATGCTGATGTTGGGAGTAACGTTTATTATGTAAACAAAGATGTTAGTATCTCTAACAAAATTAAGCAAAAAATTAAACCTCTGATGACCAATGTAGATGGTAGTAAAATAGTTTCTATTGTCCCGGAAATTGTAAAAACGTTAAACCAAGATCCGATACCAATTAGTCAGATGTTTGATGAGCCTTATGGTCAGAGAGTAAGGTGGAACCATACGAACAGAGATGGTGTTATCCAATTTAATGAGTTAAATAAAATAGCTTCAAAGGAAAACCTCTCTGCAGCTTTACGAGGACTAAAAGATAAAGAAACTGACTACTATCTTTATATAGGGACTATTTTTGATCAAAAAAAGCAAAAAGAATTTATAGACCAAGGGTTAAATGCTTTGAACAGTGGTAATCAAAAGGTATCATTATTTGCTCAGAAAGAAGAAAGTAAAGAAACTGAGAAAAGGCTGTTGAAGTCCATTATTTACTGGTTGCCTTCTGATGAGTTAGATAGGGAAGAGGAGCAAAAGAGAAAAGATAAATTAAGAGAATTTCATGCGTATACTGAGCTTTATAAAGAGTTAGATAAACAGTATAAAGAGACCCATTCAAAAGAGGCCAAAGAAATGCTAGATAAGGTGGGTGAGAAAAAACTTAATCTAGAAGATGAAGTTTTTGAGGTCCTAAAAGGTTTATATCTAGGCGGTACCTTCTATAATGTAGAAGGTAAGTTGGATGTTGATATTTCTTCTTATGGAAATGAATCTTTAAATAGAATTGTAAAACTAGTTTTAGATAAGGTTTTGAGCCAAGTATTTGATAAAAACCAATTCATAGCGCCAAATGAATTTTTAGGACTAACTGATAACTCTACTAACAGGTTTATAAATGAGTTTATCTTTGGAGATAAAGTTGAACTTACAGGCTTGGAAAAAGGTATAGTTGAGAATGTAGTGAAAAAGTTTGGTAGTGTCAAAGAACAAGAGAAAGCATTTAAATTTAGTGTTGATTTTAATAATAATCAATTTGTAAAAATGGTTGTTAAAGAATTGGAAGACAGAGTTGAAGGAATATCATACGGGGAATTGTACAAAAAAATTAGGAAGTCTGAATATGGGCCAGATAAATCCACTACAGAGATTCTAATGGCTATGCTGATTAAAAAAGGGTTTTTAATTCCTTTAAAGTATGATGAGCCCATTAATCTTTCCGAAATTAAAGCTCCTTTAAGCAGTTCTATAAGCAAGTTTAAAATGGGGGAGTTTGTGGATGATGTTTATTATGAGGGGTTAATGAGAATAGCCAAATTATTTTTTGATAAAAGGTATGAAAAGCAGGATTTGGCTTTTCAAGAAGAGTTTTGGGAAGAGCTATTAGAGTATAAGCAAGGACTAGCAAATAGGCTGACTGAAAGTATAAATATTTTGTTAGCAAAAAGAGATGAATTGGGGCTAAAAAAAGAAGATTTTGAACAAACTTATAGACTAGTGGAATACATGCAGGATATTTTAGAAACTATTGAAGAAAGTAATGGTTCTAAAGATGGCTTAGAGTATTTTGTAGACCAAAATAAAAAGGACATATTAAATGGCGTTGTAAAAGAAAACTATGATAAATGTATCCAGTTTATGGATTGGGTAGAGTCAGATATATTAACTGATATTATATCTATAGATAGAAAAATTGAAGACTATAAAAAGCATATATACCAAAAACCGCAATACCAGGATTTATTTCAGTTGACTGATGAAATAAAAGAACTAATGAAAAACGGAGATCAGTTAATTTGGGGTAATAGTGTAACTAATATAAACGAGAAATTTAGGCTGTTTGAGGAAAAGTACAAGTCAAAATATATTGAAGAACATAGTGAGCAGAATAATCAAATTGAGTTTGAAGAACTTAAAGATTTAAAGATTAGTGATAACTATCGATTCTTATCCAGCCTAAGCAGTATAACAAAAATCAACATGGATTATGATTATATTAACATTGAAGAAGATATTAATAGACAATTGAGGTTTGAGTGTAAAGAAACACCTATTAACAGGTTTAATGATGGTGAAGTTTGTTGTTTATGTAATTTTAAGTTAGGACAGAAAAATGAGATCAGAGGCAAGGGCTATTTTGAACCTGCAGTTAACAAAGCAATCCAAGGATATATAGATGAACTAAACTCTAAAGCTAACAAGGACAAAGTAAATAAGTATATAAATAGTTTAAGGGAGATTGGTGAACAGCAGTATGTGGTTGAGAAAGTCGAGAATATGTATGAAATTGAGCTAAATAATAATCGAGTTGAAAAGTATAGAGATTTTTTAATGAGTAATGCCGAGGTCATTCCCTTTATTGATAAAGCTTTACAAGTTGATATAAATATCATTCCTAGGGATATTAGCAAATTGGTTGAAGTATTTAAAGATAAGCCGTATTCTAAGCGCGAAATGATTGAGAAATTCACTAGACTGCTGGAGGGCAATGGTGAGGTAAGCCAAAATCACTATATTAAGTTTACAGATTTAAAAAATGAAAACTAGGTGATTATATGAGTGGAATATTTAAGCATAGTTTACAAAAATATCTTGAACGACTTAATAATTTAGAAAGCCACCTCCTTTGTATACAGGATGAGTGCGGGCTTTTTGAGGGCTATGAGGATATAGATTTGCATCTGTATCCTCATAGCATTATTCCTATGGAAAATAATGTGGTATTCAGAGCTAAGTATGAACACATTAAGCATAAAAATGATAGGAACTATATCTTATTATTTAAAGGGCAAGAAAACCATAAAAAAGTTTTAGATTTTGTTAGACGTTCAGAAAATAAAAAGGTCCATAGTATTACCATACAAGATGTAATGAACCAAGTGGAACCAGGACTTAACTGGAATGAATACATTAATGAGTTTGATAAAGAAGATATACAAAGAAATTTTAGTGACATTATTGATTATAGTAAGCGTTTAAAGAAAAGTCAGCTAAGTAAAAAAGATATATTGAAAATATTAGTATCGGCTTTGACTGGGGTCGATGGCACCAATGTAGCAGATGAAGGGGATTGTTTTCTATTTTATAAAGCTTTAATAGATTTATATCAAAGTCCCGACAATATAAAAGCTAATAGTAATCTAAAAGGATTGATTGTTAATCTTTTTAGAGAGTATGGCAGTGTTACTGTGGATGTTATAAAAAAAGATACCTTTGATCAATTAGAAAAAGTAGTGTGGATTTCAAAGGTGTTGCAGAGGTATGGAAGGCTTAATAAAATTAACTTGCAGTTAGTTTTAAAAAGTGAATACAATAATGAGCTAGTGCCGGATCTTGGCAAACTTATTGAGCTTGCTGATCTTATCGGTAAAAAAAATCAAAGTTACTTCTATAAAAAAATAGATTGGGCAGAAAAGATTGTTTCAAATTCCGGGATAGAATTTTCCAATATTAACAATCCTCATGTGGAAATCCGGGAAGGCAACGTCAATTTTATAACAATTTTGAAAGCCATGAAGGACTTATTAGCTGGATATAACTTAGAAGGAGCTAAAAGGGTCTATAAATATAAAAATAGTGACTTGTTGGAGCTAAAAAATTTATTAGAGGAAACAGTACAGTATAGATCTACTAACATAAACAATTTGCTTAGCTTATTCAATAAAATTTTAAGTTTACTGGATAAGATTAGTAAAGCTGAAACGGGTATTGAACAGGTAATTGAGGAAGAGGATTATAGAAAATGGCAAACTTTGTATAAAACAACACTTTTTGATATGCAGTATCGTTTATCAGAAATATGGCAGTTAGATAATCACGCCCTTATAGATAAAAGCAGGTATCAAAAGATTAGTGTTAGGGTTAATAAAGTATTAAACAGTTATAGGGCTGTTTTTGCTAAGTTTTTAGAAAAGAATTATCCCAAGTGGAACCAGGGGCAAGTGGGCAGTTCTAGGCCTATCTTAAATAATGATATCGGGGATATTATTAAAAAAGAGGACGGAAAGATTTTTGTTTTGGTTTTTGATGGCATGAGGTATGATGCTTGGCATTACATAGTAAGGCCCTATTTTGAGAAAGCATTTAAAAACAGAAATATCGAAGTTGGCAACTCTTTTTCATTACTGCCGTCGATAACTTCAATTTCAAGAGATGCTATTTATTCATCAATTATAAATCAGCATAGAGAAGAAGTTGCTTTTTTGACGAAATCAGAAAGTGTTAAAAATCAAAAAGAAATACAAGAAGTCATATTAAAGGATAAAAAATACAATATATTTGTATTCAACATGTTTGATAAAGACGGACATAAAGCTACCGAAGATTTTTATCTCTTTTATGATAAGCAGAGAAAAGTTTTTGAAGGTACCATTAGTAACCTACTTAATCAGATACCAGATGAAGATGACATAGTGGTAGCTTCTGATCATGGGTTAATGAGGGTAGATCAGTATGAGAGCTTAAGAGAAGTAGACGGGATAAAAGAATGTAAGTATAGATATTTGAGGGCAGAGCAAGGTGTTAGCTTAGGGAATTGCATAGAACTAACCGATGGTGATAATTTGGATTGTGGAGAAAAACTTTTATTGACTTATGACAATAAGGGATATTTTAAGGGCGGTGGCGAAAAACATTTTTATAGCCATGGGGGAGCTAGCATTGAAGAAGTTATAGTGCCGTTAATAGTAGCTAGATCAAAAAGCCCAAAACCAGCTATACCTCAGATTAAAAAAACTGATTCAGTGGTGCTAAAGAATGGGCTAAGACTAGATATCAGTTTCAGACCAACAAAAAAAGAAAAGATTATATTAGAAACACTATATTCATTGAAAAACAGCTTTGTTTCCACATCAGATATTGAGCAAAAACTTGTCAATGAATTGGGATCAGCGGGACTTTTGGATTCAAAGATTAAGAGGTTAGTAAAGAAATTGAAAAAAGATAAGCTGGATATTATTGAGGTTCAATCAGTGGGAGATGTTATTATGTATAAATTTAAGGAAAGTGGTTTAAGGGAGGAGATATAATGGGAAACTCACTAGTTGCAATAATTGATTCTTTAAGAAATGGAACGGTTCCTTCGGAAGGGACTGATAAGATAGCTGTAGGAATAGACGATGAGTTAAATGAAATTTCTAACCAGTTAAATAAGGTAGAAGAGGGGGGCGGATCTTTTAAATTTATCATTGGTGATTATGGGTCTGGTAAAACCTTTTTTAGTAGTAGCGTAAGGGAGAAGGCGTTTCAAAGGCAGTTTGTAGTATCTTCTGTTGTTATTTCACAAGAGGCACCCCTTCATAAGTTTGAAGAGTTATACAGTAAGATAATGGGTGGAATGAGAATAGGATCAAATAAAGAGATTCCAGCTTTTTCTCTACTATTAGAAGAATGGTTATCTAATATAGAAGAAAAAATTATTGAAATAGCTGACTTAGATCCAGATGAGGATCAAGAAAAATTTCAACAAGAAATAGGAAAAAGAATTGATGATGAATTACAGGTTGTTGGCTCTATTGCTAACTCTTTTGCCAATGCTATTAGATCCTTTTATAAGGCTAAATACGCGGGGGATTCCAAATTAGCACAGGGAGCGATAGCATGGTTAAAAGGAGAAAAAGTAAGTGCAGATATTAAAAGACAGCTTAGTGTAGTAGGAAATGTAAGTAGAGCGAACTCGTTTGAATTTTTTAGAGCGCTGCTACACATGATAAAATCTGCTGGTTATCAGGGGATAGTGGTAATCTTAGATGAAGTTGAAACTGTACAAAAATTGCAAACAGCTAACATGAGAAATAATGCTTATGAAAACTTAAGGTTGTTTATAGATGAAACTGACAAAGGTAATTTTAATAACTGTTTTTTCCTTTATACAGGGACCACCGATCTTATGGAGAGTGAAAAAGGATTTAAAGCATTAGATCCTTTAGACCAGCGGCTGGATGTTAAAAGAGATAATGAATTTAAGAATTTAAGACAACCTGTAATGTTTTTAGACGGTTTTAATAGGGAGAAATTACGTGAGGTTGCAAAAAAAGTTAGGGATATTCACGGGCAGGTTAACAGTTGGTCGGCGGAAGAAAAAGTTAGTAATGAATTTTTAGAGAGGTTCATTACCGATATGTCCCAGGGATTTGGTGGTGAAATCAACATAAGTCCTAGAAGTTTTTTAAGAAAGCTGGTGGACATACTGGATAAAAGTGAAATGTATGAGGACTATGTACCTGAGGAAAAATTCGTATTTGACGACGAGGTAAGGAACATGGTGGAAGATACAGAGAAAAGCACAGCACATATTGTGAATTTTTAGCAAAGGTTGATATCATGTTATTGTAGGTGATTTTATGTCAAATTTTCATATGCTTTGCCAGCCGTTAAAGGATAAAATTATCAACAAGCTTGGGTGGAAAGAATTAACGGCAGTACAAGAAATGACAATACCAGAAATAATTAACGGAAAAAATGCTATAGTTTTAGCTCCAACAGCTGGGGGCAAAACAGAAGCTGCCTTTTTTCCTATATTGCATACTATCTATAATGAAGAGATCACAAGCACATCTGTAATCTATGTATCGCCGATTAAGGCGTTGCTAAATAATCAAGAAGAAAGACTGAGGGGGCTTTCTTCTTTTGTATATGGAAATGTTTTTAAGTGGCATGGTGATGTATCTTCATATGAAAAAATCAAATCGTTTAAAAACCCTCCTAATATATTGATGATAACTCCAGAATCATTAGAAGTTATGTTAATGAACAAGCGAATTAACAATGATGAGTTTTTTAAAAATATTAGGTTTATGGTGATTGATGAGGTACATTCTTTTGCGGGGAGTGAAAGAGGAGTTCATTTAATGTCGGTTCTAGAGAGAATTCAAAAATATTCTGATCATGATATTCAACGGATAGGACTCTCAGCAACAGTAGGGAACCCTGATAAAATTGGAAGGTGGATGCAGGGAAGTAGTAAAAGAAAACTGACAACAGTAGATCCACCGAAGACTCAAGGCAAAAAGAGGATAGAAATAAAGGTTGTTGACAAGGGAGAGGATTTTGGCAAGGAAGTTTGTAAAAGGATTTTTGGTAAGAAGGCGCTGTTTTTTTCAAATAGCAGGAGTGCTGCTGAGAATATAAAGAATCAAGTAGAAGAAAGTGGGATAGACACTTTTGTACATCATTCTTCTATTGATAAAAGATTTAGGGAAATAGCTGAAGAGCGATTTAAGCTTGGTAGTAACACATGCATTATTGCAACCAGTACGTTGGAGCTGGGAATAGATATAGGTAATTTAGATGTGGTCTTGCAGCTAGACTCTCCTAATACTGTTTCTTCATTTTTACAAAGGTTAGGGAGGACAGGTAGAAGAAAAGGTAGTATTGCGCATTTTGTGTTCTTTCCCACTAAAAAGGACAAACTTGTCTTGGCTGTAGCAGTTTTAAAACTAGCAATGAAAAAATGGGTTGAGAATGTATATGTAAGCAGGGTGTCCTACGATATTTTATTTCACCAAGTACTGACAATGTCGCTTGCTGGATTTGGAGTCAGAAAAGAAGAAGTTTTTGATGTTTTGAAGGAAGTTTATTCCTATTCTAATATTACAAAGGAAGAGTATGATAATCTTGTTAATTTTATGGAAAAGCAAAACTATATACAAGTAGATAGAAATAATATTTACCTGGATAGTAAATCTGAGAAAGAATTTGGAAGGCAGAACTATATGACTCTTTACTCTGCTTTTGAAACCACAAAAGAGTTTACGGTAAAGTATAGAACCAAACCCATAGGAACCCTTGAAAGATGGTTTGTAAATGCATTAGGAGAAGACTTTCAATTTGTACTGGCAGGAAAGTACTGGCAAACTGATAAAATAGATTATATAAAATCTATAATACATGTTGTAGAAGCAAAGGAAGCAAAACCTCCTCGTTGGTTAAGTGGAGAGGGCTTCTATACATATGAACTATCTCAAGAAATACTCAAAGTAATGACAGAAGATGAGGAATATGGTTTTTTAAATAATAACGAAAAAGCAATATTAAAAGATGTAAGATATGAACAGAGGGCGTTTGGTCTTAAGGTGGGGAAAATTATTATAGAAGAAATAAAAGAAGGATATGCATTTTATACTTACTCGGGAAATAAAGTAAACTACACTCTAGCGATAGCGTTTAGCCTTATAAATGAAATGGTAGCGACTAAGAGTATCTCATGGAAAGGTTTTAAAGTAGCAGCTGAGGATAAAGACTTTAAACCAACAAGTGAGGAGTTATTAGAAGTTATTAATGGAATAAAAGAAAACCAAAATTATCTTGATAGTATAAAGGACAAGCTAATTGATCGGGTTCCGGATATATCTTTATCAAAATATCAAAAGTATCTACCGGAAGACTTAAGGAAGAAAATGATAGCTGACTATGTATATGACTTGAACAAAGCAGCTGACTTTATTCGAGATGCTGAGGTGGAAGTGTTGAAGGTTTATGGTTAGGGGAGAAGAAGGGAGCTGTTATCTATGCGGGTTGTTGGTGTTTATATTAATAATTATAAGTCCATTGGAGAAATGAAAAATTACTTAAAATTAGACCCGAAAGTCACTGCGTTAATAGGTAAGAATGAATCGGGTAAAAGTAATGTTCTTGAGGCAATCGGCCAACTTTCTTTTGAAAAAAATCTAAGGTCTTCATATTTTGATAATAAAAATAGAATGAGTTTAGAGGATGTTTCTATACATGTTGATTTCGAATTTACTGAAAAGGAATTGGAAAAATATGAAATAGAACAAGAAAAAACAAAGATAATATTTTCAGGTCCTTCAGAAACCATTGTGGAAGGGGGGCTGATTGACTTAATAAAAGGAGACGAGCAGTTACAGAAAGCTCTGCAAGAACTGGGTAATCTTAAGAGCTCCAAAAACATATGGAAATCGGATAATTCAGTAAAAACAGTAAATGAGCTAGAGAATCTTTGCACTAACCAAATCTCAAATTATGAAACGAAACTTAATAATCTTAAAAAGGGTATTTCTCGAGATTATGAGGGGAAAGATGGATTAATTCAGACTATAGGAGTTATTCGAGACCGCATAGAAGGATTTTATAATCTTCTACCACAAATATATTATAGAAGCAAGGACGTTCAATTACAGTCATCATACAAATATGATGATATTAAAAATATTCTTGAAGATGAAACCCATATTCTTAGTAGATTTTTCATAGCTGCAGGTATCAAAAAAGAAGATATAATTAGGGGGTTTGAAAGTAAGAGTAGTGGTGAGAAAAGAACCGCAAAGAATAAAATTGAAGGAGCTACTAAGAAGAATATTGAAACTGAATTTAAAGAGTTTTATAATCAGGAGAATATAGAAATTCAAGTTGAGCTTGAGGGTCAATTATTTAAAATTTACGTAAAAACAGGTGATGTTGCTATGGACTTAACAGAACGTAGTAATGGCCTGCAGTGGTATTTAACTATTTTCATTGATATTTTTTCTAATTATTATAACGATAGACCAATACTTTTTTTATTAGATGAACCTGGTGTACACTTACATGTAAATGCACAAAAAGAACTTTTGAATTTTTTTTCTCACTTGGCAGACAAACAAAATCAAGTTGTATATACAACACACTCTCCTTATATGATTGATGGTTCGAATATATTAAACGTAAGAGCTACTGAAAAAGGTATAGATGGTAATACCTTAATATACAAAAATGCGTATGACCAAGAATTATCAAAAGATACAAAAATGGAGACTCTGTCTCCAGTGATTAACGCATTAGGAGCAGATTTAAAGTTTAATTTTGGGCCTTCGCAAAATCTAAACATTGTTACTGAAGGGATTACTGACTATATGTATATAAAAGCTATGTTGGAGTACCTGAAGGTGGATAGAAAAATTAATGTCATCCCCTCTGCTGGCGTGGGGAATGTAAACAGAATAGCCTCTATTTTAATTGGCTGGGGATGCGATTTCAAGATAGTTCTTGATTATGACAAAGCCGGTCATGATGAATACATTGTATTAGTTGACAAATTAGATAGTTCTTTAAAAGAAAATATCGTTTTCGTAAACTGTGAAGAAGATGATATTGAAGAGATGAAAAAAGATCCTAAAACAATTGAAAGTTTAGTAGCAGAAGTTAAAGAGGGGACTATAGAAAATACATCTAAAAGATTAGCTGCAAATGGTTTTTATGAAAGGATAAAGAGTAATATAGACCCAATGCCTGAGACAGTTGATAATTTCATGAGGCTATTTTCCCGTTTAAGAATATAAATTTTTCCACTCGCTATTGAATTTTTTAACTACTGGTACTGACAAAAAAGTTTATAGCTTTTGACATGCCCCTGTCAAAAGAATGTTGTATAATGATAAAAAATATAATTATAGGGGAGGAAGTTAGGATGGGATGCCCGAATTGTAAAAGTGAAAACATACAGGTGATTAACGAAGTTGATTCAAAAGGATATGGAGCTGGCAAAGGATGCTTAGGTTATCTTATTTTTGGACCTTTTGGGTTTTTGTGTGGCCTGTGTGGAATGGGAAAAACAAAAAATAATATATTAAGGGTTTGTGGAAGTTGTGGTACAAAATTCAAATAAAAGTTGGGTAAAATTTATGAAACTTGGGCACGCAGTTGGGTGTCACCAAAAGGCCAGCCGCAGCTTTTTTATCAATAACTACCAATTACCAGTTTGTGCCCGCTGCTCAGGTGTATTATTAGGGCAGGCTATGGCTGTTCTTGCGATGATTTTTTTTAGGTATATAGGGTCAATTACCTGGGGTATAGTCTTTTTAGCTGTAATGTTTATAGACTGGCTAACTCAAGCAACTAAACTAAAAAAGTCAACCAACAGCCGCAGATTGATAACGGGTTTGTTAGGGGGAATAGGCTATATAACTGTTTTGACAAACTTGATTTTGGTTGTATTAAGATAGTGTAACTGTCAGCTCATTCAAGAATTATTAATGGAGCCTGCTTTAAGATATTTTGTGTGCTTAAGGAAAAGATAGGTTCTGGATTGTAATTATAATTATGAACTTGATAGTGTTGCTATAGTTGCTGTATAAATTTAAAAAGATTAAACCAGTTAAAGCACGAAGTTAATGAGCTATGTCGTCTGTAGATAGGCCATGTAAATGTATATAAAAATTGATATAAGCTTTCTACGTATGAAAAAAGCTGCTCTTTGAGGCCTTTTCACCAATGGTAATACAAAATAAAGAATAGGAAAGGGGGAGATGGTTATGGATTATTTAAACATATTTATTCCTTATAAGAACAAGCCTTTACATCATGAAGATCAGCTTACAAGAGCTTTTCTAATTTTAATAAAAACAGTTAAGTTAGTTGAGGTTTTATTTTTAGAAGTAGTCATAGATGAAATGCAAAAAAACCAAACTAATCTTATTCCAAAAGGCTTGATGCATCAATCTGGTGGATTGGATACAATTGAAACTCAAGTTAGGTCAACTACCAAGGGACGTCTGGAAGGAGAAAAAGGAAGATTGGTTTCGATTGTAATCACTGACGAGAGGTTGGACAGGGAACATAAAGTAGAAAGAACTGATAGAGAGGGCGTTTATGATGGGTTTATAAAATATAAGCCAGACTGGGTTTTTGTTATTGAAAACAAACCTGACCATAAAAATATTTGGCTAGAACAACTTAACTCTAGATTTAATGAAAATTATGAAATAGAAGAAAAACCTATTGTACTAACTTGGAAAGAAATTATTACTAAACTGAGTTTATTAATTGAAAATAACTTAATTAACAATGCAGACTTAAGTATCGTAAGTGACTTTCTTGATTATGTTTCAGAATTTTTCCCTGAGCTAAACCCCTACGATCGATTTGAGTTGTGCAAAGATAATAAGTACTTGTTAGACCGGCGTTGTATTGAAATAATGAAAGAAACAGAGCTAGGTGTGGTAGATTATCACAGAGGTTGGCATCACTACATTCATCTTGATAACAAACCAGGAGTTAAGGAAGTAGCAGTACATGCAAGTGTACTGGAGAACAATGGATGGTCTATAAATCTTCTAATATATCCCGGAGATACTATGTCTCAGTCCCGTGACTTTTATTCGACGCTAAGTGTAGATAAAGTGCTAGATTTAGCAAATAAATGGGAGGTACTTCCTAACTTTCACTTTGCTTTTAGATCATCTAATCTTTTATGGACTAGTGTTTCCGCTTCACTATACAGCTATTTAACATTTTGGAAAAATGAAGTATTAAATAATAATCTTAAACAAAGAAATCGAACTGATTGGGGAGAGTATTTTAATCTCCTAGAGAAAAATAAAATGTTAAATGACAATGATCTAACTGCTATAAATGAAAAGATAATTAAAACAAAAATGCAAAAGCTTAATATATGCCCCGGAGTTGCATTTAAATACACTTGGAGTAAAGAAGAAGCGATTGGAATAGATAATAAGAGTCCTGGGGCTTTTAAAAGTGAGTTGCTTAGAAGAATTAAAGAAGTCTTATCCACATGGTAAACTTCGTTCACAAGTTCTAAAATATAAAAAACTTCAGTAAAATTGGCTGAAGTTTTTTATATTTAAAACACCCACTGCTGAAACCCTTGATTTTCGGCTATTTGGTATAGAGGTTCGATAGTAGATTTTAAGTCTTTTTTAAATCTCTCCTTATCTAAAAGAACATTTGAACTTTTAAGGTTGTATGAGCTATTTATGGTCAAGTAATCTTCTAAGATTTTAGAGTTTATGCCTACCTTAATAGCTGTAGTGATTGAGTCGTACTGTAGGCTTGTAAATTTATCAAAGTAAGCATCTAGACTGGGGAGGTTATCACTTTTTTTGCTGTTTATGTTTTTAAATGTGGGAACTAAGTTCCACATCTCATCATGAAGTACAAAACTCCATGGAATAAAATGATCCAGACTTAAGTTGCCGTAAGTTGAGAAATTAGCGCCATTTAATGAAGCACCGGTATATATATCTTTAAAAGAGTGGGCTTCTAAAAGAGCTTTCCAAAATTTTGTTTGCTGGTTTAAACTCCGTTGTGCTGGAGGTGTGATTTTAAAAGGTATTGCGGGGACATTTGGGTTTCTCTTTTGTAGAAAAGTAATTAAATGATACATTAACCAGCCCTTAATTATAGACTGATTTTGCCTTATGTATTCAAACCATGGGTTATTAACGACGATATACCTTTTTGAACTATTGATGGAATAGAGAACTTTCTTATCTTTATTTGATAGTTCTTCTATTATCTTTTGTTTGCTATAGTCCTTTTTGCCTTTAAGCTCATCTGAAAAGAATATCGATAATAATCTGTATGGCACATATTGCTCAAGGCTACGAATTTTTTTATGAAGATCACGATCAGATTCTGTATTTGCCAGGTGGACTAGCTGCTCATGAAGGTGTTCTTCTTGTATTTTAACTTCTGGAATATACCTTTGGTGTATATAAGTAACTAGGTTATAAAGCTTGTCTTGAGCTCCTAAATTTAACTTATACTGAATAGAAGAAAACCAATTTTTAGCGACCATTCTACAAACCAAAGTTTCGAATGGAATCTGTCTATTTCCCCGGATAACTTCTTCAAAAACTGCATATAGCCAATAGATTTTGTAACTGTTAGTTAGTTGCTTAAAAGCTATACTTTGATTTAACATACCTACATTAATGCCTTCGTGCTGTGGCAAAGTTACCATTGTTACCGTCCCCTTTGCATAGTAATAGACTATCCTTTTACCATATCATACCATAAGATTAGAATTTGAGAAGGTATCAACAGAAAATTATGTGAAAAGCAGGAGAAGTTTGTATGAACAAGAATACAGAAAAGTATAACTGATTTAAAAGGAATGATAAAAGTGGTGGAAAAAATGAAAATTTGGGATGCGGCCTTAAAGCAAATCTCTAATCAGGATGTTGCAATTTATGGGCCGCAATCATTTCGAGAATATCTTTTATCCAATGATTTACCTAAAGTTAATACTGCCCCGGAAATATCAATAGATTCTTTTGAACTACTTAGAAAAGAATTAAAAGTTAATAATGCTATGGTCCTTAGGCTTGGTGCTTCTGAAAAAGGAACAGGTACTAGGTTTGTTTTAGTAAAAGTCAGGGATAGTTTGAAGGATTTCTTTATAATGGACGATGAGGTGCTTTCGGATAAAGGTCAACCTTTTACTGCAGTTTCTAGAACAAAAGAATTATTAGGCTACAGTATTATGCCGTTTTTGTCTGAAACATCTTTGGTGAATTTAGCATTAACAAGTGGCATTATCAGTCACGCTTTAGGTCTTGATAATAATGCCATACCAGCGGCCCCCACTACGGGCAAAGCTGGTTTTAGTTTTAAATTAAAGGCACATTCAAAAACAACAGAGGTATTAAGTCATAATAAAGGGCAGGTTGAAATAGATGCCCTGTTTGTAGAAAAAAGACAAGGAAAAGATACGTTATTTGTAATTGAAGCAAAAAGTAACTCTCACAAATCCCTTGCCAAACATAAGTTGGTCTACCCCATACTAGCAGTAGCTCAGAAAGTGCCTAGTGATATTCCTATAGTCCCAGTGTACCTAAGAATTGTAAAACATAAAGGAAGCTATAGCTTCCACATAGTAGAATGTATTTTTCCCGACCCAAGAAAAGAAATAACGTCAATCGATAACCTTAAGGCTAAAAAGCATAGCAATTATATTTTAAAGCTTTAGTGGAAAGTAAAATGTAGGGGATAGCCTATATACTAATCTTTCTATAAGGGCATAGATTTTAAAGAAAAAAATATTAATTTATATAAGCATATTATGGAAGGAGGTTATCAATATTATTTATCGAGAGCGTGAACGAAAAAAGGCAATTGAGGTTAGATAGCAATAATAGTTACTCAGACTATCAGCACATTCATGTTATACCAAAGGAAAATGAAGACTTGCTAAAAAATATTACGTCACCTAGTTTAAACGGTAAGACCATAACTGATGCCTGGAAGAATACCTTAAAAGATCCCAACAAATACTTAAGCATATCCCCTAACGAATTAGTCAGCCCATGCTATAAAGTTTTAGATAGTAAATCGTTCTTGTCATATTTGGAGAAGCGTTATTGGTAATAACTAACCCCTTATAAAGCCTTATAGCTAGGGGGAGAACGTGACCATAACAAGAAAATCTGTATCGTTTAGAGTCGATACAGATTTTCTTATCCCTTAATGACATAATGCTGTCAAAACATTTTGGTATTATTGATTTAGTATAAATTTAAGGGGGAATTTTTGTATGATTTTAGCTGCGCTTATTAGTTATGGCTTAGCTGCTATTTTTGTGGGGCGAGGTTTTTATAAGATGTATGTTTATGATAGTGGGTATAATGCAGTAAATGCGTATGTTGGCGGAGATGCGTACAACTATATAATTAATTCAAACTATGCAACTGGTTACTTTACTTTAGCGATTCTTTGTGCAGTTATAGGGGCTACTTTTGTGATGGCTCACTATCTTTCTGTATGTATTGACAAAAAGGAAAAAAGCAAGGTAATAAGATTTGAGGAGTTTTAAGATAAAAATATTAACCTAGAGCCTAAAGCTATCTTTAAATTTTACATATAAATTCAAAAGGGGGGTGGTATGGCTGCAATGAGAGATAAAATAGAAACTACTGTAGGATGTACAAAAGGAGAAAATAATCAATTTGAAAGAATATTACAGTATCCAGATATAACAGCTATTGATATTTACCATAAAGATATAGAAGAACCTACAGAAATTATTATGCCCTGGGTTAGTGTTGATTCCAGAGGTGAAGAAAATATAAATCAGAAATCTTATATCAATAAGTTTGGAGATCTTTTTGTGGTAATAGATGAAGATGGAAAGGCAAATATAGAAAATGCCTTTAACTTAACTGGGATAGAGGACAAAGAAAGAATGGATTTTATGTGGGAGATGCTAGATATAAAAGATGAGTCTTGTGAGTAAGATTAGAAAAGACTTAAGCTTGTGTAATCACGGTCGGGAAAATCATAGATCCTTCACTTTGTTCAGAATGACGGTGCTGGGGCTCTCATCATAAAAAAATGTTTAAAAAAGTTAGTATCGCCATATTACGGTGATACTAACTTTTTATTCATTTTACCGACAGGATAAATGTCCCTCTTCTTTATCATAATATGACAATATATCTCCTTTTTCATCTTTAAGATTTACAGTAAAGGTATAGGCTGATTGTGTACTAATTTCTTGAGCCAATATTTTATAGTAGCTAAATTTATTAAATAAAAGTTAACTTAAAGGTAATTTTGACCGAGCTATTGAAAATAACTGTCTGTAAGAGTACTATTATATTTATTACCGGTTAATTGGTTTAACTAACAATCATTGGGGGAGAAGCAAGCCCCATTGATTGAAGTTTCACCTTTATAAGAACTAAGGAGTGGATAGTCTCATGAAACGATATTTTAGTAGTTTTTTGGTTGGACTGGTAGTTGCTTTTATAATTTTAAGTACTATTGCACATACACCAGCTTATGGTTTAGATGCAGAGGTTAAATTAGATGATCTAGAAGATTTTTTCGATGAATTAGTAACTAAACAAATGGAAGAGCATAACTTTGCTGGGGCAACGGTGTCTGTAGTAGAGGGAACTGAGATTTTATTGGCCGAGGGATACGGATACTCAGATTTAGAAGAAAGGATACCTGTAGAAGCTGAGACAACACTATTTAGACCGGGCTCTGTTTCTAAGTTGTTTACCTGGACTGCAGTGATGCAACTTGTGGAGCAGGGGGAGCTAGATTTACATACTGATGTAAACACTTATTTAGATTTTAACTTACCAAATACTCTTTTGTGCGGTAGCAAAGCTCAGCCGGTTACCCTATGGCATCTAATGACACACACCAGGGTTTGAAGATATTACAGAAGGATTATTAGCTCTTTCAGAGGATGATATGCCCTCTCTAGAAGAAGGTCTAAAGAGCCACATGCCTGCTCGAGTTTTTCCACCAGGGGAAAAAATAGTTTACTCAAACTATGGAACCTCTTTAGCAGGGTATATAGTAGAAAGGGTATCGGGGCAGTCCTTTGAAGAGTATATAGAGGGAAATATTTTAAGTAGATTAGGTATGGAAAGCAGCACCTTTTCACAACCATTGCCAAAAAGCTTGGTTGCAAACATGTCAGAGGGATACAATTATGCTGATGGCAAGTTTCATAAAGGAAGCTTTGAGTTTATCTCCGCACCTGCAGGGGGAATGAGTAGTACATCCCATGATATGGCTAAATTTATGATTGCTAACCTCCAAAAGGGTAGATTTGAAAATGAGACAATTTTACAACCTGACACCATCGAAAAGATGCAAAGCCGCCAGTTTTGTCATCACCCTAAGCTTTCAGGATTTACCTATGGCTTTATAGATTATGAAATCAACGGTCAACGGATAATAGGTCATGACGGCACCACCATGCTTTTTCATACCGGCATGATTTTATTGCCGGAGCATAACATAGGAATGTTTGTTTCTTTAAACGGTGGCAGTTATAAAGCAAAAAACAATATTATTAATGGGTTTATGGATAGGTACTTTCCCAAAGATATGCAACCAATCTACCAACTTACTGAAGGGGCTAAACAACGGGGCAAAAACTATGTTGGACAATACCGAACTACAAGAGGAAGTTACACCACAAAAGAAAAGGCGCTAGTGGTTTTAGGGGACTCAATAAATATAGGAGTAGATGATAAAGGATATTTAACAGCAAGCTTTCATGGAGAAAACTATAAATTCTATGAGGTAGAGCCTGGTTTTTATCGCAATATAAATACAGAAGAAGATCAGTTAATATCATCAATGGTTTTTGAAAAAGAAAGTGATGGGGACGGTTACTTTCTTAGTACAGGTATTGCTACTTACACTTCGCCACCGTGGTATGGTACTAGCACTTTTTTAGGCCTTGCTTTAGCAACATGATCAAAAAGGGTAACTGCACATTCTTTTATACATTATTGGTTGCCCAATTTGAAAAATGTTCAAACTGAGTGTAATGCATGTTCATGCTGATATTATTAATGACGTTTTATATGGAATAACGGAAAACCACTTATTTAACATTTTTTTTTGCGAGACAAAATAAAATTTCGCCTTGATATTTTTAGACAATTATGATATTCTTAAAATACAATATACAATTTATTGTACGTAGATTTGAAGGGGTTGAAATAATGGGTGATTATAGAAAAAAGTTAATGTCCAAAAATGGAAGAACAATTGTCGCGCTAGCTAAAGAAATGCTAAGTAAAAAGATAGGAGATCGGATACTGACTGTAGGTGCCTATGCCGATCAATTTGAAACTGGAAGAGGCACTGTTCAAACAGCTATAGGCTTTTTAAAAGACGAAAAAGCTATTAGCTTAGAATCTAGAGGGCATTTGGGGACTTTTATAACCAGCATTGACTATAAAAAGTTGTGGGGGATAGCAGATATTGGAACAATTATGGCAGTAATGCCACTTCCTTACTCAAAAAGATACGAAGGTTTAGCTACTGGATTGTATAAGACTTTCGATGAGGCTAACATTCCTTTTAGCCTAGCTTTTATGAGAGGTGCTACAAAAAGAATAGAGGCTCTTAATATGGGGAAATATAACTTTGTTATTGTATCAAAGTTAGCAGCTAAGCTAGAGATAAGAAAAAACAATGATATTGAGATAGCTTATGAGTTTGGTGAAAATAGCTATGTTGGTAACCATGTTCTAATTCTTAAAGATAAAGACAAAAGTGAAATCGAAGATGGTATGAGGGTTGCTTTGGATCCGGCCTCAACTGATCAAATGATTCTAACAAACTATGAGTGTAGTCAAAAAGAAGTTGAGTATGTAGAAGTTTCTTACAGTCAAATATTAGATAAGTTAGCAAATGATGAAATTGATGCAGCTATCTGGAATGGTGATGAAATTGACGAACATAAGTTAGGACTAAACATCAGAGCTCTTACCAATAGCAAAACTCAAGAAGCAAGCAAAGACGACACTATAGCCGTCATTTTAACTAACAAAAAGTATAATGAATTTAAAGATTTCATTAAGCAGTTCCTTGATATGCAAAATATTGAAGACTTGCAACAACAGGTAATGAGCAAAGAAATTATACCTATGTATTAGAAACTATTTTTACTCTTAATATACAAAAAATGGTACGCTGAAAGGGGCGAAGTGAAATGGATGCGAGTTTAAAGGAAAGATTAAACATTTTAAAGGAAGCGGGTGAGATAGACGGGGATATAATGGAGGTCATTATATCTTTTGCAGAATCTTTTGAGAAAAAATACGAGGTTATTATGACAGAAGCTAATGCTAGCATGCTTATTACTCATATGGCAATGGCTTTAGCTAGGATTAAAAAAGGGGAAAAAGTTAGTAGTATGGACCAGATAGCATTAGAGGAAGTGAAAAGTCACCCTATTTACAAGGAAATGCCTAAATTCTATAAGATGATTGAGGATAGACTATTAATAGAAATTCCTGAATCTGAAAAAGGCTTTATAGCGCTTCATGCAGCTAGTTTAATTGAAAATAAATAAAAGGAGGTATTTAAATGATTAAGTTTGTTGTGGGAGGACAAGTTGAAAAGCAAAGCATAGCTGATCTTATTAAAAAGGTAGGAGGTGACAAGGTAGAAGTAGAGGTAAAATCCGACATCCAGGCTGCTAATTCAGTTAAAAGCAAAAAAGCAGATTACTATTTAGGAGCTTGTCACACTGGAGGTGGCGGTGCATTAAGTATGGCAATGGCTCTTTTGACAAGGGATAAATGTGCCACAGTTTCAATGCCAGGAAGCGCCCCTAAAGAGGAAGCAATTGTAAATGCAGTTGAAGAAGGTAAGGTAGCTTTTGGGTTTACCGGTGACCACTATGAGGTGGCTGTGCCTCTAATTGTGAGAGAAATTTTAAATAGGCAAAGTTAATAAAAACAAAAACAGGGGGAATTAAAAATGGATTTAGTTGTATTAGCTTTAGTTGGTGCTTTAGCGGCAGTTTTAGCAAATAAAGGTATTGCTATTTTTAATGATGGTTTAAGGCCTATCATGCCCGAAAACCTTGAAGGGAGAATGTCAAGAAAAGAGCTAGCCGCCACCTCTTTTGCCATGAGTTTTGGGCTTGTGGTAGGTTTTGGTATTCCAGTATCACTAGGTGCTAGCATAATTTTGATTCACAGTATTTTGCTAGGAACAGATATAATTGGTACCGCTACGCCTGAAGGAAATAAAGGTGTAGTAGCTTCAGCTGTAATAGGTGCTTTATATGGTGTAGGACTTTACCTGGGCCTTGAGGCGGTGGTAAATGCTTTTGAGAAAATGCCTGTTAACTTCTTAGATGACCTAGGAGCTGTAGGAGCTCCAGTTGTGGTGGCCTTTGCTGCATTTCCAGCTTTGGCTGTTGGTTATCAGTTTGGCGCAAAAAAAGGGTTGTTTACACTGATTTTATCCTTGCTAGCAAGACAAATAGCTGTTGTGGTTAGTCCGATAAGTATAGCTGAAGGGGCCGAGATCAACATAAACCCAGAGGGTGCAGGACTTATAGTAGGTATGGCAATTTTGTTGTTTTTTGCTATTAAAGAAAAACCAACGGAAGAAGAAAGCGTTGATTTAGCCGCTATCTTCAGTGAGAGAGTTAAGCGAATAAAGAAAAATATGCCTGTACTTATGGTT
The DNA here is from genome assembly GCF_040515995.1 of Proteinivorax hydrogeniformans. Classification (GTDB taxonomy): domain Bacteria; phylum Bacillota; class Proteinivoracia; order Proteinivoracales; family Proteinivoracaceae; genus Proteinivorax; species Proteinivorax hydrogeniformans. Next base: position 1,867,077 of record NZ_CP159485.1, on the reverse strand, counting down.
ATGGGCGGACTTTTATCAGCTGCAACATCTTACACATTACTTGCAGGAGATCCAATTTCATTGAATTTAATGTCAGAAGGCCAAATGACAGATGCTGGACTGGCTGCATTAGCAAGATCTATCGGGTTTATTCCATTGATAGCATCAACAGCTATAGCCACAGGAGTATATGGCCCAGCTGGTATGACATTTGTTTTTGTTGTCGGTATCTTTGTTGGAAATCCACTTTTAGCTGGTATCCTTGGAGCTTTGGTGATTGCAGTGGAAGTGCTATTTTTAGATAAAACAGCAAAGTTTTTGGATAGGTTCCCCGGTATAAGAAACTCTGGTGATAACATCAGAAGCGCTATGTCCAAGTTACTAGAGGTTGCTCTACTAGTAGGAGGAATGAATGCAGCAAATGCAATTGCACCAGGAATCGGATTTTTCGCAGTTGCTGGTTTGTTTATATTAAATGATATAGCTGGAAAACCTGTTGTCCGTATGGCAGTGGGGCCGATAGCTGCAATTGGTGTTGGTATTTTAGCTAATATCTTGTCCATCGTAGGTTTGTTTTAAAAATCAAAATAACAATCATAAAGCCAAGGGTTACCTTGGCTTTATGAAATAAAAAGAAGGTGCAAAGATGAAAAGCAATATATTAAAGCAGATGAACAAACTTAGTAAAGCAATGTTATATGGTAATTATTGGAAAGATAATATAGTATATCATCGACATGATGTATTAGATGAAGGGGTGAATACTCTAGAACAAAACGGAAGCTGCAAATTACGGTTATTCGGTGTTAAAGACACAAACCAGATAGAAGATACATTAGTTAAAAAATTGCAGCAAAAGGAAGGATTTCTTTTTCATACTGTAGATCAAATGTCTGCTGGTGGTAGAGCAATTGATACTGATACCGTTAATCCCTTAACATCTAGAGTAATGACTGGTTCATCTAGTGCTAGCTGTGCTAATATTTTAAGAGGAATTAACGATTTAGCTATAGGGACAGATGGTGGTGGCTCAGTATTGGCACCTGCAATCTCTACAGGGCTATACAGCATTATGGCCAAAGGTATGGGTCTTAAAGGGATAGAGAAAAAAGTCTCTACAGATAATATACCTTTTGTACCTGGTGTGGGAATTATAGCGTCTCATTTCAACGTTTGCACAGAGGTAGTTGCCCATCTTTTGGACGTTTCTTTAATAGATGCTAAAAAGCTAGAGAAAAAAGATGTCAAGATAGCTATTCCTCGTAAAGGAGATCATACCTTGCCCGATGGGAGGGATATGGCTGAAGCTCTTACAACTATAAGAAAACTTCTTGATAGTTGGGTAACTTTCAAAGAAGTGGATTTAACAACTATAGATGAGAGAAAAAATGCAATTAAGGCTGCAAAGAGGTTATTTAAAAATGGGTTTGACGGTATTTTAACGGCGGAAGGCCCCGTTGACCTTTATGGTTTAGGGGATTCAATAGTTGGCCAGTGGGGGAGCTTAGGATACGCTCTTCAAAATAATGGGGGTAAGTATATGGTAAAGGTTGCAAACATGTTAAATGCAACGGCAATTTCTATTCCTGCAGAAAACCTTTCAACGGGGTTTGTAATTACTGTTCCAGAAGGTGTAAAACAAGGGTTAGTAGGTATAGCATTAGGTGATCTAATTGATAAGATAGTAGAAAGGCCGCCGTTATTTAGTAGGTATTTTTTTGATAATTACTGTCATAATGATATGGGATTTATTAGATAAAGGAGAGGATAAGATGGTTATACAAACTGTAGATGGAGCTATTTGTGAGGATAGGTTAGGGAAAACTTATATCCATGAGCACTTAAAGATTGATTTATCTAAGCATAAAGGTAGTGATGACACTAATTTTAATGATTTAGAGGCCGTAATAGAAGAGATGAAAACGCTAAAAAGCAAGGGGGTTAACTCTATAGTAGAAGTGACTAATCGTGGCATGGGACAAGATATAGCTGCTATGCAAAAAGTTAGTCGACAATGTCAGCTAAATATTATTGCATCAACTGGGTTTTATAAAGAACCATATTTACCAGATTATTTTTATACAATGACTGAAAAAGAGTTGGCAAAACTTTTAGTAAAAGACATCTTAGAAGGAATTGATAAAACAGGGGTCAAGGCACATGTAATTGGCGAGGTCGGCACCGGAAAAGAAAATATTTCTGACGAAGAAGCAAAAATATTTGGTATTGCTATAGCTGCTCACCTAGAAACAGGAAGACCGATTTCAACTCACACAACTTTAGGAAATTTAGCACTACAACAGCTAAAGATTCTATCTGATAGCCAGGTTGATTTACAAAAAGTTGTTATAGGGCATTTAGACCTTAATTGTGACAAAGACTATCATCTAAGGGTTGCAGATAGTGGTTGTTACATGGCTTTTGATACAATAGGGAAAACCAGTTACCAATTAGATGGTAAAAGGGCAGAACATATAAAAATATTGATTGATCGAGGACATGTAAACCAGATAATGTTATCGCAGGATATAACCAGAAAATCTCACTTGCAGTCTAGAGGGGGAATCGGTTATAACTACCTTATGGACACTTTTGTTCCAATGCTTAGAGAAGTGGGAGTAAGGGAAACTGAAATAGATCAAATGTTAATAGATAATCCAAAAAGATTTTTAGCTATATAAGGGGGAGAGTATATGAAAACTTATCCGGTTAAAACGGTAACGCTAGAACAAGCTAAAAAGATGCAGTTTAGATTAGTGGATAAAATTCATAAATACTTTAAAGGGGATGAAATTTTACAAAACGGAGATTTAGGTGTAGTGCCAGATTTAGGCAGGCCACTTTATACAAGTAAAGTAGAGAAAGTGCTGGCAGACTTTTTTGGCGCTGAAGATGCTATGCTAGTTAGAGGAGCAGGCACTGGAGCTATTAGAAGTGTGATGAATGAAGTGTTAAAGCCAGGTCAGAAGGTGCTAGTTCATGATGCACCTATATATCCCACTACAAATGTAATAATAGAGTCAATGGGCTTAGAGCCAGTGTGCGTAGACTTTAATAACTTAAATGATATTATACGTATCGATGATGAAATTGATTTTGCAATAGTGCAACATTCTCGGCAGAAGGTTGAAGATAGTTATGACTTAGCTGAGGTTATTACCAAGTTAAAAACGCTAAACAAAAAAATTAAAATATTAACTGACGATAATTATGTGGTTATGAAAGCAGATAAAATTGGAGTCCAGTGTGGTGCTGATGTAAGCGCCTTTTCGCTTTTTAAGTTGCTAGGTCCTGAAGGGATAGGTTGTATCGTTGGTAAAAAAAATATTATAGCTAGGTTAAGAAAAAAGAACTATTCAGGGGGAAGTCAAGTACAGGGGTTTGAAGCGATGGATGCTTTAAGAGGTTTAGTATATGCGCCGGTGTCTTTGGCTATTCAAGGAGAAGTAGGCGATGAGATAGTAAAAAGGATAAACAAAAAGGAAGTTTCGGGAGTAAAATCAGCTTTTATCGCTAACGCCCAATCAAGGGTTATTTTAGTAGAGTTTGATAAGCCGATAGCTAAGGAAGTTTTAAAAAATGCTCCTAACTTTGGTGCAGCTCCATATCCTGTAGGTGCTGAATCTAAATATGAAGTGTCCGCTATGTTTTATAGGTTATCAGGAACGTTTAGAAAAGCCGATCCAAAGTTGGAAGAGTATATGATTCGAATCAATCCTATGCGAGCTGGGGCAGATACGGTTATAAATATATTAAATGAAACAATGCTACAAATCTCAAATAAAGGGGGAAAGTAATATGTTTTTAGATGCTACCTTAAGAAGAAATCCTAATTTAATTAAATACGCCACCGGTTTACATCAGCAAGGTGATATTTCCCCTAATTCTTATGTTATAGATGTGGATGCTGTAGAATTTAATGCAAGGGAAATTAAGAAAAAAGCCCAAGAGCATAATATAGACTTATATATGATGACTAAGCAAGTTGGTCGTAACCCAGAGCTAGCTAGGAGAATAGCAAAATGTGGAATTGAAAAAGCTGTGGCGGTTGACCCATGGGAAGCAATAGCTTTGGCTGAGGCTAAAATAAAACTAGGTAACGTAGGCCACCTAGTACAAATTCCTAACTCAATGATAAGTAAGATATTATCTTATAGACCAGAGGTAATAACGGTATTTTCTTATGAGATGGCTGAGGCTATATCTGAAGAAGCACAAAAAATGGATATAGTTCAAGATGTACTGTTAAAGGTTGTGGGGCGGAAGGATATAGTTTATGAAGGGCAGTTAGGTGGTTTTAAAGAAGAAGGTCTAATTGAAGAAGCTAGAAAAGTTAACAACCTACCTAATGTAAATATTGCGGGGGTAACAGCTTTTCCGTGTTTTATTTATGATTATGAAAAAAAGAAGATAACTGCAACTGAGAATAGTAAGACATTGCTGAGGGCTTATGAAAAGCTAGAAAATCAGTTGAAAATTAAAATAAAGCAGATAAATGCTCCTAGTGCAACTAGCTGCCATACAATACCGATGCTACAAAAGTTAGGTGCTACGCATGGTGAGCCGGGGCATGCCTTAACTGGGACCACCCCATTAAATGGGCAATCCGACCAGGCAGTGGAAATACCAGCTATGGTGTATGTTAGTGAAATATCACATACCTTTGACAATAAAGCCTATGTGTATGGTGGTGGCTACTATAGGAGATCAAAAGTACAAAAAGCCTTAGTGGGAAAAGATTTCAAAAGCTTGTCAAACCAAAAACTACCTGCTGAAGATATTAACCCTGAAAGTATAGATTATTATGGCGCGTTGGAAATCCAACCTAACCAGAATGTGTGTATAGGGGATACAGTGGTTTATGCTTTTAGGACACAGATATTTGTTACACGAAGCGAAGTTGTTTTAGTTGAAGGTATCAGTCAACAAAATCCTAGAATTATAGGGGTTTATGACAGTTTTGGGAAAAAAATAAGATAAAGGTTGTGTAAAAATGAACTTAAAAAAGGTCATTTTAGTGGTGGTGGATAGTTTGGGTGTGGGTGCTATGGCTGACGTCTGTAAGGTACGGCCGCAAGATGTAAATGCTAATACTTTGCAGCATATACTAAATGAGTCGCAGACTATAAAGTTGCCCAACTTAGAGAAATTAGGCATAAATCATATACTGGGAAAAAATAAATATACAAGTCAAAACCATTTAGCCAGCTTTGGAAAAAGCAACTTAATGCACTATGGAGCAGACAGTTATGCCGGGCATCAAGAAATAATGGGAACCCGTCCACTTAAACCTGTTATGAGTCCGTTTGTCGATGTGATTGATAACGTTAAAAGTAAACTAAAAAGCAAAGGATACAAAGTGAACACGCCTGATTGTAAAAAGCCTTTTTTGTTGGTAAATGACTTGGTTGTGGTAGCAGACAACATAGAAACAGACTATGGCCAAATATATAACGTAACTGCTCCCTTAGACAGTATTAGTTTTGAAGAGGTGCTAAAAATTGGTAAAATAGTTAGGGATACAGTTAGAGTTAATAGAGTAATAGCATTAGGAGGAGAAGGAGTTTCTGTAAACCATATTCTATCAAGTATAGAAATTAGGGAGGACGGTCTTGTTGGGGTTAACTCCCCTAAGTCAGGTGTTTACAACAAGGGTTATCAGGTTCGTCATATGGGATATGGTGTTAATCCTAAAAGTCAAATCTCAACAATTTTAGCCGAAAATAATTATCAGGTATCCTTAATAGGTAAGATGCAGGATGTAATTTCTTGTAGTAAAGCTATTAAAGAGCCGGCAGTAAAAACACAAGAAGTTATGGAGAAAATAGTTAAGCAGATAACCACTATTAACTCTGGTTTGATTGCAGCAACAGTGCAGGAGACGGATTTAGCTGGACATGCTCAGGATGTAGAAAAGTACGCTGAAAAGCTGATAGTAGTTGATAGGTATTTACAAAAAATTATTCAAGTAATGGACAACGAAGATTTATTAATAATAACAGCTGATCATGGCAATGACCCTACCGTTGGACATAGTCAACATACAAGAGAACAAGTACCGATTTTAGTTTACGGAAAGTCTTTTATACCAAAAAAGTTGGAGTGTAGAAGAACATTATCTGATATTGCAGCAACTATAGCAGATTATTTTAATGTTACTAACCCAGAAAATGGACAAAGTTTTTTATCAGATTTGAGGAGGAGAGGGCATGAAAATTCTTATTTGTGAAAATTATGAGCATTTAAGCGAGGTGGCTTCAAATATTATTGAAGATAAAATAACTGCTAACCCGAAGTGTGTTTTGGGGCTAGCTACCGGAGGAACACCGGAAGGAACTTACCAACGACTTATAGATAAATATAAACAAGGTAGTCTAGATTTTTCTTCTGTAACTACGTTTAACTTGGATGAGTACTATGGCTTAAATGGCAGGCATCCACAAAGTTATGCAAAATATATGTATGATAAATTATTTAAGCATATAAATATTGATATTAATAATACAAATATTCCTCAAGGGGATGTAGATGATATAAAAAAGGAATGTAAAAGATATGAAGAAGCGATTTTAGAAGCGGGCGGGATAGACTTACAGTTGCTTGGTATTGGTACTAACGGTCATATTGGTTTTAACGAGCCTAATGCTTATCTTAAGACAAAAACTCACCTTGTTAAGCTTAAAGAAGAAACCATAAATGCTAATAGCAGATTTTTTGAAAAAAAAGAGGATGTTCCAACTAGAGCTATAACTATGGGTATAAAAAGTATTTTTAGGGCAAAGGAGATACTACTTTTAGCATCGGGTCCAGAAAAAGCACCTATTATAATGGAATTATTAAAGGGTCAACTAAGCACTTATGTTCCTGCTTCAATTTTAAATTTACATCCATCAGTAACAATAGTGGTTGACAAAGCTTTTATAGAGTATTTAAAAAAGCAAAATGTAGAGCTTTCAGCTATTTAGAAACTTCTTAAATAACAAAAGCAGCCCTGACTTTGAACAGAGCTGCTTTTGTCTGTAAAGGAACCTAAGGATAGAGGTTGTTGTACGACACAGACGTTGAACCATTTAATACCTAACCTCCTTACTTTTTATGTCATTATATAACATGTTTTCAGATAATTCAATAAAAGTGCGCCGACACTGTTTTCAAGCCTAAAGGCTTACTATGCAGGTGTAGACATAAAAAAAACTCGGTGTTACAATATAATTACAAGCGAGGATTTTGTCGAATACAAAGGAGATGGTTATAATTATCTATACTGGCAAAGTAATAGAACGAGATATATATAATCACTCGTCTGATGATGGAAAGGTTAAAATAGTTAATAAGTATAAAGATGATATTTTAGAGGTTAATATTTATGAGTTTAAAAAAGATATTACCGGCTTTTTTAGGGCGCCTAAAAAAGAAAATAGCGTAAAGACTTATTACATACTAGAGGGAGAGCTGTATAACTACGATACCGGTCGATTTTATTCTAAGGGTGATATGATAATCCTTGATTATAACAGTGAACCTTTTAATATTTATCCTAAAACTGACGTTAAGATATTAGTAAACGCTACTTATGACAATAGTTACGAGAAAAGCAATCAATACTTTAAAGAACTAAATGAGACGTTGGAAAAAATACATGCAAAAGACGACTATACTAGTCATCACTCTCACAGAGTGTATGAGTTTGTGCGTATGCTAGCGCTCGAGCTTGGTTACAAAGGTCAGAAGTTAAGGAATATCCTTCATGCTGCAAAGTATCATGATGTTGGTAAAATCTTTATAGATGACGCTATTTTAAACAAACCCTCATCGTTGACAGAAAAAGAGTTTGAGGTTATGAAAACACATGTCGTCAAAGGAGAAGACTTTATTGTTTCTTGCTTTGGAAAGCCTGTTTTTGATATTGCTTGTCAACATCACGAGCGCATTGATGGAAGTGGATATCCCTATGGCCTAACTGACAAAGAAATCTCCGAAGAAGGTAAGATCATAGCTATCTGTGATAGTTATGACGCCATGACAACTGATAGAGTTTATAAAAAAGGGAAAAGCAAACAAGAGGCAATAGATGAATTAAAAGAGCTTAAGGGGACCAAGTATGACCCCGAGCTTGTGGACTTGTTTGTACATAAAGTATTAACAAAACCGCTAAAGAAAACCGGTAAGATGGGACAAAATTCGTAAAATCGCCTCGCAGGGAAAAGCGCTGTAAATCGTTTGGCAAACCTCGCTTATGAGTAGTGAGAAGTGGGAGGCTGGAAATGGATAAAAACATTGAAGATAAACCCACGTTCTTTTAGCTTTTGGTCCTATGCTCCTGACCACCTGCTATCTGCCAAAACGGTTTCAAACATCTAATTGATGATTGAAGCCGTTTTTTTTATTTGCTTTGGCTATAGATATCTCCCAGCTTCTTTTATAATTTGTTTAAAGGTAAATGGCGTTGTTTATCGAAATTCTATATAGAAGGTGAGGGGATAGAATGAGAAAAATATTGGGCATACTTGGGTATTCACTTTTAATTGTTTTAATCTACCATTTTATTTTAATTGTAATCAACTTAGCTCTAGTTTTTTTCGTTGGTGGCGAGGACACTGTTGCATTTTTTGAAGCATTTGAAATAAGTTATATTTTAGCGGCAGTGGTTACATTTTTAATTTATACTTTGATTACTCACTTAAAGGGTAGAAAGATAGCTGAGGTATGTAGGTTTAAAAAGATTCCTTGGCACAAACTTGTGCTATGTTTTATAGTTGGTGTGGTTGGGGTTTTTACTAGTAGTGCTGTTTTAGGTTTGCTAGAAAGAATTAACCCTGGCTCAATAGAATCCCATAACGAAAACTGGGCGTGGATGAGTGATATACGTTTTGGACTTGTATTTTTATCAACAGGTGTAGCTGCACCCTTTATAGAGGAAGTAATGTTTAGGGGACTTATATTTAAAAAAATGGAAGGTAAAATGTCGCTGATGACTATAATAATATTTCAAGCTGCTTTGTTTGGTTTAATTCATGGAAACCTTCCTCAAATATCTTATACTTTTTTTGCTGGCATCACCTTTGGACTATTACTAATCTGGACAGGGTCTATATGGGCGCCTATTTTGGCCCATGTAGGAAATAATGTTCATACTGTGGTGTTTTCTTTGTCATCATTTGGTCAAGCCATGTCAGATAGTGTTGTATATACATATATTTATTGGCTTGCTTTTCCCGTTGTTTTTGGTTTTATTATGATATATTTGTTTAGAACTAGAGTGAAGTTTAAGCCATGTGATGTTGATGTAGATGTTGCTAACATCAATTCTGCTATTGTTCACTTTCAGACTTTGGACTATTACAATAAAAATGCCGACAAATACACAAAAGATACGATAGATATTAATCTTCAGGAAAGTAGAGATATGTTTGCTAAACACCTAAACTTTGGTGACCATATTTTGGACTTGGGGTGCGGAACGGGAAGAGATAGTAAGGCTTTTATGGAAAAAGGATTTAGGGTTACTGCTGTTGATGGATCGAAGCAAATGTGTAAAATTGCTAGTGAGAATTTAAAACAAGAAGTTATCTGCAAAAAGTTTTATGAGCTTGATATGGTCAATGAATTTCATGGAATATGGGCAAGTGCGTCTCTTTTACATGTGCCATCTTCTGAATTGGAGGATATCTTTAAAAAAATTGCTGTGGCACTTAAACCTAAAGGATATTTGTATGTATCGTTTAAGTACGGAGATTATGAAGGTATTAGAAAGTGCGGTAGATACTTTACCGACTTGACAGAAGAAAGCCTTCGGTCTTTGCTAGATGAGAGCTGGGAGATGGTCGAGATTAAATTAACGGCTGATTTAAGAGAAGGGCGAGAGGATGAAAAATGGTTAAATGCCGTGCTTAAAATTAATTAAGGCAAGGGTGCAAGGACGGGAGTATTTTATCGATACTGGCATAACAATCATTAGCAGCTTTGGAGACAATGTTTGGAAGTTAAGAAAAGATTTTTAGATGGACTAGGGTAGCTTTATGACAAGAAGATTAATATTACACCCAAAAAGGCTCTAGCAATTTTTTGCTAGAGCTTTTATCACTTTCACAAGTGGTATTTTTATACATATTAAAGGAATAATATAGCAGAAACCGTTAGATTATAAAAATAGTAAAGGTGAAGCAGGAGTTTGCGAAATAGTAGAGAAAATAAAATATTAATAGAGGTTATAAAAGGACGGGTGAGAAGAATGAATAGAGAAAGTTTGAACGAGCAATTAGAACTTTTTATTAAGAAAGTTCATAAACAATACTCTATAGATTTTGCATATTTATTTGGGTCTTTTGCTACAGACAGAGCTAATGGACAAAGTGACATTGATTTAGCATTCAAACTAAAAGAAAAACACAATGATAAAGAAGAAGTTTTAATAAAAGGAAATATTATTGACCTAGGCATAAAGTATTTTGATAGGAGAGTGGATGTTGTACTTCTTCACACAGCGCCACCTCAACTTAAATATGAGGTCATTAAGAGCGGATTAGTATTAAAGGATAGTCCTAATAGGGCATCGTTTGAATCGTTAACCTTCAGGGAGTATTTTGATTTTTGTTATTACTCTGACATCTATAATAAGGCACTGATTAAGCGTATACAAGGATAATAAGGAGGGGTGTGGAAATGGTTAACCAGAATTTAGTTTTAACTAAAGTTGCTAAATTGAAAGAATACCTTCAATTTTTAGAAAAAGTGAGGGAATATGGTAAAGATAAATATCTTGGAGACCCTTTTATCTACGGATCTAGCGAAAGATTTTTGCACTTAGCCATAGAGTGTGTAATAGATATAAGTAACCACATTATTTCTGATATGGGATTTAGAAAGCCAGAAACTAATAGAGATTCAATACTAATACTTTATGAAAATGCAATCATAAGTAAAGAGTTATGTGAAAGCCTTTCTGATATGGCATCTTTTAGAAATATACTGGTTCATGATTATGTCAAACTAAATAGAGTAATGGTTTATGATATAATCAATTCTAACCTGAAGGATTTAGAGTTATTTAATAAGGAAGTAGTAAAATTATTATCCTAGGAATATAAAATGTTTGGGAGATTATAATAAGGAAGTCTGTATCGTAGGTAGGACGATATAGACTTCCTTATTCGTTATGATACTTATGGCTTAGATATATTTTTGTGGCCATACCACAACTCATAGGAAAATGTTTATCCTTAAAAATGGAGCACTTAAGAAGACAGCCTGGGCAAGCATATCACGAAAAACCACAGATCCTTCACTACGTTCAGGATGACAATAACTTTAACGCCTCAACTGTAGTGGTGGATCACTGTGTCCACCCTGACCCAGTTGAGGGAAATTATTTTTTGCATTGAAAGAGTATTATTCTTATGCTAATATTAAAAATAAAAAGTTGTGCAGATGATTTAAAAATAGGTTGCTATTTTTAAATGTTTTTTTAGCAGCTTTATGCAAGCGATTGCACGGCGGTGAGGGGAGAGAGTAAAATGTGTGCCAATACATATCGACAGAAGTTAGCTATATTAATGGTAGTATTTATGATTTTTGGCTCTTTTGGCAGCAGCTTGCCTATGGCATTTGCTGAGGAAGACGCCCCTTCTCAAGAAGAGGTACAGGTAAAAATAAAGGCAGATGTATCGCCTGGTGAAATTAGTTATAATGAAAACGCTGTACTGGAGCTGGAAATTGAAAATGGGGAAGATGTTGAGATAAGAGGAATTTATGTTGATTTAACTGAAGTTGGTGGCGAGGAAAAAGTAGAAATTGATACTGAGCTAAAGGAAATTACCATCGCAGTGGATTATGCCACCACATCAGGGGTTAAAATCCTGCCGGTCACCGCTACTGATACCGACGGCAATCAACATAATGGCGAAGCTGAGCTTACCGTCGCTCCACGTCAGTTTGTGGGAGAAGCAGACTTTGACTGGGATCAAGCTATAATTTATCATTTATTGACAGATAGATTCTTTAATGGAGATCCTTCAAATGATGACCCATATGGAGTGGGGTACGATAAAGATGACCCCGGTGCATATCAAGGTGGCGATTTTAAAGGGATTACAAAGAAGCTTGATTACTTAGATGAGTTAGGTGTTAACACTATTTGGATCAGCCCAGTTGTTGAAAACATTGTCCATGATGTTAGACACAGTGACACACCTCATATTACTCCTTACTATGGATATCACGGGTATTGGGCGCTAAATTTTGATGAGCTAAACCCCCATTTTGGAACCATGGAGGACTTTCATCAGTTAATAGATGAAGCGGATGCTCGGGGTATGAAAATCATGCTTGATGTAGTGCTAAATCATACGGGATATGGGCTAAAGGAAGATGATGCAGCTTTGGACGATGGTTCAATTCCTTTCTTTCCATCAGATGAAGATAGACAGCGATTTGATGGCATGCTTCGGACAAACGAAATGCTAAGAGGTGTTGTTGATCGTGAGATAAAAGGAGAGTTAGCTGGGCTTCCTGATTTTATAACAGAAGATCCAAAGGTGCGACAGCAGGTTATTGATTGGCAGACCCAATGGATTGAGATGTCTACAACTCCTAACGGCAACACTATTGATTATTTTCGCGTTGATACAGTAAAGCATGTTGAAGATACTACATGGTTTGCCTTTAAGAATGAACTGACTAAGAAGATGCCAGAATTTAAGATGATAGGGGAGTCTTGGGGTTCCAACCCCAATAATGATCATGGCTATTTAAATTCAGGTATGATGGATTCGATGTTGGATTTTAACTTTAAAAATCATGCTAGAAACTTTGTTCGTGGCAGCATTAATACTGTAGAAAGCAGCTTACAGCAGCGCAACGAATTGATGGATAACACAAAAACTTTTGGTCAATTTATAAGCTCCCATGATGAATCCCGCTTTTTAACAGAATTAGGTCAAGAAGAAAATTTAGGTGCACAAATGGTGGCCGCTTCTTTACAAATAACAGCCAAAGGTCAGCCTGTTATTTATTATGGAGATGAATTGGGCCTTTATGGCGAGGATAACCATCCATACTACGACAACCGTCAAAATATGCCTTGGGATGAAATAGAAGGTAACGTTGTTCTTGAGCATTATAAAAAAGTGATAAATGCTAGACAAAAGTTTCCTGAGGTGTTTGCTAGAGGTAGTCGGAACTTGGTTGAAGGCTCAGGTGATTTAGGATACTCAATTTTTAAGCGAGCATACGAAGATGAGTCTGTGATTGTGGGGTTAAATATAAACACAGAAGAGACAGACGCGACCTTTGAAGTTCCTTATGGTAGGAGAACTACTTTGGTTAATTTGTACAATGGCGAAACAGTAAATGTAAGTAGAAATAATGAGGTTACAGTTACGTTGCCAAGTATGGATAATGGTGGCACGGTAATCTTGGTAGCTAGTGACGAAGAACCTGAAGGTGCTTTTTGGACCTATTTCTATATTCTTATTGGAGTTGGCGCTTTAGGTATTGCCGGCGCTGTGATATATAAGAGGGTAAAGTCTAAATAACAAAAGAATTAAATAAAAGACTCGCTAGGGATTTGAACCATTCATAGCGAGTTTTTTTATCTTTAGATAACCAAAATATTTTTGTTAAAAAGCAGGAAAGTAAGCAAAATACTTGAATTTAGATATATAAGAGGGTTAAAAAAATGAGATTCACAGCTTAACAAATAAATTAATAAAGGAGATATATAAAATGAAAACAGCGGAAAAACTACTTAGATTGCGGGAATTGATGAAGAAAAATAAGATTTCTGCTTACATGACTACTATTAGCGATCCCCATCAAAGTGAGTATGTAAGCGACTGCTTTAATAGTCTTAAATGGCTATCAGGCTTTACCGGCTCTCAAGCTACTATGGTAGTAACCTTAAATGAGAGTGGTATATGGGTAGATGGCAGATACCATATCCAGGCGGAAGAACAGCTAGCAGATACTGAGGTAAAGGTTTTTAAAATGGGAAAGGGTAAAGTTTTATCTGTAGGTGATTGGCTTAAGGAAACTATAGAATGCGGTAGCACCATTGGATTTAATGGCGAACTTTTCTCTCAACGTCGCATTGATGATATAAAAGAAAAACTAAAGGGAACCAATTTTACCCTAGATGGTGGTTGCGATTTTTTAGAACAAGTTTGGGAGGACAGACCAAAGATTATATTTAACGAGATCTTTCTTCATGACATAAAATATTGTGGCAAGTCCGCCCAACAAAAGATTAGCGATGTTAGGGATGATATGGATAAAAAGCATGTGGATTCAACGATAATCTCCAGCTTAGATGATATAGCTTGGCTGTTTAATATAAGAAGCAGTGACATTCCTAATAATCCAGTGGCCATGGCTTATGCATTTATAACTCATAAAGAAGCAGCTTTATTTATAAATAAAGACAGTCTTACAAGTGAAGCAGATGAGTACTTAAAAGAGCAAAAAGTGTTAGTTTATGATTATGAATATTTCTTTGAGTATTTAAGCAAGCTGCCTAAGGGATCTAAGGTTTATCTAGATTACAATAGAATCAATTTCAAAATTTATAATGAAGTAGATAAGCTATGTAAAATTAACAAAGGGGTTAATATCACTACCAATCTTAAGGCGATAAAAAATGACACAGAAATAGAAAATCTCAGAAAATGTCAAATAAGAGATGGAGTAGCCATGGTTAACTTTTTGCATTGGTTAGATCAAAACGTTGCTAACAAAAATGTTACCGAAATAAGTGCGGCACAAAAGCTTAGGGAGTTTAGGGCAGAGCAAGACTACTTTAAAGGAGCAAGCTTTGAGTCTATATCAGCTTTTAAAGAGCATGCAGCTATGATGCATTATCAAGCAACTAAAGAGAGTAATTACACCCTAGAAGGCAACGGGTTTTACCTTATAGATTCGGGCGGCCAATACCTAGATGGTACTACAGATATTACAAGAACAGTGCCACTAGGAAATTTACCGGAGCAGCTAAAAAAAGATTATACACTGGTGGTAAAAGGACATATAGCACTTTGTAAAGCTAAGTTTTTGTATGGAGCAACTGGAAGTAATTTAGATGTTTTAGCAAGACAACCAATGTGGGAACAAGGGATAGATTATAAATGCGGTACCGGTCATGGTATAGGCTACTTCCTAAACGTTCATGAAGGACCACAAGGTTTTAGCTCAGCATCCCATGTCAAGCTAGAAGAAAATATGGTTACAACAATAGAGCCTGGCGTTTATCGAGAAAATAGCCACGGAATAAGAATCGAGAATACAGTAGTAGCAAAAAAGGCTGAAAACACAGAGTTTGGACAGTTTATGAATTTTGAAACCATTTCTTTATGTCCAATATCTAAATCGCCTATTAATAAGGATATGCTAACAAGCGAAGAGATTTTATGGTACAACAACTACCATAAAATGGTTTACGATAAACTATCTCCGTATTTAGAGGAAGATGTTAAAAAGTGGCTGAAAGAGGAAACCAGCGCTATATAAACATTTTAGAAAAAGAAAAGCAGATGCCAAAGCCAACAAAATCCTCCTTAGACCTACAGGTCTAAGGAGGATTTTTTATACGCAAATTATTATTTTTGTTTTGATTCATCTTTTATTAAGATGCCATTAAGAATTATTTCAATTCCGTAAGTGTAATAGTTTTGGAATTGATCTCCTAATGAAGTGATGTTTGTTTTTTGCGGTAACATCAAAACTCCATCAAACATAGCCCAAAGGGAAATGACTAGCTCGAAAGTGTCACAAGGTTTTATAATACCTTCTTCAACACCTTTTATAATAGGTTTCTCCAGTTGCTTTAGGATTTTGATAATTCTATTTTTTAAATAGACATTTTCATTTGCCTTAGCATTTTTTCCAAAAAATCCACTAAATAGAATGCGATATTGATGGTTGTGGTGTTGATAAAAATGAATATAAGATTGCAATAAAAGACATATTCTAGCCTTAGTATCTGTAGCAGGAATAGAAGAAGCAACATTAAGAGTACTTTCTAGTAGATCAAGCGCTTCTTCAAAAAGGGCAGTATATATTTCAAGCTTATTATTGAAATAAAGGTATAAAGTGCCTATGGCAACACCGGACTTTTTAGAGATTTGTTGCATAGTTGTGTGTTCATATCCTTGTGTAGCCATGAGTTCTACTGAACTGTCCATAATATGGCGTTTTTTTTGTTCCTTTTCAGCTTCGGTAAGGCAAAGTCTTGCCATGAAATTAATCTCCTTTTGTATATCCTTGATTAAACTATCTTATCATATTCTAGAATTAAGCACAAGATTGTGAATATAATTAGAATGAACATATATTCATTGTTGAAAAAATCTGACAAAATCGTTGACAAAGGGAGAAAGTAAAGTTATAATTTTCACAAATGAACACTGATTCATTTTATTTTAAAAATTCTACTAGGAGGTGGGCAATCTTTAAAATAGCAGGTTTAAGTGATTTTTTTTAGTTAAAAATTTTAGAATTATCAAAACAAAGGAGCGTGTAAAAATTGGAGGTTTCGTTATTTAAGCACTTTAGTGCGATGGCTATTTATGCTTTAGTGTTATATGTGATAGTTGAACTTTTTAGGAAAAACTACAAGGTGGCAACGTATTTTTATGTGCTAGTTTTACTTTCATCACCTCTTTGGTTGCAGAACATAGAGGGCTGGTTTAGGTGGATGAAGTATCTCAGTATTTTTGTCCCTATCATAATATTAGGTTACACCAGAATAGCTTACGTAGATGATAAAAAAGGTTCTGTGTGGAATATATTAAAGAATGCTAAATTCCTATGGTTCTTTTATGCAATAATGTTTTTAAATATTATAGAAGCCACAATTCAGGATATAGAGCTAGGAAACTACTTTAATGCAGCTGTAGGTTTGATCCTTTGTGCAACCATACCTTATGCGACTAAATATTGGAGATTTAGAAAAAAAGAAAACGCGGTATTAATCGCTTATACTACGATTGCTTGGGCCTTTTTATATACAACATGGAATGCTTGCTTTGTATATTCAGAAAGTCCAATGTATTTTGCTGGCTCATTAACCATTTTGTTGGTAGCTTTTTTATATCCAGTTATAAAGAAAAGGCCAGAGTTATATGTACATGCTAGGGTTTATACCTTAGCTACACATTTACTTTTAAGGGCAACGTTTGATATTTTCCCGTCAACTATGGATTCTTCATCTTGGTTTAATACTAGCTTTTTAATGTGGTGGGGGATAATCAATTTAGCCATTGCAATCCCTTATCTATTTTGGCATATCTACCAATTATACACAGGTAATACTGACCAAAGTTTTGGGTTAAAGATCCAAACTTAGGATAGACAAAAGGACGTTTTAGAGCTTAAATAAAAAAAGTGGGGGACTAATCATGGTAAAAGAAAAAGTGTTGGATTTAGCGAACAAAATTAGTAGAACTAAGAGGGGAGCAAAAAATGAAATAACACCACAACGGCCGGAATATAAAATTTTAGAGCCTGTTGTGACAGAAGAGATGGCGGAGGTTGCCCTTTGTCTTGAACTGCGCAAACCTCAAGCTGTATCGGAAGTAGCTACGTTATGTGGAAAAAACGAAAAGGATACAGAAGAGATTTTATGGAAACTAGCAGAGTACGGCGTTGTATGTGTAGAAAAAATTGATGGTGTTGATAAATATTGGATCGAGCTTTGGGTTCCAGGCCATATGGAAATGATGGTTAACAACAAAGAGCTAGTGAAGAAATATCCCCAGGTAGGCCAAGCTTTTGAGGAGTATGGGAGGGCAAGAGCACCACTTGCTGTAGGAAACTTTCCGGTAGGAACAGGGCCTATGCGTGTAATTCCTATCGAAACTTCTATAGATGGGGAGAGCAGAAGAGCATCATATGAGGAAATTTCTAAGTATTTAAACGACAACACTCTTTTTTCTGTTTCAGACTGCTCTTGCCGTACTGCAAGAGAAGTAATGGGAGAAGGCTGTGGGCATCTAAAAGAAGAGATGTGTATTCAGCTAGGAAAAGCTGCTGAGTTTTATATCCGTACAGGTAGAGGACGAGAAATTAGCCGTGAAGAAGCATTTGAGATAATAAAAAAAGCCGAAGAAAATGGCTTAATGCATAGCATACCTAATTTAGATGGTGTAGGTGAGACCCATGCTATCTGTAATTGTTGTGGTTGCTCCTGTCTAGCTATTAGAAATGCCGGGATGTTTTTGCATAGTGACTTTGTTCGTTCCAACTATATTTCACAAGTAGATGAAGAAAAATGTGTTGGTTGTGGCGAGTGTGCTGAAGTTTGTCCTGTTAATGCATTAAAACTAGGTCAAAAGGTATGCAGTAAAACTCCTGTAAAACCTAAAGAAAGAGAGGAGTTACCGTCTAATTCAGAGTGGGGCCCGGATAAATGGAATGAAGACTATCGCATAAACAAGGAAAATGTTGTGGAAACTGGAACTAGCCCATGTAAAACTAATTGTCCAGCTCATATTTCTGTACAAGGTTATATTAAACTGGCTGCTCAAGGTAACTACCTAGAAGCTCTTGAACTTATAAAACATGAAAACCCGTTCCCTGCAGTATGTGGTCGCATATGTCCTAAAAAATGTGAGTCTGACTGTACTAGAGGAGATGTAGATGATCCAGTTGCTATTGACGATATTAAAAAGTTTATTGCAGAACAAGAGTTAAGCTCAGACAGTCGTTTTGTGCCTAAAATTAAACATAGATATGGTAAAAAGATTGCTATTGTTGGAGCAGGACCATCAGGACTTTCATGTGCTTATTACTTGGCTGTTGATGGTTATGATGTGACGGTATTTGAGAAAGAAAAGGTACTTGGTGGGATGTTGACATTTGGAATTCCATCTTATAGATTGGAAAAAGAAGTAATCAATGCTGAAATTGACATTTTACGCGATCTTGGTGTTAAATTTAAAACTGGTGTAGAAGTTGGTAAGGATTTGAGTCTTCAAGACTTAAGAAAGCAAGGGTATGAAGCTTTTTATGTAGCAATAGGTGCTCAGCTAGGCAGAAAATTAGGAGTAGAAGGAGAAGGGGCCAAAGGGGTACTTACAGGTATCGAGTTTTTACGTAAAGTTAACCTAGGAGAAGATTTAAAGCTTTCAGGAAAAACTGTTGTAATAGGTGGTGGCAACGTTGCAATTGATGTTGCAAGAACTGCTACAAGAATTGGGTCATCAAAGGTTGATATGTTCTGCCTTGAAGATCGTGAGGAAATGCCAGCCCTTAAAGAAGAAGTAGAAGAGGCTATTTACGAGGATATCGGTATAAATAATTCTTGGGGACCAAAGCGCATTATGGTTGAAGACGGACGTGTGGTTGGAGTAGAATTTAAAAAATGCATGTCAGTTTTAGATGACAGTGGAAAATTTAATCCTGTATTTGATGAAAATCAAACAAAGATTGTAAAAGCAGATAATCTATTGGTTTCTGTTGGTCAGGCTATGGACTGGGGCGACTTACTAAAGGATAGTAAAGTGAAGTTTAACCAAAACCAAACTATAAAGACTGACTCTTTTACTCTTCAGACTGATGAACCTGATGTATTTGCAGGTGGCGACTCTATGACTGGGCCAAGTTTTGCTATTGATGCTATTGCCATGGGTAAAGAAGCTGCAATCTCAATACATCGATTTGTTCATCCAGGACAGAGCTTGGTAATAGGTAGGGATAGAAGAGAATTCCATACATTTAACAAAGAAGACTTAGTTATAGAAGGGTATGACCGTACTCCAAGACAAAGAACAGAGCACGTTGATGTAGCTAAAGCTAAAAAGTCTTTTAATGATTTTCGTGCTACATTTACTGAGGAACAAGTTAAAAAGGAATCTGAACGTTGTTTAGGTTGTGGGGTTACCTCTGTAGATGAATACATGTGTTTAGGTTGTGGCGCATGTACAATTAGATGTAAATTTGATGCAATTAGTCTTGATAGGAAATACGATGCAGAGAGCGTACCGTTAGAAAAGCTTAAACCTGTAGTTATAAAACAAATGGTTAAACGTAAAGGAAAGATTACTGCCAGAAAGGTCAATAAGTTTGTAGCGGGAGTTTTCTCGGGAAAAGAAAACTAAACATACAGTAATTAAAACGTAAGAAAAGTCCGTCTTAATGACGGACTTTTCTTAGCGATTAAGTTTAATTTAGATTCGGTGATAAAGGTAACGCTTGATCTATTTGTAGTGAAATCAGATCGTTTTCTTCTACCAATTCTAAAATATCTTCAACCTCGCCATGTACTAATACCCCAAAAACATTCATACCATTTTCATCAATATAGTCTAAAGCTTGTTGGTAATACTCCACCTTGTCGGGATAGGTTTCCAAAACTTCTACGGCATCTTGGCGGTTACTTAAATAACTTAATAGGGAACGATAGTGCTCTTCATAGCTTTTGGCCCACCCAGTAGAATCACCTGGTCTAGCTTCTCTAAAGTGTTCGACTAAATTAAAGGTGGGATACTTTTTTGGGTCAGGGCTGTCATTGGTTACAGAACCGTCATTGGGGTCGGGGTTAAATCCTGTTAGGTGGTTGGGCCTATCTTCAGGGATATCATCTTTATCATGGGTTCTGACCCCCACCCACTTAAAGTCTAACTCTCTTTTTTTCAGATTCATTTCTGCAAACTCTTCTAGAGAGAGATCCTCTTCAAATGTCATGTAAGCGGAAACATAGGCGACGGAGTTTAGCTCTTGTAGGTACTTAGTCATATTATCTACCTGATCATTATAAAAGCCACGTTCATATAGAGTATGGTCTGCGACGATATTGAAGCCACCACTACTATACCTTGGGTTTAAATCAAACAATCCGGTTAAAGTGCCATGAGGAAGGTCTTTTCTAAGTTCTAGAGAGTGCACGCTATTTTCCCTGGTAAAGAGATTATGCTTGTAATAGGTAATCGAATAGTTACCAAACCCCTCAGACTCGATGTGCTTTATACCTGTTAGAGAATAGCCGGGTAGGTTTAAAGTAGTAATTGCGTGTAAATCAAAATACATGTCAGGGAAGTACTCCCCTTCTGATATTTCAGCAGGGTTATAGTAAAACCGATCAACTATAGGTGAAACAACGTAAAAGATACTTACATACAGCAAAACAACAGCTAAAACAGAAGCAAGGACTACTTTACTAAGGCGAAGGTTGATGACCTTATTAATATTTTTGATTTCGCTTCTGTCTTCAAATTTTTCATTGGACAAATCTTCTGAGGAAAAGCTTTGTTGATTTAACTGTAAGGGGAAATCCTCGGCATAATAGTCTTCTATAGCTTGATATTTTTCTAGTTCTTTTTCAACTATGTTTATCTCTTCTGCTGAGGCTTTACCTTCTTTATACTTTTCTAAAAGCTTTTTAAAATTCATAGGAATCCTCCTTTAGAATTCGTTGTAATTTTTTTCTAGCCCTATATAAGGTGGTCTTAATAAGTGAGGGGTTAGAATCTAAGGTTTTAGCTATTTCTTTAATACTAAGTCCTCCATAATAATATAGGATAATAACTTCTTTATATGTTTTTGGAGTTAGGGTCACTCTTCTCATAGAGCCTAAGATCTCTTTCGTTGGCTAGGATAGTTTTTAAGGGAGAGTTATCACCTACTATAAAGGGTGCATAGTCATCGATTGATGAATTTTGTTCCTCTTTTTTTCGCTTTAAGTCGATAAAAAGATTTTTTGCTACGCGAAATAGCCAAAACTTTAGACTGTCATCAGGTTTATCTAAAGTTAAGAATGCTTTATAGAACGTATCGCTAACTAGATCATTGGCTAAATCGTGGTCATTGCATAGGGAGAGCACGTAAAAATACAGTTCTTTATAATATTTTTTATAAACTTTTTCTAAGGCGTCTTTTTCCATAAGAAACTCTCCCTTCACTATATAAACGAAATAACGTCAAAAAGGTTACACCTAGTTTAAAATAATTATAATGGAATATATAGTTAATTTGAATATCTATTTTAAGAGTTAGTGCAAACACAAAGTGCTAACTTCCAACCTGCTTAAAGTAGCTAGTGAATATTGACACTTTCACCAGCATCATATAGACTAAAAAAGAAGTGAAAAAATTAAGTAAATACAAAGCAGGTTTAACGCGGAGGTGGTTAACACACAGGTGTGGAAGCGAGGCTAGTTATTTTAGCATAGTTAATACATAAAAAATTAAAGTTAATTTAGGGGGATAAAGTACATGGAAAATTATAAAATAATTAAAGTAGAAAAAAGTATATATGAAAGTAATAACGTAGAAGCTGATAAGGTTAGAGAAAGGCTAAAAGAAGAAAAAACTTTTTTATTAAACTTAATGTCCTCTCCTGGGTCGGGTAAGACAACCACTGTTATAAGAACTATTGAGGCACTTAAGGATAAGATGGAAGTTGGAGTAATCGAGGCTGATATAGACTCATATGTAGATGCTGAAAAGGTTCATCAAGCGGGGGCAAAGGCGATTCAGCTTCAAACAGATGGTATGTGCCATATAGATGCCGTAATTTCTAGGGATGGCTTAGATAGCCTAGGAAGCAAGGATTTAGATTTTGTCATCATAGAAAATATCGGAAACCTTGTATGTCCAGCTTCTTATGATTTAGGAGCTGTAAAAAATGCAATGATTTTAAGTGTTCCGGAGGGTGATGACAAGCCACTAAAATATCCAAAGATGTTTGCTAATGTGGATGCATTAATAATTAACAAAATTGACACTATGGAGTTTTTTGATTTTGATTTGGAGGCAGTCAAAAAGAAAGTAACAGAGATGAATCCAAACATTGTTGTATTCGAAATTTCAGCAAAAACAGGACAAGGCATCGATAAATGGGCTAGTTGGTTAAATGAAAATATAAATAAGTGGAATAATTAAAATATATAATAAGCCGTGCTGAGGTCTATAGTAATAGTCCTCAGCACGGCTTGTTTATGCTATGAGCCTTTGCATATCCATAGAGTTTCAAATATAATTAAGACAAACACTTAAGGGAGGAGATATTATGAAAAATTTGCTTAGCTTACTTGATACAAGGAACTTGTCTTTACATAATCGGTTGGTTTATCCACCGATGGCTACTACCAAGGCTGATGTTGATGGGGCACTTACACAGGAGATTTTAGATTTTTATAAAGAAAAATCTGAAGGTGGCTATATCGGTTTAATTGTGACAGAGCATGCATTTATAACGCAAAAAGGTAAGGCGCATGAAAGGCAGCTTTCCATTTCTAAAGATGAGGATATTGAAGGGATGCGAAAGTTAGCGGATGTTTTAAGAGGAAATGGCTGCAAATCGGTAGCGCAAATTAACCATGCCGGGGGAAAGGCCAAAAAAGATGTTACTGGCTATACGCCTGTCGCTCCTTCAGCGGATAGTGAACATTTGAAAGGTGAGGTGCATCAGCTTAGCTTAGATGAGATTTCTGATATAGTCAGTGAGTTTGCTGATGCAGCACTTAGGGTCAAAAAAGCTGGTTTTGATGGCGTTCAGATCCATTCTGCCCATAGCTATCTTTTAAATCAGTTTTTTTCGCCTTTAACTAATAAGAGAAAAGATAAATACGGTGGAGACTTAAATAACCGCATACGAATTCATCTTGAGGTTATTGAAGCTGTACGCAAAGCTGTGGGAGAAGATTTCCATGTTCAAATAAGGTTGGGTGCTTCGGACTTTGAGGAAGGTGGAACTACCATTGAGCACAGCAAGGTTGCTGCTAAAGAGTTTGAAAGGGCTGGGGTTGATATTATAGATATTTCAGGAGGGGTAAATGGTTATAATATTAGCGGTCTAAAAGGTCAAGGTTTTTTTGCGCCGTTAACCGAGGCGATTAAGGAAGTGGTAAATGTTCCTGTTGTGTTAACAGGTGGCATCACAGATCTCTTAGCTGCTGAAGAACTTCTAAAAGAAGATAAAGCTGACCTTATTGGTGTGGGAAGGGCTATCTACAAAGACTCTACATGGGCTAAAAGAGCTTTTGACAAGCTCAATGGATAATGGGCTTCACAAAAAAAGAAGGCAAGTGAACAGTTTTAGTTGTTCATTTGCCTTCTTTTTTGGCTTTTCAAAGTCTAATTATAAAAGAGGGGACATTAACCTGCTTATGCTTTCTAACATTTTAACGCCCAAACCTCTACTGTCGTACGTTTCCCTAGTTACTAATTTGCTTTTTTGCATATCTTCTTCAAAGGCTTTGCTACACCATTTAGACAAATTAGAGTCAAAAATGAGTGTGTTTATTTCAAAATTATGTGCAAAGCTTCTAATATCCATATTTGCTGTACCTATTGATGTTACTTTTCCGTCGATTGTCAGCATTTTGGCGTGAAGAAAACCGTTATACAAGTAAACTTTTATACCATGTCGCAAAACATCATCGATATACGATGTTGTAGCTCGGTAAACGAACCTTTTATCAGGAATTGCAGGGAGCATTATTTTTACATCAACGCCTGAAAGAGCAGCAATCTCTAATGCATCTAAAAGTGAGTCATCGGGTATAAAGTAAGGAGTTTGTATGTAAATAGATTTTTTAGCGGAGGTTATCATTTTAATATAGGCAGTTTTTATCTGCTCACCTCTTACGTCAGGACCGCTAGAGAGGATTTGGACGCCGGTATCACCTTCTGGTTTTATAGGAGGAAAGAACTTTTGCAAAGTTTCTTTATCTGTATCGGTTTTATGGTTTGAAGCATAAGACCAATCCATTAAAAATCTTTCTTGGAGGGTATAAACAGAGGAACCTGTTAACCTTATATGGGTATCTCTCCATGGGTTTAATCTTTTATGTAGACCTAGGTACTCATCTCCAATGTTCATGCCACCTGTATAACCAATTTTTCCATCTATGATTGCTATTTTACGATGATTTCTGTAGTTAACCCTCATATACGTGCGTACAGTTAAAGGAAAGAAGCGGTGCACATGTCCACCTGCTTTAATTAATTCCTTAAAAATTTTATGAGGAGTAAAAATGCTTCCTACATGATCATATAAGAACCTTACCTCAACACCTTCTTTTGCCTTTTTGGTGAGTAAGTTAATGATCTTTTTACTTAGGTTGTCGTTATTTATAATATAGTAAACAATGTGAATAGTATCTTTGGCATTTTCAATATCTGAAATTAAAGAGTCAAACTTATCTTTTCCTTGGGTAAATATAGTTATGTCATTATCTTGGGAGTAGATGCTGTTAACTGCATTATAATTCATTCTGATAAGGTCTTCGTATTGATTCATGTTTTCATCTAAAATATTATCGAGATTATTTTGTGAAAGCAGATGTTTCTTTTGAAGCCTTTCGTTATAAAGGTTGTCAAACTCCTTTTTTAAGTTAAATATCTTCTTTTGGTTAGGTCTTAAGGTTTTGCCAATTAAAGGGTAGAGTATAAACCCAACTATTGGGAGGAATGTCAGTATAAGAATCCATCCAAAAGCGCTAGATGGCTTTTTTCTTTCGATAAACAAGATGGTAATGATTGATATAAAATTTAGTAGGTAGATAGCTCCAATTAACCAAGACATTTATCAAACCTCCCTCTTAAAATAAATTGAACATGTTGATATTATTTCAAAGTGGTTAATTATTGTCAATGCTTGAAGTTTCACTTTTAGCTGCCACGGTTAGAAAACGGATATATATGATAATAAAATTTACAAAAAAGTTTTGTATCGCTCTATTAAGATAACAAAGCTTTTTTGTTTTTTGTTTTAAAAGTTAAATAAAATTATGCATATTACATTTCTTTGATAATAAATTTTAATATATCAAAATATAGAAGGAGGAGAATGATGGTGCCTAAGAAAAAAGGTGAAAAAAAAGGTTTTGGAAACCGCTTTTTAGACTTTGTTGAAAAAGTGGGTAACAAACTACCGCACCCTATGATGCTATTTTTCATACTTGCTGCTCTTGTACTGGTGTTTTCATTAATTCTAAGCTCGTTAAATGTGGCAGTTGAACATCCAGTTGATGGAAGCAAAGTAGAAGTTATCAATCTTTTAAATGCCGACGGCATACGTGATATTTTTACTAAAGCTGTAGATAACTTTGTTAACTTTGCACCTCTAGGCGTTGTGTTGGTAGCTATGCTGGGTGTTGGTGTGGCAGAAAAAACAGGTCTTATACCTGCCGCTCTTAAAAAGTTGATTTTGGGTGCGCCTCACAAATTGGTAACAGTAGTTGTGGTTTTAGCTGGTATCTTATCAAACGTTGCCGCTGACGCCGGTTATGTAGTGGTAATACCGCTTGGAGCCATAGTTTTTGCTGCTAAGGGAAGACACCCTATTGCTGGCTTAGCTGCAGCTTTTGCTGGAGTATCTGGTGGTTTTAGTGCTAACTTAGTACCCTCTATGCTTGATCCAATGCTAGCTGGCTTTACTGAAGATGCTATAGTAGGTTCAGGGTTAGTGGATGAGTATTCCGTCTCTGCTACCGCTAACTTATTATTTATGATGGTTTCAACATTTTTAATTACGATTGTAGGTACACTTGTTACAGAAAAGATAGTTGAACCTAGATTGGGAGAATATAAGGGCGATTACGTAGAGAAATTTGAGCCTCTTACAGAGAGGGAAAATAAAGGCCTCAAATATTCGCTTATAGGAATTGGAATATTTGTAGCTGGGCTTTTGGTAATGTTAGTTCCTGAATCTGGGATTTTAAGAGGAGAGGATGGAGCGATAATTACGGCGATCACACCGTTTATGAACTCTATGATTCCTCTTATTGCGTTAATGTTCCTGCTACCAGCTCTGTTTTATGGAAAAGTGGCTGGAACAATAAAGAGTAACCATGATGTTGCAAATTACATGGGTAAATCCATGGCAGATATGGGTGGCTATATTGCTCTTGCATTTGCGGCCTCTCAATTTGTCAGCTACTTTAACTGGAGTCAAATAGGAAGTGTCATTTCCATTTCTGGTGCAAACTTCCTACAGTGGACTGGTATAGATGCTTGGCCTATACCTTTGATACTAGCGTTTATACTTGTATGCGCTATTATTAACATATTTATTGGAAGTGCCACAGCAAAGTGGGGTATAATGGCCCCGGTATTTGTACCGATGCTTTATCTATTAGGTACAGATCCAGAAGTTGTGCAGCTAGCATACCGTATTGGTGACTCAACTACAAACATTATTTCACCGCTGCTCCCATACTTTGCGTTTATTATAGCATTTGCCCAAAAATATGATAAGAATCTTGGGATAGGAACTTTGGTTTCTACAATGCTTCCATACTCTATAGCATTTACTATTTCTTGGATGATACTTTTAACAATTTGGTTGTTACTTGGCATACCGGTAGGATTTTAAGAGTAAAATAACATGATTTAAGGTGGGATAAAGGTTAATACCTTATCCCACTTTTTTTGACTAGAGATGTTTTTTAAAGTAGTTATAGATGATAAAATATAGATATAGTATTTAATAAAAAGGTAGGTGATCTATTATTATTTTACATCTTAAAAGAACTTATTTAATATTACTATTACCTTTAGCGTGGTTAATTACTAAGCTCGGTGCTTTAAAACCTGAAATTGTGGAGTCTATATACTCCACCCGAATTTACAAGAGGTTTGCTCAAGTCTTAAGTTTGATTACTGGTGTTATCCCCATATCAGTAGCTGAGATCTTAATTATTTGCTTTATTGGGTTTATTATTTTTAAGCTGGTAAGTAGAATTATAGCTTTGAAAAAAGAACCTCAAAATAGGCTGGATATATTGCTAAAATGTGGGGCAACACTTTTGGCCGCTTTAAGTATAATATATTTTTCCTTTATAGCTGTATGGGGTTTAAACTACCATAGACAGGATTTTGCCTCAATTGCAGATTATGATGTCCACGAGTACTCTACTCAGGATTTAAGTCAACTTGCAGAACATTTGATTCTACAGGCAAATTATCTGCGAAACTATATTGAAGAAGACGAGCTAGGGATAATGACTCTTCCTGACGGCAAATCCGATGTAATGAGAAGGGCTCACAAGGGATTTGATAACGCTGCAGAAGTTTATCCACAGTTAGGTGGTAAGTATGGCAAGCCTAAGATGGTGCTAATGTCTAATGTTATGTCACACCTTGGTATTTGGGGAGCGTACTTTCCTTTTACCGCAGAGGCAAATGTCAACATTTCTATCCCAGAGTCAATGATACCTAGTATCACACTTCATGAAATGGCTCATCAAAGAGGATTTGCTCGAGAGGATGAGGCTGATTATATAGCATACTTAACAGCAGTTATGCATCCTGACTATGATTTTCAATATTCAGGTACCCTTTTAGCACTGCGACATACCATGAGTGCATTATCTAGAGCTGATTTTGAGACCTTCCAGGTGCTTGCCAACTCTTATAGTGATGGTTTAGCTAGAGATATGGAGCATATAAACATGCATAATAGAAGTTACCAAGGCCGGGCAAGCCAAGTTTCAGCACAAATTAACAACACTTATTTAAGGGCTAACGCCCAACAAGACGGGATAAAAAGTTATGGAAGAATGATTGATCTTATGATGGCATCATTTCTTCAAGAACTAGAAGAGCTTTAATTTCATATATAAAGTGCTAACCATTAGGTTAGCGCTTTTTTCATAGATGTACTCTCTTTTGCATAGTACTTAGCAACAAAGTTTATGGAGGTAAAATTATGAGTCGCAGGGCTATTATAGTTTACAATATTTTAATATTATTTTTTCTTTATATGACCATAGCTGCGTTTTTCGCATTCCTCTACATAGCTATAGAAATCTTAGAGCTTGGGTCGATAGTTGACCATCATGCTTCTATATCACATCAACAACAAATAATTGACCTTTTTACTCGCTCGATATATTTTAGCTTTATTACTTTGTTTGCAGTTGGATACGGAGATGTATCACCTCTCGGCCTGGCAAAAGGAGTTGCTATTTTTCAAGCGTTAGTTGGATATGTTCTTCCCTACGCAATAATTTTAAACTATCTAGTCTTTAAGCCGAAAATAATAAGGTGGCATGTTAAAAAGAGAAGGTAACTGCAGGAAAACTCTCGCCAAAAGTAAAATAGTAAATAGAAATTTAACAAGCATCGGCCCCAAAAATGTTATACAATGCAAATCGTTATAAAGTATTTCCAAAAGGAGCTGAGTAACACTATATATTGCCTTTAGGGGAAGTTGAAAAAAGTTTAAGCTTTAGCCTAACTTAGCTAAAGCTTTTTATGATTTTAGATTTAGAGGGGTTTTAATTATTTTGTCGAAATATTATAAACAAGTAAAGTAGTTTGTTATTGGAGGGATTAGATTTTGAAAAAAGTTAGTCTGTTATTTACCTTAACTGTTATTATGATTTTAGGTTGCAGTGAGGGAGATGTAGTTGTGGAAGAGTCTAAGCCAGTAGGGGAAATAGTGATAAGATATGAAGATAATAACGGAAATAATCTACATGACAGCGAAATACATAATGATGTACAAGGGCATAGAATTTTTACGGCAAAGAAAATCGAAGGCTTTGAACTGATGGAAGGTCACAAGTCAGAAGTGAACATAGAAGTTACTAAGGAAGGGCAGCAGCATGAACATATATTCCTGTATAAAGAGGCTTTACTAACGATAGAGCAGGCAACTGATCTTATCTTAAAGAAAGTTTATCATAGACATTTACACGACAGTATGGATTCTAACGATTCCGCAGTAACTATTGATGAGGGGACAGTATATATTGGAGATAACAATGGATTTTATTTTTCTTCTATCTATGAGGTGGGTAATAAAACTTTTTACCGGTTTGAAGATTTAGAGCGAAAAGATACCAAAGGTGCTATAAGTTTTTTATGTGCACAGACCGGCGAGTTATACTTAGAGCACTACCTTTCATTTATTAGTGGGGTGGATATTACAAATTTTGAGTACGAGATGTATATGGGAGAAAAGATATATGCTATTTCTGTGGATTCTACCACTTTACCCTCAGAAGAAAAAGTGGACAGGCTTTATTATGCAACCGAATTAGGGTTAAACCATGATAGTTATGACCTTATTACTGAGTTTATGGTGCCAGATGTTATATCAAACGATCCAGTTGCTAGTCTCTTAAATCAAAAGATATCAGAAGTAGAGGAAAAAACCGGTGGAGAGCTAATAGAGCAGACAGAAGGGTATGGAAATGTAGTTAAAGGTGAAAAGTTTCAAGTGTTTTTTGCTGAACCTAATTCTAACTCTTCGTTAATAGCCCTAGAAAAAGGAGCAGAAATCTTTGGAGCTCGTGTAGGAAAGACATTTGATGAAATCGAAGAAATTCTAGGAAAAGGAGCAGATAGATATATAGATACTCACTTTGGTGTCTATGTAATGCAATACGAGGTAGTGCATTTAACTTTATACTTCTACTCTGAAACCGAGGATGGACCTACAGCAACAGCCAGAATTAGCTAAATTGAGAGTAAACTTTATAGAAAGTAAAAGCAATTTTTAAATAAAACGAGGTATCTATGATGTTTTTATCGTAGATGCCTCGTTTTATTCATATATTTTTAATAGCGCTAAACTCCAAATTAAAGAAAAAAATGATTCTTCTGTCAAGTACCCAATATTGCAAACGCAAAGAAGTGAACTATCATTTTGGAATAGCATGTATTTTTTTACTTGCTATTGACAAAAAAGTGTTTTTAACAAATTTTGACTGAATTAGTTATATTTTTTGTTTTTCTCTAATAAGTTCATAACGGGAGGCTACATTTAAAATAAAAAATGGAGGTGA
Organism: Proteinivorax hydrogeniformans; assembly: GCF_040515995.1. Classification (GTDB taxonomy): domain Bacteria; phylum Bacillota; class Proteinivoracia; order Proteinivoracales; family Proteinivoracaceae; genus Proteinivorax; species Proteinivorax hydrogeniformans. Next base: position 1,836,370 of record NZ_CP159485.1, on the reverse strand, counting down.
AACTTATCTAAATTACAAATGTACTTTCTTAGAATTATAAAGGAGGAGTGTTATGAAGATTAGAGACACGAAGAGCTATCTGATAGTCCTAATGATTATTTGTATGATGTTATCTCCTTTCGCTTCTGTAAATGCTTACGCCCAAGAGAACACCAAGAATCCACTAACCGTTTCTATGAATGATCAAAGGCCTCCAGCAGAGAAGATTAGTTCTGCTGTTGAAGAAACAATAGCTGATAAAGAAATGGTGGAAGTTATTGTAGAAATGCAAGAACAAGTTGATTCAAAAGAAGTTGCAAAAAATGCAGTAAATAACTTAGCTAAAGATGCAACAGCCTACGAAAAGAAGATGGCCAGCAGGTTTGCGGTTGTAGATGCGTTAAGACAAACAGCACAAGAGACCCAAAAAGAAATCCTGAGCTATTTAGAACAGGAACAGCTTGAGGGTAATGTAGAAGAATATGAAAGCTTCTATATCATGAATGTTCTTTATGTTAAGGCCAATAAAAATGTAATAGAAAACTTAGCAAAAAGACATGAAATATACAAAATAGATATTAACCAGCATATAGAAGTAGAATGGCCAGAAGTAGACCCGGTGCAAAAAGCAAATAACACCATAGATAATGTAGAATGGAATATCGATAGAGTAGGTGCCCCTGCTGTTTGGGATACCTATGGTCTCGAAGGAACGGGAGCAGTAGTTGGTATAATAGACAGCGGTGTACATTGGGAACATGAAGCCCTTAGAGATAAGTGGCGTGGTTTTGATCCCGATGATCCCAGCAACCCAAATCCAGAAGGAAACTGGTTTGATGCAGTTGAAGGGCGTTCGATGCCTTATGACTTGGCTAGTTCTCCCCATGGATCTCATGTTATGGGTACCATCTTAGGTCAAGACCCAGAAGGTGCTAACAAAATAGGGGTTGCCCCTGGTGCACAATGGATAGCAGCAAGAGCGTTCACAGAAAGTGGCGGAAGCCAAGCACACTTGTTAGCAGCAGGCGAATTCATGTTAGCTCCTAATGATGATCCTGCCCTTGCTCCGGATATAGTTAATAATTCATGGGGTGGAGGACCTGGCTTAAATGAATGGTATCGTCCTATGGTGGAAAACTGGCGGGCAGCTGGGATACTACCAGTATTTTCTGCAGGTAACACCTCTGGTGGTTCTTCCCCAGGATCTGTAAGTGCACCTTCAAATTATCCTGAAAGTTTCGCGATAGGTGCAACGGATATTAGTGATAGACGGGCTAACTTCTCCAATCAAGGTCCTGGACCCTATCCAGATGACCTAAAACCTGATATATCAGCCCCTGGTGCTAATATTCGTTCATCGGTACCTGGAGGTTATGAGGCTGGATGGAGTGGAACATCCATGTCAGCTCCTGCTGTAGCTGGAACCGCAGCCCTACTACTTTCTCTAGATGCCAGCTTAACCCCTGACGAACTAGAGGATATAATGATGGAAACTGCAACTCCTTTGACAGATAGTCAATATCCTGAGGCACCGAACTATGGTTACGGTCATGGCCTTGTAAACGCTTTTGATGCTGTGGCATCTATCGCTACTGGCCGTGGTGTAATTGAAGGTTCGGTACTAAGGGAAGGTTTAGACACTGAACCTCCAGTTATAGAGCACGAACCAATTGAAGAGGCCTTCTCTGGCTTATCTATTCCTATCGAAGCTCATGTTACAGACGATGTAGCTGTAACTAAGGTTGAGCTTTGGATAAAATCAGCTGGAGATGACCATTGGGTAATGGCTCCAATGGATCGCATATCTGGAGATCACAAGGACGGAATATATTCAGGGTCAATCCCCTATATGTTCATCGAAAAGCCTGGATTCCAATACCAAATAAGAGCCTATGACTTTGGGCAAAACTTAGATGAAACTGATCTTTTTGATGTCGAGGTTATGTTTGGAATAGTACCAGATGAATATCACACTGACTTTTCTGAATTCCCAATTGGATGGGTTTTAGATGGTGACTGGGATTGGGGAGAGCCTACTGTTGGCCCAGAACCAGTTGTAGGTGATAAAGTAATTGCAACAAACCCATTTGGTAACTACTCTGATAACTCCGATAGCCAAATGCTTATGCCTCCATTGGACTTAAGAGATGCTAGTGAAGCATCTGTAAGACTAAATCACTGGTACGATATAGAAAATAATTTCGATGAGGGTATAGTGGCGGTATCTGATGACTTCGGTTTAACCTGGGATATCGTAGGTGAATATACCGGTAGAGATGCTGAATGGAGAAATATGTTTATCAATCTAAATGATTACGCTTATTCACCAAATCCAGTATTCGTAATATTTGGCTTCTTCTCCGACGGTTCAGTGAATTACCCAGGATGGTATTTAGATAATGTAGAGCTTGTAGGTGTAGATACAGACCCTCCAGGAGAGCCTACTGATTTAGAAGCTAATACCCACTCCACAGGTATTACGCTAAATTGGACCGCTCCCACTGATCCTGATGTGGCAGGTTATAATATCTATCGCTCAGAGACAGCAGGTGGGGAATATGTTTTAATCGACTCTAGCACAAGTACTACCTTTACAGATACGGACTTTGAAGCTGGTGAAGACTATTATTATGTGGTAACTGCCTATGACTTTTCTAATAATGAAAGCGGTTACTCAAATGAAGCTTCAGCAACCGCTCCATACTTTACAATAATTTATGCCTCAGACTTCGAAGAAGATGATGGTGGCTGGATAGCAGATGGAGCAAATAATAGTTGGGAGTGGGGAGTGCCAACTTCAGGACCTGCTAGCGCATTCTCAGGTAGTAATGTTTGGGCTACAAACTTAGATGGAGACTATCCAAACAATACTGATAGCTGGATAGAGAGTCCTGAAATTGATTTGACAGGTCATACTACTGCAGACTTATCCTTCTATCACTGGTTTAACTGTGAAAATAGCTATGATAACGCATTTGTGAGAATATCTGCAGATGGTGGCGAAACTTGGGATGAATTAGCTACCTATACAGGTAATTTTGGTGGATGGGATAATGTCAATATTAGTCTAAATGATTATGTTGACGAAACTATCAAGTTGAGATTTGTCATGGAATCAGATGGATCTGTAACCGCTCCTGGTTGGTATGTTGATGATGTGATGATTTCTAGTTCAGATGCACCACAAATTTCAACAGTATCAACTGTAGAAGAACAAAGCGATAAAACTAACAAACCAGAAAGTAGAACGATAGATCTGAAACTTCAACAAGATCCAGAAAACTATGATTACGAGGTATCTGTTGACAACGAGATTACCGACGTAACAGGGCTACCTCTAGATGCAGTAGTTACCATAGTTGAAACTGGAAGAAGTGTAAGAACTAATCCAGCAGATGGATCCTATCGTCTAATCCATGCTGCTAGCGAAGATGACGAACCATGGACTGTAAAGGTTGAGGCCTATGGATACTACAGTCAAACAGCTACCGTTGAGCTTAATGACGGTGATGAAATAACTCAAGACTTCATCCTAGATCAAATACCACAGGGCATAATTGAGGGTCAAGTAGTAAATCAAAGGACTGGAGAACCAATTGAAGATGCAAAGATCAATCTAATTGGCGACTCTAGAATACCTTCAGCTACTACGGATGAAGAAGGGAATTTCGTAATGCCTGATATTTTAGAGGGCGAGTACTCACTACAAGTTGGCGCAGCTGACTACATTTTAGAAGAAGTGGAAGTAGAAGTAGTGGGGGATGAAACTACTGAGGTAACAGTTGAGCTAAGCCCATTTATTGGTTTCAACGAAGAAATAGCGTATGATAATGGAACTGCAGAAAACGCCAGAGCATTCTTTGATGCCGGTAATGGATGGGCCATGAGAATGACACCTGATGGTTATGCTCAAGTAACTGGTGCTAATGTTTATCTATGGGATACTGACTGGCCAGACCCTGGTGCCGACACATTTTCGGTAGCGGTTTACGACAGCTTACCAAATGGTGAACCTGGTGAAATGGTAATTAGTCCTGTAGAAGTAGAAGGAGTCAGAGGACAATGGAATCATGTTGACCTATCATCGTATGGGTTTTCCACAGATAGAGACTTCTTTATAGTGATGGTTCAGGTAGGCGATAGTCCAAATACTCCGGGTATAGGTATGGATGAAGATGGACCTTTTGCTAACCGCTCGTATATGGTAATAGACGGTGTTTTTGAACAACTTGATTCCAGTTACGGAAATATCATGCTAAGAGCAGAAGTTGCTTATAGCTTAGATGCTCCTGTAATATCAAGTCCTGAAGATCAGACTTACACTAACGAAGATACTGTAATGGTATCTGGAACAGTTGATGTTGACTGTAAAGTTAATATTTATAATAATGGCGAACTAATTGCAGAAGAAGTAGAAACTGAAGATGGAGAGTTTAATGTAGAAATCCAACTTGAAGAAGGGGAGAACATTATAACTGCCACTTCAGTGGTTGAAGTTGGTGAAACTGATCCTTCAGCTCCTATAAAAGTAGTTAAGGATACTGTAGCACCAGAAGTTGTAATAGAATCTCCTGCAGATGGTTTTATAACCAATAAAGAAGTGGTAACAGTAGCGGGAACTGTAGAAGACGATAACCTTGATATAGTAACAGTTAACGGAGAAGAAGCAACTATCGAAGATGGAAGCTTCAGTACAAGACTGATACTAGAAGAAGGTGAAAACTTAATTACAATCAGAGCTACAGATTTAGCTGGAAATGAAACCGTAAAGGAAGTAACAGTAACAGTAGATACAGTACTTCCAACAATAACTGACATTCAGCCTTCTGAAGATATAACTGTTGAAGCTGGAGAAGAAGTAACAATCTCCTTCACCAGTGATAAAAAAGGAGGAATTGCATCCTTTAGAATTTTATTGCCAACAGGAGAAAATCTTAATACAACACTAGGAACTCCTATGACTGAAGTAGAACCTGGTCTATATCAAGGAACATGGGTAGTGCCTGGAGGACTGGTGGTTGATGGAGCCGCAGTAGAGGTTGAGCTTTATGATGTAGCTGGAAATAGAGCCACTGGAATTGCAATGGGAACGATTACTGTTGTAGCTCCAGAGGACCCAGAGGATCCAGAAGACCCAGAGGACCCAGTTGATCCAGAGGACCCAGTTGATCCAGAGGATCCACAAGATCCAGCCGATCCTAAGGAGTCTGAAAAGCTACCACAGACCGGTCAAAGAGGCTATGTTTATTTCCTACTTCTAGGGCTAATTTCAATAGCAGTTGGAGCTAGATTTGTTCTGAAGAAAGCCTAGAACTTAAGGGGGGAGATTCCTCCCCTCTTTTTTAAATTTAAGGAGGTCTACATGAAAATAATAGGTGTGATTTTAATATTTCTAGGTTTAGCGTTAATAATATACCCTCCACTTCAAGACTTTTACGTTAGAAATCACCAAAAGCAACTTATAAATACTTACATACAATCTAGGGATGAGTTTGAAGGTGATCCAGAAGAATACCTAAGAGAGGTCATGGAAAATCTGCCTTCAGAAGATACAGAATCAGAGTTAGGTGTAACTGACCCACAAGAGCAGGACTCTACTCAAAAAATAATAAAAGATACCAATATCATAGGTATTATAGAAATTCCTGAAATTAAAGTACACCTACCAATATTTTACGATGCTAACGATAGTAACCTTGCTAAAGGGGCTGCCATGGTAAAGGGAACTGCTTTCCCATGGGAAGATGGGAATACTGCCATTGCTGCTCATAAAGGGAGACAATATGGATCTTTCTTTAATCGGTTAAATGAGGTAAAAGATGGAGACTTAGTAAAATTACACTTTCTGAATGAAGAGTACCATTATGAGGTATATGAATCTTTTGTGGTGTGGCCTGACGAAGTATGGGTGCTAGAAGAGGTTGATGAAAAAGCCGTTGTGACCTTAGTAGTCTGTATTTCTGATGGGAAAAAAAGGCTGATAGTTCGTGGCAAGTTAACATCGCCTTAGGTAACTTAAAGTGAACAAGAAAAAGAGTGTAGACAAGCCTCAAAAAGGAAGTTTCTAGGGTTTAGCTTCTATGCCTTTAAGGGCAAATACGGAATTAGAATTCATCAAAATTCAATGGAAAGACTCAAAGAAAAGATCAAAGAAATGAACATGTAGAGAAAAGGATAAAGAAAACTTAGCTAAGCCTACTTTGTATATAAGTTTAAATAATAGTTTTTCAAAACATGCAAGAATATATTGCAACTGTAATCGTTAAAAAAGATATATAAGTAAAAGCAATTTTTAAATAAAACGAGGATATCTATGATGTTTTTATCGTAGATGCCTCGTTTTATTCATATATTTTTAATAGCGCTAAGATCTGTAAAACTATGAGATTAGTCGCTGAACACATGTAAAGTTTAGAGCATAAAGTAATTTAGGGAGTTTTGTAATTTACATTCAAGGGGGTTGAGCATGTGGATGATAGGTTTTGTCTAAGACCTGAGCAATTAACGAGCTGCTGTGTAACTGAAAGCCTTGGATTTGAAAGTACAGAGGAGGTCGAACCGTTAGAGGGAATCATCGGGCAAAGTAGAGCGGTAGAGGCCTTAACTTTTGGACTTAGGGTTGATAAAAAGGGATATAACATTTTTATATCAGGTATCAGCGGTACAGGAAAATCTAGTTATGCTAATTCCATAGCAAAGTCTTTTGCTGCAAATGGGAAAAAGCCCGATGACTGGCTATATGTTTTTAACTTTAAAAACCCTGATTCTCCCAAGGCTATTAATACGCGAGGGGGAGAGGGGGAAAGTTTTGTAAAAGAAATAGAGCATCTTATTGAAAAATTAAAAAAAGAAATCCCCAAATCATTTCAAAATAGTGAGTATAAAAATAAAAAAAAGGAGATATTTAAAGATATCCAGCTAAAGCAAAAGATTTTTGTTAGAAATCTTAATGAAGTAGCAAGGAAATATGGTTTTGTATTTAAAGACTCAGAACAAGGGTTTAACCATATACCTTTGAAAGATGGAAAGCCGATGAGTCAAAAAGAGTATAACAATCTATCGCCTGAAGAAGTAGAAGAGATAAAAATTAACTCCCAAAAGCTTGATCTGATTACTGAGGATTGGTTTGACGAGTTAAAGGAACTACAAGAAGAGCTAGAAGAAAAGCTTGATAATCTAGACAAAGAACAGGGAAGGAAGTTAGTGGAGTATTATATAAAGAAGATTAGTAACTCTTTTGAAGACAATAAAAAAGTAAAACAGTTTTTAAAAGAGTTAAAGGAAGATATCGTTGCAAATATCAGCTATTTTTCAAAATCCAATGACTCAGAAAGTAAGGGTGAGCCATTACTTCCCTTTATTCAAACTCAGAGTGAGGAAGACTTCTATAATAGATATAAGGTTAATCATCTTGTAAATAACAATGAAACCAAGGCAGCACCTATAGTTAATGAGACAAACCCTAATTTTTATAACTTAAATGGTGCTATAGAATATAAAAATGAGATGGGTGTGTTAAAAACTGACTTTACTCAGATAAAATCAGGCTCCATTCATTTGGCCAATGGGGGATACCTGTTAATTCAAGCAAAGGACTTACTAGTTCAGCCTTTTGCTTGGGAGACATTAAAGCGAACCTTAAAAACCGGCTTGATAAACGTAGAGGATCTGGGAAAACAGCTAGGGTATGTTTATACAACCTCCCTAAAGCCTGAACCTATACCGGTAGATTTAAAGGTAATATTGATAGGGGATGATTATACCTATCATTTGCTATATCACTACGATGAGGATTTTAGAAAGTTATTTAAGGTAATGGCAGACTTTGATATAGAAATGGAAAGATCAGAAGAAAATATTGTAAAGATGGGTCAATTTATTGCTAGTCATTGCAAGCAGGTAGGACTGAGAGATTTTGACAAAAGTGCAGTAGCTAGGGTTATAAGATATAGCTCTCGGCTTTGTAACAGCCAAGAGAAATTAAGCTCACAGTTTAATCAGATAGTGGAGATTTTATATGAGTCAGATGTGTGGGCTGAGATGGAAAAAGCTGAGTATGTCTCGAAAAACCATGTAGAAAAAGCCATAGAAAAGAAAATTTACCGAAATTCTAAATACGAAGATAAACTCAATGAACGGTTCAAAGATGAGACTGTGTTGATTGATGTTAGCGGAAGAAAAGTGGGGCAAATAAATGGACTTACAGTGATGAACACAGGCCAGCATGTTTTTGGAAAGCCAAGTAGGATAACAGTAAGCACATATAAAGGGAAGTCAGGGATTATTAGCATCCAAAGAGAAACTAAAAAAAGTGGCAGCATATATGACAAAGGTGTGTTAACCCTATGTGGGTACCTAGGAACCAAATATGCACAGGATAAACCGATGTCGCTGACTGTAAGCATTAGCTTTGAACAAAATTATTCCAAGATAGACGGGGATAGCGCTTCAAGCACTGAGCTCTACGGAATTATATCCAGCATAGCGGAAGTTCCTATAAAGCAAAATATAGCTGTAACAGGATCTATAAATCAAAAGGGAGAAATTCAGCCAGTAGGCGGCGTAAATGAAAAGATAGAGGGTTTTTATGACATCTGCAAAATGAGAGGTCTAACCGGCGACCAAGGTGTAATAATACCTAAACAAAATATAAAAAACCTAATGTTAAAAGAAGAAGTAATAGCAGCTGTAAAAAACAAAGAATTTTTTATATATGCTATAAATCACGTAGATGAAGGAATAGAAATATTAACAGACACACCAGCAGGAAAAAAGGATAAAAACGGAAAGTATCCCAAGGGAACCATCAATGCCCAGGTGATGAAGAAGCTGAAAAAGTCTGAGGAAGAATCTTAGTGGGAAAGAATCACAAACAAAAAAAGACGTCAGCAGAGGCAGTACTTTTGCCTCTGCTGACGTCTTTTTTACTCCAACTACTCCTCATTAACTTTCTTTACAAAATCCCGATCATATACTTTCGTCTCTTGATCTAAATCCTCTTTAGAATCGGATTTTACCTGCTCTGATTTGCTATTATCCACCACATCATTTTTAGCATCACTATTTTCTTTAGCGATTTTCTTATTTTTACCTTTAAAATTATTATAGTAATATTCCTGTATTCGAGCACTCTTAGTTATAAATAGCGCAAAAAGGATGATAAAAATAGCTAAAGAAACACCAATAAAATTAATCAAAACATCCATCAAACTTGCTACCCGAGTGGGCACAAAACTTTGGCGATATTCATCTAAAAATGCCATAGCAGTACCACCTATAAACGCAATAAATATAGCTGTCCGTGGTCTTTTAGTATACTGACTTGCCAATAAAAAGAAAGCAATCGTAACTAAGAAAAACATAACAACATGAGCTATTTTCCTCAGCAAAAACTCTATAAGTCTAGGATTATTACTGGCATACTCTAAAAAATCTTCACCAAGAACCCTAAAAGCTCCCCATTCACTAAAATTAAGAGGAAGAGTGTTAGCTACCCAATGAGAAAAACGAGTGATACCAACATCAAACCGCCCTAAAACTGAGCTTAACTGATTAAGAACAGGCAGCACCTGAAGCCCAGGTATAGACGACAAATAAAAAATAAGCCCAACTATAAAAACAGCAATAAGCCAAGACCGAACCTTCATAAAAATCAACTCCGTTAGTAAGGGTTATGTATAAATTATACCATAAAACCCCAACATATAACTTGCTAATCTTTCTAGCCTACTAGCATAGCTCTTTTTTACTTAGGGTGACGACTACACCATTGTCAATAATGGGAACTTAAAAAATAATAAAAAAATAGTAATACTTTAGTACCACTCGAATATTAATTGAATAGTGCTAGTTTAAGCATAAAAAAATTATTAAGGAGTGGTTTTTGTGATTAGAAGGATTTTTTGTATCATGATGGCACTTGCACTTTGCTTCATGTTTGTGCCTGAAGTATCTGCTGAAAATTGGAATAAGGGGCTTAAAGCTGGAAGTTTGTCCGTAACAACACATACTTGTACAGAAGGGCATGGTACAGTAAAAGGCTATTATGCTGGTTTTAGAATTAGCGAGGAAGTTGTTATGAGCAGCATTGAAAGTATTAAACTTACTCTTTTTAATGGTAATAAAACACTAAAAACGCTTAATGCAAAAATAGATGGAAAATTTGGTGAACTTGACGCAGGTGGATATAGTGCTCCATTTGATGTATATGGAGATTTCAATTATGAAGAAGATGGTTACTGGGAAACAAATGGTTGGAAAGGGACATTTTATGAAGTTCCTACTCACTTTGAAGTTGAGATAACCTATAATAATGGTGAAAAAGAACATGTGGTGTCAGATGAGTCTCTAAAATATAACTTTACAGAGAAAGACACAGAGGATATATTCCCAAGTCTACATGATGTAGTGGCTGATTTAGATTATTATAATAATCACGAGCTAGTGGCGGATGGAAGCACTATTGACCTAACAGGTTATAAAGAAAAATTAACGAAACCGCTTAAAATCCAAGAAGAAATGACTATTAGAAATGGAAAAATAATAGGCAAAACAAAAAATCGTCCTGGAGATACAGTTTATGGAAATGTAATTGTCTTAGAATCAAATAATATTAAGATTGAAAATGTTAAGATTGAAAATCAAAGCACTAGCCATCCTACTATTAGAGTTGATGGCGTTGATAATATCAAATTAGATAATAATACTATTGACGGTGCTATTGGTGGAAACTCCGATGGTAAAGTGGACATTATAAATAACGATATAAGAAATTCAGTGGATGAAGGAATTTGGTTAGTTGGTAATGGAGAGTATACTATAGAAAATAATACAGTAACAAATGCAGGTGGTGCCTGTATAAAACTTGTAGCTAATAAAGATAATATACCTACAGTAAATGAACAGAGTAGTACAAATAGTATTTTGGAAAGTTTGAGACACGAAAATACTATTAAGAATGTAATCCTTACGTGGGTAGGTCCAGAGCCTCTTCCTGAAACTAGCGAATCTAGAATTATGTGGTTGATCCCTGCTGGCTTGTTAGTACTAGTTGCAGGTGCATTTGGTTACAAAAGGTTTGCTTTTCAAGAATAATAACTTAAAAAGAGATTGAGCAGTAATGCTCAATCTCTTTGATTAAAACATTTAAGGTGGTGGATAATTATAAAACTTAATGTTGGAAAGTTAATTTTTGTACTCATCGTATTAGTGGGGTTAGCCATGATCTTATATCCCTCCTTTCTAAAATTTCAATCATATAGGGTACAACGTCAATTAAGAAGTGAGTTTGAAAATTTTATAGAAAATGAGCCAAAACCAATAAATCAACAACTTGATTTAGCAGGACACCAAAGGGATATGGGTGAAATTACACCTTTTGAAGAAGTCATACCTCCAAAACTGACTGAGTTTCCACCAACTGAAATAAGGATACCATCTATTACTGTCAGCACGATGGTTGTGGTGGGTGAGAGTATAGAAGCTTTTAGTGACATCAATCATCAACCGGGCTATTATCCAGATAGCGCCTTTCCGGGGATGGGTAATGTACTTATTGGTGGACACAGAGGAGGTCCAGCAGGCTATTTTCGCAAACTAAACGAACTTAAGGCAGGGGATGAAATAATGCTAAGAACCCCCAGGCATACCTATCATTATTCTGTTAATACAGTTAAAGTTGTCGAAAGGGATGACTGGTCAATAGCCCAGGAAAACGGTGAAAACATGCTAACCCTAACAACATGCCAAGGCGAAGGATCTGACACATCAGCTAAAAGACTAGTTGTACAATCTAGTCTAGAAAAAGTAACATTACATAGGCTGGCAGAAAGATAAACCCCATCTTCTTTTTATACAGAAGCTGGGGTTTATCTTTTGAATGGGCAACTTTGGGAAGGGTGAATTTACAATTAAGAACAGTTTGACAGTTGGCTAGGGGACAGTTGGAAATATAAATTTACAACGACTTCTTTTTTGACTTAGGTTTCAAAAAGACCAAAGATGGCCAGACTGTTTAGAAGTGCTCAGATTCTAGGCGTAAATAACTCCAAGGCCCACAGCGGGTTTTAAGACCATGAGGGCGACTATGGGAGAAAAAGCTAATTTAAAATTTACATTGGACAATTGTAAACTTTACTTTCGCAGTTAAGTCTTATCTTAAGCTGTGTAAAGAATTTCAATGATATAGCTATGGCTAAATTGTAGTTCATACAACTATTGGGATTTTAAAACATATTTAGTTAGCCTTTGAGAACAGAAATCAAGAAGACCCCAAAGCGCTAGGGGTCTTATCTTTAGATACTGTGAAGATTTAGAAGGTATAAAGTTTGCCACTGCTTTCAACTGGTTTATCCAATGATATGCAAATTTTGATAGACAATAAAACCTTATTTTTAAATTTATGCGTTTTTTTAATTGTCCAAAACTTATTTAAAAACCTATAAAATAGTCATACTTGCTTTGAAATGGAATAAGTTTCAATAGAGCAAAAGTTCTAGGAAATAAAAAAGTATAAAACGGTAGGTGAATATGTAAATGGCAATGTCTAAGACAGGGATTAAGACGAAAGCAAGCATAACTTTGAAATGGATAGGTAATATCCTACTATTAATGGTTATGGTCATAGTAGTACTTTCATTTTTTTCTAACATACAAGCAAGAAGGAATCCTGGGCAAATTCCATCAGTTATGGGAGTAAGCTCAATGTCAGTACTTTCTGGAAGTATGCGACCTATGTTACAGCCAGGGGACATGATTTTCACTCAGCGACCTGTAATTGATGAGATAAAAATCGATGATGTTTTAACTTACAGAGTAGGCGCAAATACGTTGGTAACTCATCGAGTAGTGGACATTGTTACAGAAGGCAATGAAATAAAATTCCAAACAAAAGGAGATGCCAACAACACCAAAGACTCTCAACTAGTGGCAGCTGATCAAGTTGTAGGAACATACCTATTCAGAATCCCCAAAGGCGGCTACATAGCCAACTTTATAAGAAGCCCCATAGGGATAACAGTTCTTATAATCTTTCCAATCTCCCTTATGACAGCAAATCAAGCAAAAAACATGCTATCAGAAAGAGAAAAAAATAAAAGTAATTAGTAAGCTCTACAAGTAAGATGGACTAAATAAATAGCAGTTAAGGAAAATCGTTTATGCTGCTGAGATAGGACAAAGTGAAAATCGGATTAAGGTTTAGTCAATAAAAAATGTTATATGTCCAGAAATGGTATATATAAACAAAAATAAAGGAGGTATAGATTTATGAAAAAAGTGTTAATTGTTGCTTTAGCATGTATGCTAGCATTTGGTGGAGGGCTAGCAACTTGGGCATGGTTTACAAGTAGTGCTACTAGTACTGATAATACCTTTACTGCTGGGACTTTAAAGGTAAACGAGAGTGGTGTGAGTGTTACTGAAACGGGTACAGTAGACATACAAAATTTGCAACCAGGAGACCAAACAAAGTTAGAATTTGATGTTATTAATGACGGGACTTTAGAGTTTAAGTACAGATTTAGATTAGGAGAATTAGAAGGTGGGTTAGTAGGGGGAGAAAATCCTTTACTCGTAAGTGTAGATGGCGAAGATTGGGGACAGATTAGTACAGAGTACTTTGAAGATGATGGTTATACGTTAGCAAAGGGTAAAAGATCAATTAAAAAATTATACGTAAAAATGCCGAAATTAGCAGGTAACGAATATCAAGGAGAAACAGCATCTTTTAAAATTATTATCGAAGCGACGCAAAACGTTGAGGGCGCTACTTTCCCTAATGAAAAACCTGACCCAGAGCCGAATATACCAAATGTAGTCGTTGAGAATTTGTCAGTTGAAACGGTTTTAAAAGGAGGTCTATTTCCGATACTTTTAATTGACGGAACAGCAATAATCGAAGAAAATGGTAACTTTGTTCCTGGAAGTGGTGATATTTTGATATATCGTGATGCTACAGGTGCCTTTTATGATAAGAGTAGAATCAAAGATGATGGTAGTTTCACTATCCGATTTAACGCTGATTGGGAAGGGGAATATGCAGTATTTGAATTTAATGGTGGAACTGTAAAAGCTATGATTCAGTAATAGGACTGCTATTATTTAACAAACCTGAATTTAAATTGAAATACGCTAATAATAACTTGTTATTTCGACATTATCATAGAATAAAGCCATATGTAAAACATGTGGCTTTTGTCTTGAGATTAGTAATATTTCAGTCAGGACCGCAATAGGATTAGTTAGAGCTAAAGTACCAAATGGTTGGATAGCCTTAAGGGATCAATTGATTATATGATCCACAACAAAATCTCATTATATACCCAGAAATGGTATATATAAATTATAAAACTAAGGAGGAATTAGATTTATGAAGAAAGCGTTAATTGTAGTTTTAGCAGGTATGCTAGCGTTTGGTGCAGGGCTGGGAACAATGGCCTGGTTTTCCGATGAAGTAGTAAGCGAAAACAACCAATTTACCGCAGGTACTCTGGAGCTTAGCAAAGAAAATGTAGAATTTAACTTAGGAGAGATTATAGGCAACATGGCTCCAGGGGACGTAAGTGAAGAAGCTACTATAGAAATCTTAAATGATGGCTCTTTAGATCTGGCTTGGTTTGGTAAGTTTGTCGTAGAGGGCGATGAAGAATTATTAGATGTAATTTATATTGATAGCATGAAGATGGAGTTTTTAGATGAAGATGGTGAATATTGGGAGCCTACAGATCATTTTATCAAAGATGGTAGAGGCCATGGTGAGTATCCAAGAGCGTACAACAATATGGCAGATGCAAGCGGTATTAACGTAGTAACATTAAACCAATGGCTAGGTAACGGGGCTATGGTACCGCAGGTTGATTATGAAAATATGGGGGCACTAAAGCCAGGCAACTCATATAGACTGTCATTTGTTCTTGGGTTTCATGAGTCTGCTTGCAACGATTACCAAAATAAGCAACTAGACATAGCTTACAAGGTAAATGCCACACAAGTTAGAGAAGGCGCATTAGAGGTTTTATTTGATGATGGAGATGTAAGTATACATTATGGATGGTTTATGGATCAAATAGATAAGCAATAAAAACAAAATGCATAGGAGGATTTAAATGGACAAAAAGTTTGCAATGTTGGTAATGGCTGTGATTTGCGCAGCTTCAGTAGTTGGAGGAGCTACTTTTGCATGGTTTACATCAGAAGTAGAGAGTGCTGGTAGTGTTATAGTAACTGGTGACCTTGCGTTAGACGTAGAACGAGTTCATGACAATCCTGGAGAAGGTTTGACTTATGTATTTGACAACATCCAACCTGGAGATAGAGCTGGAAACTGGGGCACAACCCCTGGCATGACAGAATTATCTTGGATAGTTACAAACGAAGGTAGCATTGATGGAAAATTAAAAATGAAGATAGATGATGTTGAAGGTGCTTTAGGCATGCAGATTCGTCCTCAATACTGGGTAAGAAACCATGCTGAGGGTGGATGGAAATGGGAGAGTGGTGAAATAACTGAGGGTAACATTGCAACTATAAATTTGGGTCCGGGTGAAACAGCTAGATTAAATGTAACGTGGGCATTTGGTTGGCCTAATGGAGATACAGTAATAAACGATTATCAAGGCAAATCGGTAAACTTTGATGTTGTATTTGACTTGCAGCAAAGTAAATAGTTAATTTAAATTAATAAAAATGAGATAAAGGCCGATGTAAGTCGGCCTTTATCTCAAAACTATCAAGGGCATATTAAGTATTAATAGTTTTATAAAATTCAAAAATGCAGGGTTGGGAATTTTTGAATTTTATAAAGCTGTATTAAAATAAAAATCTATAAGGTGGTGATTAGTTGAAAGTAGAAAGATCTCGTCAAAGCATTTTTAAAATTATATCCAAGGCAATAGGATACTTAGTTGCAGGGCTAATGCTTAGCATGGTATTTTTAGGAACGCAGGATACCCATTCATGGTTTGTTAATAGCATTAGCTTTAACTCAAAAGTTACTGCAGCTAGTACCGATGACATTTTAGAAAAAATTAATATTGAAAGTGATTCGGAAGGAAATTTTGAAGGAATTAGACTAAAAAAGGCAGATGGAAAGTATACCCCCATTATTTATTTCGAGATAAAGGGGGAAATTACTGATTATATTTTGCATATTAATCCAGTGCAACTTAGCAACAATGATGAAGTATTTAAACCTATAGAAGTTAACGTAAGCAAATCGCAGTTTAAAGATTTAGCAGGTCGAGAGCGAATGATAAATGGATCAATTAACATAAAATATTTAAATGGTTTTATTAATGAAGAGTTTCCAGTGCAATTTTCTAGCAAGTGGTTACGCAAACAATATATTGAAAGTTTAAAAAGTGCAAGAGGTAATAATGCAAATGATAAGGATTTAGATATAGAAGAGGAAGAAATTAGCAAAAAACCTATAGAAGATATTGTTGACGATGTAAATGAGGAAGAAAATAAGCAGCCTGTCAATGAAGGAAAATCAGATTTTGAGGCAAAAGGAGATAAAAATGAAGATAATGTAAGCGAGGAAGAAAATGAAATCAAAGAACATAAATCAGATAAGGAAAGTGAAGTGGATGAGAATGAGGAGCAATAGATAAATAGGGAAGAAGGAGGGGTGATATGAATAAAAACTTCCTGTGTTTGGTTTTAGGGGTTGTGCTTATATGTGGTATAGCAGGAGTATTTACAATGACGCTTTTTAATAATAAAGGTACCATCAATGTAATCGATTATGATATAACAACAAACCTAGAACCCGGCAAGGTGATTCAATTAGAAGATCCTAAAACATTAGAAAAAATGGGGGCACACCCTTTTGAAATTGAAGACATTGTACAGTTAGATAATAACTATGCTCAAAAGCTAGAGGGGGAGCTTGATATTATAGATACCCTTATCTTGAGAGTGCTTTTAGAAAATGAAATAGTTTTTGAAAATAGAGTGAAAGAATTAAAGAAAAGTGGGCAGGATGGATTGTTTTGTTTCCCTTTCGTGATAAACTCTCAAAAAGAACCTAACATGATCATTGAAGTGCAAATGGAAGAAACAGCAGGCAATGAGTACCAGAGTAGAGGGTTTGCAATAGTAGCACCACCGGTTGAAAAGTAGCTAATATGCACCAAAGCGAATTTACAATTGACAATGGACAACTGTTTTAAAAAGGCCGAGTTCAAGGACGAATTTACAATTAAAAACAGTTTGAGAGTTGGACAGGGGACAGTTGGAAATATAAATTTACAACGACCATTGTTTTGACTTAGATGTTTCTAACAAGACCCAAACTGGGTCAGAGTGCTCAAAAGTGCTTAGATTCTAGGCGCAAAAAATAGTCCAGGCCCGCAGCGTATAATTTCATACGTGAGGAGTCTGGACTTTTTTTGCAACAACGAAGATAAGTGCTTTTGTGTGCTCTGACAGTTATTTGCCTACTATGTTGGCCTGGGAAAAACAAACCATCGGGGAATACCCCATATGATAAAAAATACTTCTCATAACCTCATATTTCGTTCCTACAGCTTCGATATTCTTAAACAAATCATAAATATTCCCTGCAATCATGCTGCCCTTAACTTGCCCTACTAACTTACCATCTTCAATCAGATAACCAGAAGATATGTTCATAGAAAACTCACCTTGATTGATATTTCCTGTATGAGCGCCCATTACGCCTGTTATTAGCAGGCCTCTCTTTATGCCTTTTATTATTTCTTCATCTTCCTTGTGGTTTCCTTCTATTACTATGTTTGTGTCAAAAACTGCTGGTTTGTCTTCTATTTCTTTGGAGAAGAGGGTTCTTTTAAAGGCATTTCCGGTGGGTTCTTTGTCTAGCTTTTTGGATTGGCTTATGCCTACTAGGTAGTTTTTAAGGACACCTTTTTCATATAACATGGTGTTTTGAGAGGGAGTACCTTCATCGTCAAATAGGCAGGTGTTTACTCCAAAGGGCATTTTCCCATCGTCTCTTATGGTAATGTTTTCGGAGAATAATTTTTCGCCTATTTTACCCTCTAAAGGCGAAACTTCCTTTACGATGTTACTTCCGCTAACGCCGCCTAGCACTCTTAGCATTAAAGAGCCCATAACTTTTCCGGCGAAGATAACCGGCATTTTCTCGTTGCCTAAAGTTACTGGGTTATCACCTAGGCGATGCATTTGTATGAGGTTTTGGATGTCTTCATCGGGTACGTTAGGAATTTTGCCGAGGGAGTATTCTTTGGAGGCACCGTAGAAGCCTTTGTCGGTTATGGTACTTAGCCCTAGCGATAGGTTTGTATAGTCATAGCTTTTGTCAAAACCTGAGCTATTTAGTATATGTACCTTCCTATATGTTTTGTTTGCATTTACGCCAAACTTGATGTCAGGTGCAGCTTTATATAATCTTTCAGAATGGTCAAAAGCCAGCTCCGTTAATTTTTTTGTATCCATGTTCATAACTTCTTCTGAGGAGGAGACAACGTCGGCAAGATTTTCTTCGTTTGGAAAGGTTATTGCCTTGGACTTTTGATTTTCTAAGGCAATCAAAGCTCTTTCGATAAGGGTATCATCCTCTATGGATGTAGAAACAGCGGAGCCCATGTTACCGTCTTTAACTATTCTTAATGAAACTTCTGTTTTCTTTTCAGACTCTATTCCTTTAAGCTTATTAAGTTTGATACTTACAGAAGTGCTAGAGACTTCCCTAACATATATTTCTGCTTGTTCTGCTACTTCTAACGCTTTATTTAGCAACTTTTCCATGTTATCTTCCTCCTATTCCCATATTTTTAATCTTGATAGGGGCTGAGCCTTTTCCGGATTGAATTAGGATTTGGCCTGCCTTTCCACAGCCACCGGCTTTGGAAAATTCCACTTCATCACCTATCATTTCGATATTTTTTAAGGTGGTAAAAAGGTGCCCAGTCAGCGCTATATCTCTAACCATTCCTTTAATTTCACCATTTTCTATTTTGTATCCGCCTTGTACTGCAAAGGTGAAGGTTTCGCCGCTTGTTTGTCCACCGGCTGAGCCAAATAGGTAAAGTCCGTTGTCGATAGATTTAATCATATCTTCAAAAGAGTGTCTGCCTTTGTCTACGTAGATATTACCCATCCTTACAATAGGGGTGAACCCAAAGTTTTTAGCTCTAGCATGACCTGTTGGAACTTCGCCCATTACGTTGGCGCTTTCTAAAGAATGTAACCTGCCGCTAAGCTTACCATCTTTAATCAAGTAGGTAGGCTTACCCTTAGTTCCTTCATGATCATATACATAGCTGCCTGGGTGACCTTCACGGGTGGGGTCATCAACAACGTTAAACTCTGGCATAGCAAACTCAGAGCCTAGTGTCATGGTCTTTGCTAAGGTTTCGTTTCCAATAAGGTTATCAGACTCACTTAAGTGACCGAAAGCTTCGTGGATGAATAGACCTCCCACATCGCTATCTAAAATAACATCGTAGTTTCCACCTTTAATTGGTTCTGCATCTAACAGGTTAACTGTTTGTTTAACTTTAGCTAACACTTCATCATCTTTATCTAATAGCTCAGAGTAGTCCTCGCATCCACCAAAGGCTAGCCTTGTTATCTGGGTTAGGTCATCCCTTTTTGATGTTAATCTAAAGGATAAACCACATATAAGTTCTTCTTGTCTTACCTCTGTGCCTCGGTTGTTTAAAATTAAAGTGTCAGTAAACTGCTCATAGTAGCTGGCATCTACATCAACTATATTTTCATGTTCAATTATTAGGTTTATGTAACTTTCAATTAGTGATTTTTTTTCAGAAATAGAGATGCTTCGAGGATCCATTTTTGGAGCAATCTTTACATGGTCTCGGTTTACTTCGACGGTGCTTAACTTTTGCTCTCCCTCTATAAGGTCGCTGGCAACTTTAGCCTCTTTTATGGCAAAATCTATATCCTTTAAGTCCGTAAAAGAAAAAGTTCCAAACCCGCCACCGGATAGTACCCGCACATTTCCCCCACTTTTTTTGATAATGGAAGCTTCGTCGATGTCTTCTTTGTTGCCTTTAATAGAAGTAAGTGAAAAGTTCTGATACCTGACATCACAAAAGTCTTCTTTAAGCAATGCATTTTTTAACAAGCTAATATCCATACTATTCCCTCCCTAAAATATTTTCTGAACATTCCCTTTAAATTATATCATTACTATACTCGAAATACTAGACTTCTTTTTTGTATAAACGGATAGGAACAAAAGGATATAAAATAAAAAACCAGTACCATAACGTACAACTAATACGTGAGGTACTGGTCTAAATAGCAGGTTTTAGATTTGCCTAATATAACAAACCTTCTCACACTGAATGACAGTTAATACAGTTTTAAAGTCGTCTTCTTCGACTTCTAGGAAAGTCTCTCCAAAAGCTCTTAAGATTCCTGTGATATCTCCACACTTTGTAGCAACTTTTACTTTACGGTCTAAAAGAGGCTCTAATCCTTCAGGACAAAGGCAACAACTACAGCTCTTCATCATAATCTTCATCCTCCCCATCCCGCTTATGTTTAGATATTACTCGAACAAAACATATCTCTTTACATCTTACTAAAATTTTTCTAGAAGTTTTTGGCTCAACTAAGGTTATAGAATGATCACCTACATCTACTAGACGCCCTGTTACTACTTCACAGGTGGTAGTAACTTCTACTCTGAAGTTTATAAAATCTGTTAATGTTATAGGACAAGGACATTCTTTTTTAGGAGGGGGTAGCTTTTTCTTTGGTACACACAAAACATCGCCAGGATAAATCTTGTGTGGGTTAGAGATGTGTGGATTTGCATCAATTAAGTCATCAAGGTTAACGTTAAAACGCTTGGAAATGAAAAACATAGTATCCCCTGGTACTACAGTGTATCTTCCGGAAAAATTAGCAGGGCAAAATTTAGGCTTGCGTGGACGATAATGATACATACAAACACTCCCTTTTGGTTACTTTAAACCCATTATATGTTTATCGAGGGAATTAGTGAGTAAAAAAGCCACTGCTACCTTAAATATAAGATATAATAGCCAAATGATTTCTTATAATGTTTTAACAAGTATAATAGATCAAGTTGATGGTTTTCATGGAAGAAAGAGTTGCAGGTTTGTTTTTATCTGATAGAATACAGACAAGAGCTTATTTGGGAGGTTTAATTAAAATGAATCACCACAGACTTTTAACTAAGGAAGAAATTGGGGTTTTGAATAATGTTGTCGAGAATCCTACTGAGGGCAATATAGCAATACTAGAGAAAATAAAAGAAGAGTTTATGCTTGAAACTAGCGATGATCTTAAGTCGTTGCTAATGGATAGCATTGATGCTATCGAAAAAAGTAAAGCTTACCCAGAGGTTAAACCACCCTTTACGTTGCAAAAAATGCTAAACACCTTGACTAAGGAAGAATTAACGATAATTAGACAAACTTTACAAATAAAAGGAGCTAGCAAGTTAAGAAAAAAAGAGCTTATAGAGGTTTTAAGTTCAAAGATACCCGATGCCTTGGGAGTTGGGTTTTATCACTTTGATCAGATGCAATTTGAGTTTATCAAAAAGGTAGCAAAAAAAGGTGGAGTCTTGCAATGTCGGCAAACAACTTTCTACAAAACCTTTTATGGAGCTTTTGGGATTATGTTTGCTTGTAATGTTGATGGTGAGTTTTGTTATGTTATTCCTGAGGAAATTTTGCCACAAATAAATGAATTAGCAAAGGACAAAGAACTAAAAAGCATCATACAGAGAAATACAAAGTGGATAAGAATTACTAAAGGTCTACTACATTACTATGGGGCGCTAGATTTTAAAGATTATTTTAAGTTGATGGAACATTATGCAGGCATAGAGATTAGTAATATAGGAGATTTGTTGAGCATTATCGACTTAGCAGAAGCATTTTATGGAAACCCTATTAATAGGAAATACTTTTATATAAACGAAGTAAATGATCCTAATAGAATTATAGAAGAACAAGAAGCTCGGAGAGATTTAGAGTTTTACCCTTTTAGCTATGAAGAGGTTTATAGCGCAGGACAAGATGATTTTGTAGAAAGAACCCCTTGGTACAAAAAACTTATCAGGTTCTTTACTTTTAACTATGACATGCCGTTAGCAGAGGCAGAAGAGGAAGCAAACTATATATTAACGGAAATAAGAGCTGATAGCCAATTAAGTGAAATATTAGATGAAATTAAGCAGTCTGTAGAAATACCAAATATAGAGGTGACAAAAGAAATTACTTCTATATTAGTAGAACTAAATAATAACACTAGAAAATGGGCGTTGAAAGGACATAAACCGGTGGAGCTCAGAACGGATGTTGAAGGTAACTCACCCTCAAACAATCCCAATTCAAAAGGAGTTCACCTGGCAGTAGATAACACCAAAACAGAGCCGAAAGTTAGCAGAAACAAGCCCTGTCCCTGTGGCAGCGGTAAAAAGTATAAAAGGTGTTGTGGAAAGTAAGAAAAAAAGAAGGGCCGTCTTTGCAGGAATAAAACCTGTAAAGACGGCCTCTTTTTGATTTGACAAAATATTCTTGACCATCTTGGTCTAAACGTGCTAAACTAAACATATAGTAAATAGACCGACATGGTCTAAAATGTGCGAGGTGATTACCATAACTGAAAAGTTTGCAAAACTAGATGAAGAAAAACAGCAGAGAATTTTGGACGCTGCAATGAAGGAGTTTGCGCAGCAGGGGTATGAAAAGGCTTCTACAAATCAGATGGTAAAAGATGCAGGTATAGGGAAGGGAATGCTTTTTTATTACTTTAAAAGCAAAAAGGATTTGTTTCAGTATTTAGTTGAATACGGAGTTGAATTTATTAAAAAGGAATATCTTAGCAAAATCGATGAGAGTGAACAAGATTTTATCGAAAGATACAGGCAGGCGGCGCAAATAAAACTACAGGTATACAATAACAATCCCCACCCATTTAATTTTTTAGGGGACTTTGTAATCAACGATGATGAAATGCTAACTGAGCGATTAAAAGATCTCATTTTCCAAACACGGCAGATGGGGATTGCTAAGGTTTTTGGCAATGTTGACGCTTCGTTGTTTAGAGATGATTTACCTCAGGATAAGATATACAAGTTAATTATTTGGACTATGGAAGGTTACGAAAAAGATTTAATTAAACGGATTAAAGGCAAAAATCTAGCTTCAGTAGAAATTGAGCCTCTATGGAATGAGTTTTTTGAAACGCTGGATTTACTGAAAAAAGTTTATTATAAAAAATAGAGGAGGTTTTGGAGATGGCGATGCTTAAGGTAAGTAACCTGACAAAAAAGTTTGGAGATTTTACTGCTTTAAAAGATGTAAACCTAGAGGTAAATAAGGGGGAGGTTTATGGGTTTATAGGACCCAATGGTGCCGGCAAGACTACCACCATTCGTGTGCTTTTGGGGATTTTAAAGGCTACAAAAGGAAGCGCCAGTATTTTTGGTAAAGATGCCTGGAAAGATGCTGTGGATATTCACAAAAATATTGCCTATGTACCAGGAGATGTAAACTTGTGGCCTAACCTAACCGGCGGTGAAGTTATCGATCTTTTTGTCAGACTTAGGGGCTCAAATAATAAAAGTAAACGAGAGGAACTGGTCAAAAAGTTTAATCTTGACCCAACCAAAAAGTGTAGAACATACTCAAAAGGTAACAGACAGAAGGTTGCGTTAATTGCTGCTTTTGCTTCTGAGGCAGACGTTTATATCCTAGATGAGCCTACATCTGGCCTTGATCCTTTGATGGAAAAGGTGTTTCAACAGTGTGTTATAGATGCAAAAAAAGAAGGCAAAAGCATTCTGCTTTCTAGTCATATCTTATCTGAGGTTGAAAGATTATGTGATAAGGTAAGCATTATACGCGAAGGAGAGATTATTGAATCCGGTAGCTTAAAGGAACTTCGTCACCTAACTAGAACTAATATACGTTTAGAAACTAAAAAACCGATAGCCGATTTAAATAAGATCAAAGGGGTTCATGACATAGAAGAAAAAGAAGGCGCCTTATCATTTCAGGTAGATACAGAGGAGCTAGGAAATATTATCAAGTATGTTAGTCAATACGATGTTGCAAAATTAGAAAGCGCGCCGCCTACTTTAGAAGACTTATTTATGCGCCATTATGAAGGAGCTGGAGGTGCTAAGTAATGTCGAATTCCTTATTTAGCAACACGTTAAAATTGTGTAGGTTAAATTTACGGCGAGATCGAATACGTATACCACTTTGGATACTAGCTATAACTTTAACAACATTGATAATTGCACCAGCTTTTACCGAGCTATTTTCCACAGAGCAAGAAATACAGTTAATGGCTGAAACGATGAAAAATCCAGCTATGTCTGCTATGGTAGGCCCCGGCTTTGACTTGGATAATTACACCTATGGCGGTATGATGGCCCATATGATGCTGTTGTTTACTGCTATAGCTGTGGCTATTATGAG
The DNA here is from genome assembly GCF_040515995.1 of Proteinivorax hydrogeniformans. Taxonomy (GTDB): domain Bacteria; phylum Bacillota; class Proteinivoracia; order Proteinivoracales; family Proteinivoracaceae; genus Proteinivorax; species Proteinivorax hydrogeniformans. Next base: position 1,811,954 of record NZ_CP159485.1, on the reverse strand, counting down.
CATTATGCTTGTTACCCGACATACTAGGGCCGACGAAGAGGAGGGGCGGATTGAAATGGTGCGCTCCTTGCCAGTTGGTAGGTTATCAAACTTAGCAGCAACTTTACTAGTCATGACTTTAGTTAACATACTGCTGGCGCTATTAGTGGGCGGTGGATTATCTGCCTTAGGAGTTGAAACCATGGACGTAGCAGGATCTATGTTATATGGTGCTGTATTGGGAGTAACCGGTATATTTTTTGCTGCGGTTACAGCTCTTTTTGCACAGCTTTCTAGCAACAACAGAAGTGCCATGGGATATTCCTTTGCTTTTTTGCTGATTGCCTACCTTATAAGAGCTGTGGGCGATGGAGGAGTTGATACTATTTCATGGTTTTCGCCACTTGGTTGGGTTACACAAACACAAGTTTATGTAAATAATTATTGGTGGCCGTTATTTATCACACTGGCTGTGGCAGGGTTTATAGCAGCTGTTGCCCTTTATTTAAATTCAATACGAGATTTAGAGGCGGGGTTTATAGCAGCAAAGCCAGGAAGGAAGGGCGCTTCACGTTTTCTTCAAGGTCCCTTAGGTTTAGGCCTTAGGCTTCAAAGGACAGCGATTATTTCTTGGGCAATTGGGATGTTTGTGTTAGGTGCCACATATGGCTCTGTTTTAGGGGATTTGGAAACATTTATCGAAGGCAACGAAATGTACAGGCAGCTTTTACCAGAAGGGGCTGACCACTTATCATTAACTGAGCAGTTTTTAACTATGCTCATGGCAGTTATTTCAATCATAGGAACCATCCCTGCTTTAATGTTGATTTTAAAAGTTAAAGGTGAGGAAAATAAAAACCGCACCGAACATCTGCTAGCACGAGCGGTATCTAGAAATAATATTATGGGGAGTTACCTAGCTATTTCTGTTGTTTCTGCACCATTTATGGTCATTCTTTCTGCATTAGGTTTGTGGCTTGCTGGCTCAGCAGTTATGGAAGTAGCGATTCCTCTAAGGACCATAATTGAAAGTGGCATGGTTTATGTGCCAGCTATGTGGGTAATGATAGGCCTGGCAACGCTGCTAATAGGAGTTGCTACCCAGGCAACTGGGGTGACATGGGTTTATTTAGTTTACACGTTTTTTGTTGTTTATTTAGGAGAGTTGCTTCAAGTTCCCCAATGGATGGTTAACTTAACGCCTTTTGGCAATGTCCCGCAAATACCCGCAGATGACATGAATGTTGGAAAGCTTTTGGCATTGATTGTAATTGCAATATGTTTAATGGTGGGCGGGCTTAATGGATACAATAGGCGTGATATTAAAGGGTAGTGAAATAAAAAAACCAACTGAGCATAGTTGGTTTTTTTATTTCTTTTAGATTAAAAATATAGGTTAGGAAGGAAAAGATATTACTATAATCGAAATATAGATAAAGGAAATCTTTTAATATTTGTAGTTAAAAGGATGTGACTAAATTGCTCGACACATTAACAGACACAGGGATTTTAGTAATACTAGCGATAGTAGGGTGGCTAATATTTAAGCTTTTAAAACTTCCAGTGCCGTCTTTTTTAGGCACCTTAACTGTTATAGGAGGCCTTAGGGCGGCTGGGCTTGATTTGCCTTTTGCACCAGCTTTTATCGCTCCTTTAGTTCAAACTCTACTAGGGATTTACATGGGAGCAAAGATAGATAGGGAGACGATAAAGGACCTGATTAATATTATTAAACCTGCTGCTATCATCGCTTCTTGGTCGATAGCTACTGTTTTTGTTTTAGGAATCATCCTTTATAAAATAACTTCTCTAGATTTGTACACTGCAATTCTTTCGTCTAGTATGGGCGGGTTGCCGGAGATGACTATAATAGCGATGGATACTGATTCGGACCTAGGCACTATAATAGTGATGCATATGTTTAAAATTATTGTGACAATAACTTTTTTTCCTATTTTTATTAACTATTTTGCCAAGCAAAATGGTGAAGGGATAGAGAAAAAGGATGATAGTTTAACGGAAAATAACATTAAAGGTGAGGTATTGAACTTTATAGAAAAATTAAAGTTTAAAACTATTAAACAAGCGATCGCTTCAATCATTATCGCCGCAGCTGGAGGTTATATATTTATTAGTTTTGGTGTTCCAGCCGGTGTAATGGTAGGAGCTATGCTATTTACAGGGATAGCTTCCCTATCAGGCCTTAAGGTTATAGCACCGTCAGGCTCAGCTTTTAACTTTTTGCTACTAGGGGTAGGTATAACTGTCGCCGATAACATTACCAGGGAAACAGTTGACACCATTGTTTCAGGAGAGCTTTTATTCCCCCTTTTAATATCTTCTATATTTGTGTTCGGAACGTCCTATTTGATAGCTTTAGTTATTCACAAAATTTCTAAATGGGATTTTGTAACTTGTTTGCTTGCTGCAGCACCAGGAGGCTTTACTATAATGACAACACTAGCTATACAATACGATAAAGACCCATTTAGAGTTTCAATGCTGCATTTATGTAGGATTATGATTATTAAATTTGTAGTTCCTTTTGCTTTTATGTTTCTTTTATAGCATCAACTACTTATCATCGGGGGAAGGAATTTTATGTTATTAGGTCGAAAAATAAAGAATGGATTATCTTAATTTAGGGGGAGTTTTTTGAAGAATTTTTTAAAATCGGGCTGGTATGCTCTCGCAATAATGCTAATACATACCGGGGTGATGATTGCATATTTCAAAATACTTGGTTTAATCTATCATGGCGGCACTACATTAGATGATAGTTCTTTTTTAGGTAGCCATATACAAATATCGGTAATAGTAGGTGCTGTTGGGGCATTTTTTATTTATAAATCGATGATAGAACAAAAAAACGCAGTATCAAAGAAGAGTGTAGGATAAAGCCTCTATCTTGGCAAAAAGCTGTTGTTTCGTTTTTGTTAGGTATAGCGCTGTTTTATATTAGTGGTATTTTAATAATGGTTATTGATATGGGATTTCCAGGATTAGTGGAACTACATATAGATAAAATGTCAGTATTAGATCAAGGTAACTTTTTACTACTTTTACTGAGCATAGGGATAGCTGCTCCATTTATAGAAGAGATAATGTTTAGGGGACTAATTTTTAATAATCTAAAAAAAGTAGTATCATTAAAGAATGTTGTTTTAATTCAAGCTATTTTATTTGGGGTATATCACATGAGTATAGTACAAGGTGCATATGCTGCGATGGTGGGAGTTTTTTTAGGGGTATCACTGGTATGGACTGGCTCAATCTGGGCCCCGGTCTTAATTCATGCTGGAAATAATATATATAGCACCACTTTAACAGCTTCTTCTTTAGGCTACTTTTTACAGCATAATCACCAAGTTAATGGAGCTATATTTTTGTTTTCTGTTTTAATTCTACTGCCATTTGGTTTTGGGTATTTATATAAAAAAAGAGTTGCCTTTGACCAATCTTCTAATAGGTAACGAAACATTGGATTATTGTAGCTCAGCAATAATTCACCAAAAAACTATCGATTACTATAATCAAAGAGCAGAGGAGTTTAGCTCAGAAACTTTAAATATTGATTTTGAAAATCAGCGTAATATGTTTTTAAAGAACTTAAAATCAGGAGCTCATATTTTAGACTTAGGCTGTGGAGCGGGACGTGATAGCAAGGCATTTTTAGAAAAATGTTACAAAGTTACAGCTATGGATGGTTCTAAGAAAATGTGTGAGATAGCAAGTAAAAACATAGGTCAAAGGGTTATCTGCAAAAATTTTCATGAGCTTGATGAAAAAGATAAATTTGACGATATCTGGGCAAATGCATCCTTGCTTCACGTGCCATCTGTAGAGCTATATGATATTTTTAAAAAGCTTTCGCTAGCTTTAAAGTCGGGAGGTTGTCTATACGTTTCCTTCAAATACGGAGAATTTGAAGGTGTTCGAGATAGTTGTGATGGAAGGTACTTTACTGATTTTACTGAAGAAAACCTGCGCTGGATGCTATCAAGTTTTTCGGAGCTTAATTTTTTAGAGATAAAAACAACTAGAGACTTAAGAGCGAATAAAGAAGGAGAAAAATGGTTAAATGCTGTTATTAAAAAAAATTAGCACTGGGATAGGAGTGAAACCATGCAAGTTTGCAGAAAGTTAACTTTAATAACTGGTTCAGTTGGAACCTGCAATGCTTTAAAAGTTCAATTAGAAGAATATATTCCTACATGTGTTACTATTCAAGCTTACCCATTAGATGGTATAAGCAAACCTCCTTCAGATTTCGGAGATGTTGTGCTATTTTCAAGCTCACTAGTTAAAAGAGAGCTCGAAGAAGACTGGAATTGTATGATACCTAAAGGAGTGCAAATCATTATTGCCGATAGGACAATAAACTATGAGTTTATTGATCGGATAGTGTTGCTATCACCGAAGACTAAGGTGCTTTTTGTAAGTGATGCAAAAGAATCAGCTGAAGAAGGGATTAGAGCTTTAAAAGAAGTGGGAATAGACCACTTAGATCTTTACCCATATTATCCAGGTTTGAGTAATTGTGAAAAGTCAAAAATCACTAAAGACACTGATATTGCCATAACACCTGGGGAAAAAGACAAGGTTTTAGATCATATTCGTAAGGTGTATGATATCGGGCCGAGACTTTTAGATTTTCCCACTATCTTTAAACTTTTAAGAGCGGTTGGTCAATTGGAAACTAGAGCGAGACATTTTTCAATAAAATATATACAAAAGATCATTATTCTTGCAAAGAAACTATCCCACTCTACTAATTACATATCGGAACTTAATCACCACCTAACTACTGTTATTGACGGTATAGAAGACGGTCTAGTGGTTTTTGACTCCCGCGGAATAATCAGTGTACATAATGAAAAGTTTAGAAAAATGTTAGATATACCTGCTTTGAACTTACGAGGCGTTAAGATTAGTGAACTAATTTATAACAAAAAGCTTGTTGAATTCTTAATGAATCATCGTTTAGATGATGAACTAACTTTGGATATTAATAGTGATAAAGTTTTAGTTTCTAAATTTAAATTAACTGATAACGATCATATTGTCGCTCGTTTTTTAAGCCATAAAAATAGCGTCGAATATAAAGAAAAGGAAAACATTAAGCAGGGACATTTTGCAAAATACACCTTTGAGAATATAGTAGGAGAAAGTTCGTTAATGAATCAGACCAAAAACATCGCTAAAAAGCTGGCAAAAACGGAGCTCACTATTTTGTTACATGGGGAAAGCGGAACAGGTAAAGAGTTATTTGCGAGTGCAATCCATAATTCATCTCCTATGGGTGATGCACCTTTTTTAGCAGTAAACTTTAGCTCCTTATCAGACGATCTTATAGAAAGTGAGCTGTTTGGCTATGAACCAGGAGCCTTTACCGGAGCCTCGAAAAAAGGAAAACTTGGACTTTTTGAGCAAGCTGAAGGAGGAACCATATTTTTAGATGAAATAGGGGATAGCTCGCTTAAGGTACAAGCTAAACTTTTAAGGGTTTTACAAGAAAAAGAGGTAATGCGCATAGGAGATACCAAAATTAGGCCGGTAAATGTTAGAATAATTGCTGCAACAAATCAAGATTTAAAGATGCTTATGAAGCAGGGACAGTTTAGAAAAGACTTATATTATAGGCTAAAAATGGGTTATATGAAAATCCCTCCTTTAAGACAGAGAAAGGAGGATATCTCTGAGCTGTTTAACCAGCTTATTGACACAGAAACCACAGAAAAAATCACCGTAGATAAAGAGGTGATTTTAGCTTTGCAAAACTATGATTGGCCTGGAAATGTAAGGGAGCTTAGAAACTTAGTTAGCTATATGTTGGCACTTCGTGATTGTAACCACCTAACCATAGACGATGTTCCGTCCTGGGGTTATTTTGAAGAAGGTCCCAAAATAGAAGAACAGGAGGAGATAAACTTAAAAGATGCTCTTTCTGACAGCGAACTTTTTATATTGCAGTGTATTTATGATTTGAAGGAAGAAAACAAAACAGCGGGAAGAAAGATACTGTCAGAGCTAAGCAAACAAAGTTCTATTTACTTGACGGAAGGTAAGATTCGAACAATTTTGGACAGGTTAGAGAAAAAAGGATATATTCTCAAGAGTAAAGGTAGCGGAAGTGTTTTAACCAAAAAAGGTAAAAAGGTTATCGATGGCAACCAGGGTTAACAACTTGGCAACCAAAACAACCGTAAAATTACCAAGCAGTGCTTAACAGAACAAAAAGAATTGTCTGAAGAAACTGTCACTGGCCTTTTTAGATAATTTTTAGTCAAGTTGCAAAGTTGGCACAGTTTGTGCATTAAAGAAATATGATTAAAACTATCAATTGGGAGGGTGTTAAATGTCAAAACCTAAGTTTAAGGCTCCAGACACTTATGTAATTATTTTCTTTGTGGTGTTAGCAGCTGCTCTGTTAACCTTTATTATCCCTACAGGGACATTTGAGACAAGAGAGGTGACTGTTGAAGAGTTAGACGACACAAGAACTGTGGTTGATCCTGAATCTTTCGAATATGTTCTTGACGAAGATGGAAATAAGGTTCGAGAGGGGATTTCAATTTTTGAACCCTTTGGTGGTGTAGGTTTCTTAAATTATGTATTTGAAGGGCTTGTTACAGGAAGTAAATGGGGCGCAGCCGTAGGAATCGTTGCGTTTATACTAGTTATCGGAGGCTCCTTCGGGATTATTTTAAGAACAGGGGCTGTAAATGCAGGTATTTTAGCTACGATTAAAAGAACTAAAGGTAGAGAAGTTTTAATCATCCCTGTTATGTTTTTCTTATTTTCTTTAGGTGGAGCAATTTTTGGGATGAGTGAAGAAGCAATGGCTTTTGCGATGATAGTAATACCTATAATGGTAGCTATGGGCTATGACTCAATTGTAGGAATATGTATAACCTATGTCGCAACACAAATTGGATTTGCTACCTCGTGGATGAACCCGTTTGGGGTTGCGATAGCGCAAGGGGTTGCAGAAGTGCCGGTGTACTCTGGTGCAGGATTTAGAATGGTGTTATGGGCAATATTTACAACAGTTGGTATAGCTTATGTATACTCTTATGCTAAAAAGATAAAAGCCGACCCACGCAGTTCTTTAGCTTACAAGACTGACCAACTTCACCATAAAAGCCCAGAAAGCGCTGAAGGTGATCAAAACATAGAAGAGTTTAAGCTTGGACATGGTCTGGTCTTGCTGACGATGGCGGCAGGTATTGTTTGGATTATATGGGGTGTAGTAAAGCATGCATACTATATTCCAGAGTTAGCTACCCAGTTTTTCACAATGGGGCTTATTTGTGGTATTATAGGTGTTATTTTCAAGCTAAATGATATGGGAGTTAACGATATTGCTCAGTCATTTAGAGTTGGTGTTCAAGATCTAGTTGGCGCTGCAATGGTTGTGGGAATGGCACAAGGAATTATCTTAGTTTTAGGTGGAACAGATCCAGAAAGTGGAACTGTGCTAAATACTATGCTAAATTGGGTAGGAGGTACTATAGGGGCACTGCCTGCTACACTTTCTGCTTGGTTTATGTATGTTTTCCAATCTGTATTTAACTTTTTCGTAGTTTCCGGTTCGGGTCAGGCAGCTCTTGTTATGCCATTAATGGCTCCTCTTGCAGACTTAGTAGGTGTATCAAGACAGGTAGCTGTATTAGCTTATCAATTAGGTGATGGGTTTACAAACATGATTGTTCCTACGTCAGCTTCTTTGATGGGTGTATTAGCAGTTGCTCGCCTAGACTGGAGTAAATGGGTAAAGTTTATTATTAAGTTCCAGATTTTATTATTTATAATGGGATCAATAAGTATTATAGCGGCAGTTATTTTGGGATTACAGTAAGATAGATTGATAGAAGTGGCTATAGAAAGGGGAACTTGTTATGATAACTTTAGTAAAAGGTGGGGAGGTATACTCTCCTGAAAAATTAGGACAAAAGGACATTTTAACAGTTGGTGGTAAGGTTGCTTGCATAAAAGATGAAATAAGCCTAGGTGAGATAGAAAATAACGAACTGGTAGAAGTAATAGATGCTCGAGGTAAATATGTATTCCCCGGTTTTATAGATGGGCATGTACACATAACAGGTGGGGGTGGCGAAGGTGGTTTTGCCACCCGCACCCCCGAAATTCAGCTTACTGACATCACCACAGCTGGTATAACAACGGTGATTGGATGTTTAGGCACCGATGGTTTTACAAGGAATATGACTGATCTTTTAGCAAAAGCTAGAGTTTTAAATGAAGAAGGTATCACAGCATATATTTTATCAGGCTCTTATAAAATACCTGTTGTCACCTTGACCGGCGAGGTGGAAAAGGATATTATTTTGATCCCTGAGGTACTAGGAGTAGGGGAAATAGCGCTATCTGATCACAGGTCCTTTGAACCCTCGATATCTGAACTTAAAAAACTGGTAGCTGAAGTCAGAGTCTCAGCGATGTTATCGGGCAAAAAAGGAGCAGTTAACGTTCATCTAGGAGATGGGCGAAAAATGTTTGAAGATATTTGGAAAGTTATTAATGAAACAGAAATTCCACCTTCTCACTTTATTGCTACCCATGGCAATAGAAAAGAGGAAGTATTTAACGAAGGGCTAAAGTTTATGAAACATGGTGGTTTTTTAGATCTTACCACAAGTACTATAAAAAAGTTTTTAGAAAGTGGAGAGGTAAAATGCTCCCGTGCGTTAAGATTAATACACGAACAGAATATTCCCTTCGATAATTTAACACTTTCTTCAGATGGGCAGGGAAGCTTGCCAAACTTTTCTGAATCAGGGGAGTATCTAGGGTTAAAGGTAGGAGGAGTTAAATCTTTATACCAGGAAGTTAAAGAAGCTATTTTAAAGGAAGATGTTCCTATAGAAAAAGCCATATCCACAATAACCAAAAATCCAGCTGTGGCTTATGGACTGAAAGATAAAGGGGAGCTAAGCAAAGGAAAAGATGCAGATATTACTATTGTGGATAAACCTACCTGCGAAATAGAAACAGTTATATCAAAAGGTAAAACCCTTGTAAAAGAAAAGGAAATCTTAGTTAAAGGGACTTTTGAGTAACGCTGTATCGAAACCAGCCTTATTAAAACCAGGGCTGGTTTTTTAATTTTTCTTTTAGCTTAGAAAGGTTTTGACAAAAAATAATAGAAGTAGTTATAATCATCAGATTAAAAAGGAGGATAAGGGTGTTACAAGATTATGCTTTCATAAGTGTAAACAAAGGAGAATAGCTATTTAGTATAAACTATTTAGGAGGGGACAAATGAATAAGGGATTAAGGACATCGTGGAACATAATAAAGATATTATTAGTTAATGTGTTAGCAGTATTTGTGTACTCACTGGTAGCAGGATTTACTATAGGTATTTACTTCATAGCACGAGCAGCTCAACGTGGTACTTTTTATGAGCAGATGTTAATAGAACTTATATCGAAAAATGTAGCACTATCAGTAATTTTTGGAGGAATAATATCGTTTTTTATTTATAAGTGGTTGATGAAAAGACGGGGGCGCAACCTATACGAGGTTTGTAGATTTAATAAAATATCTTGGCAAAAAAGCGTTGCTTCTTTCCTTGCAGGTATGGGGTGTGTTTCATTAAGTTTAGTGCTACTAAAATTAGTGACTATAATATAGCCCCAGACGCTAGAAAGTCATGTTGATAATATGGGGCTTTTAGGTAGTGGGGTACTTCTTTTTATTGCTGTAGGAGTGGCGGCTCCACTTTTTGAAGAGATTATTTTTAGAGGACTGATATTTGATGAACTGGAAGGAAAAATTTCGCTTAAATCTGTTATAATAATACAAGCGGTTGTATTTGGGGTCTATCATATGAATATAGCTCAAGGTGTTTACACTACGGTGATGGGACTATTTTTAGGGTTATCTCTTGTATGGACTGGATCTATATGGGCTCCCATTTTAATACATGCAGGTAATAATATTTTTAGCATTATCATAGGAAACTTTCCGCTTGAACACTTTATAGATCAAGTAACACCGGTAGGGATTGCTTTTGTGCTGATTTCTATTTTTATTATAATGCCTGTTTCCTTATGGTATCTATATAAGAGTAGAATAGATTTTAAACTCAGAAATCCACAACCTGAAAAAGAAGTTGAAATCATTTCAGCTCAGTCTATTGACGTAGATAAGTAATATATAGATGTAGGAGGCCACAGTAGTGCAACAAGAAATATATAACAAGTTGGTACGTGATAAAATACCAGAAATAATTAAAGCTAGCAATAAGCACTGTGAGTGCGCTTATGTAACGGATAGCGAGCTACAAAAGTTATTAGACGAAAAACTTATAGAGGAAGTAAATGAATACTTAGAATCTGGAAAAACCGAGGAACTTGCGGACATTATAGAGGTTATATATGGGATATTGAAAATCAAGGGGATTGATAGCCCAGAATTAGAGGCGATTCGACTAAAGAAGAAAAGAGAGCGGGGAGGATTTGAAAAAGGGGTTTTGCTAAAAAAAGTTTGGAAAGAAAAATCTGGGAAGTGACATACACTTGTCAAAACATTTTAGTATAATTCATGTAAGTTTAATTTTGACATGGAGGATATTTATGAAGAAAAGTATAATATTTTTGTTAGTAGCCGTGTTGTTAATCTCAGTTGGGTGTAGTGAAGAAAAAAGCAAAGCTCCTGAGCCTGCAGATCCTGATGAGTTTGCAAAGCAGGTAGTAGGGCAAGATGAAGATAACTTAATTGATAAATCTTCTTTAGAAGTTATTTCACGGGTTCACTCGCTTCTTAATAATGCTGTAGGTTGGGAAAACTCACCTAGCGATAAACAAGTCGAACAAATTAGTGAGATGATCCCAGAAATAGAAAAAATAATTGAAAAAACTAATTATAAACCTCTAAAAGAGGATCTAGAACGATTTTTAAAGCTTGTGGATGCAGCTAGACCAAATGAGCGTGACGATTGGATTATGCCACATAGGATTGTCCATGACATAGACCACTTTTTACTGGGACGATCTACAAAAGAAAACACTGAATACTGGGGTGAAAGTGAAGCAGTTAAAACATGGATGGAAATGAACTAATTTACTAGTTGAGGTGAAAGAGATGAAATTAATATCATGGAATGTTAACGGGCTCAGGGCGTGTTTGAAGAAAGGGTTTTTAGATTCCTTTAAAGATCTAAATGCTGATATCTTCGCTGTACAGGAGACAAAGCTTCAACCAGGACAGGTTGAACTAGATATACAAGGGTATTATGACTATTGGAGCTATGCTAATAAAAAGGGATACTCGGGCACTTTAGTTTTGACAAAAACAGAACCTTTAAAAGTGCAATATGGCATAGGGGTAGAGGAACACGACCAAGAAGGAAGAGTCATTACTTTAGAATTTGATGAGTTCTTTTTTGTTAATGTTTATACACCCAACTCACAAAGAGGACTTACAAGGCTAGATTACAGAATTAGGTGGGAAGATAGCTTTAAAAAGTACATCTTAGAGTTGGACTCTAAAAAACCAGTCATTTTGTGCGGAGACTTTAATGTGGCCCACAAAGAAATTGATATCAAAAATCCAAAAAGCAATAAGAAAAATGCAGGCTTCACAATTGAAGAGCGTGATAAATTATCGGAGCTACTAAAAGAAGGCTTTATCGATACGTTTAGATATTTTTACCCTGAAAAGGAAGGGGCATATTCTTGGTGGTCTTATATGCGTCAAGCTAGACAAAGAAATATAGGTTGGCGTTTGGACTATTTTGTGGTGTCAAAGACTTTAAAAAATAGCCTAAAAGATGCTAAAATTTATAGCGAAATAATGGGGAGCGATCATTGCCCTGTTGGGTTAGAACTAAAATAAGCTCAAGCTAATTACAAGATAAAAACCAGTCCCTTATGTGAAGTACAAGGACTGGTTTTTAATAAACAAATCGTTTTTAGATAGTGAAAAGAGGGGATTTGGAAATAAATTTCTGTGCTGGAATATTAATTGCAATTGACAATTACTTTCTTTAGTATATAATGGTGGTACAAAAAATAAGTATAATTAAATGGGATCATGGAATCTGTGGAGGTGGAGAACAATTTTAAAGAAGTTTTTAGTGTTGCCAGTACTTTTACTTGCGACATTTTTAGTAGCTGGGTCTGCGTACTCACAAAACAATCCTGAAATCACAATTTTTAAAGATGAAGAAGCAATTACGGTTACTACAGCTAAAGAACAAGTTGGCGAGATACTTAAACTAGCTGAAGTTGATATTAACGAATATCATAAGGTATATCCCGATGTTGATGAAGTATTGGAAACAGGATATATTTATATAGAAACTGGCAAAAAAGTTACTGTATTAGTTGACGGTGAAGAAGAAGAGGTAATAAGCTGGGAAGATAATGTTAAGGGCGTGCTGTCATCATTACAGCTAGAGTTAGACGATGATGACTTTATAAATTTAGATAAGGAAACTGTTTTAAAAGAAGGGTTAGAGATTCATATTACTAGAGTTGAAAAAGACCTTGTATACGAAGAGGAAGAAATAGATTTTGAAACTAGGTATGTTGATAATTCAAGCGTTACTCCCGGTGGCACTGAGGTTAAAAGCGAGGGAAGTAAAGGGCTTAGGAAGAAAACCTTTGAGTATGTGTTTTATGATGGAGAAAAAGTAAGTAGAGAAATGATTAAAGATGAGATAGTTAAAGAGCCAAAAGATAGGGTGATTTACGTAGGCCCAGAAAAGCCTGAGCCCAAACCTCCTAGAGAGGAAAGGCCTCCACAGCCATCGCGAGGTGGTTCTGGTAGGGTGAGCAAAGCAATAGGCACAACATATACAGGGAGTGCTTCCTATTATGGAAGCGAGCTTCATGGTAATCGTACTGCTAACGGCGAAGTTTTTGACAAAAATCAGCTGACAGCAGCACATCCCTTTTTAGAGTTTGGCACAATTGTTAGAGTGACGTTAAAGTCTACAGGAAGAAGTGTAGATGTTAGGATAAATGATGATGGACCTCATGTTTCTGGACGAATTATTGACTTGTCAAAGGCCGCTGCTCGTGAGATAGGTTTAGTCGGACCGGGAATTGGAGATGTGAAAGTAGAAGTTATAAAATAACCTGAAAAGAGTTGCCACAAAGGCAACTCTTTTATTTTGTTTCTTTTAATAAGTAATTAGCTGTATGTTTAGAAGGGTTTTATTTCACTGTTGTTGAATTAATTATATTAGCTTAAAATTATATGCATACTCAAAAATGGAAACGTAAGGATGGTATTATGACAATCAGAAAGAAATCCCCAGATTTTGGATTACTACTTGTTACTTTCATTTTATTAGCCATAGGTTTAGTAATGGTCTACAGCTCCACTGCTGTGTCAGCAATTAACACATTTGGCAGCAGCTTTTATTACTTAAAGCGCCAAGTGCTTTTTGCCATGGTGGGGCTAATTGGAATGTACATATGTATGCGCCTAAATTATTGGAAGTGGAAAAAACTCATCAAACTGTTATTTTTAATAAACTTTTTATTTCTACTGGTTATTTTAATTCCTGGTGTTGGTCATACAGTTGGTGGAGCCACTAGATGGATAAATTTAGGCTTTATGAGGTTCCAGCCATCAGATTTAACTAAATTTGTCATGGTGTTATTTACCGCAAATTTTTTATCGTTACGAGACGAACGAGTTAAAAGCTTTTCTTCTGGCATACTCCCTTTGCTGATTGTTATAGGCGTTACGTTTGCTCTAATTATGCAACAGCCAGACTTTGGCACAGGAATGACCATTATAGGATTTATAGGCATCATGCTTTTTATTGCAGGGGCTTCTCTAAAACATTTAGTTCCCCTTGCTGCAATAGGTTTGGCTGGCATCCCGTTAATCGCCAAGCTAGCTCCGTATAGAGCACAGAGGATGACAGTATTTTGGGATCCCTGGGTTGACCCCCTAGGATCAGGATACCAAATCATCCAGTCGTTATATGCAATTGTTGGCGGTGGCTTAACTGGGGTTGGGTTAGGAGCTAGTAAACAGAAGCTTGACTACTTACCTGAAGGTCAAACAGACTTTATATTCTCTATTTTAATTGAAGAATTCGGCTTTTTAGGTGGAGCATTTGTCATTGCATTGTTTTGTTTTTTCACCTGGAGAGGGTTTAAGATAGCTGCTTCTGCTCCTGACAGGTTTAGCTACCTTTTGGCCATGGGACTTACAGTAATGATATCATTTCAAGCTTTTATAAATATAGGGGTAGCTACTGCAATGTTACCTACTACTGGGTTAACATTGCCACTTATAAGTTTTGGAGGAACCTCCCTCCTTATTACACTAGCTAGCATAGGTGTAATTTTAAATATCTCACGGTTTTCCACAGATTATTAAACTTAACTCCAATGAATTTTATAGTTAAGAAGGAATAATATACCTTCATGTTGAATAAAATAGATACTTAGAGAAGTATGTAAAAAGTTAGAATAAAATGTGGAGGTGCAAATAAGATGGAAGAGCAAAACTTATTGGTAAATGAAGGATACGGTTCAATTAGGATTGCCGACGAAGTTGTAGCAGTCATTGCTGGTATTGCAGCCACAAACATTGAAGGTATAGCTGGCATGAGTGGTGGAGTAGCCGGTGGAATAGCAGAAATGATCGGTCGTAAAAATCTTTCCAAAGGTGTAAAAGTTAGCGTAGGAGAGACAGAAACAGCGATAGATATTTATATCATAGTGGAGTACGGAGTAAAAATACCGGAAGTAACAAAAAACATTCAAGATGAGGTTAAACAAAGCGTAGAAAACATGACAGGACTTTCAGTAGTGGAAGTAAACGTCCATGTTGTAGGTGTTAAAGTTGAAGATGATAAAAATGAAGGTGGTAGTGAGCAGCTAAAGCTTAAATAAACCCAGATAGCTTATAAGCACTCATCTTCGTTGTTGCAAAAAAAATCCCAGACCCTGACGTATTATATATACGCTGCGGTCCTGGGATTTTTTCTGCGCCTAGAATCTGAGCACTTCTAAGCAATCTGGCCAGTTAGGGTCGTTTTTATAAAAAACCTAACTCAAAAAAAGGCCGTTGTCAGGTATTTTTTCCAACTTTCCAACTTTCCAACTGTCCCATTCTGTGAAAAAAGTTACACACTAATTCACCTAAAATAAATAAAAAGTATGAAACATTAAATCGGTCTTGATGGAAAATGTGTTATACTATATAATGATATATGGTAATTAGTATGCGATATTTTATATAAATCTACTATGAGGTGATTATATGAAGACAAAAGTTGGAATTAACGGGTTTGGCAGAATTGGTAAGGCGGTACTTAAAGCATCACTAGAGCAGGAGTCTGATATTGAAATAGTTGCTATCAATAGTACATCAGGTCCTGAAAAACATGCACATATCTTTAAGTATGACTCATTATATGGTGTTATGAATGAGGAAGTTACGGCCACTGAGGATGCTTTAATCATTGATGATAAAAAAGTTCAGTTTACAGCTTACAGAGATCCTGCTGATATTCCATGGGGAGAGATGGGAGTAGAGATTGTAATCGAGTCAACAGGCGTTTTTTTAACAAAAGAAACTGCTTCTAAACATTTTGAAGGTGGCGCTAAAAAGGTTATACTATCAGCTCCTGCTAAATCAGGAGAAGATTTAACTGTTGTTATGGGAGTAAATGAAGAACAATACGATCATCATAAGCACCATATACTATCAAATGCATCATGTACAACTAATTGTTTAGCTCCCTTTGCAAAAGTATTGGAGGAATCTTTTGGAATAGAACAGGGGCTAATGACTACAATACATGCCTTTACAAATGATCAAAGAGTGCTGGACATGCCCCATAAAGATTTACGTCGCGCTAGATGCGCTAGTGAGTCTATTATCCCAACTACGACAGGTGCTGCAAAGGCTGTTGCTAAGGTTATACCTAGCTTGGAAGGTAAGCTTAACGGTATGGCTATGCGCGTTCCAACCCCTGTGGGTTCGGTGGTGGACTTAGTAGTTGAGTTAAAAACAGATGCAACTGTAGAGCAAGTAAATGCAAAATTAAAACAAGCAGCAGAGTCTGAGCTGAAAGGTGTTTTAGGATATAGCGAAGCTCCACTTGTCTCTATTGACTACAAAAAAGATCCTAGATCTTCAATTGTCGATGGACTTTCCACTATAAAAGTAGGGAAAAACATGGTCAAGGTAGTTGCTTGGTATGATAATGAGTGGGGATATTCCTGCCGCCTTTTAGACCTAGCGAACTATGTAGCTAAACGAATTAAAACAAAGAGAATCACAAATAAAGCTGTATAATGAAATTTTAGTAAGGAACAGGGGCTGCTATTACCTCTGTTCCTTTCGTGTCTAAAGCAGTACTGTGCCTCTTTAGGGGGTTATAGATTGCCCTAAATATAATGAACGTTTGAACATAGTGCCATTTATTGATTGAGGATTTACTTTAAAAGCAAGTTGGTATAATACTCAAACTTTTCTAGACCGATTTCTAGCGGTGACTTATCAAAAACATCATAATAATTTATTAGCCCTATAGTTAGAGAAAAAAATCCGATAGTTAAGTATATGACTGTAGATTTTCTAGTTCTGTTTTGTATTCTTGATATATCTAATATATGTAGTAAGCCTAGCGCGATAATCCCTAAATAAACCATGGTTTAATCATCCCCTTCATTTAATTTAAGAGCGGAGTGGATCACTTCTGTGGCAACTTCTACAGATATCTCAGTTTGAGCAAAAACACTATTCCACTGATTTTTATATTTTTGAAATTCTTTTGGGTATTTCCTAGCAAAAAACGCGCTAAAGTTAAATATATCAACTTCAAACTCATTTTGGGCAGCGCAAATAACGTTATAAATTTTATCTTCAATTACTTGGTTAAGCTGGCTTTCAACTTCTAAAATAGATAGTTCATGGGGAGGAGTTGTATGTGGAGTTCTTTCTGCTATATTACCACTGGCCTTAACTTTAACCTCAAAGCTTATCTCTTTATTTTTATATTGGGGAGTTACCTCGGTTCTAGATTTGAGCATTTCTATAGTTAACAAATCGTTACTAGTTTTTTTTTCAAAGAAGATAAGCCCGTTATCAAAGTTGTTAGTTAAAAAATTGTATCCCTGGCCTTGTTCTAAATCCAGGTACCCAACAAGCCTATCGTGGTCGAATACAGCTATTTGAGTAAGCTTTAAAAGTTCCATCTCACCTTCTGTGGGGGGAGGTTCTAGTTCAACCAATGTAGTTACATAATTTATAACTTCGTTGTTACTAGCCTCTAAGGTGCTTTTAAAGTCAGAAACGTAAACTTTTGACGCCGCACCTTGACGCTCGGCAAACTCCTGCAAAGCTATGGCTGGTAGTAATCCGATAGTATTAGGAGTGTCTAAAATATCTTTAGGAGCTACCTTGCTTACAAAGACATAAAACCCCTGCCTAACTTCCTCATCCTGCACTAATAGCCCTACCACTTCTGACATGCCATTTTTAGCAATTTTTTCATCAATGACTAGGGCAACTAGGTGGGGAAAATAAAGTCTTCTACTAGACTCTAACGATAGATTTCTAAGAGCGTCAAAGATAGTACCACCTTCTGCTTCTATAATAGTATAGATTTCTCTTTGGTCAGGGTTTTCCGATGCTATTGCTTCAGGGTTGGCAAGTTGTGCCGCTATAGAATAAAGCCCAGCATCTGTTTTGGAAATTCCCATCCCCATAATAAACCCTAAATCTTCAATTTCCTTCCTACTCCAGCATGAAGTGGTAATAAAAATGGATAGTATAATAACTATTATCAAGAGCTTTTTAGCCATTTAAGATTCATCTCCTTTTTGCTTAGGTGGGGAAGGCTTTGAACTGTCGCTTTTTTTTCTTAAGTTACCTTTGACAATCTGTGATGAACGGTGTTTTATAGACCACTGGGGGAGCCGCAAAAACCAATCCTTCATCGCAGTAGGATTAGCTGGAGCAAAAGGCATCATAAATGGCACTCCCAATGATCTTAATGATAAAAGGTTAATTAAAATAATTAAAGCACCGGTCATCACGCCATAAATGCCTAAAGTTGCTGCTAGACCCATATTAAAAAAGCGAATCAATCTCAGGCTTAAGGAAAAATTCGTAAAAGGAATGGTAAAAGAAAAAATTGCAGTAGTTGCAACCACGATTACAACTGCAGGTGACACCAAGCCAGCCTCTACAGCAGCCTGACCAATGATTAAAGCGCCTACTATGCTGATAGCTTGACCAAGTTGAGTGGGAATCTGAGCGCCTGCTTCCCGAAGTCCTTCAAAGGCCAACTCCATTATTAATGCTTCGACAAAGGCAGGAAAAGGCACCCCAGCCCTAGTGCCGGCAATAGTAAGGGCTAAGCGGGTGGGTATCATTTCTTGATGGTAAGTGACAATTGCAATATAGAAAGAAGGTAAAAATGTTAATACAAAAGCTCCTAAATATGCTAGCGATCTACTGAAAGACGCAAAATAGGGGTGCTGGTAGTAATTGCTAGCACTTACAAAGAAATCTGACACTATAGCTGGAGCTACAACAACAAAAGGTGTGCCATCGCATATAATTGCAATTCTCCCTTCCACAAGCATCATTTGTAGTCTATCCGGACGCTCTGTATACAATGTGGTTGGGAATATATTGCCAGGAGAATCAGTTATGTACTCTTCTATATAAGATGAACCCATGATAGCATCTACTTTAATCTGCTCAAGGCGACTAAATAACTCTTTAACGATATTAGGATCAGCTATATTGTCCATATAAGCAACTGCTACTCTTGTCTTAGATTGTGTACCTATAATAAGGTTTTTGACTACTAGGTTTTTTGAATGAATACGCTTTCTTAATATGCTAGTATTCGCTTCTATATCCTCGACAAAACCCTGCTGAGGGCCTTTTACAACTTTCTCTGTTTTTGGTTCGGCATGGGACCTTTCCGGGTCTCTATTTAGATTAATCGATATGGCATGTTTGTGGTTGTCTAAAAACAGAACACCTTGCCCCATAAGGATTTCATCAACAGTTTCACTTAATTTATTTTTTTTCTCAAAGCTAACACTTGTAACTCCGCTTTCTACTATAAGATCTTTATCGTTAACAAGAAGAGTTCTGTCAGTGACTGTCCTTTTGGATATACCTGAAGTTAAAGGAGTTAAAACAGAGGATTCTAAAAGTTGCTCATCTATAAGACTTTCATAAAAAACAATTGCTGCTTCGGTAGGGGGAATAGTAGGGATCTTAAAGGTTCGAAAGACAATATCATCGCTATGGGAAAGTGTTTTGTTAAGGTAGGCGGTGTTTTTGTTTAAGGAGTTAAAAACACCTTTAGTATCTCCTTTTTCAAAGTGCTCTTTAAATGCTTGGGGTGGGGAAGGTTCTTTAGGTAATAAGCTATAAACTAACTGTTTGAATTTAGAAAAGAAATTTTTCTTAATGTCATTTGCCCTCCTTTTTATTGGGTTTGTTAATATTATTTGCAATCTTTGGTGATAATATCAACAAACCTAAAAGAGGAGAATGGTATTATGGAGGGAGTAAAGAGGAAGGAAGTAGTTTCTTATTGGCAACTTTTTTTGCTAACTATAGCACAGCTTGGTGGAGCTTCAATTATTTACCTGCCAGGGGTGTTTCAAGCAGGTAAAGATGTGTGGATCTCAAATCTAATAGCTTCCTTGATGGCGTATATAGTTATATTCTTACACTATCTTCCAATGTCTCTAAACCCAGATAGTTCTATGACCTCTGTCATTAACAAGTATTGGGGACGCTGTATAGGAGGGATAGTAAACTTTTACTATTTTGCATTTCACTTTTTGCTTTGTTGTTTAATACTATCCGACACTTATTTTTTTGGTAAAATGACCATGCCTGAAACACCAGCATACGTTTTTTCGGTTTTTCTTTTAGTGCCTATAGTATATGCAATAAAACAAGGGATTGAAGTGATTGCAAGGCTTTTAGAAATAATAATACCTTTTATATTTATTATGTATATCTTATTGTTTTTACTTGTTATTCCTCAATTAGAAATTACAAAGCTTTTGCCAGTAATGGGAGATGGTATAATGCCTGTACTTGAAGGGGCTCTTCCAAACCTTAATTTCCCATACGCACAAATATTACCAATAGCTTTTCTTTACAGAACTACAACGGAAAATAAAAAAAGAGGTAGCAACTTTATTAAAACCTCTTTTTTAGCAATACTAATGGCTACCTTATTATTAACCGTCCGATCATTAGCTTCTGCAGCAGCGTTTGACGAGGAAACGCTTGTCGCATTAACATATCCTCCTTTTAGCACCATAAGACTACTACAAGTTGGAGACGTGATAGAGAGATTAGACTCTCTGATGCTAGCTACTTTTTATGGAACAACTTTTTTTAAATTTCTAATTACCTTTTACATAGCAACAGAAATAATCTCCGAGTATTTCAAAGCAGGCTCACCTAAAGAATTTGCTTTGCCCCTTGCAGTGCTTATAGGCGTAAGCATGCCCTTTATACTCCCAAGACTAGATCTAGTTTTAGATACAGTTATTCCATACTTTTGGATATCTCTACCATTGTTTGTGCCAGTACCTTTATTATTATACTTAACAATTCTCATAAAAGGTGGAGACAGCTAAATAGAACCTACTTTTCCGGTGTCCTAAAGCTAGGTGCTATTTAGATGTCTTTTTTTTCTATCCAACTAAAAAGGCAGCTGCATAAAGGAATGAAACCTTTATACAGCCGCCTTTTCTACTCGACTAATAAATGTCTATAGTAGTCGTGATCTAGTATCAAATGAGATACATTAAACTTATTTTCGATTTTGGCTAGTATTTTATCGACATATTCTTGATCCACTTTTTCACCTGATGCTGGGGTGAAAACCTCTTCTGTGGCGTTATATTTTCCTTTGTTTGTTATAAAGCTATGGTCTCTGAAAATTACCAGAGGGTCAGAATCTGAAAATATATCTCTCCCCATAAGTAGGCGGGAGTCATACTCTAGGCCTAGTAGGTTAGAAAGTGTTGGTATAATATCTAAGCTTGAAGTTGGTTCATCAATAGTCTTTGGTTCCATTTTTTTTGTATATAAGACAAAGTCGCTTTTGTGAATGCCAAAGTGCTTGTCTACTTCATGACCGGAGAGTTCTTCGATGATTTCATGGTCTAATCCGTATGGATAGTGGTCGCTGCTCATTGCTATAAGTGTATTTTCTGCTACCCCTGCTTCTTTTAGCTCTTTTAACAGATGTTCTAAGGCTTTGTCTAGCTCTACATGGGTTGCTATATATGCCTGCCCTTGGCTGGAGTAAGGTAAATCCTTTACATAGTTGTAATTTTTGGAGGCCATGTGGTTGTACCAATTATATCTTTTATGCCCACTGACAGTCATATAATATGCATGGAAAGGTTCATCATCGATATAGTGGGGAATAGTTTCTACCATCATTTCTAAATCTGATGGCGGCCATATTGAGGCATCTACATTTTCTAGCCCGTTTCCGATTGCCTTGTAATCATACCCCATGTTAGGGTGGGATAGGTCTCTTCTATAATAGTCATAGGACCAGTTGTGGTATGCCGATGTGTTGTAACCTAAATCTTTTAGCTGGTTACCCATTACAAATGGGAGATAATTGTCCCGGGACTGATAAAAACTCCATACACCGCTTTTGGGGATTAAACCAGTTAATGCAACATACTCACCATCGGTGGTGCTCACATCCCAAAGTGGCACGTAAAAGTCAGTGAACCTATAACCCTCGTTAACTAGCTTGTAGAGAGTGGGAGTAATTTCTTCATGGACTGCATAGGGAGCGTAGGACTCGGCTGTTATAAGGATGAGGTTATATCCTTCATACTTTCCGGTAAATTCATTTTTAGCGGTTGGTTCAGCGCTGCTAAAATATTTGTGAAGCTGTAGTATACTTTCATCTTCTTCGTTGGCAATTAAAGTTTCAAAATCAATATCTAACACGTTATGCTCTATTTTTCCCTTTTTATCCCCTTTGCTATCTTCTTCTTTGTCATTATCGCCGCCATCGGCAGGGTTTGAGACTTGTAAGCTCGGTGACCAGCTGGTAAAATGTCGCTGCAGATCTAAGCGCATGGTGGTTATCAGACCAAGCTTGTCTACAGAGCGAAGAGGATAATTGCTGTTATAATAAAGATTGTGGGCTGTATGCAAACCTTGACCGGCAGAATGGATTGCAGCCAAAGACAGCAGGTGGAAAATGATAATTGCCCCAACATAAGTAGCTTTTGTAAAGTTGCTCTCCCTTTTAAGGGAAAAGATATTTTTGCCCCAAATCACGATAAAAATAACAGGCAAGAAAATTGCTGCTATTCCCAATAGGTTATTGACAAAAGCATTGTATATGCTGTCGGTAAAGTCAAGAATTTGAGAAAAATTTCCCGCTGAATAGATAGTGAAGAATGTTGTAAATGTATCAAAGTAGCCTATTTGAGCAGCAAAAAATATACCACATATAAAAACAAGTATATTTGCTGTAATATACTTCGTATTGCCAGTTAAAAAGCTACATCCCAGCGCAAAAACAGCTGCCAGCGATGCGGCAAAAGTATAAGAAAATAAAATACCTAAAGAAATTAAATTTCCTGTAGTGGCTATGCGAAGCACTATCTCCATAAAAAATAGAGAGGCGAGAAAAAATAAGTATAAGGGAATTGTTTTTGTCTTTTTTTTATCTGCCCGTTTTCGTCTTCTAGTTTTAATTTTTGACATAAAATCACCTCTTACTCATATTTTAATACAGAAGTAAGAGGTTGGCTATAGAAAATACATTGGAAACAGACAGCTTATAAGAAACCATCTCCTTACTAAAAGAATGATGTTATTGAACAACTTGAGCACATATTGATGCCGTCAAACACGCACCGTTAGTTGAGGATTAAGATCAAAGATTTCCCTTTTTTTTAAAGACTTAAATGGCCAGACTGCTTAAAAGCCTTTAGATTTTAAGCGTGGAAAACGCCCAGGGCGAGCGCGTATAAGTAATACGTGTACGCCCTGGGCGTTTTTCGCAACAACGAAGATGGGCGCTTATAAGCAGTCTAAGATTAGTTAAATAAAGCTGTGAAGTTATAAAAACCGCCTTTTAACCTTTGCTTAAATGTGTTAGCTTCAACTGAAATGGTGCGGATATCTTCGGGACTTGGAGGATTTTCCACTCCTTCTGCAATTGCTTCTCTGTAAAAGTCGTAGGAAGTATAGCTTTTCTTATGGGGGTTATATCTTTTTACCTCTTTTTTGAAAAAGGTGTAGGTTTTTGGTGCTTCTGCTTTTATTCTGGCTCGGTCTAGCGATCTTGGAGACCTTAAGCGGCTGCTTATGAAAAACCCTGCAAAACTGTCTGCAAAAAATTCACTTCGGTCATCTCTAAAGTAGGGATCGGTGAAGAGATTGGCAGCTTCTGCTTCAAAGACTTTGGTGCTGCCAGGAACTAAGAAGTAGTCCACAAAATGCCCGACTTCATGAAGGGCTGTCTTTTTAGGATAAAAGGTATCTATACGGGTAATCATTAGATTGTTACTATAGGAAGCTAGGCCTGCAGGGTTAACTATCCTGTTTCTTGTAACTTCCGGCTGATCTGAAATATCACCGTGGATAAACCTATGCCTAGCTCCTTTTTGTACAAGTTGACGTAAAATGTTTATAGGGATTCTTTCAAACTCCTGTATTATTTTTGTCGCTAGTTCTTTATCATAATCAGCTTCGTTTATTTCTATAAATTGGTACATTAAACTTTTGAACTCTTTATCATGAGAAGCTGGCTCTATTACATTTTCAAGTTCTTTCATTTCAGAGGCATAACCGGTAACATTTAAAATGTCTGTTAGGACATTTTTTGCTTTGTTAGGTGCAGGGCTATACCAATTGTCGGGCTTGGCTTTACCGTTAGCGGTTTTTATAAGAGCTTTGTTAAGACTAGGGCTATATTGCTCATTAGCGCTGTTGTAAAAACTCCCCTTTACAATGTTGCCGTCTAAAAAAGTGCCTTCAAAAAGCTTGTCGCCTGATATATTATAAATAGTTGCGCTGCCATGGGGCAACCCATGCTTCCATAATCCGTTATAGATCAATGTATCACCTTTGTAAAATTTAACATGACCAGAGTAGATGTTTTGCTGCCAGCTACGTTTAAACACAGCTGACTCCACTTTAGAGTCGTAACCAGGCCAGCGCTCTGTTATAGCAGTGCATCTAGCAGCACCATAGATTATATTACCGAAAAACTTGCCTTCTAAAAGTAGGTTTTCGTATCTATCGTATAAAGATCCTTTGCCAAATTTTTGACCGTTTAACCATCTACCAGTGTATTTTACCGACCCATTGGAGTAAAAGACATCACCGAAGCCGTGGGGCCTGCCCTCCGACCACATACCCTTATAGCGAAGTCTAGAGCCGCTATATAAAGAGGCAAAACCATCTAACTTGCCGCCGGCAAAACTACCTTTCGCTACAACGTCTCCTCTTGTATTAAATAATTTGCCCTGTCCGTGTGGGCGACCACCTTTTGTTTCACCTTCGTACCTTACAGCGCCATTTAAGTGGTAGATTTGATCTTTGTCAGCAAACCCGAGAAGAAGCGTCCCACATGTTATAACACTTATTGACACTAAAATTGCTAAGCTCCAAACTAGCACTTTTAGTATCTTTTTTAACCATGGCGGAAAACCACCTAAACTGTATATCTTAAATTTTCTTAATATCTTCATGTCCCTCCCCCTAACAAAAAAACTAGGTTATATTTTAATTTTTCGACAGATAAAGAAAAATTCCTGCGGTAGTTTAGCTAGCTGCTGACATTACTTGTTGTTGATAAAAATTTAATTCATAAACCTGTGCCTTTTTTAATATTTATGTCTAAAGGGGGGAAGAAAATGACAGATGATTTTAAAGAGGTGTTGCTGTTTTTTCCTGAACCTATAAGATCAGCTTTAAGAGTAGTTTTACATAATAATCATGGCAAGTTAGAAGAGATAAGACTTAGAGTGAGAAGGCCTCTAGCCGTTGGGATAGAAGGTAAAGATTACTACGTTTCTAAAGATGGGAAAATAAACACGTCCTCCCCTATGATTATAACTAAAAGTCAAATAGAAAGTGCTAAACAGTTGCTATTTAATTACTCCTATTATTCGGTGGAAGAAGAGCTCAAAAATGGCTTTGTTACCGTAAAAGGTGGACATAGAGTGGGTGTGATTGGCAAAGCTGTTATGCAAAAAGGAGAAATTAAAACCCTTAAGGAAATCAGCGGACTTAACTTTAGAATAGCTCGCCAGGTATCAAACTTAGCAAGTAAGGTAATGCCCTACGTTTTTGAGTCAGGCAGTTTTTTAAACACCATG
Organism: Proteinivorax hydrogeniformans; assembly: GCF_040515995.1. GTDB lineage: Bacteria > Bacillota > Proteinivoracia > Proteinivoracales > Proteinivoracaceae > Proteinivorax > Proteinivorax hydrogeniformans. Next base: position 1,786,608 of record NZ_CP159485.1, on the reverse strand, counting down.
ATTATTTCGCCGCCAAATTGCGGTAAAACCACCCTCCTTAGAGATATGGTGAGAAGTTTAAGCGATGATTTTAAATTTAAGGTGGGGGTGGTAGATGAGAGATCGGAAATCGCAGCATGTTATCAGGGGCAGCCACAATTGGATGTAGGTAATAGAACCGATGTCTTAGATGGATGTCCCAAAGATGAGGGAATGACTCTGATGATACGTTCGATGTCACCAGATATCATAGCTACTGACGAATTAGGCAGAGAGCAGGATGTAGTAGGTGTTGAGCATGCCATTACCTGCGGGGTGGGGTTACTAACTACAGTGCACGGGCTTAACTTAAAAGACTTAATGGATAAAAGGTGGGTTAAAGAAGTATTAGATCTTGACTATTTTAAGAGGTTGATTATATTATCACGGACAAATGGCGTAGGCACCGTGGAAGAGATAATAGATCTTAGGACAAGTAAAAAACTGACGGGAGGCGTGAAAAATGTTAAAGGTTATGGGGGCGGCAGTTTTAATAGCGGCAACAACAAGCTACGGGTTTCAAAAGGCCCAAAAATTACAACAACGTACTACAGCTCTTAGAGTTTTTCAAAATGGTTTAGCCATGTTACAAACAGAGGTTAGCTATGGTCACACACCTTTGCCAAAAGCGCTAAAGAATGTGGCATACACCCTTCCATCACCACAAAAAGAATTCTTCATTAACATCTCTTATAACTTAGAAAAATGTGACGGTTTTATGTTGGAGCGCTACTGGTCGGAGGAACTAAAAAAAGACACCTATCAGTTTTTGACGGATAGGGATAAGGATATATTACAAACTCTAGGGTTTTCTTTGGGCAAAAGTGGAATAGATGAACAATTAAAACATATATCTTTAACATTAAACAAGCTTAATGCCGCTGAACAGGAAAGTGAACAGCAGTATAAAAAAAACGGCAAGATGTGGAAGTACCTAGGCTTTTTCACAGGTTTGGCTCTAGTTTTAGTACTTCTATAAAGGGGGTTAAGGGCTTATGCCGAATGTAGATGTTATTTTTCAGATTGCCGGTATCGGAATTTTGATTGCTATTTTTAGTATTGTGCTAGAGCAAGCACAAAGAAAAGAACAAGGCCAAATGTTGACGCTAGTTGGTGTGGTGGTTATTTTGCTGATTGTGTTAAATTTGATTGCCGATTTATTTGAAACCATTAGAACCATTTTCCACTTATAAGTTGGGGTGATTGCCGTGGAAATAATGAGTATAGTAGCCTTTGGAATAGTAGCTAGCATTATTATCGTCATTATCAAACAGCAAAAACCAGAGATAGCGATGCAGCTTGCGTTAGCTGCAGGGGCGTTAATATTTTTAGCAGTAATTTCTCAAATATATACAGTAGTTCGTTCAATAGAGGAAATGGCCTATCAAGCAGAGCTGAATGTGATGTTTTTGGGAACAATGCTTAGAATTATAGGTATCGCCTACATAACAGAATTTGGATCTCAGGTTTGTAAAGATGCTGGACAAGGAGCAGTTGCCTCAAAAGTTGAGTTCGCCGGTAAAATAATGATGCTACTTTTAGCTCTGCCGATAATATCAATGATTCTTCAAACTCTTGTAAGTATATTACCGTAGCTATTAGGGGGAGTAGTGATGATAAAAAAAGCTATACTTTTGGCACTAATAATCTTGTTTGTATGTCCCTCTGATGCATTGGCAAATCAGTATCAGGACTCCGAGGAAATGATAGATATAATGGAACTTGAAAAGCATTGGATCAATTTAGAATCGGAGTTTGGGGAGTATATACCGCAACTAGACATAAAAGACATGATTACAGGTGAGGAAAGTGGAGCCTTTGGCGTAGGAGATTTTTTGAAAAACATTTTGGCGTTTTTATTTAAGGAGGTTGTTGCAAACTTAAGACTATTAAGCCAACTGATTTTGCTAGCTGTTTTAGCAGCGGTTTTAGAAAACCTAAAAAGCGCTTTTGGAAGCGACACCACAACAAAGGTGGCTCAAGGTGTTGTGTTTTTAGTGCTATTTGGGATAGCTCTAAATAGTTTTATGCTAGCTCTTTCATGGGCTAGAGATGTTGTAAATGTAATGGTTGATTGTATACAAGCTATGGTACCAATTTTACTGACGTTACTTGCTTCTATGGGGTCAGTGACGTCTGTGGCAGTTTTTAAGCCACTTGTGATATTTATAGTAAATGTTGCAGCAGTAATCATAAGAGACGTCGTCTTTCCTCTAATCTTTCTATATACTATCTTAAGTTTAGTGAACACAATAAGCTCCTTTAAAATAAGCAGACTAGCGGATTTTTTAAAGGAGTGCAGTATGCAGGTGTTAGGTTTTACTTTAATAGTTTTTGTTTTTATAACCTCTATACAAGGGGTTGGTGCTGCAGTTGTCGATGGGGTGGGTTTAAAGACGGGGAAGTTCACCGCTAAAGCTTTTATCCCAGGGGTGGGGGGACTTTTTGCTGACGCTTTTGATTCAGTTGCCGGCGCCTCCTTAGTGCTAAAAAATGCAGTTTCTATTTATGGGATGATATTAATAATATTAATTGCGACATTTCCCTTACTCAAAATAATTGCTCTGACAATAATCTATAGGTTAAGCGCAGCGATCTTACAACCGTTAGGCGATACGCCTGTTGTTAAATCCTTAGAGGTGATGGCTAACTGCCTAATCATGCTTTTTATTGCAGTTTTTGGCGCTGCTATAATGTTCTTTATGGCTATAACAATAATTTTTGGGGCGGGTAACATAACTCAAATGATAAGGTAGGTGTTAAAACCTTGCTAGAGTTTTTGATGGAACCACTAAACAGAGTTGTGAAAAACTTAGTAGTGTTAGTTATATTAGCTACCTTTTTGGAGATGTTATTGCCGGAAAACAACATGAGAAAATACGCACGGTTAATTTTTGGACTTATGATTCTAGCTACGATCTTACACCCAGTAGCATCGCTTTTAAATCAAATGGATAGATTGCCACAGGGTGGTTATCAATACAGCTTTGTCGATATAGATGAGCAGGTTGATAGTCAAACAGTTGAAAGAGTGATAAAGCAATATGAGGAAAATATAGCAAACCAAACCAAGGCTATTATACAGCCCTATACAGAAGGGTATAAACCAGTTGTTGTCGTTAAGGTAGTTGATGAGTATAGCGATGAAAATTTTGGAGAAATACTTAGTATACATATAGTGTTATATCAGGAAGATAATCACCAACCGGTTGAACCAGTTCAACCGGTTGTGATAGGAGAAAGTTCACAAAAAAAGGCCGATAAGGCCAGTTTTGAAGAAAAAGAAAAAGTAACTGAAGCTATTTCTAGTTATTATCATATTTCAGAAAGTCTTATAACAGTTAAAGAAAGTACCAATTAAAAGGAGGGGGTTTTGTGGATAACAAAATTTTTAAAAACCTCAAGGAGCAATTTGTATCAAATAAACTGCTTGGCATATTGTGTATTTTAGGGATAGTACTTTTAGTGTTAAGCAGAATGTTGACAGGCAGCGACAAAACCACTGTTCAACCCTCAGCTGATGTGGAGTATGAAATTACGGAAAGTTACGAAGAAAAGATACAACAGGAGTTAGAAGAAATTTTAAGTAGTATTAGTGGGGTAGGCAAGGCGAAGGTTATGGTTACTTTAGATACGGGAAATGAAAAGGTAGTAGCCAAAAACATAACAGAAAGTGAAAGGGCTACGCTAGAGGAAGACACAGAAGGTGGTATAAGAGAGATTGTTGACTATAACTACAAAGGCGAGCTAGTGATTTTAAGGAAAACAGCGGGTGATGAGCCTCTTGTAATAAAAGAAATAAAGCCTAAAGTTAGAGGTGTGCTAGTGGTGTGTCCAGGAGGAGGCAACCCAAACATACAAAAACAGGTGATTAGAGCTGTGCAAGGTGTGCTAGACATACCTACATATAGAATTAACGTAATGCCGAAAAAGTAAAGGAGGGGATATAGATGAAAACATTTCGGTGTATCAAGATTGAAAAACATTTTATTTTGTTAGGAGTATTGGTTTTGGTTTTTGTATTTGTTGGAGCAAGTTATTTTTCAAATATTAGTAGCTCTACTATCTCAACTCATGCAGATCAAAACTATAAAGAAGAGGGGCATATTGACGATGAAAAAGAAGAAAGCGAAGATGCTGATGATATCGATGATGTTTTACTACAAGATGACGATATAAATCAGCCCTGGAGTTTTGAAGGAAAGGATGACTTCTTTATAGAATATAGGCTTGAGAGGGAAAGGGTAAGAAGTAGGGAGTTAGATCTATTACAGCAGATGATAAATAATCCTAACGTAAGCGAAGAAGCAAAACTAAATGCAGAAAACAAGCTTTTAGACATTAAAGAAATGATGGAGTTAGAATTAAATGTAGAAAACTCTTTAAAGGCTTTAGGGTATCCAAACGCAATCATGTTTATAAGAGAAAACAATGTAAATGTCGTAATTAATGCTGAAGCATTAACTAGAGAAGAACTGGCAAAGATTTCTGAAGTTGTAGCTAGCTCTACTGGTGTTGCAAGACATCAAATAACTATTACTGAAAAAGATGGAGCATAATTTTTATTTTGTAATTCATAGAGAGTTTGGTATAATATAGAATGAAAGGAAAAAAGATAATAGCATGAAATGCTTTATAAAATTTTATGGAGGTGCATTATGGAGCAAAATATGATGCCTATGCAGGAAAATGGAAGTGTAAAAATAGCCGATGAGGTTGTTGCCGTTATTGCAGGAATCGCAGCGACAGACATTGAAGGCGTTGCAGGAATGAGTGGTGGAGTTGCTGGCGGTATAGCAGAGATGCTTGGCCGTAAAAATCTCTCTAAAGGTGTAAAGGTAAATGTCGGTGAAACCGAAACTACTATTGATATTTACATAGTAGTGGACTACGGTGTTAAAATTACAGAGGTTTCAAAAAATATCCAAGAACAAGTTAAGCAAAGCGTTGAAAACATGACAGGTTTAAATGTATTAGAAGTTAATATTCATGTGCAAGGTGTTAAACTTGAAAACGTTGATTCTAAAGAAAAAGAGGAATTAAAACTTAATTAGTAAATTTCTTCCCTGGCCTATGCCAGGGATTGAAAAGGGGTGAAGTTGGACATGCTTAAGCGCATTTTATTATTTGTTTGTGGCATATTAGTATTTTTAGGATCTGCAGTAGTTATTTGTGAGGCATATTTAGGTATTGGAGTGCTACCTCCAGCTATTGAAATAAACTTTACAGGGTGGGAGATAGCCCTAGCCTTTGCGATACTAGCTATTTTAGGGCTTATAGCTATGGTGCTAGCTTTTACTACAAAGAAAGAACCAAGTTCTTTACTGATAGCCTCTGAGTATGGAGAAGTTAGGGTTTCACTACAAACCATAGACAGTCTAGTTCATCAAGGTGCCAAAAAGATAAAAGGTATAAAAGAACTAAAAAGCAGAATAATAGTTCGTGACGGTAGTTTGTACATATATGTTAAAGCTGTGCTATATGGAGACCGTAACATTCCCGAGCTTACAATGCAGCTACAGCAGTTAATCTCAGAGCATGTTTATTCTATTTCTGGTATAAATGTAGATGAAGTTAAAGTTCTTGTTGAAAATGTAGCCACTGATATTAAAGCAAAGGTTAGTTAACCGGTGGAGGGATGATTTAAATGTGGCAAGAATTTAAAGAGATAGCAATAAAAAATAAAGGTAAGCTAATCGGGATATTAATCGGGTTTCTAATTAGCATTACTTATCTGTGGTTAGGTTTTTTCAAAGGAACTTTTGTGGCAATATGCATAGCAATAGGTTTTTTTATTGGAAAAAGGTTTGACGATGATAAAGATTTTATGGAATCCCTTAAGAATTTATTAAAGTCTAAGGACTTTTAAAAAAAAGCCATTTTCTGTGGCTTTTTTTTTGCTAAACTAGTCAGGAGGAGTTAAAATTGTCAAGGAGAATAACAAGAGAGAAAGCTTTCCAGTCCTTATATGAGCTGGATATAACAAAAGACGATGCAAAAAAGGTTATAGAATATGTAAAAAGTCAAGAAGATAAGCTAGAGATGGAGTATTTAAGAACAGTTGTATTAGGGGTTTTAGATAAAGTCGAAGAAGTAGATAGCCATATCCAAAAGTATAGCAAAAAGTGGAAGGTTGACAGAATGGCTAAAGTTGATAAAGCGATTTTACGATTAGGGGTTTATGAAATTTTGTACTGTGAAGATATACCTCACAGTGTTTCGATTAACGAGGCAGTGGAGCTAGGCAAAAACTTCGGTGGAGATACTTCACCAGCTTTTATAAATGGTATTTTGGATTCTGTAGCAAAAGAGCAGAAAAGAGATTAAATTGACTGTATTAGGAATTGACACAAGCAACTACACTACCTCTTTAGCTGTTGTAAATAAAGGCGGAGAAGTGCTGTGTGACCATCGAAAGGTATTAGATGTTACCCATGGAAAAAAAGGGTTAAGACAGTCTGAAGCGTTTTATCAGCACTGTAATAACCTACCAGGTCTTTTTTCAGACTTAAAGTCCTCAAAATTTTTGGAAAGTGTTAGTGCTATTGCTGTTTCAAAAACTCCTAGAAATATAGAAGGGTCTTATATGCCGGTTTTTACTGCTGGAGTTAATATGGCATCTATATTAGCTGACGCTTTGTCATTGCCGATATACAATTGTTCGCACCAGGAAGGCCATATATATGCTGGGATGGTGCCTAATGGCTTAGAGGCTCCCTTTATAACCCTTCATCTATCTGGAGGTACAACTGACCTGCTAAAAGTGGAAGCTGAAAACGACTATCGGTTAAAAGTTGAGCAGCTAGGTACTTCCAGTGACTTACACTGTGGCCAGTTTGTGGATAGAGTGGGGGTTAAACTGGGTCTTAAATTTCCTTGTGGTCAAGAAATGGAAAAAATGGCGTTACAAAGCAATAATCCTCAAAAAGGGTTAATTCCATCTTCGGTTAGCGGTGGAGATGTTAGTTTTTCAGGACCGCTTACTAAGGCTCTTAACCTTTTGGAACAAGGAGTACCCCCTGAGGAGTTATCTTTCAATGTTTTTAACACAATAGCTAAGACAGCCGAAAAGATGATTCGCTTTGGAGTTTCACAGACCGATACAAAAGAAGTCCTGCTTGTAGGAGGAGTGGCGTCTAACAAGCAAATAAGAAACTGGCTTAGCAATCGATTAAAATTAAACATTCACTTTGCCACCCCTAAGCTGTCTAGGGACAACGCTGTAGGGGTTGCATTAATGGGGTTAAAGGCATTAAAATAAAGGTTGAGGAGTTGGACTTTAAAAAACTCTCCTCAACCTTTTTTAGAGGTTTTTTTATGCTGATGTCGAAATATTAGATATGACAATTGTTAATTAGTTTTTTAATAAAAAGGAGGTAGTTCCTCATGAATACTATAGTACTTAAGGAAGTACTTTCACCATCTATAAAGAAGTATGTTATAGATAATCCAGACATAGCTGCAAAGGCTGAAGCTGGTCAGTTTGTGATATTGCGGATTCATGAAAAGGGTGAGAGAATTCCATTAACGATAGCTGACTTTAATCGGGAAAATGGGACTGTAACGATAATTTTTCAAGAGGTTGGAAACACAACTAAAAGATTGGGTAAATTAGAAGTTGGAGATAAAATATTAGACTTTGTTGGACCTTTAGGGGTACCTACTACTCCTCCTGAAGGTAAAAATTATGTCTGCATAGGTGGTGGTGTTGGAATAGCACCAATCTATCCTGAAGCAAAAGCTTTGCATAAGCAAGGTAAACAAGTGAAAGGGATTTTAGGAGGCAGAAGCAAAGAGGTTTTATTCTATGAAGAAGAGATGGGTAAAGTCTGTGATGAACTACATATTGCAACAGACGATGGAAGTGTTGGTCATAAAGGTTTCGTAACAGACATCTTAAAAGAATTGATAACAGATGATAGCGTACAGATAGATGGTGTTATCGCTGTAGGGCCACTTCCAATGATGAAGGCTGTTTGTGACATTACAAAGGAATTTAATATTCCTACAACTGTTAGCTTAAATTCTCTGATGGTAGATGGAACTGGTATGTGTGGTGGATGTAGAGTAACCATAGGTAATGAGGTGAAGTTTGCTTGTATAGATGGACCTTCTTTTGATGGTCTGAAAGTAGACTTTGACGAACAGATGCGTAGGTTAAGAATGTATCGCGAGGAAGAGCAAAAGGTTACAGGCTGTCAATGTGGGGGTGAATGCTAAATTGAATAAGAAAAATCCCATGCCCAACCAAGACCCTGATAAAAGGATAACAAACTTTGATGAGGTGGCTTTGGGTTATGATAAAGAAGCAGCGACTTTAGAGGCAAAAAGGTGTTTGCAGTGTAAAAATCCCCTGTGCGTACAAGGTTGTCCAGTGGGGATTGACATTCCAGAATTTATTAAGGAAATAGCAAGTGAAGATTTTGAAGGTGCGTTAGCTAAGCTTAAAGAAAAAAATTCTTTACCAGCTATTTGCGGAAGAGTTTGTCCTCAAGAGGATCAGTGCGAAAAGTTATGCATAGTAGGCAAGAAGAATGAACCAGTGGGAATTGGCAGGCTGGAGCGATTTGTAGCTGATTACCACAAAAATAGTGTGGTCAAAAAAGCAAGTTTAGGAGAGAAAAAGGTAGCTGTTGTTGGATCAGGCCCAGCAGGGCTAGCTTGTGCCTCAGAACTGTTAAAACGAGGTTATCAAGTTACAATCTTTGAAGCTTTTCATAAACCAGGGGGAGTCTTGATGTATGGAATTCCAGAGTTTAGACTTCCTAAAAATATAGTGGAACAAGAGATTAACCAGCTTGTTGAAATGGGAGCAGAAATTAAGACAAATGTAGTTATAGGCCAGACGATTACCGTTATCGAGCTTTTAGAAAGAGGGTATGAGGCGGTATTTATTGGATCAGGAGCAGGCCTGCCATATTTTCTTAATATTCCTGGTGAAAACCTAAATGGGGTCTACTCTGCTAATGAATTTTTAACTAGAGCTAACCTAATGAAAGCTTACCTTTACCCTAAGTGGGAGACTCCTTTGAGGGTAGGTGACAATGTGGCGGTCGTTGGGGCAGGAAATGTAGCGATGGATGCCGCTAGAACAGCTAAGAGATTGGGAGCAAAGAAAGTGTCCATAGTGTATAGAAGGTCAGAAAAGGAGATGCCTGCAAGACAGGAAGAAGTTCTACATGCTAGAGAAGAGGGGATTGAAATGAATTTACTGACCAATCCCGTCTCTATAGAGGGCAATGATGGTGGCTGGGTAAATGGGCTTAAATGTATCAAAATGGAGCTTGGTGAGCCTGATGACTCAGGACGTCGTCGCCCTAAACCCATAAAGGGTTCTGAATATATGTTGGAAGTGGATACGGTTATTATGGCGATTGGGCAGGGCCCAAACCCAATAATACCAAGGTCTACTAAAGAGTTGACTATAAGTAAAAGGGGGAATATCGAAGTAGATAGTAAAACTGGCCAGACATCTATTGAAGGGGTTTTTGCCGGTGGGGATGTAGTTACCGGTGCTGCCACAGTTATTCAAGCGATGGGGGCTGGAAAGAAGTGTGCTGAAAGCATAGATAAGTATATAAAAAACAACTAGGAGGGGAAATATGATAGCATCTAAGAACCTTTTGGACGGCAAGAGTTTAGCTAAAAAAATTCGTGGGGAAGTAAAAGAAGAAATTCTTGATATTAAAAAAAGCAAAGGTATAACACCTGGACTTACGGTAATAATTGTGGGTGAAGACCCTGCTTCGCAGGCATATGTATCAAAGAAAGAAAAAGCTGCTAAAAAGCTTGGAATTAATTCTAAGATATTTCGTTTGCCAGAAACGACCTCGGAAGACCATTTACTTAAGCTAATACATCGTTTAAACAATGAACAAACGGTGGATGGAATTTTAGTTCAGTTGCCGCTGCCAGACCATATAGATAAGGAAAAAGTAATAGATGCCATATCACCTGAAAAAGATGTTGATGGATTTCATACTATAAATGCTGGAAAAATGTTTTTAAATAAAGATACCTTATTACCATGCACTCCATATGGTGTTTTGAAACTTTTAGAAAGTGAAGATGTATCCCTAGAGGGGAAACATGTTGTTGTGGTGGGTGCAAGCGATATTGTAGGCAAACCAATGGCTATGTTAGCTTTAAATCAAATGGCTACCATAACAATTTGTCACATAGCAACTAAGGATTTAGCTTACCACACTAGACAAGCTGATATTATAATCGTAGCTGTTGGAAAGGTTAATCTAATTACCGAAGAAATGGTTAAGGATGGTGCCGTTGTTGTAGATGTAGGTATAAATAGACTTGAAGATAGGCTTGTAGGAGATGTTGATTTTGAAAACGTATCAAAAAAAGCATCACTTATCACACCAGTACCAGGTGGGGTAGGTCCTATGACTATAGCAATGCTTATGTATAACACCTTATTGGCTATGAAGGAAAGGAGAGGTTAAACTTTGGATTTTACGCCCATTAGCGTATCAGAACTAACAGACTTAGTACAACAATCAATTACAATTCAACCAGCGTTAAGAGATGTTTATGTTGAAGGAGAAATTTCAAATTTTAGCAATCATATTCGTTCGGGGCATTTTTACTTCTCGCTAAAAGATAAGGATAGTTTAGTGCCTACAGTAATGTTTCGCTACGCTAATAGGAGCCTTAATTTTGTGCCAAAAAACGGTCAAAATGTAATTGTACGTGGTAAAATAGATGTTTATAAAAAAAGCGGTAAGTACCAACTATATGTTCAAAAAATGGAACAGGTTGGCGCAGGAAACTTGCACTTAAAGTTTGAAGAATTGAAAAAAGAACTTGAAAAGGAAGGTCTTTTCTCTGTAGAAAGGAAAAGGCCTATCCCTCTTTTCCCACAAAAACTGGGTGTGATTACAGGAGAGGGATCTGCAGCACAAGAGGACATCTTAAAGACCTTATCATCTAGGCTTCCCAGTGTAGAGGTTGTCGTCTGTCCATGCTTAGTACAGGGAGATAAGGCCAAGTACCAGCTAGAGCAAGCCATTAAGTTGATGGAAAGTCTAGATGTAGATACCATAATCTTAGCGCGAGGAGGCGGCAGTATAGAGGATTTGTGGGCATTTAATGAGGAAATTGTAGCAAGAGCAATCTATAACTGCAAAAAACCAATAATAACAGGCGTGGGGCATGAGACTGATTTTACGATAGCTGATTTTGTAGCTGACTTTCGTGCGGTTACTCCCACTGCAGCAGCTCAAAAAGCCGTTCCTTCCATGGAAGAACTAAATGATGATTTAGATTATCTAAGAAAAAGGCTAGATTCGAAGGTGGTAGGTTTATTAGAGTACTCTTCAGAAAAGGTTAAACAAATAAAGCAGCGTAATATCTTAAAAAGACCGGAAACAATATTAGACCAATACTACCAAAACCTCGATACTGTCTCTAGGCAACTAAGCCATGAGTTCAAATATTATGTTGAAAAAAAAGAAGGTAGTGTTGAAAACTTAGCATTTAGACTTCAATCATTATCGCCTAAAAACGTGTTTGCTCGCGGATATTCAGTTCTAAAAAAAGAACGGAGATTGATAAACTCTATTAAGAAGGTTCAAACCGGTGATGATGTTAGCATAGAATTACAAGATGGAAAGCTAAAGTGTAATGTAAAAGAGGTGATACCTGGTGAAAAAGTTTGAACAAGCATATTTAGAACTAGAGAAAATCGTTAACAGTTTAGAAGAAGGAAACCTAGATTTAGAAGAAGCGTTAGAGAAATATGAAAGAGGGATGGAATTACTAAAGGTTTGTCAAAGCAAAATTAAGGGAGCGGAACAAAAAATAAAAAAGGTTCAACTTGAGGAATTTAAGGAGGAAGAGTAGATGGATTTAAAACAAGGGTTAGCTCAGTACAAAGAAATTATAGATAACAATATCACAAGGTTTATACCCGAAAATTGCCCCCCAAAACTAAAGGAATCCATGGAGTATTCTTTAAAAGCTGGTGGAAAAAGGATAAGACCTGCACTACTTCTAATGGTATGTGATCATTATAAGGTAAGTAGAGAGTTATCGCTGCCGGTAGCTTGTTCTATTGAGTATATTCATACATACTCTCTAATTCATGATGATCTTCCCGCTATGGATGATGATGATTTTAGAAGAGGTAAACCAACAAACCATAAAGTCTTTGGAGAAGCTATTGCGATATTAGCAGGAGATGGCATCTTAAATACTGCCTTTGAAATTTTATCAAACTTAGAAGGCATAGATCCAAAAATACAGGTAAAGTTAATTAAAGAGTTGTCCGTCAGCGCCGGGATAACCGGAATGATAAAGGGGCAAATTCTTGATATTGAAGGGGAAGAAAAACAACTAACTAGTAGTCAGCTAGCCGATGTACATAGATACAAAACTGGAAAACTACTTACAGCTCCTTTGAAAATGGCAGCATCTTTATCTAAGTTAGATAAAGAAACAGCAGAGGCCTTGTATAGTTACGGGGACCATTTTGGCATGGCTTTTCAAATTACAGATGATATATTGGATGTATGTGGTAGCTTTGAAAGTTTGGGCAAGGCTGTTGGAAGTGATGAAAAATTGTCCAAGTCAACATATGTCACTTTACATGGTTTAGATAAAGCTAAACTAATGGCTAAGGAGCACGTGCAACAGGGGATCAAAGAACTTGAGGATAATGATATAAAGGTACCTTACCTACCTCAGCTTTTGACTTACCTGCTGAACAGAAAGGCTTAGGAGGATTATAAGTGGAACTTTTTCAAAATAAATATTTTCTTGTTCCGGTTTTAGCTTGGGCTGTGGCACAAACCATTAAGGTTGTTTTAGAGGTATTGCTAACTCAAAAAATGGATCTTAATAGATTTGTGGGCTCTGGTGGTATGCCAAGTTCTCATTCTGCATTTGTTATGGCTCTGACATCTGTTTTAGCTAAAGACTTTGGATGGGATTCACCGATTGTTGCCTTGTCTTTGGCTTTTGCACTTGTTATCATGTATGATGCTGCAGGAGTTAGAAGAGCGGCGGGCAGACAAGCTAAAATATTAAACAAAATAATTGATGAGATGCAAAAAGGTAACACCATATCTGATGAAAGGGAACGATTAAAGGAACTTTTAGGGCATACTCCTATTGAAGTATTAGCAGGAGCCCTTTTGGGTTTAATAATCCCTTATTTATTCTAAAGTTGATTATTTGTTAAGAAAATGTTATTATATAATAATAAATTGTATATGGTGGTACAGTATTCTAGTCAAAACACGTTATCCAAAGGCGGGCCTAAAAATCCGTTAAGGGCACATCGATGAAGTTTCTGGTGTTGGCTGCCGACGCCCCGTTGGGGGCTGATGCTGGGAGTTAAGGATATAGGGGCGATCTGCAAGGGCATGTAGGCGTTGACCCCTTTTCCGTGGAGACCTAAAGTGCGTGGTGTTGTGTGATGGATGGGAGCACATCGACTACGTCTTAGGAAAGAACCTGTATGCGGTTTCACCCGAAAACAGGAGCTGTGTACAGTGTAGCCTGCCTTGAGTGGTGTTGGTGGATAGTTATAGAAAAGTTTTTCAAAGTAGGCCTACTTTGAAAAACTTTTACTTGAAACCAACGTTGCAAAAGAGGCTAGGGTAATGTTAGTTTTGTTGAGGAAAACTCCTAGACTGTTCTTTATAGAGGTAATCAGGGGATTAAAGTGCGGACTAAGTGGTAATCTAGCCCTGCTTTTGGTGACAAAGCAGAGAAAGCTTTAAAGGGAAACCGCCCGCTCGGTGACGAGTGGTAGCTTTCTGGGAAAACCTGCTAGACCTAAGCCGCAGCATTTACTCTGATTTGCTACCACCATAGACTACATAATTTAGGAGTGGAAAATGGTTAAAAATAACCTCTGGATAGCAAAAATCTCGTTATGGACATTTGTATTGGCGGTAATTATTTCAATTATTTCTCAAATTATTTTAGGGAATGTTGGATTGGTTACGGCTTTTTTATTGTTATTTAGCATAATTTTTTTAGGTGTTCTTTTCGACACCATAGGGGTAGCGACAACAGCTGCTAAGATTCCTCCATTAGCAGCAAAATCAGCAAAGAGGGTAAAAGGTGCGAAACAAGCATTGCGATTGATAAGGAATGCTGAACAGGTAGCGACTTTTTTTAACGATGTAGTGGGTGATATTAGTGGTATTATAAGTGGGGGAGCCGCAACTGTTATAGTGTTTATTCTCGTTAATGGAGGCGAAACTCAGGCTGTTAATGTTATGCTGACAGCTCTAGTAGCAGCCTTGACAGTTGGAGGGAAAGGAATAGGAAAAACATTAGCTATTCATAATTCAACTGAAATTTTGATGTATGTAGGAAAAGTGATATACTATATTGAAAAGATATTTCGGGTGGAGTTTTTTAAAAGCAAAAAAAATGGAAAAGGAAAGTGATAATGGTGGGTACTATACTAGATAAAATCGATACTCCTGAAGATGTAAAAAAACTGCCTAAGAAAGAGCTTAAGAATTTGGCAAAGGAAATTAGGGAGTTTTTAGTAGATGCCACCTCCAAGACAGGAGGTCATCTAGCGCCCAATTTAGGTGTAGTTGAGTTAACTATAGCATTGCATAGAGTATTTAGCACTACTTCAGATAAAATTGTATGGGATGTAGGACATCAAAGTTATGTACATAAAATATTAACAGGTAGAAAGAATGAGTTTAATGCTTTAAGACAGCTAGATGGTCTAAGTGGGTTTCCTAAAACAGCTGAGAGTAAACATGACCACTTTAACACTGGTCATAGCAGTACTTCTATTTCAGCAGCTTTAGGCATGGCTCTATCTCGAGACTTAAAAGGTGATAGTAATAATGTAGTTGCGGTAATTGGGGATGGAGCTATGACAGGTGGAATGGCATTTGAGGCGCTAAATCACTGTGGACATAAGCAGAATACAGACTTAACAGTTGTGCTAAACGACAACGAGATGTCAATAGGTGAGAATGTAGGCGGGTTATCCTCTTATCTTAGCAGAGTGCGTACCGATCCTAAGTACACAAAAACTAAAGAAGATGTACAGTATTTATTAAAAAAGGTGCCTGCCATTGGTGGCACTCTTTATAAGTCTTTAGATAGGGTTAAAGATAGCGTTAAGTATATGATGGTAGCGGGGCTTCTCTTTGAAGAGTTAGGTTTTACTTATATAGGTCCCATAGATGGCCATGATTTTTATAAGTTAGAAGAAGTATTGCAGCAGGCAAAGAAAACATCAGGTCCAGTTTTGGTACATGTAATTACTAAAAAAGGGAAAGGTTTTTTGCCGGCGGAAAAAACTCCCGATAAATTCCATGGAGTTGCTCCTTTTGATAAAGAAACAGGTTTGCCGCTGAAGAAAAAACAAAAGTCATTTACTGATGGGTTTAGTGAGGCGTTGTGTGACTTGGCTCAGGAAGATGACAAAATAGTTGCTATATCAGCTGCAATGGTAAGTGGAACAGGGTTATCTAAATTTGCTAATAAGTTCCCTCAACGTTTTTATGATGTAGGGATAGCAGAACAACATGCAGTTACCATGGCAGCTGGTTTAGCTGCAGATGGCCAAAAACCTATCTTTGCAGTATATTCAACTTTTTTACAAAGAGGATATGATCAAGTACTCCATGACGTATGTCTTCAAAACCTACCTGTGGTGTTTGCTATAGATCGAGCAGGCATTGTAGGAGCAGATGGTGAAACACATCAGGGTGTATTTGACATTTCGTTTTTAAGCCATATACCTAATATGAAAATAATTGCTCCAAGAGATGATAAAGAACTTAAAGACAGCTTATTTACAGCCTTTAGCTTAAACTGTCCGGTGGCGATACGTTACCCAAAAGCTAACTTACCAGAAGTTAATGACCGCGATAAGGAGTATAAAAAAATGGCTGTAGGTAAAGGGAAACCTTTAGCTGAAGGAGATGATATTGTTATTGTTTCTTCTGGGGTGACTACTAACAGCTGCTTAAAAGTAGTAGATATGTTAAAACAGGAAGGAATTGACGCTACACTGTTGCACTTGCCATTTATTAAGCCCTTAGATGAGGACATGCTATATAGGCATATTGATAGCGAGTCAAAGGTTTTAATAGTGGAGGAACATACCGCTATTGGAGGATTAGCTAGCTTAATTACTAATTTATTGTCTTCTAAAGGGATAAAGGCAGACATAAACCACGCTGCCCTACCAGATGAGTTTATACCCCAAGGCACTAGAAGTGAAATATTGAAACGGTACGGTCTGTCATGTGATGATATATTTGCTAAAGCAAAAAAAATAGTGACAAAGGATTATAGTTATGAAAACAAAAAGAAGATTGGATCAATTACTGGTTGAACAAGGTTATTTCGATAGTCGTGAAAAAGCAAAGCGAGCGATAATGGCTGGTTTGGTTTTTAGTGAACAAAAAAGAATGGATAAACCAGGAGCAAACGTTAGCGCAGATATTTCAATAACCGTAAAAGGTAATGACAACCCCTATGTTAGTAGGGGAGGACTAAAACTTGATAAAGCTATAAAAGTTTTTAACCTAAAGTTAGATGGTAAAGTTATTGTAGATGTTGGTGCGTCAACAGGAGGCTTTACAGATTGTGCATTAAAGCATAGTGCAAAACTAGTGTATGCAGTTGATGTCGGATATGGACAACTTGCATGGTCTTTACGTAATGATGAGAGAGTTGTAAATATGGAGAGAACAAACTTCAGGCACGTAAAGGTAGAACAGTTTGACCCACGCCCCCAAGTTGCAGTTGCGGACGCATCTTTTATTTCACTGAAACTTTTGCTGCCGAAGATTAAGGAAATTTTGTCTGACGATGGTCAAGTTATGGCTTTAATAAAACCTCAATTCGAAGCAGGAAGAGAGAGGGTTGGTAAAAAAGGTGTTGTGCGAGACAAAATGGTGCATATTGATGTAGTTAAAGAAGTAGTAGACTTTGCCCAGCAGATTGGTTTAGGGACTATAGATATTAATTACTCCCCAATAAAAGGCCCTGAAGGGAATATCGAGTACTTGCTATTATGTGGAAACTCTAGTCCCCAAAAGTTGGAAGATGATTTTATCGAAGAGATAATTAATTTAGCTCATAGCAGCGTGTAAAGCTACCAAAAACCTTGGTAGCTTTTTTTATGGATTTTTTATCAATGTTAATATTTTAAGGTTAAACTCTTTAGCTTAAAAAAAAGGAAAAGCATTAAAAAAAGAGAAATAATATACTAATAAATTTAAGTCGTATACTTGGGGTGATCGAAAATGATGACCAGGTTGGAAGTAGGCATACTAATATCGTTAGTTATTTTAGTGTTTTTTTTTATAGTTAAAAGTAAATTGGAAGATTATAAATCAAGGTCTACATCAGCTAAGCCCAAACTTTATGCCATCAATTTGTTAGAGCAAAAAGGATATAAGTTTTCAGGATATTGTAGTCCAAAAAAGATATGCTTTTTTAAGGATAACGTTAAATCTGAAGATCTTATCAAGTCCGTCCCTATAGTAAAAAAGGATGGGAAAGCCTTTCTAGTTGAGTCAATGCCTAAAAACAGAAGCTTGTCCTTAAAGGATAATTTTATTAAAGTTAAAATACTTAAGACTATTACGTGTTATAATGATATAGATGGCATAGTTTTTGTAGAAACTAAAAATAAGTATGTCAAAGAATGTACTGTTGATATCAGAAAAGATAACCAAAGTTATATTTTGAGATTAGCCATGCTAGTACTGTTTGTAGGAATCGGATTTTTAATAGCTAAGCTAGTTATATAAAAGAAAGAGAGGCAGTCAATGAAAAACATAGCAATTTTTTTAAATCCTAGCAAAGAAAGCAGCGGCAAGGTCTCTACAGATATTGTGGCGAGCTTAAAGGAAAAAGGTTATGAAGTTTTTTCATGCGAAGAGACTCCAATTAAAGATACAATAGTTTTCCCAAGCGTAAATTTGCCGGAAAATATTGAGCTTATATTAGTGTTAGGCGGAGATGGGACTTTTTTAAGTATAGCTCGCAAGTACGCCACCCATAAAATACCCATGTTAGGGGTGAATCTAGGCCACTTAGGATTTTTAACCGAGGTTGAGGTAAAAGATTTAAAGGATACTATTTTAAAAATTAATGAGGGAAAATATACAATTGAAAATAGAGACATGGTTGTTGCTAAAGTATATAGAGATGGTAAGGTTATAGAAAAAACTAGAGCTCTTAATGAAATAACAATAGCAAAAGGACCACTAGCAAGAATAATTCAATGTAGTACATATGTGGATGACGTCTTTTTAGAAACTTACTCAGGAGATGGTGTTATTGTCAGTACTCCCACCGGCTCAACTGGGTACTCCCTTTCTGCAGGGGGCCCCATTATAGCTCCAAATGTCTCATCTATGGTTATCTCTCCAATATGTCCTCATTCTCTGCATTCAAGAAGCGTGGTAGTTAGTAATAATTCACAAGTCAAAATTAAGTTAAATGATATAAACCAGGAAGTAATGTTAACTGTAGATGGTCAGAAATCCATCAAACTGCATGCTTATGATACTGTGGTTATAGAGTTAAGTGACTATGTTATCCCTGTTGTAAAAATACAAGGGAAAAACTTTTTTGACATATTACGTCTTAAGCTAAATAGAGGCACTCGAAAGTAGTTGGGAGGGGTTTTATGGTTAATAAATTAATCATCGAAAATTTTGCTTTGATTGATAAGTTAGAGCTTGATTTTGATCTTGGATTGAATATACTCTCTGGTGAAACTGGTGCGGGGAAGTCTATCATTGTAGGAGCGCTGGGCCTTTTGTTAGGGGGAAGAGCATCTACAGAATCCATAAGGGCAGGAGAAGAAAAAAGTACAATAACAGGTCTTTTTTCAATTAGAGAAGAATATGCAGAAAAACTTCGACAAAGTTATGGTATAGACGCAGAAGATAACCAGTTGATCATCGAAAGAGATGTATATCAACAAGGCAAAAGCTTAGTTCGGGTAAACGGCAAACTAATAACGGTGGGCATGTTAAAAAGTTTAACTAGGCCGATTATAGATTTGCATAGCCAGCACCAACATCATTCTTTATTAGATCCAACTCAGCATATCGATATTTTAGATTTATTCGGCGAAGCAAGCTTTGCCAAAGAGATGGGGATTTATCAAGAGCTTTATAAGAAAAGAATCGAAATAAAGAGAAAACTAGCCAAACTTTTTAGTAACGTAGAAAATAGGGAAAGACAAATGGACCTTTTAAAGTATGAAATCGATGAAATTGAGTCAGCTAACCTTTATCAAGGGGAAGAGGAAGAGCTTGATAAAAAATTAGACAAGCTAATAAACTCACAAAAACTATATGATAGTACACAGAATGCATATCAACAAATTTACTCAGGAAAGACTGAGGCTTCTGTAACAGAAACTTTAGGCGTAGTGGCTACAGACTTAAAGGCTATGGCTGAAAAAGATGACAGTCTTAAAGGTATGACAGAAGTTATAGAAAATGCTTTGTTTAATTTAGAAGATGTTTCTAGAGAGCTTTTGGCTTATAGCGAAGGCTTAGATATGGACCCACACTCCCTTACAGAAGTGGAGAATCGCATAGAAGAAATAAATAGGTTAAAAAGGAAATATGGTAACACTATCGAGGAAATTCTAAGCTATAAGCAAAGTAAGCAGCAAGAACTTGACGCCTTAATAGATAGTGAAGAAAGCTTTAAAAGACTTAATGGCCAACTAGAAGAAATTGAGAGCAAAATCTTAAAAAAAGGCTTTAACATAACAAAAACTAGGAAAAGAATAGCTGAAGATATTTCCAGAGAAATTAAGGCTAACTTACAAGATATGTCGATGAAAGATATTGAGTTTTTCGTTGACTTTAGTTTAAAGCATGATGAAAATGACGGTATAGACTATAATGGTAAAAGGATAGCGATACATGAAGAAGGCTTGGATGTAGTTGAGTTTTTAATTTCCACAAACCCAGGTGAGCCTTTAAAACCCTTAGCTAAAATAGCCTCTGGCGGAGAAATGTCTAGGGTAATGTTGGCAATTAAAAACATACTAGCTGAAAAAGAAAAAATCGACACTTTGATATTTGATGAGGTTGATACTGGTATAGGTGGAAGGACTGCGCAAAAAGTTGCAGAAAAGTTATATGACCTAAGTAAAAACAGACAAGTGTTATGTGTCAGCCATTTACCTCAAGTCTGTGCCATGGCTGATAAGCATTTTAAAATTGAAAAGTGCCAACAAAAAGGTCGGACACTGACTGATATTATTTCCTTAGATGATACAAAAAAAATCGAAGAAATTGCGCGCATGATTAGTGGTGCTGAAATGACTCAGGGGACCATTAACAATGCCAGGGAGATATTGGCTTTAGCAGATTCTATCAAAAAAAATATGAATAACTAAAATTAATTTTAAAAAACAGGGTATAAAGAACGCGGCTTTGGTGCCGAGTTTTTTATACCCTGTTTTTGTTGTCTATTATGCCAAATAAAAACACGGTGTTATGTAAACCTAACGGCATAAAAAGAAAAGTAAAAGGACAATTTAAAAATACAAGACTAATAAGAGGAGGTGGTAATTTGTGTAATTTGAAAAACAATAAAATACTAGGGTTTTTACTAGTAGTGCTAATAGCTGTAGCGGCTTTTAGCTCTCCAATGCGTACCTATTATAGCGTTCCAGAAAGCGTAAGGATGTTTACAGGTCAAGAGCATTACCTTGATTTTGGCTTACCAATGGGTGTAAGTGTTAAAGGTGAAGCTAATGACTTTTATATAAATGGTGCCCCGATATCTAACGATTCATTGCCCTTAGATACTTCTGAGACATTGGCGATGTTACCTGGTGAAACTGGCTCATATGAGCTAACCTTTAATCTGCTGGGATTGATACCGCTAAGGAAAGTTAATGTTGAAGTTGTTCCGCCTATGGAGGTAATACCTGGTGGAGAGTCAATCGGAGTTAGAGTTAGCGATGAGGGTGTAATAGTGGTAGGAACTGACAAAGTTTATTCTGATGGAGGAAGCACAAAACCTGCAAAAAATGCAGGTATACAGCCAGGGGATGTGATTTTAAAGGTAAATAACAAGAAAGTTACTGATATATCTGAAGCAGCCTCAGCCATTGAACTAGGAGCTTCAAAAGGGGAAAAAATATTGTTTACTGTCAGAAGAGAGGATAAGATTTTTGATGCTAAAGTTTCACCAAAAATGTGTAGCGAGACAAATAGTTATAGAATCGGGTTATTTATAAAAGATACAACTGCAGGAGTAGGCACTTTAACTTTCGTCGATCCAAATTCTAAAACATACGGAGCTTTGGGCCATATAATTATGGACAGAAATAACGCCCCGTTAAGCTTAGAATATGGAAGTGTGGTTGAAGCTAATATCACTGGCGTAATACCTGGTAGGCAAGGTAATCCAGGGGAAAAAAGAGGTGTGTTTAAAGGAAGCGATACTTTTCATGGTGACATTACCAAAAACTCACACTTCGGCATTTTTGGCAAGTTAGACCAGCTTGGAAATGTACAAAATAAAGAACCATTAAAAATAGGACTAAAGCACCAAGCACAAACAGGTCCAGCGGAAATTTTAACAGTTGTTGAAGGTGATAAAGTTGAGTCTTTTGATATAGAAATAGAGAAGATATTATCTCAGAATTCACCGCAGACTAAGGGAATGGTTATAAAGATTACAGATGAGAGGCTATTAGAAAAAACAGGGGGCATTATACAAGGTATGAGTGGTAGTCCAATCATTCAAAACGACAAACTTGTAGGGGCTGTGACTCATGTTTTTGTCAATGAGCCAGCTAAGGGGTATGGGTGTTTTATAGAATGGATGATACTTGAATCTGATATGCTAAACTAAGGAAAATTCTTTTTCCTTAGTTTTATTTTATTCACTTTAGCCAGAATTTAAACAGATATAACATAAAATAAGTTTTTTACCTTAACTTGTCGAATTTTGATAATATATGTTTAAAAAACAAAAACTTTGTAAAATGCTACAACGCCACATTTTAAAGGATTATTGGATCTTTTTACAGTAAATAAAAAAATAAGATATAATATTGAAAAAATAACGAAAATAAAAAGGATATATTGACAGTTTGTCGAATGGAAGTAATGGGAGAAAATAAAATGAGGGGGAAAAAAAATGATAAAGGTACTTATTGTAGATGATAATGAAGAATTTTGTGGATTGCTATCGGAGTTTTTTGATGCAGTAGATGATATCGAGATCGTAGGTACTGCACATAATGGGGTGGAGGCATTAGAAGCGTTACCTAAGCTTGAGCCTGATGTAATGGTTCTAGATATCATAATGCCACACTTAGATGGATTAGGAGTACTTGAAAAGCTAAGCAAGGATCAAGAACTTTCTAGAGATTTGAGCGTTATTATGCTAACAGCTTTTGGGCAAGAAAAAATAACAAAAGAGGCTTTAGAGTTAGGCGCGGATTATTACGTCCTTAAACCTTTTGATATGGGAGTTCTTGTTGATAGAATTAGGCAGCTTCACCACAAACGTACATATGGAGGAGAAGGTCAGACTTTAAGAAATAGTAATATGGACCTGTCTAGCAAACATAACCATAATGAAGAGGTTGACTTAGAAGAAGTAATAACAACTATTCTTTTAGAAATGGGCGTTCCTTCCCACATAAAAGGGTACGCATTTTTGAAGCAAGCAATCACATTAGTAATTGAAGATCCCAGCATGATTAATTCGATTACTAAAGTGCTATACCCAACGGTAGCTGAGAAATTTGATACCACTCCTTCTAGAGTGGAAAGGGCGATAAGGCATGCAATAGAATCTGCCTGGAATGGAAGAAATAATATTCAAATTGTTAATAAACTATTTAAGTACTCCATAAGAAGTGACAAAGGAAAACCAACAAATTCGGAATTTATTGCAAGAATATCAGATAATATAAGGATAAATGAGAAAAAAAAGGTGGCACTTTAATTAAAACCTTAGCCCAACAAAGGGCTAAGGTTTTTTTGTATAAAGATGGAAATCAATACCATAATACATGTTATATGAAAAAATAGCAGTGGGGTGTATTAATGTATATTTTTGCAGTATTGAAAAAGGGGAAAAAGACAAAAGACTTAATACCAGAACTAAGTGCAGGAGATGTTGCCTTAATTGATCATAAGGATATAGACGAAATGGCCGCTATCGGCTTAGCTGAAAAGAAGGTAAGGGGAGTTATTAATGTAAATAAGTCTATCTCTGGATTTTACCCTAATAAAGGACCTGAAATCTTAATTAAAAAAGGCATTCTCCTTTGGGATGATGCACCCAGAAAGCTATGGGATAAATTAAAGTACGGGCAGAAAATCGAAGTTGAAAATAATATAATTAAAGAGTTTAATGTTAATTTACAACAGCCTATAGACTCAGAAAAGCTAGCTAAGTTGTTAGAAGGTGCTGAACGAAATTTTAACAATGTTTTAGATGCTTTTATAGAAAATACATTAGATTACGCCAAAAAAGAGAAGAAACTTGTTACCGGCAACCTTTCTGTACCTGACATAAAAACAAGAATTAAAGGAAAGCCCGTAGTAGTCGTGGTGAGGGGCAAGAATTACAAAGAAGATTTAGCAGCAATGGAAAATTACATAAAGGAAGTAAAGCCGGTGTTAATCGCTGTGGATGGTGGTGCTGATGCGCTGTTAAATCATAGGCTTAAACCACACATTATAGTGGGGGATATGGATAGCGTTTCTGACAATGGCTTAAAAATGGCTGATGAAGTTATTGCCCATGGTTTTCCTGATGGTAGAGTCCCCGCATCTCAGAGATTACAGGAGTTAGGGATAAATTATAAGACTGTATTTGCACCAGGTACAAGCGAAGATATAGCGTTACTAATGGCTTATCAGCATCAGGCTGAGATTTTAATTGCTTTGGGAACTCATTCTAACATGATAGATTTTTTGGAAAAAGGAAGAAAAGGGATGGCTAGTACCTTTTTAGTTAGACTTAAGGTTGGGCCAAAGCTAATTGATGCTAAAGGGGTTAGCTCACTTTATAGCAGGCCTGTTAAAGCCAGGTCAATTTTAGGGTTAATAGCGGCTCTTTTATTACCTTTTTTTGTTCTTATATTGTACTCACAAACAATACAGCAAATACTCAAACTGTTTTTGATGAGGTTAAGGTATACCTTTTTCTAGAAAGGAGATAATTAATGCCTAGTTTTAAATTTCATATAGTGACAGTGATTTCTATTTTTGTAGCTTTAGCTTTGGGAATAATGGTGGGTACAACTTTAAGTGATGGAGTTATTTCTAACAGCCAAATGAGCACAATAGATCTGATGCAAAACAGAATTGTTAATCTTGAAGAAGAAAATAAAGAGCTAATTTCTAGCTTACAAGAAACCCAGTTATTAAAGGGGAATCTTAAAAAAAGAGAGCGAGATCTGTTTTATAAAACATTAGATCGCAGAGAATATTCCACGCCCTTAAATCTGCTTTTCTTTGATGAACAGCAACTTACTGAAGATTGGAGTTATTATCTTGAAGAAATCGATTTGAAAATAAACAAGATTGTTCTTAACTCTAATATGGAAAAGGAAGCTTATAAACATAAATTGAGTAAAAGTCTTAACCTTGAGGTAGAAGCTTTATATACATTGTTAGGAAAACAAATAGCCATGGGTATAAATACTCAGGAGTTTACGCACTTCCTTTCTCTGCAGGAAATGAAACTTGCTTCATTTGAAGGTGAGGCACTACCTAGTAATGCACAAACCTATGTTTTTCTCTTTAAAGATGAGCACTACGATAAATCTTTAGCGGAAATAGCAAATGCTTTTGCCAAGCAAGGGCTAAATGTGATAATTGCCCTAAGTGAAGATGTGGATAAGGATTTTGAAAAAAGCTTTCATCATTCAGCTTCAATCATAAGGGGAGTAAATCAAAGTACAGGCTTATTACAGGTTTTACAATCTATTAAATAAGACTAAAGGGGAGTTAGGTAAAAATGGTTACTGTGTTAGTGCCGGCTTTTAATGAGGAAAAAACAATAAAAGAGACGATTTTAGGACTAAAAAGCATAGAGTATGTCGAGAAAATTTGCGTCGTGGACGATGGATCAAGCGATGGCACATACAAGGAAGCGCACAAAGCAAATCCTGATATTTTAATTTCAAACGGTAAAAATCAGGGTAAAGGTGGCGCTTTAAATGAACTATTGCAGTACGCAAAAGACAACCCTTATATAGCTATGGTTGATGCAGATTTAGGAGAAAGCTCTAAAGAGTTACAAAAGCTAATCATACCTGTAAAAAGTGGTGAATGTGAGATGGCCATAGCCTCATTCCCTACTGGCCAAAAGAAAGGCGGATTGGGCGTAACTCAAAAGGTAGCGCAAAAAGGCCTTAAGTTAGCAACCGGACTATCTCTTTTATTCCCTTTATCAGGGCAGCGAGTGATGACTAAGGAAGTATTTCAGCTTTGCACACCATTTGCTAAAGGTTTTGGAGTAGAGATGGCTATGAACAAAGCGGCAGCTAAACAAGGCTTTAAAATATTAGAGATAGAAACTCAGATGACTCACCGTTATACAGAAAATGATTTAAGAGGCTATTTTCACAGGGGAAAACAATGCTACAGTATTATTCGTCAACTAGTGCGTTAATTTGGAGTCGAGGTGTTTTTTTGATAAGGAGGAGTTAAATGGAGGTTTTATATTTAATAGCTGGCATAGTGATATCTACTCTTTTTGCAAAGCTAGTCATTAACTTTTGCTATAATTCTCAAAAAAAAATAAAAAATTATAGAGGGCAACACCTTGCCGTTGCACTTGGTATGCTTATTTTGCTAAGTATGTTGGTTGGGGAGCTAATAGAGGTAGCTCTTTTTGCGTCAAATGGCCTAGATTTATTATTTGTTTATACTGCTGTTTTTTTATTTGGGTATATAGATGATATTAGTAATGATAAGACTAACAAGGGTTTTAAAGGGCATACAAAAGCATTTTTAAAAGGTAATTTAACTTCGGGTTTTTTAAAAGCGTGTGGCATTCCTCTAATATTACTAATATATATTACGAGATTTTCGCTGTTAGCGATAATTGAAGTGATATTTTTATCTATGTTGGTCAATTTGTTTAACTTTTTGGATTTAAGGCCGGGTAGGTGTCAAAAAGTTTTTATATTCTCCTTTTTGCCTTTGACGCTATTAACTAGCAATCCACAAGATTATTTTATCCTAGGCGTTATTATGGTCACTTTGTACTTAGACTTAACAGAGCTTTCTGTATTAGGTGATGGTGGTTCTAATCTTTTGGGGGCCTTAGTAGCACTTAAGGTTTTAAACCTGCCTATTGGTATTAAGCTTTTTATTTATTTTATAGTTTTAGTGATGACTATAATTGGCGAAAAATATTCATATAACCGCCTTATTAGTAAATCAAAGCTTTTATCGTTTATAGATCAGATTGGCAGAAAATCTTAACAATGTACCCCCCCACTTCAACAATTCGAGGGTAATTCAAGAGTTGTAAGTGGGGGTTTTTCTCTCCCCCACTGAATGAAGTTTCACTTTATCGAGGGGCAAAGAAGGAGAAGTATTGTTTGCTTTTTTGTATTGTGATAAAATTTATAAAAGGAATGGGTAGTGTAGAGGAGGTTGTACCCTTGTCGCAAAAAAAAATTATGGGGCCTAATGAAATATTAGGGATTTTAGATAGTATAAAAGATGCCATAATGGCTATAGATTTAGAAGGTAAAATTATATTGATGAACAAAGGTGCAGAGAAAATAGTAAAAGTAGACGCTGATAAGGCTATAGGTAGAGAGGTGACAGAAGTTGTACCTACTTCTAAGCTGAAAAGAGTGCTGCGAGAGGGTAAAGGTGAGCTAAACAAAAGGCAAGTTATCGGCAATAGCACTATATTGACTAACAGAATGCCGGTGCTAAATCAACAAGGGGAGCTAGTTGGAGCTGTTGCTGTTTTTCGAGACATAACAGAGGTTATTGAGTTAGCGGAGGAAGCGACAAATCTAAAAGAGATTCAAGGGATGTTAGAAGCAATAATTAACGCCACAGAGGATGCTATTTCTGTAGTAGATAAACACGGTAAAGGATTAGTTATTAACCCGGCTTATAAAAAACTTACAGGTTTTACTGAAGAAGATATATTAGGGCAACCTGCCACAGTGGATATAAGCCAAGGAGAAAGTGTTCACCTAAAAGTTTTAAAGACTAGAAAGCCTATTAAAGGTGAAAAGCTAAAGGTTGGCCCTCAAGAAAAAGAAGTTTTAGTTGATGCAGCACCTGTGATTGTCAACGATGAATTGAAGGGCAGTGTAGCAGTTATTCACGATATCTCTGAGATAAAAAGACTTAACTATGAACTAGATAAAGCAAAAAGGATTATAAGGAAACTAGAAGCTAAATATACTTTTGAGGATATAATTGCAAAAGAAACAAATATGAAAATGGCTATAGCTCAGGCTGAAAATGCCGCTGTCACTCCTGCTACTGTACTCCTAAGGGGGGAAAGTGGTACAGGAAAAGAAATATTTGCTCATGCTATTCACAATGCATCTAATAGAAGGTTTAATCAGTTTATCCGCGTAAACTGTGCAGCACTACCTGAGAGCCTACTTGAAAGTGAGTTATTTGGATATGTAGAAGGGGCTTTTACTGGAGCTAAACGTGGTGGTAAAAAAGGAATTTTTGCTCAAGCTAATGGCGGAACAATCTTCTTAGATGAAATTGGTGAAATAAGCTTAAATATTCAAGCGAAACTACTAAGAGTTTTACAAGAGCGAGAAATCGTTCCTGTGGGTGAATCAAAACCTCAAAATGTAGACGTGAGAATTATCGCAGCTACCAATGTTAATCTTGAAGAAGCTATTAAGAAAGGTGCGTTTAGAGAGGATCTTTACTACAGAATAAGTGTAGTTCCTATATTTATACCTCCTTTAAGAGAGAGGATACAAGAAATAGAACCTTTAAGTAAGCACATCTTAAAAAAATTCAACCAAGATTATGGTCGAAACATAGAAGGGATTACATCTAAAGCAATTGAGAGATTATCACAATATAAATTCCGAGGTAATGTACGAGAGTTAGAGAACATAATAGGAAGAGCAATCATCAATATGGATTTTTCTGAAACCTTACTAGATGACAACCACCTGCCACACTTAGATGGGACAACCCCTTCTTCGCTTAAGAGGGTAGTAAATGATAAAAGACATCTTTCGTTAGACGAGGTTATTGCAGCAACAGAGAAAGATTATATATTAAAAATCCTTAGAAATAATAACAACAATAAAACTCAGACTGCTAAAGATCTTAAAGTTTCTATCAGAACATTATATAACAAGCTAGAAAAATATAACGTGCAATAAACTGCAAGAAATAATATGCAACCATGCAATTTGTTGCATAGTTGGATTGGTGTTTTGAAAAAATCAAGATAAGAGATACGATCGAAAAAACCCTGCTAATACAGGGTTTTTTGTATTTAGATACATTTAATATGAATTTTATCAAATAATAGTTTTAGGTACTTGTGCGGCAAAACAGTTGGCATGGTTATTGCTTTTTATTTTATATATAAAAAATGAAGGAGGGTAATAAGTTATGAAAATCTTTGAGATGATGGAAAAAGAGGGGCACGAACAATTGGTATTTAACCAAGAAAAAACCTCAGGTTTAAAAGCCTTAATAGCTATTCACGATACAACGCTAGGACCTGCTTTAGGTGGTTGCCGTATGTGGAAATATGATACTGAAGAAGAGGCAATTACCGATGTACTTAGACTTTCTAAAGGTATGACATACAAATCTGGAGCTACAGGTACAGATTATGGTGGCGGAAAATCCTTGATATGGGGAGATCCACAGAAGGATAAGAGTGAAGCATTATTTAGAGCATTTGGCCGTTATATAGACGTTTTCAAAGGTAGATTCATGACTGGTACCGATGTGGGTACAACCTTTCATGACTTCATTATTGCAAGAAAAGAGACACAATATGTAGGCGCTTTGCCAGAAGAGTATGGCGGTGGCGGAAATTCTTCGATAATTACTGCTTTCGGCACTTGGAAAGGGATTAAGGCTGCCTGCAAAGAGGCTTTTGGTACAGACAATTTATCAGGCAAGACTGTAGCGGTACAAGGGTTAGGAAAAGTTGGGTATTTCTTAGTAGGTCACCTGATTGACGAAGGTGCAAAAGTGATTGGAACAGATATTGTTAAAGATCATATTAGCAAGGTGAAAGCTGAATATCCTCAGGTAGAAATTGTAGACCCTGATGAGATTTACACTGTAGACTGTGATGTGTTTTCTCCAAATGCACTAGGTGCAATAATTAATGATGACACTATTGACAAGCTAAAATGTAAAGTAATTGCAGGCGCTGCAAACAACCAGTTGGCTGAGCCACGTCATGGCAAGGTTTTAGCAGAAAAAGACATTTTATTTGCTCCTGACTTTGTGGTAAACGCTGGAGGGTTAATCCAAGTAGCAGATGAACTTGAAGGCTATAATAAAGGAAGAGCTTACAATAAAGCTTCTACTATTTATGACATGTTAATCCAAATTTTTGATATCGCTAGAACAGAAAATATCATTCCTAATGAAGCTGCTATAAGGTTGGTTGATAACAGATTAGAGACTATTGGTAAAATTTCAAGAACCTATAAATAAGGTGGATTAAATAATATGAATGAAATGAAAGTATTAGCAATCAATCCTGGATCCACTTCAACAAAGCTTGCTTACTTTAGCGATAAAAAACTAATAAAGGGTTATTCCTTAGACCACAGTGTTAGTGAAGTTAGCAAGTACGAAAAAATAGTTAATCAGTTAGACTTTAGGTATCAAGCCATACTTAAGTGGCTAGAATCTGAAGGTATAAATAAGCTTGACTGTGTAGTAGGTCGTGGAGGCTTATTAAAACCGATGCCAAGTGGCACCTATACTGTTACAGAGGATCTAAAAAAGGATTTAGAAATAGGAGTACAGGGCGAGCATGCCTCTAATCTTGGTGGGTTAATTGCTGATAAAATAGCGAAAAATCATAATGCACCCGCGTATATAGTTGACCCTGTTGCTGTAGATGAGTTTGAAGATATAGCAAGAATATCGGGCATGCCAGAAATTGAAAGAAGAAGCCTGTTACATGCCTTAAATATCAAGGCAGTGGCTCATAGGGTTGCAAAAGACCTAAATAAGAAGGTTGATGACTTAAATATGGTAATTGCTCACCTAGGTGGTGGGATATCTATCGTTCCACTGAGTAATGGTAGGATGATTGATGTCAACAATGCTAACGAGTTTGGGCCGTTTTCTCCGGAACGAGCAGGTGGGCTGCCTGTAGGCGATTTAGTTAGGTTAGCCTTTAGCGGCAAATATGATCTTAGCACACTTAAAAAAAAGATAACCAGTGAAGGTGGACTAGTAGGCTATCTAAAAACTAATGACGCTAGAGATGTAGAAAAGATGATTTTGGAAGGCGATAAAAAAGCAGAACTTATTTATCGAGCGATGGCTTACCAAATATCAAAAGAAATATCGGCAATGGCTACTGTTTTAAAGGGCAATGTTGAAAACATTGTACTAACAGGTGGCTTAAGTTATTCTGACATGTTAGTTGACATGATTAAAGAGCATACAGAATTTATCGCCCCTTTCCTTGTCTATCCAGGGGAAGATGAAATGATAGCGCTATGTGAGGGCGCATTAAGAGTATTAACAGAAGAGGAAGAAGCTAAAATCTACTAACCCTTAAGGAGGTGAAGGTTTTGATAAAAACCATTAAAGGAATTATTGAAGAAGCAAAAAATGTAAAAAAACAAACGCTTGCTGTAGCAGCTGCCGAAGATAAAGAGGTGTTAGGCGCTGTAACAGAATCTGTGGAACTTGGTATTGTGGAAGCTATTTTAGTTGGTGACAAAGCAGCTATTGAGCAGATAGCAACCGCCCAAGGTTACAACCTAGACAAAGTAGAAATAATCGACGAAAAAAATAAAGTTTCTGCAGCTAGAAAAGCTGTAGAACTTGTATCCTCAAAAAAAGCCGACTTAGTTATGAAGGGTCTATTAGGAACCGCTGATATTTTAAGGGCAGTTTTAGACAAAGAAATAGGGCTTAGAACAGGTAAAGTTTTAAGTCACGTTGCTGCGTTAGAAGTTAATGGTTATGACAGACTGTTTTTACTTACAGATGGTGCTATGAATATCGCCCCAGATTTGAAGCAAAAAATGCAAATAACTCAAAATGCAGTTGAAGTTGCTAAAGCTTTAGGTATTGAGGTTCCAAAAGTCGCACCATTAGCGGCAGTTGAAGTTGTTAACCCTGATATGCAACCTTGCCTAGATGCCGCAGCACTTTCTCAAATGGCACAAAGAGGGCAAATTAAAGATGCTATTGTAGATGGTCCGCTGGCTTTAGATAACGCAGTCTCAGCGGAAGCTGCAGCGCATAAAGGTATTGAAAGCGAAGTGGCAGGAAACGCAGATATTTTGCTTGTTCCAAATATAGATGCAGGAAATGTTCTATATAAATCTATGGTTTATTTTGCAAAAGCTGAAACAGCTGGAGTTATCGCGGGGGCAAAAGCTCCGGTAGTTCTGACATCTAGAGCAGACACCCATCAAGCTAAACTTAATGCAATTGCTTTAGGTGTGTTAGTAGCCGCTAATCGCTAGGTAAATGCTAGCGTTAGTATAAATTTAAAACATTTAAATTAAGGGAGGATTTATTATGAAAATCTTTAAGTACATGGAAACTTACGACTATGAGCAATTAGTTCTTTGCCATGACAAAACATCTGGTTTAAAAGCTATCATCGCGATTCACGACACTACACTAGGACCTGCTTTAGGTGGTACTAGAATGTGGAACTACGACACTGAAGAAGAAGCAATCGAAGATGCACTAAGACTAGCGAAAGGTATGACATACAAAGCTGCAGCTGCTGGCCTAAACCTAGGTGGCGGTAAAACAGTTATTTGGGGTGATCCTAACACTGATAAGTCTGAAGAGTTATGGAGAGCTTTTGGTCGCTATGTACAAAGTTTAAATGGCCGCTACATCACAGCTGCTGACGTTGGAACTGGAGTAGCAGACCTAGATATCGTAAAAGAAGAAACAGATCATGTTAC
Organism: Proteinivorax hydrogeniformans; assembly: GCF_040515995.1. Lineage (GTDB taxonomy): Bacteria > Bacillota > Proteinivoracia > Proteinivoracales > Proteinivoracaceae > Proteinivorax > Proteinivorax hydrogeniformans. The sequence goes on along the minus strand of NZ_CP159485.1, from coordinate 1,754,456 downwards.
AGGTGTATCTGAATCTCATGGTTCTAGTGGAGACCCATCTCCAAAAACTGCTTACGGTACATTTAGAGGCATCTTAGCAAGTGCTAACGAAGCTTGGGGTTCTGACAGCCTAGAAGGTAAAGTAGTAGCAGTTCAAGGTGTTGGTAAAGTTGGTTACTACTTATGTAAGCATCTTCATGAAGCTGGTGCAAAGCTAATTGTTTCTGACATTAACCAGGAAGCTATAGATAGAGTAGTAAATGAGTTTGGTGCAGAGGTAGTAGAGCCTGACGCAATTTATGGTGTAGAGTGTGATATTTATGCTCCTACAGCACTAGGTGCTACTGTTAACGATGACACTATCCCACAATTTAAGTGTAAAATCATCGCTGGTGCTGCTAATAATGTTCTTAAAGAAGAGCGTCATGGAGATATTATCCATGAAAAAGGAATTCTTTACGCTCCAGACTATGTAATTAACGCTGGTGGCCTTATGAACGTGGCTGATGAAGTAAAAGGATATAACGAAGCAAGAGCGATGGAAAAAATTGCAACAATTTATGACAACATCAAAAAAGTATACGAAATCGCTAAGAGAGACAACATTCCTTCTTACAAAGCTGCTGACAAAATGGCAGAAGAAAGAATTGAAAACCTAGGAAGAGTAAAAAGCACTTTCTTAAACAAATAAATTAAGTTAGGAGAGTTGACTAACTGTCAACTCTCCATTACTAAAAGGAGGTACGTTTAATGACAGAAGCAAATAGAATATTAACAATTAATCCGGGTTCTACCTCCACCAAAATTGCAGTATTTGAAGGTGACAATCCACTTTACGAAGAGACTTTGCGTCATAGTGCGGAGGAAGTTGGCAAATTTGATTCAATTATTGACCAATATGAGTTTAGAAAAGAAGTAATCTTAAACAGCCTAGATAACCAAGGGATTAACTTAAGTAAGTTATCAGCAGTTGTTGGTAGAGGTGGTTTGCTAGCACCAATGGCTGGGGGAACTTATGAAGTAAACGAAAAAATGCTAGAAGACCTAAAGGTAGGTATATTAGGCCAACATGCTTCGAATTTAGGTGGAATTATCGCAAACGAGGTAGCGAAACAGCTTAATATCCCTGCATACATCGTTGACCCTGTAGTGGTTGATGAAATGGAAGATGTTGCAAGGATATCTGGAATGCCAGAACTTGAACGTAAAAGTATTCTACACGCATTAAACCAAAAGGCTGTAGCTAGAAGAGCAGCTGAAGATTTAGGTGGAGAGTATCAAGACTTTAACTTAATAGTTGCCCATATGGGTGGCGGTGTTTCTGTCGGCGCTCACAAAGGTGGTAGAGTAATAGACGTAAATAACGCTTTAGACGGCGAGGGCCCATTTTCACCAGAACGTAGTGGAGGTTTGCCGGTAGGAGATTTAGTTAAGTTATGCTTCTCTGGTAAGTTCACTCAAGAGGAGATTAAAAAGAAAATTACTGGTAAAGGTGGACTTGTTGCCTACCTAGGTTCAAATGACGGTAGAGAAATCCAAGAAATGGTTGATAAAGGCGATGAGAAAGCTGCCTTGGTTTATGAAGCAATGGCATATCAAGTAGCAAAAGAAATAGGGAGTTGTGCAGCGGTACTAAAAGGAGAAGTCGATGGTATTGTTCTTACTGGAGGACTTGCTTATGACAAAGGCCTAGTCAAGTGGATAAACGATAGAGTTGAGTTTATCGGCAAAGTTATGGTTTATCCAGGTGAAGATGAGATGTTAGCTCTTGCAGAAGGTGGGCTTCGAGTTCTACAAGGCAAAGAACAAGCCCAGACTTATAAAGGTTAGTATGAAAGTTTATATCTTTTGTGGAGAGTATGGTAGTGGTAAGACGCAAGTCTCAGTAAACTACAGCATTGATCTTGCTAAAAAGCATGATGTATCTATCGTAGATTTGGATATAGTAAATCCTTACTTCAGGGCTAGAGATAATACTAAAAAGCTAGAAAACAGCGGAGTTAAGGTTATATTTAATAAACACCTAGCGCAAGCAGATTTGCCTGCCCTTCCACCAGAAGTTTTATCAGCATTTGAAAAAAATGATAGTGTTTCTGTGTTTGATGTTGGTGGGGACGATGGGTCAGTTGTGTTAGGTAGATACTCTAAACACTTAAAAAACGCTGATCATGAACTTTTTATGGTTGTTAATGGTAACAGACCTTTTACCTCTTCAGTAGAAGGGATTAGGGAGCTCAAAGATAGAATCGAAAGATTGTCTAAGCTTAAAGTTACAGGTCTAATTAACAACACAAACGTTGGTGAACTGACAGAAGCGGAGCAAGTATTAGAGGGTGAAAAGCTGACTTTAAAAGCTGGGCAAGAACTAAATATACCAGTTATCTTTACCGCAGTCAGAAAAGATATGATTTCTGAAGTTGAAGGTGAATTAAGTACAAAGGCTTTTCCCTTAGATATTGAATATAAACTACCCTGGTAATAACCAATAACAAAGGAGGTAAGTTAAGTGGCTAAAGGTAAAAACAGAGTTGTTTTTAACGAAGACCTATGTAAAGGCTGTGAGCTATGTAATACTGTGTGTCCAACTAAGATTGTAATCATGGACAAAGGAAGAATCAACAAAAAGGGGTACACCCCTGCAACTGTAAAGGAGATGGACAAGTGCATTGGTTGCGCTATGTGTGCAAGAATTTGTCCAGACTCTGTAATTGAAGTTGAGAAAGAGCAACAATAATTAAAATAGGGAGGTTTTAAAATGGGAAAAACACTAATGAAAGGTAACGAAGCCATAGGTGAAGCTGCCATTCAAGCAGGCTGTCGTTATTTTTTCGGATATCCAATAACACCACAAAATGAAATTCCGGCTTATTTAGCTCGTCGTCTGCCAAAGGAAGACGGAGTATTTTTACAAGCAGAGAGTGAAGTTTCTGCTATAAATATGGTTTACGGTGCAGCAGGTGCTGGCGCTCGAGTTATGACTTCTTCATCAAGTCCTGGAATCAGCTTGAAAACGGAAGGTATTTCTTATATAGCTGGTGCACAATTGCCTTGTGTAATTGTAAATATTGTTAGAGGTGGCCCAGGATTAGGTGGAATTCAACCAGCACAATCTGACTATTTCCAAGCAGTAAAAGGCGGTGGGCATGGCGATTACCGTGTAGTTGTGTTAGCTCCTTCTACAGTTCAGGAACTAGTGGACTTAACAATGGATGCTTTCGAGATTGCTGACTATTACAGAAACCCTGTAATGATCCTAGGTGATGGAATCTTAGGTCAAATGATGGAGCCAGTTGAATTTAAGCCTCTTAACAAAAGAGATAGTAAAGAAAAAACTTGGGCGACAACTGGTATGAAAGACAGAGAGCAAAACGTAATTAACTCTCTACACATGGATCCTGAGGGACTTGAAAATCATAACCTTGACCTACAAGAAAAATATGCAGAGATAACAGATAAGGAAGCTAAATCTGAAAGCTACAAAACAGAAGATGCTGATATCGTAATTGCTGCCTATGGTACCACTTCAAGAATTTGTAGAACTGCTATTGATCAGTTAAGAGAAGAAGGTATAAAAGTAGGTATGATCAGACCTATAACATTATGGCCGTTCCCTGCGGATGCATTTGAAGAAGTTGTTGATTCCGCTTCTAAATTCTTGACAGTTGAAATGAGTTTAGGTCAAATGGTAGAAGATGTTAAACTAGCTATTGACGGAAGAAAACCTGTAGAGTTTTATGGTAGAACTGGTGGAATGATTCCATCTGTTGAAGAAGTAAAAGAAAAGGTTAAAGAACTAGTGGGGGGTGAAAAATAATGTCTATGGTTAAAGTATGGCAAAAGCCAGAAAGTTTAACAGATAAAGTACTACATTATTGCCCAGGTTGTACTCATGGTATAATTCACAAAATTACCGCTGAAGTTATGGATGAGCTGGGTATCAGAGAGGAAACTATAGGAGTTGCTCCTGTAGGTTGTTCAGTATTAGCTTACAATTACTTTAATTGTGACATGCAACAAGCTGCTCATGGTAGAGCTCCAGCTGTAGCGACAGGTATAAAGAGAGTTCACCCTGACAAACCAGTATTCACCTACCAAGGTGACGGTGACCTTGCTTCAATCGGTGCTGCTGAAATAGTACATGCTGCAGCAAGGGGAGAAAAAATCACTACAGTATTCGTTAACAATGCAATTTATGGTATGACTGGTGGCCAAATGGCTCCTACCTCTTTAGAGAAGCAGGTAACTACTACATCTCCATATGGTAGAGATTTAGACCACGCTGGTCATCCAATTAAAGTTTCTGAAATGCTATCAACCCTTCCAGGTGCTGTTTATATCGAGAGGGTATCTGTTCATGATGTTCCTCATATTTTAAAAGCAAAGAAAGCGATTAAAAAAGCTTTTGAATATCAGCTTGAGGGCAAAGGGTTTACTTTGGTAGAGGTTTTATCAACTTGTCCAACTAACTGGGGTATTGACCCTGTTGAGTCGTTAGATTGGTTAAAAGATAACATGCTACCATACTATCCATTAGGTAACTTTAGATCTCCAGAGAAGGAGGGTAAATAAATGTTAGAAATTATTATGGCAGGTTTTGGTGGTCAAGGTGTTATGTCTATGGGACAGCTTATTACCTACTCAGGCATGATCGAAGATAAAGAAGTATCTTGGATGCCTTCTTATGGCCCAGAAATGCGTGGTGGAACTGCAAACTGTACTGTAGTTGTATCTGAGAATCCTATTGGTTCTCCAGTGGTAACTGAACCTGATGTAGTTATTGCTATGAACTTACCTTCCTTAGACAAGTTTGAATCTCAAGTTAAGCCAGGTGGAGTACTAATTGTGAACTCTTCACTAATCGAAAGAAAATGTGAAAGAGATGACATCACTGTTTTAGAAGTTCCAGCTAACGATATAGCTAATGACTTAGGCAGTGGTAAGGTTGCTAATATGGTTGTTCTAGGCTCGCTTATCGCTCAAACAAACGTTGTTACTAAAGAATCTGTTATCGGTGCCCTTAAAAAAGTTCTTCCTGAGCATCGCCATAACTTAATTCCACTTAACGAGCAAGCTATCGACAAAGGGTCTGAATTTGCAAAGTAATTAACTAACATAAAAAACATCTAGGAAATTATCCTAGATGTTTTTTTATGTTGCTTTTTAAATACATTAAAAGAATTTATCTTCGCCAAAAGGGTAATATATATATGTTATTAGGAGGTGTAATTATTGGAGCAAAATGTAGTTGATTTATTCAGAAAGTTAGTTGAAATAGATAGCCCTTCTTTTAAAGAAAGTGAGTTAGCAAACTATTTGTCGGTAGAACTAGAAAAGCTTGATTTTGACGTGAAGCTGGACAAACACGAAAAAACGACAAATATAATAGGCAAAAGAAGTGGTAGTGGTTCTACAATTTTACTAAGTGCCCATATGGATACCGTTCAATCTAATAAAGGGGTTAAAATCGTAGAGAAAAATGGAAAGATTAGAACTGACGGTAAAACTATCTTAGGTGCTGATGATAAGGCGGGAATTACAGCCATTTTGTCAGGTATAAAGAAAACTATTAGTGAAGGTAAAAAATTACATCCTTTAGAGGTTATATTCACTTATGGGGAGGAAATAGGGCTGTGTGGGGCTAAAAAGGTAAATAGCAATGACCTTAAAGCACAGCTGGGTTACGTTTTTGACAGTGGTGGAGATGTAGGGATAGCCATCAACAAAGCACCGTCAGAAATTGATTTTCATGCCAAAGTTCTTGGAAAAGAGGCTCATAGTGGGGTAAACCCCGAAGATGGTGTAGATGCTATAAAAATAGCCGGAAGAATAATATCTAAACTTAAGTTGGGGAGAATTGATGAAGATACTTCATCAAATATAGGTGTTATTAAAGGTGGGGAGATGACAAATATAGTGTGCCCTTTAGTTGAATTAAAAGGTGAAGTTAGAAGTCATAACTATGAGAAAGCACAGCAGATTATAAATCAATTTGAACAAACCTTTAAAGATGTTTGTGATCAACATGGAGGCACCGTAGAATTTGCAAAAGAAGTTATTTACCATAACTTTTATCTAGGCGAAGATCAACAAGTGACACAGTTTCTTAAAGAAAAGTTAGATAAATTAGGCCTTTCTCTAAAATTAAAGTCAAGGGGTGGAGGTAGCGATGCTAACGTATTTAACAATAAAGGCATTCCTACATTAAATTTAGCTGTAGGCATGGCTAATGTTCATACCAATGATGAATATGTGAGCGTGGATAACCTAGTTAAATCGTCCAAGTTAGTAGCGGAGATAGTAAAAAAGGAGCAATAAAATGGTTAACAGAGCTGTAAGAAAGGTAACAAGAGTAATCTTAGAAAATGAAAATATTCAGGTTTTAGAACTTAATAAAGATGAGAAAGCTTATAATTACACCTGCTTTACAGGAAAGGTAGGTGTAAATGATGAAGTTTTGGTAAATACAACTGCTGTTGATCTAAATTTAGGTTCTGGGGGGTACCATTTTGTCATAGCAAAATATCCCTTTGCCTCTAAAAAAGACCTAAGCCCCGGACACATTATCAAGCTCAGATACACACCATTGCAGCTGAGAACTTACCCTATTGAGGAACAATTAGGAGAAGAACTAGATAAAGTTTCTCTAAAGGATACAGTGGTGATAACTGCTGAGCTTCATAGCATGTTAGCACCTATAGCATTAGCAATTAAAAAACTTAAACCTCAGTATAAGATAGCCTATGTAATGACTGATGGAGGGTCACTTAGTGCCAGTCATAGCAAAGCAGCGACACTACTAAAAGAGAGCAATATTATAGAGGGGGTAGTTACTTCTGGACACAGCTTTGGTGGAGATATTGAAGCGATTAACCCCGTTTCTGCAATCCAAGGAGCGAAGGCTGCCTTTGAGGCGGATGTAATAATTGTATGTATGGGTCCAGGTATCGTAGGAACAGGAACTGAGATGGGATTTACAGGAATCGAGCAAAGCTATATCTCAGACTTAGCTCAAAAACTTGGATGTAAAGTATACCCTGCAGTTAGAATTGGGTTTGTAGATGAAAGGAAAAGGCACAACGGTATTAGCCATCACTTTTTAACTAACTTTGGTAAACTTTGTGGTGGTAAATATACAATAATATTACCACGACTTACAAGAGAAAGAATGAATTTACTGCTTAACCAGTTGACTGAATACGGTATAAAGCAAAAACACCACTTAGCCGTAGCAAATGGTGTTGATATACAAAATATTAGCGAACTATGCAAAATAAACTTAAGTACTATGGGAAGGGGTTACAACGAAAACAAGAGTTTTTTTGATAGCTTGACAGCATTGGGTGGATATGTAACTAAATTAATGGGTTCTAGACTTTAACCATGATTTTAATGTACCTACCTTGCTATCTAAAGTCTGTAAAAATAAACGAAACTCTCTACAACTGCCTCTAAAATAGATACCCTTATTGTCCGAATAGTATTGCATGCTTCTACCTCCTACATTTTATTCTTTATCTAATATCTATTACAAAAGGTCATAGAATATACTCTAAAAAATAAAAAAATGAAAAGGTTATATTATAAAAAGGTTCAGCATAGAATTTAGGTATAAATGAGGAGGGGTAGCTATGCCATTAAAGTACCTGATAGGGAGATACATTAAAGAAAATGCGTTTATATATTATTTTTTAACGCTAATATTAGTTTTAGGCATCGCATTTGGAGCAGTAATGGTAAATCGCTTACCTAGTCAACATTCTGAACCTTTAGTTGACGAACTACAGTTTTACTTTGAAGTACTAGAAGAAAGACCAGATTTGGAGAGGCAAGAACTACTATGGCAATCTTTTAACTCTAACGCTAGATTTGTAATTATTTGTTGGCTGTTAGGACTTACTATAATTGGAATACCAATTGTAGTATTTATGGTTTTTAGCAGAGGGATGGTACTAGGTTTCTCTGTAGCATTTCTTTTTGAACAAGCGTCATTAAGGGGATTGGTGTTTTCTATTTTGGCAATTCTTCCACAAAACCTGCTTGTTCTACCTGGGATTTTGATAGCTTCCGTAGCTAGTCTATCATTTTCATGGGTATTAATAATGAAAGTAGTAAAGAATAAAAATATTCAGGTGTTACCTCACTTTAGAAACTATAGCGTTTTATGTGCCGTAACTTTGTTAATCATGCTTATCGCAGCCTTAGTTGAAGCTTACATAACTCCGGCGATATTACGGCTAATAGTTCCCATGATGATCTAAATGCAGGAAAGTGCATGCAGAATTGTACATAACATGCACTTTATTTCACTACTAATGATGGGAACCCTAGGATACGCTAAAGAGATATTTGGCACACAAATTGCTTATTATATTTGTGAAAGGCATTCTTTTTAGAATGCAAATATGTAGCTATCACTTTTTAAAAGTGAAGTAAAATAATACATAAAAGGGGGCATTCCAATGCTTGTAGGTGTACCTAAGGAGATTAAACCAAATGAAAGTAGAGTCGCAATTACTCCTGCTGGAGTAGTGAGTATGGTCAAGGCTGGGCATGAAGTTATTATTGAAAACAATGCCGGCATGGGAAGTGGATTTACAAACGAGGATTTCGAAAAAGCTGGAGCGAAGATTCTTCCAACAGCTAAAGATGTTTGGACAAGCGCAGAAATGATTATGAAGGTTAAAGAACCTTTAGAGTCTGAGTATGAGCTTTTCCAAGAAAACCAAATTCTATTTACCTATCTGCACTTAGCTGCAGAAAAGCCTTTAACTGAAGCTTTGATGGAGAAAAATGTTGTGGCTATAGCATATGAAACTGTAGAAGAGGCAGATGGATCATTACCCCTACTAACTCCTATGAGTGAAGTTGCTGGTAGAATGGCAACCCAAATGGGCTCTAGATTTTTAGAGAAGCCAAATGGTGGCGCAGGAGTGCTAATGGGTGGCGTTCCTGGAGTTAGACCTGCAGAAGTAGTAGTTATTGGTGGTGGAGTTGTTGGTACAAACGCTGCTAAGATTGCTCATGGTATGGGTTCAAACGTAACTATTTTAGATATAAATGCAGACAGGTTACGTTACCTTGATGATATTTTCCATGGTAATATCAATACTTTAATGTCTAACCCATTAAACATTGAAGAATGTGCTAAAAAAGCTGACCTTCTAATTGGAGGAGTGCTTATCCCTGGAGCAAAAGCTCCAAAACTAGTAAGTAAAGAAACTGTTAGCGAAATGAAGGAAGGGTCAGTAATTGTTGACGTTGCTATAGACCAAGGTGGTTCTATCGAAACAATTGACAGAGTTACTACTCATGCGAACCCAACTTACGTTGTTGATGGTGTTGTTCACTACTCAGTAGCTAACATGCCTGGTGCAGTTCCTAGAACTTCAACAATTGCACTAACTAACGTTACTATGCCTTATGCTGTTGCAATTGCAACTAAGGGCTGGAGAAAAGCTATACAAGAAGATAAAAGGCTAGAGCCTGGTGTTAATGTTGTTAACGGAAAACTTGTATATAAACCTGTTGCTGAAGGCTTAGACTTACCATATACTCCGTTAGAAGAAGCATTAAACTAATAAATAACCAAACACCCCGATAAAGATTTCGGGGTGTTTTTTTTATACGTATTTCAATTTCTTTAACTATTTTAATTATTCTTGCTTTTAACATTCATTATGTTATAATCCTAAACATAGGAATAGAAGATTTAAAGGGGTTGTGACAATGAGGAGAATTAAATATAAAAGTAAGGCAGTTGTACTAGGGTGTAACGGCTATACAGGTTTAAGTGTAATTCGAGGACTGGGAGACAATGGAGTATATGTAATCGGCTCAGATCACAGCCCCAAAGAAGCATATGCAACGAAATCTAAGTTTTGTGATGAAACCTTAACAATTCCTCATTTTTCAGAAAATGAAGCTGGTGTTGTCGATGAGCTTATAACTTTTGCAAAAAAAGAGGAGGTTATTCCGGTATTGATACCCTGTGCCGATCCTTATGCAGAACTAGTTGATAAGTATCTAGATCGATTAAAAAACCACTTTTTACTTCCCCCAATTAATCAAGGGCTGATGACTAAATTAATGAACAAGGATTCTTTACATACTATGGCATTAAAACATGACATGAAGGTGCCTAAAAAAATAGAAGTTACCCAGGAAAATATCTATGAGAAAGTTGAAGATGAAATAGGTTTTCCCTGCTTACTAAAACCTGAATTCTCTTATAGATTTGTAAAAGTTTTTAATAAAAAAATGTTTATAGTAAATAGCAAAGAAGACTTAGAAAAGTCGTTATTAAAAGCTAAAAAAGAAAAATTAGATGTTTTTGTTCAGCAGTTAATACCTGGGGGAGATGACTGCATGCATTCATTTGATGCATATATAGACAAGCAAGGCCGGTTAACCCACCATACAACATGCCAAAAAGAGCGACAATACCCCATAAACTTTGGTGCTTCTGTTTATACAAGGCAAAGATACTTTCCTCAACTTTATAAATTAGGCGCAAAATTTTTTCAGGATATTGGATATCGTGGGTTTGGGGAAATTGAGTTTAAAAAACATCAGCGAACTGGAGAGTTTTATTTAATCGAAGTTAATGTACGAATCACCAACTTTGATGCTATGCTCAGAAAAGTCGGGTTTAATGTCCCTTTTACCATATACTCTGATATGATTAATAAACCACTTCCAGATAAGCATATTACTACAAGCACTAATATGTACTTTAGGTACTTGTATAGAGATATTATTGCAATACTGGAATACTTAAAAGCCGGCCAACAATCTATTTGGAATATTTTTAAATCAGTAGCGTTTAAGAAAAAGACATACCCAATATGGAGCTTTAGCGATCCGTTACCATTTCTAAAATTCGGACGAGATATGCTAAAGAGGGTAACGGCAAAAATACTAACTTTTGAGAAAGAAAAAGCAAATAAATCAGATAGAGCTAAAGAACGAGTCCCTTTTCAATAAATAAAGAAGAAGGAGTGTAGGCTCCTTCTTCTTTATATTAGTTTCCGTACTTTTTATATTTGCTTTCAGGTGCACCGCAAACTGGGCATTTTTCTTTAGGATTTTTAGGGTGAGTATGACCACATACACCACATACATAAACAGAAGAATACTGATAATCCTTATTTTCATCTACGCTATGTTTAGCTTCTAAAAATAAGTCAGCATGGCCTTTTTCTACCTCTCTAGCCCAGTGAAAAGAGCGTTTTGCATCACTTTCTTCTTGTTGTTCAGCAGTAGGAATAAACGTTGCATACATTTGGTCAACCTCCCAAAGTTCCCCTTCCCGGGCAGCTTTAAGGTTTTCTGAAGTACTAGCTGAGCCAAAACCACCCATTGCAGGCACCAATTGATCACCATGTATATTTTTGTGAACATCAAAATGGTTTTGGGCATGTATTTTTTCAGAGTTGGCCACTGCTTCAAATAATGTTGCCACATTTGGAAAGCCATCTTTATGTGCCACCTGACCCCAGAAACTGTATCTCATATAAGCTTGACTCTCACCGGCAAAAGCTGACCGTAAATTAGCAGCTGTCATGTTATCATCTTTAACCACTTTTAAAAATCACCTCTTTTACATATTTTTTTAATTTTAACCTATCTAAGCTTAAATTATGTGTTTAAGCACTTTTTTATCATTTGAAGCCTGAACTGAACATAAATTTTACTAGGATAAAATGTTTGAGAAGGGGAATGGTAAAAAATGAAAATTATTTTCTTAAAAGCTCCTACAAAAATATTTTGGAAAACAGTGGCACTTTTTTTTCTGGTTATTAATACTGGCATATATTTAGGATTTTTTAAGGGTGCTACGATAGAAGCAGTGGCAAATGGTAATGAGATTAACTTTATATATCGGTTTGCTGTCTATCTACAACAATTTTATGTTATAGGCTACTAAAAAGTTTATTTTGGCAGGAAATATGATTTTTAACATTGAATATTATAGTAGTATTATATAAACTATAATAGTACATGGAAATTAAGGAGAGGTTGAGATTTGGACAAGTATCAACATAAAAATAAAGCCGTTATTTTAGGGTCTAATTATTACATAGGTTTAAATGCAATGCGCGCTCTAGGTAAAAAAGGGATAGAAGTTATCGGAGTTGATCATTGTAGGGAAGGGGCATATGCCCTAGCTTCTAAATACTGCTCTAAAGCCTTGATTTTACCCCACTACAAGCGTAACTCTCAGCAGTTTATACGCTCTTTAATAGGCTTTGCCGAAAAGGAGAAATATAAACCGGTATTAATTCCATGTGCTGATCCCTATGTTGAGATAGTTGACGAGTTTTCAGATGAACTTAAAAAACATTTCTTGCTGCCACCTATAGAAAAGGGGCTAGCTGCAGAACTTTTAAATAAAGATACTTTGCATGGGTTAGCTCAAAAGCATGGAGTTAAAGTGCCAGAGACTATTTGGCTTAATCAGGATGATATCTTAGAGAAAGTTGAGAAAGAGTTTGGTTTTCCTTGTCTATTAAAGCCTGCGAACTCACACCAATTTGTCGAAACTTTTAGGGAAAAGATGTTTATAGCAAACAACAAAGATGAACTTTACGAATCTATAAAAAAAGTTAAAAAGGAAGGGTTTGAAGCTTTTGTTCAAAGAATAATACCCGGCCCTGATAACCATATGCACACATTTGACTGCTACATAGATTCAAAAGGTAATGTTACGCACTACACTACTTGCCAAAAACAAAGGCAGTATCCCATAAACTTCGGTGCCTCTGTGTATACCAAACAAAAGTATTTTCCTAAACTTTATGAAATTGGTGCAAAGTTTCTAACAGATGTGGGATATAGAGGATTTGCAGAAATTGAGTTCAAAAAGGATGAAAAAACCGGCGATTTCTATTTAATTGAAGTAAATGTACGATTAACTAATTTTGATGTAATGCTACAAAAAATAGGTCTGAACATGCCATACATCATGTATAGAGATTTGGTTGGGTCACCTTTAGAGCCAAAAGCAATAACTGAGGATACTAACATTCACTTTTGGTACTCCTACGAAGATATTTTAGCTATTAGAAATTATCTAAAGACAGGACAACTATCGAAATGGGAAGCTTTAACCTCGCTTAAGAATAAAAAAGCATATGCAATATGGAGCATTGATGACCCGATGCCTTTTGTTAAATTCAGCCAAAAGTTATTTAGAAAAGTGTTAAAAAAAGTAAAGAAGTAAGGGGGGTTGATAATGAAGGAACAGGTTTATGATTATCTAGACTATCTTAAAGTGGAGAGGGGCTTAGCAGACAACACATTAGAAAGTTATAAACGAGACCTAAATAAATTCATGAGTTTTCTTGACAAACAAGGCTTTTCGAGCTGGCAGGATATAACCAGGCAGCAGATTATCAGTTATCTGCTAGAGCTTCAAACCTTGGGTTTGGCTTCATCAACTGTATCAAGGAATCTAGCTTCAATAAGGTCCTTTTTTAGCTATCTTAATTTTGAAAACTTATTACAAAAAGACCCTGCATCAGACCTAGATTCTCCTAAGATAGATAAAAAACTTCCTAAAGTTATCTCCACAGAAGAGGTGGAATCCTTGTTAAATCAACCTGATTTAAAAGAAAAGTCAGGGATAAGAGATAGAGCGATGCTTGAACTTCTATATGCCACTGGTTTAAGGGTTTCTGAAATGATCTCTCTTGATATAAATGATGTGAACTTAGATTTAGGTTTTTTAAGGTGTTTTGGAAAAGGGTCAAAAGAAAGAATTGTACCGCTAGGAAAGTTAGCAATTGAATATCTTTCAACATACATAAATACTGCAAGGGGAAAGATGATAAAGAATATAAACCAAGAAGCCCTTTTTGTTAACTTTCACGGCAATAGGTTAACAAGGCAAGGATTTTGGAAAATATTGAAGAAGTATGCAAAAAAGGGAAATATACATGCTGATATAACACCACATACTTTAAGACATTCATTTGCGACTCATCTTTTAGAAAATGGAGCAGATCTTCGCTCTGTTCAAGAGATGTTAGGTCATGCAGATATTTCTACCACCCAAGTTTATACACACGTTACCCAAAAGAGGCTAAAGCAAGTTCATAAAGAGTTTCACCCAAGAGCGTAGTCTCTTTTTTTAAAGATAGATGTAAGACGTCTACAAACAAAGGAGGATTTTAATTGCAAAACATTAACAGAACAATACTCATAGTGCTAGACAGCGTTGGTATAGGGGCATTGCCTGACGCTAATCAATACAATGACGAAGGCTCTAACACGTTAGCAAATATAGCAAAAGAAGTTGGTGGCTTAAAGCTTGATACCTTAGAAAGCTTGGGGCTAGGGAACATTCACCCTATAGAGGGTGTGAAAAAACAAGAGCAGCCGTTAGCATCTTACGGTAAAATGGCTGAAAAATCACCGGGGAAGGATACAACTACTGGGCATTGGGAGATGGCAGGTGTTGTATTAGAACACCCGTTTCCAGTTTACCCAGAAGGTTTTCCCAAAGAGTTACTAGAAGAATTTGAACAAAAAATTGGCACTAAGACTCTTGGCAATAAAGTAGCTTCAGGGACTAAAATTATCGAAGAATTAGGGTCTAAACATCAGGAAACTGGTTACCCTATTGTTTATACTTCTGCGGATAGTGTTTTCCAAATTGCGGCCCATGAAGAAGTAGTTCCGTTAGATAGGCTTTATGAGATGTGCTTGATTGCTCGGGAAATGCTACAAGGTGAGCATGGTGTAGGAAGAGTAATAGCACGACCATTTATAGGAGATGAAGGCCAATATAAAAGGACTTCTAATAGAAAAGATTACTCTAGGCTACCACATGAGGAAACGGTACTTCAAACAATGCAAAAAAGTGGTAAGGATGTAATAGGTATAGGTAAAATAAGTGATATTTATGCGGGATTAGGGGTTACAAAGTCATACAAATCTAAGTCAAATTCTGAAGGGTTATCAATAACATTAGAGAGAATAAAAGAGGATAGTAGTGGGCTGATTATGCTAAATTTGGTTGATTTTGATATGCTCTACGGACATCGGAACGATGTTTTGGGGTATGCAAAGTCGCTTGAGGAAGCGGATAAAATGTTATCTGATATCATCAAACACTTAAAAGATGACGATTTACTTATTATAACTGCTGATCATGGTTGTGATCCAACCCATCCAGGAACGGACCACACCAGAGAGTTTGTGCCATTATTGGTTTATGGAAAAAATCATGAGCCTAAAAACTTAGGTGTTAGAGAAGCATTTACAGATGTTGCGCAAACATTATCGGAGATATTTACTTTAGGCAAGGAGTTTCCAGGAAAAAGCCTATTATAAATTTTAGGGAGCTGATCTGATGGGGGAAATAAAAAAGCTAGTTAAATTAAAGAACTTTATAACGGACAATAATGTTAATGAAACAAGAACTAGATTTGCTAATCTAGCAAAAGGCTTTTTACAAGAGGTGAAGGTATAATGCGAGTTTATGATCTTATTTATAAGAAAAGACAGGGAGAAGTATTAACAAAAGCTGAGCTAGACTTTTTGATTTCTGGGTACAATAAAGGAGAAATTCCAGATTATCAAATGTCTGCCTTTGCCATGGCCGTGTTTTTTAAAGGGATGACTTCCGAAGAAACCGCCAATTTAACTCAAAGCATAATAAACTCAGGTGAAACTATTGATCTTTCAGAAATAGAAGGAGTAAAAGTTGATAAACATTCCACAGGAGGAGTAGGAGATACTGTAAGCTTGATCATCGCTCCGATAATAGCTCACTTTGGAGCCCCGTTTGCTAAAATGTCAGGTAGGGGATTAGGGCATACTGGAGGAACATTAGATAAACTAGAATCTATAGAAGGTTTTAATATACACCTTACAAGCCAAGAATTTATAGATAAGGTAAATAAAAATAAAGTGGCCGTTATGGGACAAACAGCTAAGCTTGCACCTGCTGATGGTAAGCTTTATAGTCTAAGAGATGTAACAGCTACAGTAGATAGCATCCCACTAATAGCTAGCTCGATTATGAGTAAAAAGCTAGCAGCTGGCGCCGATGGTATTGTCTTAGATGTGAAAACCGGGGACGGGGCTTTTATGAAATCGGTGGAAGACTCTTTTTCGTTAGCCAAAGAAATGGTTGATATCGGTACACACTTAGGTAAAGAAACAGTAGCTTTAGTAACTGATATGGATCAGCCTTTAGGTGAAGCCATCGGTAATTCTTTAGAGGTTATTGAAGCCTTTGAAACCTTAAGGGGACGAGGCCCGGAAGATCTAACTAAACTTTGCATCACTGTGGCAGGTCATATGTTAGTAATAGCCAAAATTTTTACTGAAAACCAACAAGCAGAAAATGCAGTACGCAAAGTGTTAGAAAGTGGCGAGGCCTTAGCTAAAATGAAAGAGTTTATATCAGCTCAAGGTGGAGACCCCGATGTAGTTGATAACTATAGTTTACTGCCAGTTGCAAAGCATAAAGTTGCTGTTAAAAGCCCAGTTGATGGGAATGTAAAAAAAATCAAAGCTGAAACGTTAGGGAAAATGGCCATGATGCTAGGAGCTGGAAGAGCTGTAAAAACAGATTCTATTGATCATAGCGTGGGAATTATTGTCCATAAAAAACAAGGTGACAAAGTTAAACACGGTGAACCATTAGCGACGGTGTATTCTAGCACAAGTCAGGTTAGTTCTGATGTTGTTGATGGGGTAATAAATAGTTATGAGTTAACTAAGGAAAAAGTAGAGGAAAAACCTTTGATTTATGGTGTAGTAACTAGAGAAGGTATAAAAAAATAACAGTCAACACCCCTCCTTATTATAATTGGATAAAGGAGGGGTGTTTCTTGTCCTTTAAGTTGAGATATTTTCCATGGATTATTTTGTTTAAAATGAGGAAATATAATAGTGACATTTGAGTATAGGAGGAAAACTATGAGAAAGATTTTAATCTGTATATTGATAGCTGTCGTTTGTTTTAGTGGTACTCAAATTGCTTTTGGACAGGAATTTGAGTTAGAGTGTGAAGCTGCGTTGTTAATGGAGCCTGTTACTGGTAAGGTTGTTTTTGAACATGAAGCTCATAAACCTTTTCCCATAGCATCAATAACTAAAGTCATGACTCTTTTATTAGCAGTGGAGGCCATCGAAGAGGGAAAAGTTAGTCTAGATGATATGGTAGTAGCTAGTCAAAGAGCGGCAGAAATGGGTGGATCTCAAATATTTTTAGAAAAAGGTCAGAAGGTTTCTTTAGAAAACTTATTGATTGCCGTAGCATCAGGGTCTGCTAATGATGCTTCTGTAGCAGTAGCTGAGCATGTAGGCACCAGTGTAGAAGGCTTTGTTGAAGACATGAACGCAAAAGCTAGAGAATTAGGGATGAAAAACACGAACTTTTTAAATCCTTCGGGGCTTCCGATAGATGAGGAGGAAAACCTTAGTACTGCTTACGATGTAGCGTTAGTGTCAAGAGAACTACTTAAATACCCTATGGTTCATAAGTGGGCGACAGTAGAATGGGATACGGAGTTTTTAGGTGATGTATATCTATCAAATACTAATCTTAAATTTTTAATAAACTACCCTGGTGCAGATGGTCTTAAGACAGGGTGGACAACAAAGGCGGGGCATTGCATTTCGGCAACGGCCTTAAGAGATGATACTAGATTTTTAGCTGTTATTTTAAAATCACCTTCTCCTGACCAACGGCTTAAAGAAACTAGTCAGCTGTTAAACTATGGCTTTGGAAACTATAAGACCCAAACACTGCATACTCAAGGAGAAAGTATAAAGACTATAGAAGTTGAGAAGGGTAGTAAAAGTACAGTTGATGTAAAAGCAAAGGATAATATTTCTCTATTATTAGATAAAAAACAAGAAGGAGAAATAAGCACCAATATAGATTTACCTAAACGTCTAAATGCGCCAATTTCAAATGGAGAAACAGTGGGTGTGTTAGAGGTTAAAAGAGATGGGACGGTTATCGAAAAGTTTGACTTAATAGTTGAGGAAGAGATAACCCAGGCAGGTACTTTTCAGTTGTTTGGTCGGTCATTAAAAGAGCTTTTAAGGACGGTTAGGTAGGCTAAGAAGAAAAAGTAGCAAAAGACTTGCGGCTTTGATGCAAGTCTTTTTTTATAAATAGCAGGAAAAAAATAGTTTATGGCGAAATGTATCTTAAACAAAAGTAAGCACAGGGGGGAGAAATTTGGAGGTTACATTTAGCTACAAGAATAATTGTGTGATTGCAGAGCTAAGAGGGGAACTAGACCACCATAGTGGAGAACATGTAAAGAAGGAACTTAAAAAAGAAATTGAAAAAGATTTAGCAGGAAACTTGATACTCGAATGCAGTAAGCTAACTTTTATGGATAGTTCAGGATTAGGTATAATACTTGGAAGGTACAAAGAGCTTAGGGCTAAAAAAAGCAAGATGATACTGTGCGGATTGAGACCAAATATAAAAAAAGTAATTAACCTTTCAGGAGTGGACAAAATAATAAAGTGTTATCCTGATTTAAAAATAGCTATAAAGGCAGTAAAGGAGGAGTATTAGTTGGAAAATTATATGGAGTTAAAAATACCTAGCTTATCTAAAAATGAATCTTTTGCTAGAGTTACTATAGCAAGCTTTGCCTCACAATTAGATCCAACTGTGGAAGAGATAAATGATATTAAGACAGCTGTTTCAGAGGCAGTTACTAATGCGATTATACATGGTTATGAAAGCGAGATGGGTGAGTTATTTCTGTCTGCTAAAATAGAAGGTGATGTGGTGGAGATAAAAGTAAAGGATGCTGGGAGAGGAATTGATGATATAGAGCAAGCACGGGAACCTCTGTATACATCTAAGCCAGAATTAGAAAGATCGGGGATGGGATTTACAATAATAGAAAACTTTATGGATGAGGTTGAAATACTTTCTAAATCCGGATCAGGCACACAAATCACTATGCGTAAAAAGATTGTTCCCTCACCAAATCAAAACTAAGGGGATATAGATATGCAATCTAATTTCCAAAGAGCTAACCAGTATCCATTACTCTCTAAACAAGAGGTTTTAGACCTTTTTGAACGATATCACAATGGAGATGAGCAAGCAAGAGAGACGTTGTTAAACCATAACCTGAGGCTTGTCGGCAAAGTAGTTGAACGGTACAGAGGTGTTTATGACAGTGAGGACCTTTTTCAAATAGGGTGTATAGGATTACTGAAAGCCATAGACTCTTTTGATCATAAACAAAATGTTAGTTTCTCCACATATGCTTTTCCAAAAATAATTGGTGAAATAAAGATGTACTTCAGAGACAATAACCCCATTAAAATTAGCAGAAAACAAATGGGACAATCAAAATTAGTTAAGGAAGCACAGGAAGAACTAACTCAAAAGCTAAATAGAACACCACAGATAAGTGAAATTGCTAGCCATTTAGATATGACGGTGGAAGATGTTGTTGTTGCTTTAGACGCCCTTCAGCCAATTCAATCATTGGAACAACCGGTAGGAGAAGAAGATGATTTTTATCTCAAAGATCAGCTTAAGGATAGTTATTTCTCTAAAAAGCTTGATAATAAGATATTTTTAAAGGAAATATTAACTGGCTTAAATGAAATAGAGCGCAAGGTTATAATTTTAAGGTATTTTAAGGAAAAATCACAAAGCCAAATTGCTCAAATCTTAGATATGACACAGGTCCAAGTTTCACGTTTAGAAAAGAAAATAATTCAAAAGCTTAAAGACTTTGCACAATAAAAAGGTATAACATGGCGATTTTACGCCTATGTTATACCTTTTTTGTTTTTATGGAATACTAAAAATAATTGGGAGGTGAAAAAAATTGCTATTATCTCGATGGCAATGGTTAGTAATTTCTATTTTTTTGATTTTGACACTTAGTTTTATATTCTACCTTTTTAGGACTAGCCCTTCGGAGGAAGAGCTGCCAAATGGAGTAATAAGGGTTAACCTTTATAAAGAGTGGGTGATTGATAGATGTTAGTTTATATTCATTATAAGGAAAGGATAACTGTTGTCAAAAACCAAACAGTTTATCTAGAAGATATAGCAGATGTAGTTATGGCGGAAACGGAAAAAAAGGAAAAACTTCTCAAGTTTCCTATAGAGGTAAATACAGAAAAAACAGGTATTAAAATAATCTCCGCCTTAGACATTATTCAGCAGCTTATTAAAGAATTCCCCAATCTACACTTTGACTTGCTAGGCAAAGATGGAATAATAGTGGAGGTCGTAAGCCATAAGATTAAGGGATTAATGGGAAGACACATATTTGCCTTAGTTGTTGCTTGGTTAATTATATTTATAGGCTCAGGACTTGCTATAATGAGCTTTCACGCAGATGTAAGCATGCCACTTGTGCACAGACAAATATTTCACTTGTTAACAGGTGAAAATGAGCCCCATCCTCTGATGCTGCAGGTGCCATACTCCTTGGGCATTGGCGTAGGTATGGTTATATTTTTTAACCATATTGGGAAACTTAAAAAAAGGCAGGAGCCTAGTCCATTAGAGGTAGAGATGTTTTTATATAACCAAAATGTAAATAAATATTTAACCAAAGAAGCAAGCACAAAAAAAGATGATTAGCAGCGTAGGCTACTATTTTACCTTCGGCTTTATAGGAATAGCCAGTGGTGTCATTGTAGGGACCTCCTTAGCAGCGTTTTTAGCTGTTTTAGATGTTATTCCTAGGGTCGCGCAACTTCTTAGGATAAGACAAAAGATAATCCTAGAAACTGCCATCACCTTTGGGGCGGTATTAGGGACCTTGGTGACTGTATTAGATATAGAAATGTGGTTGCCAGGTTTTTCCGCTATCTTTTTAGGAGCGTTAATGGGAATTTTTGTAGGGATGCTGACAGCTGCTTTGACAGAAGTATTAAATGTTTTGCCGATAATAGCACTTAGGTTAGGGTTGATAAACTATGTAAGGATTTTGCTAGTTGCTCTTATCTTAGGCAAAACTTTAGGTTCGCTTCTTTACTGGTTACTACCTCAAATTCAATAAATTATAGGAGGTTAAAAAATGATTGATACAGTAACGAAGGTTATTGAGTTAGTAGGAGAATCACCGAAAAGCTGGGAAGACGCTATTCAAAATGCAGTGGCAAAATCAGCAAAAAGTGTTGATGGGATTTCAGGCGTTGAAGTGCTGAATCTAACTGCAAGAGTAGAGGAAGGAAAGCTTGTTGAATATAAAGCAAATGTAAAAGTCGCCTTCCCAGTAATGGACAGATAAATAAAGTTAAGATAGCTTAGCGCTAACCTAAGGGTGCCTGGTGCTAAGCTTTTTTAAATGAATATATAGGCTGTTTTATGCCGAAAATATTATTAGCAAAGTTTAGGAGGAGTTAGATTATATGTCAAACAAAAAGCAAAGCAATCAACAACAAAAGCAAACCTATAGTCAATACGTTAAAACGCATCATCCTAAAACCCCTCTTTTTAAAAACTGTCTCAATGCTTTTTGGGTGGGTGGATTAATATGTGCTATCGGGCAAGCTATACAAAATTTTTTTATAAATGTTTTTGGGTTTTCCCAAACTGATGCAGCTAACCCTACTGTAGCAACAATAATTTTTTTAGGTGGATTATTGACAGCTTTGGGGGTGTTTGACCGGATAGCAAAGTTTGCTGGAGCAGGAACTGCAGTTCCTGTAACGGGCTTTGCTAACTCTATGGTTAGTGCTGCTTTGGAGTTTAAAAAAGAGGGCTTTGTGTTGGGGGTTGGGGGCAAAATGTTTTCACTAGCTGGTTCTGTTATAGTTTTTGGAGTGGTTACGGCGTTTATCATTGGTGTAATATCAGCTATTTTATAGGAGGGATTTCATGGCAAAAAAAGTTGGGAACTGGACCTATCAATTAGATACTGAAATTAATATAGTCTCGTCTGCCACTGTTTCTGGGCCCAAAGAAAAAAAAGGTCCTTATGGTCAATACTTTGATATTACATACTCAGAAATGACCTGTGGTGAGAAAAGCTTTGAAAAAGCAGAAAAAAAGTTAATGACAGAAGCTGTAGAAAAAGCTTTAAAAAATAATAAATTAAAAACAGATGATGTTGATATATTTTTAGCTGGAGACTTATTAAATCAGATTATCACCTCAAGTTTTACAGCATCCGATCTTTCCATTCCTTTTTTAGGTTTATACGGTGCTTGCTCCACCTTTGTAGAAGGGTTGATTGTCGGATCCACACTTTTAGAGGCTGGGTGTGGAAAAAGAGTAGTAACAGCTACCTCAAGCCATTATGCAGCTGCTGAAAGACAATTTAGATTTCCAACAGAATATGGAGGAAAGCCTCCTGGATATTCACAGCATACAGTTACAGGAGCTGGCAGTACTGTGCTAGAGGCAAATAAATCCGGCCCTAAGATAACACATTTTACAGTTGGAAAGGTGCTAGATAAAGGAATTAAAGATCCTTATGATATGGGAAGTGCTATGGCGCCAGCTGCTGCTGATACTTTAAAGAATATTTTAGATGATACTCAGAAAAGCCCAGAAGACTTTGATCTTATTTTAACAGGCGATTTAGGTCAAGTTGGAGGTAAGATTTTAAAGGACTTACTAAATGAAGCTGGGTACTTTTTGGGTACTAACTATGTAGACTGTGGCGTTGAGATATATGGTGAAGACCCTTCTGTAAATGCAGGTGGGAGCGGTTGTGCATGCTCGGCGCTGATGACACTAGGGTACTACTTAAAACAAAAACAGTATAAAAAAATAATTGTAGTTGCTACAGGAGCTTTATTAAGTCCTACTACCTTTCAACAGGGAGAAGCTGTGCCATCTACAGCCCATGGCGTTATTATAGAGAATAAGGAGGAAAGCTAATGGAATACATCATAGCTTTTTTAGTAGGTGGCGCTATATGTGTTATTGGCCAGCTGCTACTAGACTTAACTCCGTTTACCCCTGCCCATGT
The DNA here is from genome assembly GCF_040515995.1 of Proteinivorax hydrogeniformans. Classification (GTDB taxonomy): domain Bacteria; phylum Bacillota; class Proteinivoracia; order Proteinivoracales; family Proteinivoracaceae; genus Proteinivorax; species Proteinivorax hydrogeniformans. Next base: position 1,731,534 of record NZ_CP159485.1, on the reverse strand, counting down.
ACTTTCAGGATTTGTAGTAGCAGGAGGAATTTTAGGAGGTCTTGGAATTTATCCAGCATTTATTGAGTTTGCTGGCGCTGGCGCTAGTATACCTATATCTTCGTTTGGAAACTCTTTAGCCCAAGGAGCTATGTCGGAAGCAGCTAGCACTGGCATAGTGGGTGTATTAACCGGTATGTTCGAGTTGACAAGTACCGGTATTACCTCTGCTATTATCTTTGCATTTTTCTTTGCCCTGTTTTTTAACCCAAAGGGATAAACGCAGTTACCTTGGATATAATATCCATATCGCTCTTGCAAGTAAAGATGTATTTAATAATTATTTTAATACAAGGTGGACTGGCATGATTATTATGCTTTATTCGTCATGTCAGTCCCCCTTTAATTAGCTCTTATGATAAGTATTATCAAGTTATTAGAATATAGAATTTGTTTAACACAAATTATGGGGAGGAAGTAGATGTGAAAAAGAAAGTGATAATAGTAACAGACGGCGACAAAGTTGCCAAATCGTGTGTTGAAAAAGCTGCAGAGAAATTAAACTTAAGATGTATTTCTAGTTCTGCGGGCAACCCAACTGAGCTAGAAGGAAAAGAGATTAAAGACCTTGTGATGGAAAGTGAAGGTTTGACGGTGCTGGTTATGGTAGATGATAGAGGTCGGGCTGGACAAGGAAAAGGAGAAAGAGTAACAGAATACCTTGTCAATCAAGAGGATATAGAGATTATTGGGGCATTAGCTGTGGCATCAAACAGTCCAGCAGTTGAGCCAATCAACCCTGATAAGTCAATTACCTTAACAGGTGATTTTGTATCTCATGGTGTTGATAAAGACGGCGTAGAGGTTTCTGACAACAAAATTTACGGAGATACAGTTGAGAACTTAGAAAGTTTGGGTATAGATAATATAATTGGCATTGGTGATATAGGCAAGATGTGTGGTAAAGACTCTATAGCAGAAGGTGTCCCTGTAACGATAAAAGCTATTGAAGAAATTTTAAAAATTAACGGAGTTTAACTGGAGGATGTTATTTATGAAGAATAAGTTGATAGGTATTCCAAAAACCTTGCTATATTATAACGTTTCTGAGAAAGTAGAAGAATTTTTTAATATTTTGGGAGTTGAAACTTTGATCTCTCCTCCTACTACTAAAGCATTTATAAAAAGAGGAAATAGTTTCTCTATCGATGAAGCCTGCCTACCTGTTAAGGCAGGCTTAGGACATTTAGATTATCTTGCAAATGCTGGTGTTGATGCTATTTTTTTGCCTAGAGTCGTGGCTATCGAAAAGAAGAAATACATATGCCCTAAATTTTTAGGACTGCCTGAATATTGCTTAAGTCTGATGCCGCATCTACCTAAGCTAATATCACCTAGGATAGACTTAAGAACAAATAATGGATTGAAAAAATTCTGTGTGGAGTTAAGTAGAGAATTAGATATCTCACCTACAAAAATAAGAAAAACAATTAACAAACTAAACGATAAAAAGCCCAAAAAACAAAAAGTAATGAATAAAGAAGTTAACGTTGCTGTTTTAGGTCATAGTTATAATATTTACGACCCAGGCTTAAATTCGGGTATTTTGGAAAAGGTGAAAAATTATGCAGATGTTAAAACTGTGGAGGACTATACTGATGTAGAGTTGAAAATGGGAAAAGATTTACTTCCCAAGCCTCTTTTTTGGAGTTATGGTGAAGAGATAGCGGCAGCTGCTTTAAGCTCTATGGAAAAGGGAGAAGTTCAAGGAATTATAGTTGTTACTTCGTTTGGATGTGGACCTCACTCATTTGTAACTGAGATAATTGAGCAGCATCGTAAAAAAAGAAGACAAACTCCAATAATGTTCTTAACTTTAGATGAGCACAGCGCAGAAGCAGGACTAATTACTAGAATCGAGGCTTTTATGGATCTTCTTATGTTAAGGAGGGAGAAACTATGGGCATAACATTTCCAAGATTTGGAACAAGTCACGTGTCTATAGGTAACCTATTGCATTGGATGGGACATGACGTTATTAAGCCCCCAAAGATAACAGAAAATACTATAGCAGTTGGAACTAAAAACTCTCCTGAGTTAGCCTGCTTTCCTCTTAAAATAACAACAGGGAGTTTTATAGAAGCTCTTGATAATGGTGCTGATAGTATATTAATGGCAGGCGGAGTAGGACCTTGTCGTTTTGGCTACTATGGATACCTACAGAAAGGTGCTTTGTCCCAGATGGGGTATAAGTTCGATTCATATATTATTGAGCCTCCTGCGAGATATCCTAGACAAGCTTATACAACCATCAACAAGCTGCGAAATAAAACACCTTGGCATAAAGTTATTAGCTACGTCTATATAGCGCTGACAAAACAAAAATATTTAGATAGGTTACACCAGGTAACTTTAAAAACGGCCCCTAGAGAGATGGGGGAGATTAAAAGCTTTAAAATCTATGAACAATTTGTAAAGCGAGTGGAACCTATTAAAGATGTGGAATTTATCAAAGGGTTGTATGATCACTATAAATATAAGCTTGAAAAACTACAAAAGATCCAACCAAAAGCTAGGATAAAATTTTTAGGTGAAATATACTTAGTTTGCGAACCGGCAGCAAATTTATATATAGAAGAAAAGTTAGCCAAATTAGGTGTAGAGGTTGAACGGACTATATATTTAGGTGAATGGTTTGATGGACATGTGCTTAAAGATATGATTCCAATTTTAAAAGAAAAAGAAACGGCTCGCTTAGCTAAGGCTTACTTAGACCAAATGGTTGGTGGGCATGGGCAGGAGACAGTTGCGCAAACGGTTAAAGCAAAGGACCAAGGATTCGACGGAGTTATTCAAGTGTATCCATTTACCTGCACTCCAGAAATACTTGCGCAAGGAATAATAAGCAAGGTATCAAAAGACAAAAAGATTCCAGTTTTAACCTTATCCTTGGATGAGCATTCCGCTCAAGCGGGTATTGACACCAGACTGGAGGCTTACGTGGATTTGATATGTCAGAAAAAAATGCAAAGTGAAGGGGTGAAGCTCTATGGGTAAAGGAGTGTTTATAGGAATAGATGTAGGATCTGTTTCTACTAACATAGTGGTTTTAGATGATAATCAGAACCTCCTATCAAAAGAATATATTAGGACTCAGGGAAGGCCAATTGAGGCTATAAAAAAAGGGTTTGATGCTGTTAGCAGATTTACAAAGGATAACCCTGTGCTATCTGTGGGGACAACTGGCAGTGGAAGGAAGCTTGCGGCAGCAATGATTGGAGCCGACGTTGTCAAAAATGAGATTACAGCCCATGCTGTAGGAGCTTTAAAACATGATAAAGATGTAAGGACGGTAATAGAGATAGGAGGGCAGGATTCCAAAATAATCGTGCTTAACGACTCTATAGTTACAGACTTTGCCATGAATAGTGTATGTGCAGCTGGTACCGGTTCTTTTTTAGATCAACAGGCGGCGCGACTGGGAATATGCATAGAGGATTTTGGGCGTATTGCTTTAGAATCTACTACAGAATTAAGAATAGCTGGTCGTTGTTCTGTCTTTGCTGAATCAGACATGATTCACAAGCAGCAATTAGGCAACAACATTGCTGATATACTAGCCGGTCTATGCACATCGCTGGCACGAAATTACTTAAACAATGTTGGTAAGGGTAAAGATATCAAATCACCAATAATGTTCCAAGGAGGGGTAGCGGCTAACCCTGGTATTGTAGCGGCCTTTGAAAAAGAGTTGGAGCAAAAAATACTAATACCAACTCACTTTGATGTTATGGGCGCCTTTGGATCTGCACACCTAGCATGTATCCACCGTCCTGTAAAGTCACAGTTTCTAGGCGTAGAAGCAATAGATGATGATTTTACAACTACATCTTTTAACTGTAACGATTGTGGGAATAACTGCGAGGTAGTTAACCTAAAGAGAAATGGCATCATCGTAGGAAGTTGGGGTGACAAATGTCAAAAGTACCTTCAACCGCTAAAACAAGAAAAGATAAGTAGTTAATAGAAAGGGTTGTCTCTTTATAGGGGAAATATTCCTCTTATGAGACAGCCCCTTTTTAAATTCATAAGCCATTGCAAGTATCCATAACTTTAAACGCTTTTAAGCAGTCGGGCGATATGATATACTTAATTAAGTTAAAACTACATATATTTGGAGGTGGTAGCCTGTGAATATAGTTACTACTCACGTAAACACTGATTTTGACGGCTTTGCTTCGATGTTAGCCTGTACAAAGCTATATCCTAAGACAAAAATGGTGTTAGCAGGAAAGGTAAAAAAGAATGTAAAAGAATATATTTCATTACATAAAGACGTATTAGATTTTAAAGCTCCTTCTGAAATAGATCCTAAGCAAGTAGAAAAACTAATTATTGTAGATACATTGTCCTCTAAAAGGATAGGCACTTTATCTGCTCTTTTGAGGGAAGAATCCATTGAAGTAATTGTTTTTGATCATCACCCCTTATCAGGTGAAAAAGTTCCGCAGGGAAAAGTTGAAGAGGTAGGTGCAACTGTTACTTTACTAATAGAAGAAATTCAGCAAAACAATGTTGAATTAACTCCCTTTGAAGCTACTACTTTTCTTTTAGGCATCTATGAAGACACTGGCAATTTAACTTTTGCCCAGACCACTCCTAGAGATGTAAAAGCAGCGGCATTTCTTTTAGAAAATGGTGCCAAGCTATCACTAGTCAGCCAGTATATATCGAAACCCTTAACAGAAAATCAAAAAACGCTTTTAGAAACGCTTATGGATAACATGGAAAACTATGATTTTAATGGCTGGAACGTAGTAGTTTGTACTGCCTCTTTAGACGAGTTTATTGGAGGAGTAGGAGAGTTAACACATAAGCTTGGTAAAATAGAAGATGTAGATGCTGTTTTTACCTTGGTAAAAATGATTGATAGAATTCATGTAATAGGCAGAAGCTTTAACGAAAACCTTCCTATTTCCCAGCCCATTGTTGAGATGGGAGGCGGAGGACACCCACAGTCCGCTGCAGCTACAATCAAAGATAAAGACTTAGCGGCTATAAAGCATGAGTTTATCTCTTTACTTAATAAACTGCCATCTCCTCTTACCGCAAAAGATGTTATGACAAATCATGTTAAAACAATTGGTCCTGATATTTCCATCAATGAAGCCAGCAGAGTTATGCTAAGGTATGGTCATACAGGATTGCCGGTAGTTGAAAATGATAAGTTGTTGGGCATAATATCCAGGACAGATGTTGATAAGGCTATACATCATAAGTTGACTCATGCTCCTGTAAAAGGGTTTATGTCCACTAACGTGGTGACAATTTCCCCAGACTCAAGTCTTAAGACTGTGAGACAGAAGTTAACCCACTATGATATCGGCAGGCTTTTAGTGGTGGATGAAAGCGATAAAATGATCGGTATAATCACCAGAACCGACGTGTTAAAGGTCATTCATGGCAAACAAGCCCCTAGATGGCATAAGCCTTTATATACTTTCAATGATTATAGCATGGCTCAAGAAAGTGAAAATTTGATGGAAGTAATTAACACCCGATTGCCCAAAAAACTACAGGGTTTGTTATGGTTGATTGGTCAAAAGGCACAAAAAGAAGGTTACAAAGCATATGCCGTTGGTGGCTTTGTCAGAGATTTATTACTTGGTGTACCCAATCTTGATATTGATATTGTGGTAGAGCAAGATGCGATTTCTTTTGCCCATAAGATAGTAAAGTATTTAGGTGGAGAGATCAAAGAATACGAAAAATTTGGCACTGCTACTATCACTTTAAAAGACGGCAGAAAGATTGATTTCGCTACAGCTAGAATGGAGTTCTATCCTTTCCCAGCAGCAATGCCGGAGGTGGAGGAAACTACCATAAAACATGATTTGTATAGGCGGGATTTCACAATTAACACCTTAGCTTTTAGGCTTAACTCAGATAGGTTTGGGGAGTTTTTAGACTTTTTTGAGGGTAGAAAAGACCTAGAGCAAGGTAATATTAAAGTTTTGTATAACCTAAGCTTTGTAGAAGATCCAACTCGCATTTTTAGAGCTCTTAGATTTGAAAGTCGCTATTCCTTTCAAATGGATGAAGGCACTATGAGTTTTTTACACAACGCCTTAGAGAATAACGTATTACAAAAATTAAGTGGCACCCGCATTATGGAACAACTCCAGGCCATAGTATCTGAGCCTAATCCTTCAGTGATTTTTACAAGGGCATTAGAGTTAGGAATTATAGACAATATTTTTGGGCAATGTACTAAGCCACAGCAGCTTAAAAAGGATTTGAGAAAAACAGTTGACAGCGTACAGATATTGCAAGAGAAAAGCATAATAGAGCAAAAAGATGTTTTGTTAGTCTATCTACTAGTACTAATCAACAGTTATCCTAAAAAAGCTTTTGAAATCGTCCTTAATGACTTTAACTTGGAAAAAGGCAGCAGATTAATTATTAGTAACTTTTTTAATGGAGGGTTAGATAGAATAGAAAGACTAAAATCAAGTAAACACCTAGACCCTTCTGAAATTTATGATGCACTAAATAGTCTAAGCATTCATTGCCTTTGTGCCATGATGGCGTTAGCAGATAGCGATTTACTTAAAAATAGGATATTTTTATATTTAGAGGAGTTACAGAAGGTCGATGTTGAAACTACAGGTAACGATCTAAAAAAGATGGGGATAGAACCTGGTCCAATTTATAGCAAAATAATATCTAGATTAAGGCAGCAGAAATTAAACGGACAAATCCATACAAAAGACGATGAGCTTAACTATATCAAAGGTTTGGACCTTATTGAAAGGGGTAGATAATTTTGGGATTTTTAGATGGAATACTATACGTTATACCAGCTGTGCTACTTGCAATGACAGTACATGAGTACGCGCATGCAAAAATGGCACACTCTTTAGGTGATAATACAGCGCAAAGAGAGGGAAGACTTACTTTAAATCCTTTAGAGCATGTGGATCCCTTGGGTCTTTTAATGTTAATTATAGTAAGATTTGGTTGGGCAAAACCTGTTCCAATAAACCCTTTTAACTTTAAAGGGAATAGAGACGCCGGCATAATTAAGGTTTCTTTGGCGGGACCGCTTGCAAACTTGGCTCTTGCCTTTGTCTCTTTGGTCCTATTAAGGGTTGTGGCAACAATAGGTGCTTCTTTACCTTTGCAAAGTGACCTTTTAGGAGTAATACAAGCCTTGCAAACTTTTTTTATGTTGCTAGCTAGACTTAATTTATACTTTATGGTATTTAACCTGATTCCTCTACCACCTTTAGATGGCTCTAAAATTCTTACAAGTGTACTTTCACCTAAAGCAAGAATGCAGTATCAACAAGTAGAGGCATATGCGCCGTTAATACTAATACTACTTTTGGTAACAAGAACCTTGCCGAGAATTTTAGTTCCTATTGCGGAAACAATTCTTAGTACTCTGTTCTTTATTGTTTTCGGAATTATTTAGGGGGAGAAAAAAATGGAGTTTAAAGTAAAGCTTGAGCAATTTGAAGGACCATTTGATCTTTTGCTTCATTTAGTGGAAAAAGCAGAGGTAGATATAAATGAGATATCTATATCTCAAATAACTGATGAATACCTTCGATATGTGGAGGAGTTAGAGAAACTTGATCTAGAAGGGGTAAGTGAGTTTTTAGTTGTAGCTGCTACATTGATAGATATTAAAAGTCGCTCGCTACTTCCTAAGCGGAAAAAAATAATTTCTGAAAATGAAGAAATAGAGGATCCTCGAGAACAATTGGTTCGTCGGCTTTTAGAGTACAAAAGATATAAAGAAGTATCTACTATTTTAGAAGAAATGGCGGAAAGACAAAATGCGTTTCATACCAGACCTCCTGAAGTAATCAAAGAAAAGAAAGGACCGGTTAAACTATCGCTTAATAGTTTATACTCTGCATTTCAGAGAGCGCTTGATAAATCACCAATTAAAGAAGAAAAACCGCACGAAGTAAAGAAAGAAAAAATAACCATCGATGACAAAATGGTTACATTAAAAAAGAAATTGTATAAATCAAAAAGTCTAAGCTTTAATGATATAATGCTAGAATGCAAAAGTAGAGAGGAAATGGTGCTAACCTTCCTAGCTATGCTGGAGCTTATAAGAGTTAATGAGATTAGTGTAACTCAAAAAGAATACTTTGGAGATATAATCATAAAAGCTAAAAAAAGAGGGGATGAAAATTGGAACAAAGGGGAAACATCTACGATTGCCTAGAGGCATTGCTATTTGCAGCTGGTGAACCAGTTACAATAGACCAAATTTCTGAGGCGTTAGAATTGACTCAGCTACAAGTGAATAAACTAATGGAAGAGCTAATAGCTCAAAAAGAAAAAAGTGGGGGATTAATGATAAAAGAGGTCGCAGGAGGATATCAAATGTGCTCCAAACCCCAATACCATAAGTTTATACAAAAGCTTTTTGGAGAAACCAGACATAATAACCTAACAAACGCCACAGTAGAAACCCTAGCCATTATCGCCTATAAACAGCCAATTACCCGAGCAGAGATAGAGGACGTAAGAGGTGTAAAAGTAGAAAAAGCTATCTCAACCTTGCTAGCAAGAGAGTTGATAGAAGAAGTAGGTAGAAAAGAATGTACAGGAAGACCAATCCTATACGGAACGACTGAGGAGTTTTTAAAGCAGTTTGGGTTAGGGGATTTAGAGGATCTACCAACACCCTCAGACCGCTAAAAAGGGTCCATCTTCGTTGTTGCTAAGTTGAGCTCAGACCAGTTGCGTATCAGTTATACGCGCCTGCCCTGAGCTCAACTTAGCGCCTAGAATCTGAACCCTTTTAAGCGGTCTGAGCCACCTTAGGCTAAGCCATCTTAGTTGTTTTAGGGGACTCACATCAGTATAAAACCTATGCTTGTGAATGTTCTACGCCTAGAATCTGAACCCTTTTAAGCGGTCTGAGCCATCTTGGGACGGCTTATTTCTCGCTTGCGCATCGTTACGAGTGAAATGACTTTGTATGGCCTACCTTACATGTTGTTATTTTGGGTGTAGCGGGAAGACTATCCGTGCGTATACAAATCAAAAGACTAGCCAAGCTATAAATATAGCTCTTGGCTAGTCTTTTACTATTTGAGGTAATATCATTCATAATATTTTTATGGATTAAGGAGAGAATAGATTTAGTGAGTTTAAACTGGCTTTTATAAGGTGGCTTTGTTATGTCTTGGTTGAGACTTGTCCCTCTTTTCATGGTAACAATATACTTAATAATCTTTATATCCCCAGTTCGGCTTCACATACTTATTAAGCATGGAGCTAAAGAAAAAGATGTCGTCTTAGGTGTTAGACTGTTGTGGGGGTTAATTAGGTACAATATTGACATTCCCAAACTAGTTTATAAAGATAAAAAAGTTGAATTAGAAGCAGAGTTTGAAAAAGCTAAGAAAAAGCCTTTTTTTGATATTCATAAAAAAGTTGGGCTAAAAAAAGAAGTGCTAGCCTTGGTGCTAAATGAGCGAAAAAACTTTAAAAAGATATCAAGTAATATTATGAAGTATAGTAAAAAATGGGTAAGAGTATTAGAACTTGAATGGAAAACAACTTACGGAACTACGGATGCGGCGGACACAGGATTATTATATGGGGTTTTGTGGCAGGTAAAAATTACCATGGTTGGTGTTGTTGGAAAAGTTGCTAAACTAGGAAAACCTGCTATATCAATTGTCCCTAAATTTAATAAAACTGTTTTTTCTACCAAGCTAAACTGTATAATAACATTTCCATTAGGCTATATTATAACTGTTGGTATATATTTATTGTTTTTTTTAATAAAAACCAAAATAAAATACTTAAGGGGTGTTAATTTTGTCAGATCATCCAATTCAAGGGTTAATGAAAACCGCTATGGAAAGCATTAAAGAAATGGTAGATGTAAATACCGTTATTGGTGATGCCATTGAAACCCCCGATGGCAATGTGATAATACCTATTTCCAAAGTAGGTTTCGGTTTTGCTGCAGGGGGGACTGAGTTTGAAAATGATGAAAAAGATGCAGAAGCTTTTCCGTTTGGTGGCGGTAGTGGTGGTGGGGTGTCGGTACAGCCAGTAGGTTTTTTAGTGGTTGGAAACGAACAAGTGCGCTTGCTACCTGTAAACAATAACGCCATCTTTGACCGCCTTATTGACCTCGCTCCTCAAATTTTAGACAAGTTCCAAACCCTTTTTGATGAGAACGGTCAAGAAGTGGATAAGAACAAACTTCAAAAGTTAGAAGCAGAGCTTGCACAGCTCAAGGCTGAAGTGGAGAATTAATTCAAGAAATTACTTGACTGTAAAAAAATACTGTGTTACTATCCTTTATAGACAACAATTGAATATGTCGATGCGAAAATGAGGCTGCGAGTCGTCAAAAGTACTTGTAAAAGGAAAGGGGCGCTTGCCGAAATACTTTATGTATTGGGGTTATGTTTTAAGAGGCATAGCACTGTCGCCAAAAGGTTGCCCGATTTTTTGGTGGAGAACTTTTCGCGTTGTGGGCAAAAGGCGCTGCTTTTTAAAACAGTCGTTGAACCTTTTGTTCACGGCTGTTTTTTTGTTGCTAATTTTATACAAGGGGTGTCTAACTGTGAAATTATTTGGTACAATGGAAATTAATAGTGAAGGGCATTTAGAAATTGGTGGTTGCGACTCTGTTAGCTTAGCTTCAGAGTACGGCACGCCGCTGTATATAGTCGATGAAAAAAACATTAGAAATCGGTGTAGAATTTATAAGGAATCTTTTACTAGCGAGAGTTTGCAAACGGAAGTAATCTATGCGTCAAAAGCTTTTTTGAATATTGCAATGTGTAAGCTAATTGCTAACGAAGGACTTTCTTTAGATGTAGTTTCTGGTGGAGAGCTATATACAGCTATAAAAGCTGATTTTCCCCGCCAAAAGATTTACTTTCACGGTAATAATAAACTAGAATCTGAGCTTTATATGGCAGTTGAGAATAATGTGGGAAGAATAATTATAGATAACGTAAACGAATTTAAAGTGCTTAGCACAATTACTAAAAATATAGGCGCAAAGGTTGAAGTGCTTTTGAGGGTTAACCCTGGTATTGAGGCTTATACCCACGAGTATATAAGCACTACAAAATCTGATTCTAAATTTGGGGAAAGTATTTTTGCAGATGGAATTTATGATTTCATAAAAGAAATAAATGACGATCCTAACATTTCATTTAAAGGGCTGCATAGTCACATTGGTTCGCAGATTTTTGAAGAAGGTTCATTTCTAGAACAAGCAACTGTAATGCTAAAATTCATTAAATCCTTAAATAACAAAATAGGAGTGCAAGTTAATGAACTCAATCTAGGGGGAGGGTTTGGGATATACTATACCGAATCTGATGACCCTATTGACTTGCCTAGTTTTTTTGAAAGGCTGCTAAGTGAAATAGATGAACAATCAAACCTTTTAGGGATCATTCCACCTAAGGTGCTCATCGAGCCAGGTAGGTCTATAGTTGCAAATGCCGGTACAACTTTGTACAAAGTTGGAAGTACCAAGACTACCTACAGTGGAAAAAACTATGTTTTTGTTGATGGTAGCATGGCTGATAATATTAGACCGGCTTTGTATGGTGCTAAACATGAGTTTTGTTTAGCTAATAGAATGAATGATAAAGCAGAAAAAGACTTTGCAATTACAGGAAAATGTTGTGAGTCAGGTGATATTTTAGGTAAGAGCTTTAAGCTTGCTAAACCAAATCGTGGCGACCTAGTCGCTGTATCCTCTACAGGCGCTTATAATTATAGTATGGCGTCAAATTATAACAGGCTGACAAAGCCGGCTGTCGTTTTTGTTAAAGATGGAAAAGCTAAGATAGTTGTTAGACGAGAAACCTATGAAGATATAATAAAAAACGACGTAGACATCGAAGGGTAGGGGGATACTAAATTGAATACTATAGTACAAAAATTTGGTGGGTCTTCACTTAGCTCTATAGACAAGATGAAGACTATAGCAGATAGAGTAATTAGAAATAGAAAAAATGGATTTAAAATGGTAGTGATAGTTTCAGCTATGGGAAAAACAACAAACAATCTTATAGAGCTATCAAACCAAGCATGTAACGCTCCTTCTAAAAGGGAATTAGATATGCTATTAGCTACCGGAGAGCAGGTTTCAGCATCTTTGCTTACAATGATCTTAAAAGAAAAAGGCTATGACTCTATAGCGTTAACAGGTCAGCAAGCAGGTGTCAAAACGACAGGAATATATTGTAACACAAAAATTGCTGATATAGACGTAAGTACTGTAAAAGAGTACTTAAATAAAGATAAAATTGTGATTATAGCTGGTTTTCAAGGGGTAAATGAAAGAGGGGAAGTCACTACCTTAGGTAGAGGAGGTAGCGACACCACCGCAGTAGCTTTTGCAGCAAAATTAGGTTGTAAATGCGAGATTTATACTGATGTGGAAGGTATATACAGTGTAGATCCTCGATTATATAGTAAAGCCCAAAAACTTGATGTTATAAGCTATGAGGAAATGAAGGAAATGTCGCAGCTAGGGGCAAAAGTAATGGAGTGTAGGTCGGTTGAAATTGGACATCGCTACAAGGTGCCTATATATGTAGCGTCAAGTTTAAGCGATGCCTCTGGCACTTTAATAAAGGAGTGGGATAAACAAGTGGAGGAAAGAAGCGTAACAGGACTATCAGTAACTGACGATGTGTTAATGGTTACATTAAAAAACATACCACATTCATCAAGTAATGTAGCAGAGGTTTTCACTCTGCTAGCAGAAGCAGGTGTCAGCGTTGACATAATAAGCCAGACATTGCCAAGAGAAGGTTTCGTTAACCTTTCATTTACAGCCTCTGCAAAGGACTATGAATCAGTAAAAGAAGCAATGGAAGTTATTGCTCAAAAGCACTCCAGCGTAGAGCTTGAAAAAGATGATGAAATTATCAAACTTTCTGTTGTAGGTACAGGCATGCGAACTCAATCTGGCGTGGCAGCTAAACTGTTTAGAGTATTTGCAGATAATCAAATAGAATTTCAACAGGTTACAACTTCAGAAATTAGCATATCCTATACTTTAGACAAAGCTTTTAAACAAAAAGCTGTAGATGTTGCTGCAACTGCTTTTAATCTGTAGAGACTGGGGAGGGGAGTATTTTGCACTTCGAAAAGTACCAAGGTACAGGTAATGACTTTATAATATTTAACGGACTGGAAAATAAAATTGAAGATAGAGAAACTTTAGCAAGGAAAGTTTGTCATAGAAGGTTTGGCATTGGTGCCGATGGAATGATGATAGTAGAAAATTCAAATATAGCTGATGTTAGGATGGATTTTTTTAACTCTGACGGCACAGTTGCACCTATGTGTGGAAACGGAATCAGGTGCTTTGCTAAATATGTTTTTGATAATAAAATAGTTGAACTAGAAGATTTCACCGTAGAAACTCTAGCGGGGGTTATGAATGTTAATCTATCAATTGAAGGTGGTTTAACAAGATTTGTTACAATTAATATGGGAAAACCTGAATTTGAGACTTCAAAAGAAGATGTTTCGATAGAGGCTAACAGGATTATTAACAAAAAGTTAACCTTTGATGAAGAACCTTACTTCATCTCTGTAATCACAATGGGGACTTTGCACAGTGTCGTTTTTGTTGATGATCTAAAAAGCATTGATGTAAACCGTCAAGGTAAAACTATAGAAAGTGCCCCAATTTTTCCAAAGAAAATCAACGTAAACTTTGCCGAAGTTATGGATAATGAAAATATAAAGGTTGTAACTTATGAAAGAGGAGCAGGTCAGACACTATCTTGTGGTACAGGTGCTGCAGCGACGGCTGTAGTTTCTGCTTTGGTAAAAGGAACAGGTAATGATATAAATGTTCATGTTCTAGGGGGAAAACTTCAAATTAAACAATTACAAAAAGAAGTTTATATGACTGGACCGGCGGAGCTAATCTGTCGAGGAATGTATAATTTTTAGGAGGTGAAATAATGAAAAAAGCTAATTTAGCCATAGTAGGTGCTACAGGTATGGTGGGTCAAACCATTAAAAGAGTGTTAGAAGAGAGAGACTTTCCCGTAAATAACATTTTGTTTTTGGCATCTAAAAGATCTGCAGGCAAAAAGGTTATGTTTAAAGGAAAAGAACATGTTGTTTTAGAGCTTACGGAAAATTCTTTTAAGGATATAGACATAGCTTTATTTTCTGCAGGAGGAGAAATAAGCAAAAAATTTGCTCCAATTGCAAAAGAAAGCGGAGCTGTGGTGGTAGATAATAGCAGTGCATGGAGAATGGATGATGATGTACCTTTAGTGGTACCTGAAGTAAATCCAGAGGATGCCTTTAGTCATAAAGGGATAATATCAAACCCAAACTGCAGCACGATTCAAGCTGTGCTTCCTCTTAAAGTGTTAGACGACCTTTGTAAAATAAAGAGAGTGGTTTATTCAACATACCAAGCAGTTTCAGGCTCTGGTGTGGCAGGTGTAGATGATCTTAAGTCAGGCGTCCAAGGAAAAGAGCCTAAAAACTATCCGCATCCAATAGCATTTAACTGCCTACCACATATCGATGTCTTTATGGATGATGGATACACAAAAGAAGAAAGAAAAATGATAGATGAAACGAAGAAAATTCTTAAAAATAGCAAGATGGGAGTTACCGCTACTACGGTTAGAGTTCCTGTGGAGAATGGACATAGTCTATCAGTTAATGTTGAGCTAGAAAAGCCCTATAATCTACAAAGCGTCTTACAAGCTCTAAATGACAAGGAAGGTATAGTCGTATTAGATGATATAAAAAATAATGTGTATCCTATGGCAATTAACGCGCATAACACTGATGATGTATACGTAGGTAGGCTTAGAAGGGACTTTAGCTTGGAAAATGGTTTAAACCTATGGGTTGTTGCAGATAACATTAGAAAAGGAGCGTCAACCAATACGGTTCAAATAGCAGAACTTTTACTAAAGGAGGATTAATAATGAGTATATTTAAGGGTTCAGGAGTTGCTTTAGTAACACCATTTAAGGATGGCAAGGTTAATTATGAAAAGCTAGAGGAGTTAATTAACTGGCATATTTCAAATAGTACAG
The DNA here is from genome assembly GCF_040515995.1 of Proteinivorax hydrogeniformans. Classification (GTDB taxonomy): domain Bacteria; phylum Bacillota; class Proteinivoracia; order Proteinivoracales; family Proteinivoracaceae; genus Proteinivorax; species Proteinivorax hydrogeniformans. Next base: position 1,716,451 of record NZ_CP159485.1, on the reverse strand, counting down.
ATGCAATAATAGTTTGTGGGACTACTGGTGAGTCAGCTACACTATCCACTGAGGAAAAAAAGCAGGTAATTACTTTTGCAGTAGAAAAAACAAAAGGCCGTGTGCCGCTAATTGCAGGGACAGGGGGCAACAACACTGAAGAAGTTGTTAAAATGAGTAAGTTTGCTGAAAGTCAAGGAGCAGATGGCTTGCTTATAGTAACCCCTTACTATAACAAAACCACCCAACGAGGTATTGTTAACCATTACTTTACTATTTCTGATGCAGTTGATGTACCAATTATCTTATACAACGTTCCCGGTCGAACAGGTTTAAACATAGAGCCTAAAACTGTTGCATATTTGGCAGAACGTAAAAATATTATTGGAATAAAGGAAGCTAGTGCCGATATAAGTCAGGTAGCTCAAATAGCAAACCTTTGTCCTGAAGGTTTTGCAATCTACTCAGGAAATGATGACCAGATAGTACCACTTCTTTCACTAGGAGGCGCAGGAGTAATTTCGGTAGTTGCAAACATATTACCTAAAGAAACTCACGATATGGTACAAAATTACTTAGACGGTGATACAGATAAAGCAAGAGATATCCAACTTAAAATGCTTAATGTCATCGACGCCATGTTTATAGAAACTAATCCTATACCTGTAAAAACAGCTCTAAATATGATGGGCATGGATGTAGGAGAACTTAGGCAGCCCCTTATAGAGATGGAGAAACAAAACAGAGATAGCTTAGCGGAGGCTCTTAGGGATATTGGTTTAGAAATTAAGGAGTGATAAATGTGATAAACACAGCAATATATGGAGCAAATGGCAAGATGGGACAAGTATTGGGTAAAAAAATTGCCGAGAATCCTAATTTTTCTGTAGCTTGCGGCGTGGACAAAAACACAGAAAAATACCAGAACAACTTCCCGGTTTATGAAAACCCCGATTCCTATAAAGGGGAGCTAGACCTGATAATTGACTTTTCTCATCCTAGTAATTTAGAGCAAATGTTAGAATTTGCAAAGAAAAGAAAAGTTCCTACGGTTATTGCAACTACAGGATATAGTGAACAGCAAATTGCATCAATTAAAGAAGCTTCCAGCGAAATACCAGTGCTATACTCTCCTAATATGTCTTTAGGTGTAAACATTGTAAACACCATATTAAGCCAGTATAGTAAGCTTTTAAATGATGCACATGATATTGAGATTATTGAAAAACACCACAATAAAAAAATAGATGCTCCTAGTGGCACAGCGCTACTTTTTGCTAATACAATAAATAAAGCTCTTGATAATTCAAAAGAGTTTAATTACGGTAGAGAAGGCAAAAACTGTCCAAGAAATGATAAAGAAATAGGTATCCATACCGTAAGGGGTGGTGCTATCTCAGGTGAGCATAATATTATTTTCGCTGGAGATCATGAAGTTATAGAGATAAAACATACAGCTTTATCGAAAGATGTGTTCGCGTTAGATGCACTTAAGGCGGGGCAAACTATAGTTAACATGCCCGTAGGCTTTTATACCATGCAAGACATATTTAACTTATAAAACTGAAAGGATGATCAAAATGACTGTAGATAATAACAATTTAACTGATGCTTATGCAATTGCTAGATTTATTAAAGAAGCAGAGAAATCAACTCCTGTAAAAGCATACATTAAAGGGGACTTAAGCAATATAGACTTTGCTAATGTAAAGGTTTTTGGTGAGGGGAATTCTCGCACTGTTTTTGGTGATGTGAAGGATGTTAAAATGCTATTAGACCAAAACCAGGATAAAATCGAAGACTTTGTTTTAGAAAATGATCGTAGAAACTCTGCAATCCCACTTTTAGATTTAACAGAAATAGAGGCACGTATTGAGCCAGGTGCCATGATAAGAGATAGAGTAAGCATTGGTAAAAAAGCCGTTATTATGATGGGTGCAGTAATTAACATCGGTGCTGAAATTGGTGAAGGCACTATGATTGACATGAATGCGATTATAGGTGCTAGAGGAACAATTGGGAAAAATGCTCATATAGGTGCTGGCGCTGTAATTGCCGGAGTTCTTGAGCCACCAAGCAAAACTCCAGTTATTGTAGAAGATGGCGCGTTAATTGGTGCAAATGCTGTAGTTTTAGAAGGGGTAAAGGTCGGAAAAGGTGCAGTTGTTGCATCTGGCGCCATCGTTACAAAAGATGTTCCAGCTAATACAGTGGTTGCAGGTTCCCCTGCAAGAGTAATAAAGGAAATAGATGAAAAAACAGCTGACAAAACTAAGATTTTAGAAGAACTAAGAGACTAGGTGATTTTTGTGGGAGAGATTTTTTCTGAAGATAAAGATTATATCTTAAATCTGTATAACCGAAATAACCTTCATATAAAAAAAGCTGATGGTTGCTACCTATACGATGAATCTGGGAAAAAATATCTAGACATGTTCAGTGGTATTGCAGTTAATAACCTAGGTCAAAAACATCAAGAGGTAACAGATGCTATTTTAAGGCAACTAGAATGTTATAGCCATTTATCTAACTTTTTTGTCAGTGAACCGGTGGTAAACTTAGCGAAGCTACTTGTAAATAACAGCTTTGCATCTAAAGTGTTCTTTTCAAACTCCGGCGCGGAAGCGAATGAGGCTGCAATAAAGTTGGCTAGAAAATATGGGAGATCTAAAAATAGCGACAAAACAGAAATCGTCACTTTCTACAATTCTTTTCATGGCAGAACCACTGGAGGAATGACTTTAACAGGTCAACCTAAGTATAAAGATAACTTTGCCCCTGTATTACCTCAAATTAAGCATGTTAGGTTTAATGATTTAACAGATATTGAAAGTACAGTGTCTAATAAGACTTGTGCTGTATTTATCGAGCTGATTCAAGGAGAAGGTGGAATTAGAGAGTTATCTTCAGAATATGTACGAAAGCTTAAGAACTTAGCTGAAAAGCATGACTTTTTAATAATAATAGATGAAATACAGACCGGCTTGTGCAGAACTGGAGAAATATTTGCACATCAGGAGTTTAACCTAACTCCTGATGTGGTAACCATAGCAAAAGCCCTAGGTGGAGGTCTTCCCTTAGGAGCAATGTTAGTAAATGAAAAACTTGAAAATGTATTAGTGCCTGGAGACCATGGCAGCACATTTGGAGGCAATCCTGTGGCTTGCGCGGCGGGAGAAGCAGTGTTGCAAGTTATATCCGAACAAGGTTTCAAAAACGAGGTTAAAACAAAAGGTAGGTATCTAGTTGAAAAACTTAATGGGTTAAAGGAAAAGTATCCCAATGTGATATTGGATATCAGAGGTAAGGGTCTGATGATAGGCTTAGATGTAGGTGAGCAGGCTAATATTATAAAGCAAAAAGCTTTTAGTAAAGGACTTTTGCTAAATGTTACAAGTGGGAGTGTAGTTAGATTACTTCCGCCATTGATTATTAGTTTTAATCAAATAGATGAGTTTACTGACAAGCTAGAGTTTATACTTGAAGAATTGTAGGAGCTGGTTTTATGGAACTAAGTAGGGAGTTGCAAGAAGAATTAACTAGAATACGCAGACAGTTGCATAAGATTCCGGAGGTTGCATTTGATCTACCTAAGACCTATAAGATTATAAAAGAGTATTTAGTTAATTATGGATATACTCCAAAAACTGTAGCTAAAAAAGGTTTAGTTGCGGTAAAACAAGGTAAATCAAAAGATGCAATAGCATTTAGAGCGGATATGGATGGCTTAAATGTTTATGAAAAAAATGATGTAGATTATTCTTCGATCCATGAAGGGAAAATGCACGCCTGTGGTCATGATGGACATATGGCAATTTTACTGGGTTTTGCAAAAGTTTTATCTAAAATCCAATCCGTAAACAAAACTATTATACTTATATTCCAACCGGCAGAAGAAGGACCTGGTGGGGCTAAAGAGATGATTGCAGAAGGAGTTTTAGATAAGTATAATGTGGAGAGTATCTTTGGGATTCATATTTTTCCAGGACTGCAACAAGGAAAGTTTGGGTTGACAGATGGACCGTTGATGGCCCAAAACGGTGAGGTTGACATTAGAGTCGAGGGCAGCAGTAGTCATGGCGCTTTACCTCATCAAGGTAGTGATGCTATTGTTGCTGCTAGTAACTTAGTTATGAGCTTTCAAAATATTCCCAGCAGAAAAGTGGATCCACTAGAACCTTCGGTAGTAACTTTAGGGACTGTCAGTGGTGGAGAAGCTAGAAATATTATCCCTAAAAATGTTAAACTTACCGGTACTATAAGAGCATTTAACACTGAGATTTATGATGAAATTAAAAAGCAGATGAGTTCAGTTTGCAAAGGTATCGAAGAAATGTATGATGTCAAAGTTAAACTGGATATTCGAGATTTTTATCCGCCGGTTATTAACGACACAAAGTTGTATGAAAAGGTGCGCTTAGGTTTTGATAAAGCCTCAGTTACAAAGGTTAAACCTTTAATGTTGGCGGAGGACTTTTCTTTCTATCAACAAAAAGTTCCTGGGCTTTTCATTTTGTTAGGATCGCAAAATGATCAAAAAGGCTTTAACTTTCCGCTACACAACGGCAATTTTAACTTCGATGAGAGTATTTTAGTTGACGGGGTTAATGCTTATCTTAGGATTTGTGAAACACTAGATGTTATATAAAAACAGAAAGTACTAACTGTAGTTGGTACTTTCTGTTTTTATATATAAGCATGTTTTATACAGGATAAGTTTGTCTAAGGGTAAAGAGGTATTTACATATGTTATAATTTTAGCAAGCTAGAAAGTTAGCTAATTATTAGCTATTAGGAGGTAAATATTATGTTTAGATTAGGACCAATGGAATTAACGCTAATCCTAGGCATTGCATTAGTTATTTTCGGACCAGCGAAATTGCCTGAGATTGGAAAAGCTTTAGGAAAAGGTATAAAAGAATTTAAAGATCAATCTCAAGGCTTTACTTCAGATCAGCAAGCAACTGTTAACAATAATAAAGAGAAATAGTGTAATGGTAATAGGAGGGAGCCTAGTTGGAAGGAAAAAGTTTAACCATAGTAGGTCATTTAGCTGAGTTAAGGGCAAGAATCATAGTAACTGCTATTTCAATTTTGCTAGGCACGATGGCAAGTTATATTTTTATCGACGAAATTGTAAACTTAATTACAATGCCTGCAGGGCACCTTGATTTTGTTTATTTAAGTCCTCCGGAACTATTTTTAGCATATATAAAAATATCGATAATTTTCGGTATGATTGTGGCCTCTCCTATCATCCTATACCAGATATGGGCTTTTGTTATGCCTAGTATAAATAAAAAAGAAAAGGTGTACGTTTTTTTCGCAATAATTTTATCTTCGGTGTTTTTTATAGGTGGAGTTATTTTTTCTTACTTATCTATTATTCCATTGACCATAGATTTTTTTGTTGAAATGTCTGGCGAAGATATATTACCTATGTTTTCTTTCTCTAACTATACAAGCTTTATAACATCGATATTGTTAGCCTTTGGGGTTGCATTTCAGTTACCACTGCTTGTTTTACTGCTAACGCAACTTAGGTTAATTAAACCAAAGCTATTGAAAAAATCTAGGAAGTTTATAATCTTGGCTATTTTTTTGATGTCTTCAATTTTAACTCCTCCCGATGTGATATCACAGATGTTGTTAGCAGGACCTATGATTATCCTGTTTGAAATGAGCATCGTAATATCTTCTGTTATTGATTGGAGAAGGTCAAAAAATAGCTAGGACTCAAATAAAGTTTTTTAATAATAATTTAATCAGTGTCATCTAATCTTCAAATTTAATTTATGCAAAACTAAAAACCCCTTAATAAAATTTTAATATATCAACCCTGATTATGTTTCTAATTAAGAATTCTAATCAAAAATAAGTGCTTAACAAAAGCACTTATTTTTTTGTCAGTTAATGGTGTCAAAATTACGCTAAGTATATGTTACAATATATAAGAAATTAGTTAGTCTTAATAATCGGTTCACAAAGGGGTGAGGAGTATGAGCTCTAGTACTATAGAAACCTTAAAAAGTAAGAAACGAGTGCATTTTAAAAAAAGCCAACTTCCATATGCACTAGTTTTTGGAGTCTTTATTTTAGCAGTGATTTTTTATTTAATTAACCAAAGTGGAATTAAATTAGGAGCTTTATTAGCTATTGGGGTTTTACTTGGATTTATAATACAAAAAGCTAGATTCTGTTTTGCAGGTAGCGTTAGAAATATTATTGTACTTGGCAATGTTAAGCTTCTAAAAGCAGTTATATTGTCATTGATGATTTCAACTGTAGGTTTTTTTGTTATACAATACCTTGCAGTTGATTCTACTGTAGGGATAATAATAGAGCAGATACCGGGGCAGATAAAGCCAGTTGGTATTCATACAGTAGTTGGAGCACTTATATTTGGTATAGGCATGGTACTAGCCGGTGCTTGTGTGTCAGGAAGTCTTGTCAGAATAGGTGAGGGATTTGCATTACAGGCAATTGTGCTTATTGGTATAGTTATAGGCACAGTACTAGGAGGGCTGATACATTTTGAATTTTGGGATAACCTCTTATCAATATCAGAATCCCAAGCAATATATTTACCGAAAATAATTGGCTTTTTTCCCGCCTTAGTAATTCAGTTACTAGCTTTAGGGGGAGCTTATTATTGTGTTTACAAGTATGGAAAACACAAACAATATTAACCAAAATTAATCAAAAACTTGTAATATGGAGGGGAGATATATGGCAGAGTTTAAACTTGATTGTATGCATGAAACATGTCCTATTCCATTATTAAAAGCTGTTAAAGCCCTAAAAAAGATGGAGCTGGGGGATGTACTAATAATGCTAACCGATCATAATTGTTCAATTTCGAATGTAATTGAGTGGGTTGAAAAGCAAGGACATAAAATGGACTATATGGAGATAGGACAAGGAGAGTGGGAGATTTATATTGAAAAGGCTAGAAAATAAGTGAAAGGAAGGGATTAAATGAGGGGCATTGAAACTCTTTTTAGAAAAACCTGGCCATATTGGATAGCTGGAATAATACTTGCTCTTATTAACATAGCCTTGATGGCGTATATAAGTTCGCCGTGGAGAGTTACCAGTGTGTTCTTATATTGGGGGACATGGATGCTTGACAGAATCGGAATACACGGTGTTGCCGATAGTTATGTTAGGGTATATGGAAATAGCTTAGATATTAATGAAGCTGTGGTAATTGTCTATTTAACAATTGTAAATATCGGTGTGGTACTGGGAGCTGTTCTATCTACACTGGTAAGCTCTGACTTTAAATTTAAGAAAATAAAAAACAAAAAACAGTTGTTATATGGAATAGCAGGTGGAGTTATGATGGGATATGGTGCAAGAATAGCTTTAGGATGTAATATAGGAGCCTATTTTAGCGCAATACCCTCTTTTTCATTGCATGGGTGGGTATTTGGTTTGTTTATGTTTGTGGGGACATGGATTGGCTGTAAACTACTATATAAAAATATGATATAAAAAGTCCTTGGAACTAAACCTCCAAGGACTTTTTATATTTAGCAAAAACCTCTTTTGGATGATTTTATAAAATCAACAAACTCACTCTCATGGGGCGACAATGGATGATCTGATCGATGGGCGATAAAAAACTCATTGTATATTTTAAGCCCTTCCACAGTGATTTCTTTTAAAATTCCATTTTTTAACTCTCTTTTTATTGTTAGCTCTGGTATAAAAGAAATACCTTTCCCAGAGATTACGGAAGTTTTAATAGCTTCCATAGAATTTAACTGGTAGATGATATTTAAATTATCTAAAGTAATGTCATGAGTATTTAAATGTCTTTTTATAGTTTCACGGGTTCCAGAGCCCTCCTCTCGAAAAATTAGCGGTAATTTTTTAAATTCATCCAAACCTATTTTTCTCTCAAGGAAGGGAAGGGAGGTTACCAATACCAGTCTGTCGCTGGCAATTTTGTCCGTCTTTATGTTTTTTGGAGGATTATTACCATGAATGATACCGATGTTTACAGTTCTATCTAGCAACTTTTTAACAACCCCTGCTGAGTTATCGATACTAAAATCTATGTTAACATCATCAAACTTTTGTTTATAAATATAAATACTGCATGGCAGTGCAAATTCACCTACAGCTTTACATGACCCCATCAACAGTTCCTTTTTTTGAGTTTGAATATTTTTCAGGTCTCTCTCAATATTATTATGCATAGACAAAATACTGTCGGCGTAATCAAAGACAATAGACCCAGCTTCAGTTAGCTTTACTCCTTTGTTACTTCTGATTAGCAGTGAAGAATCTAGTTGTTTTTCAAGGGACTGGATTTGCATACTCAGGCCGGGCTGCGTCAAATGAAGCTCTTTTGCAGCTTTGGAAATGCTATTAAGCTTTACTGTAACATAAAAAGATTTAAGATACTGTAAGTTCATTGTGTGCTCACTCCTCACTATTGGCCTCTCGATAAATATCAACTATATTATATCACATCAAACATGGGGGAAGTAATATAACTTAAAAGATGAAGCAGTAATGAATAAGTAAATATTATCTACCATAAGTGAATGTTATTACAATCAGATGGGAAAACACGCTATAATTTTAACATAGAGAAAAACATTATTTTTGTTAGATAATGAGGAGGAAGATACAATGGAGAAACAGGAGAAATTATTATCACGTGGGGATTTTATAAAAGGTGTAGGCGTATCAACAGTAGCGGGAGTAACGTTATTAGGAGGATTAGGAAGCCTTATGACAGCATGTTCTAAAGGAGCTGATGCTTCTAGCACTTCAACCCCTCAGTGGCCACTACCTTATACTAAATTGGATGAGGAAAAAGTCCAAAAAAGAGCTTATGAGGCATATATGGAGCTAGGTGGCTGAGGTATTGGAGTAGCTGAAGGGTTCTTCGGCACGATCAGTGATGAGGTGGGTTACCCATTTAATCATATCCCGCCACAGGCTTTTAGAAGTGCAGGTGGAGGTTATGGAGGACAAGGTACTTTATGTGGTGCCCTTGGTGTAGCAGCTGCTTGTATCGGTATGGTTTGTGACGCCGACACTCAAAATGAACTTGTTAATGAGCTGTGGAATTGGTACAGAAAACATCCATTCCCTCAGTATCAACCAGCAGGGCTAGACTTGAAAACTACGGTAGCTGATTCTGTAATATGCTCTGAATCAGTTGGGAAATTTATGCAAAAACAAGGAGTCGCCTATGGAGATAAGGAGCGTAGAGAACGCTGTGCTGGCGTAACTTCAGAGATCGCTAAAAAAACAGTTGAACTATTAAATAAAACTTTATAAATATAAAAGTATCTAAAGCGCATCCATCTTTAAGTTATAAGGTGGATGTGCTTTTTTGTCGGCCTTAAAGTCTAAGTTTTTACAGATAGAGGATATAGTTTGAGAGTTGTAGAATAATTAAAATATAACAAAAATTAAAAGAGGTGTGTTTAGATGGCTAACAAGATTATCACAAAACCTAATGAGCTTGTTGAAAATGTAAAGGTGTTATATACCGGAAATCATTTTATTAGTGTGCCAATTATTGACTGTGAAACAGGCGGAGTAAAAAACTTTAATGTTATGTCCGGCTTCAATAAGGCTTTGGTTGAAGTTGAAGGCAAACAAAACCTGCTTTGTCCCGAGTTTTATAAAGAAAATACTAAACTACACATAAAAAAAGTTGAAGCCGAAAAAGAATTTTTTTACTATCCGAAATTGACATTCTTTTTAGATGACGATATTCAGGTGGAGGCTAAAATATATACAGATTTATATGAAAAGGGATTAATATATAAGTTTAAAAGCTCTGAGCCTATTGAGATAATCTTAAATTGCGACATCAATCAGCTAAATCTTCTTAGGTTTAACTCGCACCCTATCGAGACAAAAACAAAACTATTCATAGATAAGTGGCTTTCAAATCCAGTGGTGGATTGTATAACCCCAAAAGTGTCATTATCAATGGCATTTGGTGCCGATAGTGACTTTTCCTTTGAAGACGAATCGAGAAGCAATTTAATTAAGCTAAAGGTTAAATGTGCTAAGCAAAATGCATTTTATATGGCTATAAACTCTGATCCAGATGGTGCTTCCACTACTTTGATTCATTTAAGGAGAAAGGGATATCAAAAAATCTTTGAAGAGCTAAAGGATTGGTTTTCTGATAGGATAATAAGATATAACGAAGATAAACACCTAGAAAAAGTAATGAATGAAAATTTGTTTTTTAACTATTTCTTTGCTGTCGGAAAGGACATGGAAACAGATCAATACCTTGCGTTAACGTCTAGAAGTCCTCGGTACTACGTATCTGGGGCATTTTGGGAGCGAGATAGCTTTCTTTGGTCTTTTCCTGCTATAAAGCTGGTTAATCCAAAATTGCATCAAATAATTGCCCGGGATATGATGATTATGCACAGCAAAAACCCAGGGGACCACGCTCATTATATTGATGGCACCGTATTATATCCAGGCTTTGAATTAGACGAGGCAGCGAGTTATTTTATACTTTTAGGAGATATGTGCCTAGAGGATATAGATGAACAGTTATTTAGAGCTCTTTTAAGGGTATGGGAGTGTATTAAAGAGAGGTATGATGACAAAACAGGCCTTTATAGTACGTTTTTGCTTCCTTCAGATGATCCTGCTGATTATCCTTTTGTTACAATAAATAATGTTATTTTGTTAAGAGGGTTAAAAAACTTTGTAAAGCTGCTCAAAGCAAAAGACAGACTCAAGGATGCAGAAAATGTTGCACAAAAAATGAGCAAAATTAAAGATGGCATTCATAAGTATTTAGTTAAGGAAATAGATGGGAAGAAAATGTACCTTTGGTCCTCAGATGGTCAAGGTAACTTTAGACTTTATAACGATCCCCCCGGTAATATAGGGCTGTTGCACTACTATGGTTTTGTAGATAAAACAGACCCAGTATTTAAAAATACAATTAACTATTATTACTCCGCTAAATACCATTACTTCTTTAAAGATGCCAAAATTCAAGAGCTAGCCTGTGACCATCATCCTAATACACCGTCGGGACTTGGACTTTGTGGAAGCATATTAAACCCTCTGAAAACTGAGGAAGCACTTAAATGGTTAAAAGATGCAAACATGGACCACGGTTTGTTAGCTGAAAGCTACGATAAAAATAGCGGTGAAGGTAAAACAGGTGTAGGGTTTGCTACAGGTTCAGGTTATTTAGCTTTCGCACTGCACCATGTTTTGATAAGTAAGGAGGAATAATGTGAAAATAGCGGCGGTACACTGGAATGATGAAAAGTATAGACAAATTTCAGATTATAAAAAATTGCTAAGTGGTATAAAGAAAGATATCTTAGCCGCAAAAAAAGAAAGTTGTGAACTTGTGGTATTTCCGGGGTTTTTAGGAAGCTTATATGAGGAGCTTGGTGGCGGCCAGTTTGAAGAGTATATAGATGAAATTTGTAAGTTATCGCTTCATTTTAGCATAGCTATCTGCCCTGGTTCTTTTTGGGAGAGGTGCGAAGCAAAAAAATACCACGCTTCTTGTATTATAGATAATGGAGTCAAAATCTTAAATCAAAGACAAATTTATTTGGCGAGGTGGGAAAAAGAGAAAAAGTTAGATAGAGGAGTAGAGCTTAAAACTTGTCAAATTGGAGGTCTTACGGTAGGACTTATGGTGTCAACTGACAGTTTCTACCCACAGGTAGCGAGGGGGCTGGCTCAAAGAGGATGCGACCTAGTAATATCCCCAATAGGTTATATTGGATATTATAATGAAGCTTTACAGATAAGTGGCGTTTATCAAAAGGTACAACAAAATTTATTTTTTGCAATCGAAAGTGGCTACAACGGCGCTCTTGAAGGTATTAGTTTCTGGGGTGATACTGGTATTTATGCTCCTCTTCCTATGACCTATAAAGAACAAGGATTTATGGGGAGGGCTCAGGAGGGATCTAAGCTTATTTTGGCGGACCTAAATCAAGAAGAAAGAATGCACGCTATAAAACAGTTTGATGTATTGGCCCAGTTAAATCCAGATTGCTACTGCCAGATGAAAATGTATGGAGGGGAAAAATGATAGGGCACGATTTACTTAAAAACCTATTTGAGAAAAAATTATCTCACCAAAACTTATCCAAATACTGTGCGTCAGTTACAAAAACATATAATGATAACAAGGTTGACGCAGGCAATTTTAAGGTGTCATGTGTACAACGAGAAATCAATGTTGTAAGAGATGTTAAAGACTACATTAATTGTGTAAGCCTACTAGTGGAACAAGCTGCGAAGGAAGGAAGTAACTTAGTAGTTTTTCCAGAGTATAATTTTTTTGATTTGCTTGGGATTATCCCAGGCTTTTCAAGTGTTAACCGTTATGCAAATAAACGTGCTGTTAAAAGCTTTAATTCAAAAAAAAGTGCACAAAAGAAGGCAGAACCTAAGCAAAACCCTTTTTTAAGGTCTATCCTGGCTAGCACAGCAAACCCTATAGCTGATGGAATTAAATTTATTTATTCCAGTTTAGCAAAAGAGTACAATATATATATCTATACGGGTACATATATAGAAAATAGGGAGGGAGTTTTGTTTAATACTGGCGCATTATTTGACAATGATGGTAAGTTAGTTGGAGCACAAGATAAAATCCACTTAACGGACTTTGAGGTAAGTATAGGGTTAGATAGAGCAAACAACCTAAAGGTTTATGAGCTACCTTGGGGTAAAATTGCTTTTCCAATCTGTATGGATGCCACATATTTTGAGACTTTTCAATTGGCAAGAGAATTAGGAGCGGATATAGTCATAATACCAATTGCTAATATGGAGGAGTATAGCTTATGGAGGGCTTTAAGAGGAATGTGGCCTAGGGTACAAGAAAGTTATGTGTATGGGCTTAAATCCTCACTAAATGGTTGGATTGGTGGAATGCACTTTACTGGTAAGGCTGGAATTTTTGCACCACTGTCTATAACAGACAAAAAAGATGGTTTGGTAGAAATAGCGCCAGAACATGAAGGCTCTTATGTAATAACTGCAGAGCTGGATATTCAAAAGCTATATATGGCTCGGCAAAAAGACCAATACTATGGGGATAAAAACTATGCGTTTGAAAAGGAGTATTTGACAAAAACCTATAAAAAGTAGGGAGAGATGAGTAGATGAGTGGTAATAGAAAGCTTATGGCCTTAATGTATGCCTTAGGATATTTAGGTATTTCAATCTTTACTCAAACAACAGTAAAATGGTATCAATACTACTATGCTCCACCAGAAGCTAATGATGGGGGCTTGCAAATTTTAATACCGTTAGCGTTAGTAGGTTTAACAATGATTATAGCTAGACTTTTTGATGGTATTGCAGATCCTTTAGTCGCATATTTTTCTGATAACTGCACCAGTAAAAAAGGAAGAAGAATTCCCTTTATTCTTTATGGTTCAGTACCATTAGCTATTACTTTCATTGCGTTGTGGTTTCCACCAGTTTCGTATCAGTCAATATGGAACTTTGTATATTTAACTGTTGTATTGAGCCTATTTTTTATTTGCTTCACTATTGTTGTCGGTCCCTACTTAGCTTTAATTCCGGAAATCTCCAAGACTAAAAAAGAGCGAAATACATTAACTATGCTACAAGGGATTACCCAAGTGATAGGCGTAATGATTGCGGAGGCCGGATCGGGTGTGCTAATCAGCATGTATGATTTTAAGGTTATGGGCATAGTTTTAGGATTAATAGCCCTTGGTACTATTTTATTAACACCTATTTTTGTGAAAGAAGAACCATTAAAAGAAAAACCTAAAGACATCTCAGCATCCGGCATGGTCTCATCGGTGCTGAAGACCTTAAATAATAGGGACTTTCTTTTTTATCTTTGCTCCTATCTTACGGTATGGTTTGGTATCAATACTTTAACTATTGCTATGCCATACATAAGTGAAGTACTGTTAGGTATGAATGCTGAAAGCTCAGGTTTTTTAATCGCGGGAGCATTTGTGGTTGCTGTAATATTTAGCCCTTTTCTTCCTAAGTTTACTAACAAGTTTGGCAAAAGAACGGTTATGATGGTATCTTCGGCTTTATTTGGGATGATTTTGATATCAACTGGCTTTTTTGGAACTGTCTTTCATACGTTTAGCGCTACAATAATTATCGCGCTGGCGGGGGTTCCCCTTTCTGCCGCTTTTATAATTCCTAATGCTATGGTTGCAGATATTGCAGAATATGACGGAGTTATTAATAAACAAAAAAGAGAAGGAATGTTTTTTGGGGCACAGGGGCTGATAATTAAGATAGTGGTTGGGGCATCATCTTTTGTAACGCCCTTTATTTTTAATAGGTTCGGGTACTCAGTATCTGAACCTTTAGGATTACAACTGATAGGCCCTATTGCTGGGGTAATGGTGCTAGTAGGTATAGTATTTTTAAATTGCTATTCCTTAACAGAAGAGAGACTTGAGGAGATTAGAAGTTAACCTACGATAAAAGTTATTCTTTACATTGTAAAAAGGAGAAGCAGCATCTAGCTGTTTCTCCTTTTTATTTTTCCTTAACTTTTTCATATATTATAAGTTTGCTTAATATATTTGTTAAAAAAGTAAGGAAGAAGGGAGTAGTATGAGAAAAGCAATAGGAATATTATTGTTAGTAGCTTTTATAGTTTTATCTACTCAAATAGGTTATGCACAAGAGGACATAGATTACTTTGACTTTAACGCAAAAAGCTACATATTGATTAACCAAAGTACTAAACAGGTTTTGGCAGGAAGAAATTATGATGAAGAACTTTTGATGGCTAGCACCACAAAAGTTATGACAGCCATAGTTGCGTTGGAGTTGATTGAAGATATCAATGGTTACTTTAAAGTTACACCAGAGGCAAGTGGAATTATAGGGAGTTCTATCTATTTAGAAGAAGGGGAAACCATCCCGATAAAAGATCTTTTGTATGGCTTGATGATACGTTCTGGAAATGATTCAGCAGTGGCACTGGGGATTGCAAGTGCAGGTAGTGAAGAACACTTTGTTAAACTAATGAACGAAAAAGCTGAAGAGATTGGCGCAGGCAACACTTCTTTTGACAATCCACATGGTTTAAATGCAGAAAATCATTATACAACTGCTAAAGATCTAGCTATAATAACTGCTTATGCAATGGAGAATCCCCTTTTTAGAGAAATAGCTTCAACTACCTTTTATCGAAGTACAAACTTAGAGGGAAAGGTCAGAGCATTCCACTCTAATAATAAATTTTTACTTAATTATGATCATGCTTTAGCGGCAAAAACAGGCTGGACAACTGAGGCTGGAAGATGTCTTACTGGAGCAGCGAGTAAAGACGGGCAAGATCTAGTTGGAGTGCTTCTTTATGCCCCTAACTGGTTTAATGATTTAGAGGAAATGATGGAGTGGGCTTACTCTAAATATAAGGGAGTAATGGTCATTGAAGAAGATACATCGATGGGACTGATAGCTGTAGAAAATGGTGAAGAACCGTATGTAGCAGCAAGGGTACCTAAAGACATAGTGCTTTCTATAGAAAGAGAGACAGAACCTGTAATAACAAGCGAAGTAATACTTGATGATATTGTGCATGCACCAGTTTACAAGGGGGATAAGATTGGAGAAAAACAAATCTATAAGGACGGAGAGTACATATATACCTTAGACTTAGTTGCACATAAAGACATAGCTAAAGATTCTATTCCATGGTATAAGCGGTTTGTTACATGGTTTGGAGGTTTATTTTAGGAGGTTTTAAGGTTGGTTAATAAATTATGGTTTTTCTTTATAGTAGTTGGGATATTAGTCGCTGGTGTAAGGGGACAAATAGGTGAGATGACTACTGCCTTACTGGATTCTGCGGATAAGGGGGTTTCAGTTGCTTTTGGGCTAGTATCTATATTAACCTTTTGGCTAGGAATAATGAAACTAATAGAAAAATCAGGCTTACTTAAAGTAATTGTTAGGGTAATGCGACCGGTTGCAAAATTTTTATTCCCTGATGTTCCGGCAGACCATCCAGCTATGTCCTCTATTTTGATGAATATGAGTGCTAACTTTCTGGGTATGGGAAGCGCTGCAACACCCCTTGGATTAAAAGCAATGGAACAGTTACAGACACTTAATAAGGATAAAAAGACAGCTTCTGATGCAATGTGTACATTTTTAGCATTAAATACCTCAAGCCTTACACTGATTCCGACAACTGTCATTGCTCTGAGAGTGGCAACCGGTTCTACAAACCCAACTGCAACTGTGGCAACAACAATAATGGCGACTTTTTGCTCCACAATAGTTGCAATCTCAGTTGATAAGTTTTGCAGAAAAATATATCGGGGGAGATAAAATGGGAGTTATATCGATTGTGTCACAATGGGCTATACCGATGATGGTGTTATTTGTAGTGGTGTATTCATATATAAAAGGGGTAGACGTATTTGATACATTTGTTGAAGGGGCTAAGGAAGGGTTTCAAACAGCTATTAAACTAATTCCATTTTTGGTGGCTATGCTAGTGGCAATTGGGGTTTTCCGCCAGTCCGGCGCTTTTGACATCTTGATAGGACTTTTACAACCAGCACTTAACCTTGTAGGAATACCAGGGGAAATACTTCCTTTAGGGTTTATGAGACCAATTTCAGGAAGTGGAGCGCTAGCGATGACCACCGAAACTCTACAAACTCATGGACCTGATTCTATGCTTGGTTATATGGCTTCAACAATACAGGGAAGTACTGATACTACTTTTTATATTTTAACGGTATACTTCGGTTCTGTGGGGATAAGAAGGGTTCGCTACTCTATGTCTGTAGGTCTTATTGCAGATCTTGCAGGATTTTTAGCTGCAATTTTTGTTTGTTCTATTTTCTTTAACTAGCTCCTAGTTTCATACTAAAAAAACAACATGCTTATTAAATTTTCTAGATTTGGGAAAGATAGCTATATAATAAATACTTTTTATTAGGAGGCCTAGTTATGAGTAAGGTTATCGTTTTTGGAGGGGGTTGGGCTGGTTGTGCAGCTGCAATAAGTGCTCGAAAGTTAGGCGCTGAGGTTAAGTTAGTAGAAAGAACAGATATGCTCCTTGGAACAGGTCTTGTCGGAGGTATAATGCGCAACAATGGCAGGTTTACTGCAGCTGAAGAGATGATTGCTATGGGAGCGTCAGAACTTTTTGATATCTGTGACTCTAACTCCTTACATAAAGATATCGAATTTTTTGGGCACAAGCATGCATCCTTTTATAATGTTGCCGTAGTTGAAGGTAAGGTCCGTAGCTTGCTACATAAACTGGGTATAAAAACAATCTTTAACATGAGAGGAAAAGAAGCTGTAAAAAGAGGCGATAAAATAGTTTCTATTTCTTTAGATGACGGAACTGAAATCAATGGTGATTGTTATATAGACGCCACTGGGACTGCTGGTCCTATGAATAATTGTAGCACTTTAGGAAATGGCTGCGTAATGTGTATTTACCGATGCCCTACTTTCGGTGGGCGAATTTCGATTACTGAAAAAGCAGGGGTTAAAGAGTACTTTACTCAGAGAGAAGATGGTACTAACGGGGCCTTTAGTGGCTCCTGCAAAATAGTTAAAGAGTCACTAGCTGTAGATATTCAAGAAAAGCTTAACCAAGCAGGAGTTTGTGTTGTTCCAGTTCCTCCAGAGCTTCAAAAAGAAAATGTGCTTTCCATGAAAGCTTGTCAGCAATATGCTAAAAAAGAGTATCATGAAAATTTAGTTTTGCTTGATTGTGGACATGCGAAAATGATGTCACCTTACTATCCTTTATCTGTACTTAGAATGATTCCGGGGTTCGAAAATGCCCGCTACGCTGATCCCTTAGCTGGCGGAGTTGGAAACTCTATAAGGCTTTCTCAAATCGCAGAAACGCAGTCTAATATGTTAGCTGAAGGTGTTGAAAACCTATTTTGTGCCGGCGAGAAGGCAGGGCCATTTGTTGGGCATACAGAGGCTATAGTTACTGGTACCCTGGCAGGATTTAATGCGGTGAAAAAAGCAGAGGGCCAGAAGTTACTTTCTTTTCCTACATCACTAGCAGTGGGAGAGGGCATAGTTTACACCCTTACGGAAGGAAAATCTAAGGGTATTAAATGCACATTTTCAGGTGCAGGTTTATTTAAAAACCTAGAAGCTAAAAAGTTATATTTCACTGATAAAGAAAAAGTAAGTGAAAGGGTTAAAAAGCAAGGGTTAGAAAACATTTTTGAAAAGTAGTTAAAAAAGATTTAAAGCCCAGCATCACTACGTATTTATATACGCTGTGTGCAGGGCTTTTTTTGGAGCTATTATTTTTGCTAGCAGACTTTAATGTTTACTAAACTTAATTTAAAATAGTAGATAGGTCGATAAAATATCTGCCTGTTTTTTGAGGACTGCTGGTGATTAGGTGTGATATATCTTTTAAGTAGTAAAGATGATTATTAATTTCTATGCTTATGCTCTCTAGTAACTGGGCTTTATCCAAAAAGAGATTGGTGCGAAGATATAGAGTAACACAATCGCATTTAGGAAGAAAAACAAGCATAGACTTTGGTCTTGGAGCGTTGAGAACATTATGGGGCACCTGAATTATGTTTGACGTTCCCACTCTTAAAACTTTTTGTGAAGGGTATATCCAGGTGGGGATATGAAAATCCATAGATGAAAAAGTTTTCTTCAAAATTTGCCCATCACAAAGTAACTGCCCTTCGATAAAACTGCCTAGATTTGCCCATGTCTTCCTTTCAGAAACAAGGTTAATTTTATAACCCATTTAATATCCCCCCTATGCATTATTAATAAATAAAAGAAAGGTTAGGTGTATATTTAGTTTAGTTTATTTTATATTAATAAAGTTGTTACTTTTTTTTGATAAAGGAGGTTTTTAAAAAGTGGAAAGACTTCAAAAGGTGATGGCAAATTATGGAGTGGCATCGCGAAGAAAATGTGAAAAAATCATAGAAGAAGGTAGAGTCAAGGTAAATGGGGTGATTATTACAGAGATGGGTATTAAGGTATCGCCAGAGGATAAAATTGAAGTTGATGGACAGTTAATTAGCGGCAGACCAAAACAAAAATATTACCTATTAAATAAGCCAGTGGGATATGTAACTACCGCTGACGACCCACAAGGCCGAAAAACAGTTTTAGACTTAATTTCGAAAAACGAAAGAGTGTTTCCAGTTGGCCGTTTAGATATAATGACCAGTGGTTTATTATTAATCACTAATGATGGTGATTTGGCATTTAAGTTAACTCACCCTAGCTTTACTGTTGAAAAAACTTATAAAGTTACAATAAATAAAGACATGGAAGAAAAAGAGGTGGATCTATTAGAAAAAGGTGTTCCCTTAGAAGATGGCATGACCGCACCAGCTAAAGCTCATAAAGCTAAAAGTAGCAAGGGCAGTTGTGAAATAATACTTACAATACATGAAGGGAAAAATAGACAAGTTCGTCGTATGATAAGCTACTTTGGTTATAAAGTAATAAGCTTAGAGAGAATAAAGTATAGCTTTTTAAATTTAGACGGTGTTAAAGTTGGTAACTACAGGGAGTTACATAGAGAAGAAATAGCTAAACTTTACAACTTAGCAAAAAAAATCACATAATTAGTATGAAACATATAGACAAAAGATGAAAAATAGTATAACATATTAATCATAATTACATAGTTTATGTTAAAGGTGGTGATACATTAATGGAGCTTAATGTGAGGCAAAAAAAGATAATCGAGATCGTCAAAGAAAATCAACCTATTACTGGTGAAGATATCGCTAAAAAACTAGGACTTACAAGAGCCACTTTACGACCAGACCTCTCAGTTTTAACCATGTCTAAGATTTTAGATGCTAGGCCGAGGGTGGGTTATTTTTATGTCGGCACTAAAACCAATGAAGGACTTTTAAAATTTCTAAAAGAGTCACCGGTAAAAGATGTAGGATCCCTTCCCATAGTAATAGCTGAAGGTAAATCGGTGTATGAAGCAATAGTCACCTTGTTTTTAGAAGATGTAGGAACTATATATGTTGTAAAAGATTCTTATTTGTCAGGAGTTATATCTCGGAAGGATTTGCTCAAAACATCTATTGGAAATAAAGACTTGAACACGATACCCGTGGAAATGGTAATGACGAGACTATCTCATATCGTTTATGTAAATGAAGACGATAGTATATACGAAGCGATAAGTAAAATACTTACTTACGAGATTGATTCTCTGCCAATTGTTACCGCCCATGATGTAAATAAATTAGAGGTAGTTGGTAGATTTACAAAAACCAACATATCAAGATTGCTTATGGAATTTGCAAATGGAAACTAGGAGGTAAAAATATGACACACTGTAATGGAACGGTTCATGTTATGTCAGACTCTTTAGGAGAAACGGCAGAACAAGTAGTAAAGGCTGTAGCTAGTCAATTTAATTCAGGGAATGCCGCTATAAATAGACATCCTTATATAACAGACCAGTTAGGTGTTGAAGAAGTAATAAAGGAAGCGGTAAAGGATAATGCTATGGTGGCTTATACATTTGTTTCTCCACAGCTTAGAGAATTTAGCGAAGCCTTATGCAAACAAATGCAGTTACCTTACGTAGATATTTTAGGCCCAGTAATGGAACAGTTCGAAAAAATAACTTCTATTAAACCTAAGCTAGAGCCTGGCATATATAGAAAGCTAGATGAAGAATACTTTAGAAGAATTGAAGCTATAGAATTTGCCGTTAAATACGATGATGGTAAAGATCCTAGGGGTATCTTAAGAGCGGATGTTGTACTTTTAGGAGTATCGAGAACCTCAAAAACTCCTTTAAGTATGTATTTAGCCCACAAACAAATAAAAGCTGCGAATGTACCGTTAGTACCTGAAATAAAACCACCTAAAGAATTATATGAGATAAATCCTAAAAAAATTATTGGTCTTACAATTTCTCCTTCACAACTTAATGAAATCCGAAGGGAAAGGCTACTTGCATTAGGGTTAGGCGATCACAGCTCTTACGCTTCAATGGAAAGAATATTGTCAGAGTTAGATTATGCTGAAAATATAATGAAGGATTTAAGTTGTCCCGTCTTAGAGGTTACCAACAAGGCAGTTGAAGAAACAGCAGGCAAATTATTAGAGATTATAAAGGAGGAGAATGGCAATGACTAAATTAGTTTACTCTTTTAATGATGGAAACAGAGATATGAGGGAAGTACTAGGAGGTAAGGGGGCTAACCTATCTGATATGACCAATTTAGGTCTTCCTGTGCCTCCTGGATTTACAGTAAGCACAAATGCTTGCAACAAATATTTCGAAGACGGCCAGAAACTGACCGAAGAGCTAATAAACAGCATCAAAGTAGAATTAGAAAAAGTTGAGAAATCCCTAGGTAAAAAATTGGGGGGGAGTAAAAACCCACTACTAGTTTCTGTTAGGTCGGGAGCACCTGTTTCAATGCCTGGTATGATGGATACTATATTAAACCTGGGGTTAAATGATGAAACTGTAGAAGCTGTTGCATTAGAAACAAGTAATAGAAGATTTGCCTTTGATTGTTATAGACGCTTTATCCAAATGTATGGTGATGTTGTGTTAGGCGTGCCACATTACAGATTTGAAAGAAAGCTTGAAAGTCTTAAGCAAAATGAAGGTGTCACTGAAGATACAAAGCTAAAAGCTGAAAGCCTTAAGGAGCTATCCGAGGACTATAAAGCAATAATTAAAAAAGAAACCGGCGAAGATTTTCCACAAGATCCCAAAGAGCAGCTATTGAAAGCCGTTGAAGCTGTGTTTGCATCTTGGAACAATCAACGGGCAAAACTATATAGACAAATAAATAAAATTCCTGACCACTATGGCACCGCTGTAAATGTTCAAGCTATGGTGTATGGCAATATGGGTGAAACCAGTGGTACAGGGGTGCTTTTTACAAGAAATCCTTCTACAGGTGAAAATAAACTTTACGGAGAATTTTTAGTAAATGCTCAAGGGGAAGATGTAGTTGCAGGAATACGCACTCCAAAACCAATTTTAGAGCTAGAAAAAATTATGCCTGAAGTATATAAAGAACTAAATGATATAAGTTATAAACTAGAAAAGCACTATAGAGATGTACAAGATATAGAATTTACCATAGAGCAAGGTAGGCTATTTATGCTTCAAACAAGAAATGCCAAAAGAACTGCTGCTGCAGCTGTTAAAATAGCTGTTGATATGGTTAACGATAATATTTTAACAAAGGATGAAGCCATTTTAAGGGTAGACGCCTCTCAATTAGATAAATTGCTGCATCGACAAATAGACGATGGAAGTCATGTAGAACATATCGCAACAGGTCTTCCTGCTTCTCCAGGCGCCGCAACGGGAGCCTTAGTATTTAGTGCAGATAATGCAGAAAAACTAGTTGAAAAAGGGAAAAAAGTAATTCTAATCAGACCGGAAACTACACCCGATGATATACATGGGATTGTAGCAGCTGAAGGGATTTTAACCCAAAGGGGAGGTATGACCAGCCACGCTGCAGTAGTGGCTAGAGGCATGGGCAAGCCATGTGTTTGCGGATGTGAAGCTTTAAACATCGACATTATGGATAAAAATGTAAAAATAGGTGAAGAGACATACAATGAAGGTGATATAGTTACTATAGATGGGGCTACAGGTAATGTTATTAGTGGAACTGTAAAGCTTATAGATCCTGAGTTAAGTGATGAGTTAATAACATTTTTAGGATGGGCGGACGATGTAAGACAGTTAAACGTAAGAACCAATGCTGACACCCCTGAAGATGCTAATAAAGCACGTGAGTATGGCGCTGAAGGAATTGGGCTTTGTAGAACAGAGCACATGTTTATGGCTCAAGATAGGCTGCCGATTGTACAGCAAATGATTTTATCTGACAGTAAGGAAAAGCAACAAGCTGCATTAGATAAGTTACTTCCATTCCAAAAAGAAGATTTTTATGGGATTTTCAAGGCCATGGCAGGGTTGCCTGTGACCATCAGGCTTTTAGATCCACCTTTGCACGAGTTTTTACCAAATGCTGAAGAGCTGGCTAAAGAAATTAACGAGATGAAATCAGAGGCAAAGCCTGCTTATAAAATTAAAGAAAAAGAACAGATTTTAAAGAGGATAAAAAGCCTGCATGAATCTAACCCAATGCTTGGACATCGTGGGTGTAGATTGGCAATAGTTCATCCAGAAATTTATGATATGCAGGTCCATGCAATATTTTCAGCGCTAGAAGAACTTAAAAAAGAGGGGATAGATGCTATACCTGAAATAATGATTCCTCTTGTTGGCGAAGCTAAAGAACTTAAGATTGTAAAGGATAATGTCTTAAAAGTGGCAAACCAGTATTCACACTTGGACTTGGATTACAAAGTGGGTACAATGATTGAGTTGCCAAGAGCTTGTGTAACTGCTGATGAGATAGCTGAGCATGCAGAGTTTTTCTCTTTTGGGACTAATGATCTAACTCAAACAACCTTTGGTTATAGTAGAGATGATGCTGAGGGCAAGTTTTTACCTGCCTATATAGATAAAAAGATTTTACCTGAGAATCCTTTTGTATCTATCGATGAAAAAGGTGTGGGTGTTTTAGTGGACTTAGGTGTTGCAAAAGGAAGAAAGGTCAAAAAGAACTTAAAAATAGGCATTTGTGGAGAACATGGTGGAGATCCTCAGTCTATAAACTTCTGTCAAAAAGTAGGGTTAGATTACGTTAGTTGCTCACCATTTAGAGTCCCAATTGCACGGTTAGCAGCAGCCCAAAGCTATATCTCACAAAAAAAGTAACATCTTTGTCAAAACCCTTTTTGACAAAGATGTTATCCTGAGCTAAGCGAAGGATCTTGCTCTTAAAGCAGTTATGTCAAAACCCTTTTTGACAAAGATGCAGTTCCCTAGGGAACTGCATCTTTGTTATTTAATATTTTAGGAAGTAGCTAAAATATATTGGTAACCCATTTTACTCCATTACCTATACCGTCTATAATACCCCAGAAGCCTCGGACTAGAAAGTTCGCCCTAGGCACATCTTCTAAAACATAGATGGGATCTTTTATAACAGTTTGCCCATCAACAACATATTCCACAGTGCCCACAACGTCACCTTTTTCAAGAGGAGCAGAGACATTTTTATCTATCTTTATTTGTGGTTTTAAGAAATTATGCTCTCTAGGAACAACTAAATTTAGATCCTCTAAAACTCCTACCTGATAGACTCCTCTTTTAGCTGAACGAAAAGAAGCACTTTCAATTGCCTCATTAGCATCTAAAACATTTCTAATTTGAAACTTTTTAGCAATAAAATCATTTAAGATTTCTTCTACTAAAGTATCTCGATTTGAAATCGTTTCGCGGTTAGTATTACCCTCCACGTCCATTAAAACGACGATATAACGACGTCCGTTAACAGTTGATGTTACTGATATACATCGACCAGCATTTCCTGTATAGCCGGTCTTAAGGCCGTCTAGGTTCTCATGCCTTACTAAAAGATCTCTAAAGGTTGAAGGAAAAGTAGTGTGTGGAGGATAGGACATTGTATAAGATGTCATACTTGAATATTCGATAGCTTGTGGGAAATCACTTATTAACCTTTGTGATAGTTTTGCAACATCTCTTGCGCTCATTAAGTGGTTATCCTGATCTAGACCATGTGAGTTTAGAAAATTAGTTTGCTTAAGTTCTAATTCTTTAGCGGTCTCGTTCATTCTTTCGACAAACGCCTCTTCACTTCCAGAGATTTTTTCAGCTAACGCTATTCCAGCATCATTAGCTGAAATAACAGATACCGCAATAAGTAATTCTTCAACTGAGACCTCGCTGCCTGGCACAGCCCATACTCTAGATGCACCTGGTACAAGTTCGGTAGCCTTTTGACTTATCGCTACTTTGTCATCTAAGTAGATTTCGCCATTTTCTAAGGCGTCAAAAATAACATACATTGTCATCAGCTTAGTAAGGCTAGCAGGCGCTACAGCCTCTGTTGCATTTTTTTCATATAGTATAAATCCAGTTTCATAGTCCATTACCACTATATTACTTGCTTCAATTTCAAAAGGGTCAGCCTGCTGGGCAAATGACGGTGTAGTGATAAAGATAAATATCGAAATAATTATAAGAGCGATCAAACATTTTGAGCTAATTTTTTTCATCAACTCATCTCCTTTCTTTCATAAAACTGTATTAAATTGTTAGAGTTATATTAATTTTTATTGTAAAAGTAAATTTTAGGTAAAGGTATTGAATATATTAAAAAAGGAATGTTAAAAAGGAAAATAATAAAGTTTGTGGAATATAGATAGTATGATTTGAGGTGAAATCGATGACAATAAGACAGATGTTAGAAGCTAAAGAAAAATCAACTCTTAACAAGTATGCTTGCCTTAGCTCAGAAACACTAGGTAGAGAACAAGAAGAGAACTTATGCGATATAAGAACTAATTTTCAAATGGACAGAGATAGAATTTTACACTCTAAATCATTTAGACGCTTAAAGCATAAAACTCAGGTCTTTATATCCCCAGAAAGCGACCATTTTAGAACAAGGTTAACTCATACTTTAGAAGTTGCTCAGATTGCTAGAACTATGGCAAAGGCTTTAGAATTAAATGAAGACTTAACAGAAGCGATAGCCTTAGGACACGACCTTGGGCATACGCCATTTGGCCATGCTGGAGAAGATGCGTTAAATAGCGTTACACCTTTTGGTTTTGCCCACAATCTGCAAAGCATTCGAGTTGTCTGCAAATTAGAGGGGGATAACGGACTTAATTTATCTAAAGAAGTCCTAGATGGTATTAAAAATCATACTGGACCAATTTCTCCATTTACCTTAGAGGGACAATTGGTAAAGCTAGCTGATAGAATTGCATATATAAACCACGATATAGAAGATGCAATAACTGCTAACATCATAAGTGCAGATGATCTACCGTTTAAATCATTAAAGGTATTAGGCTGTAGCAAAAGTGATAGAATTGATACTTTAGTTAAAGACATAATCATTTGTAGTAAAGAACAGCAACAAATTAGCCAAACTCCTGTTGTTAAAGAGTCCATGGATGAGCTCAGAGAATTTTTGTTTGACAGTGTTTACTTAAACTCACCTGCAAAAACTCAGGAGTATAAAGCTAAAAACATGATAATTCAATTATACCATTTATTTTTACAAAATCCACAAAAAATGGAGAGCAAAGATCACGCCGATGCTAATGAATTAGGAGATGTTGAACGAAAGGTATGCGACTACATCGCAGGTATGACCGACCGCTATATAGTCTCTACTTACAAACAACATTTTATCCCAAGAGGCTGGTCTCGCAACTTGTAATCTTTGGAATAAATTTTAACTTTCCGTCAATAATAAAACAGAACAATTATTTTTACAAACGAAATAAAAAATTAACACAAAAATGCAGGAAAAGATATCACAAAAAGCGAATATTATAATCGACAAATTACTAACGTCGTTCGTATAGTTTTGTATTAAAAGTGCTTCTAAAGACGGGCAAAACCATTGTAGTCAAAAGATTGTTATGCGTTTTGAGGGTCTTTAAAAAATAAATCAATTAAAAAAGAAGGTATTTTTATAACTATGTCGAATAATGTCTACTTGTCACCCTATAGTTTACTTACAACAATTTTAATATCAACTCCGAAAGGGGGGGAGATAATTGGCTAAAAAGGATAAAAAGTTATCTGAAATTAAACAGGAGTTACTCGAAAGAGGTAAAAAAAGAGGTATTTTAACTTATAAGGATATTATGGACTATCTTCAGGGATTTGACTTAACCTCAGAGCAAATCGATGAGTACTACGAGAAGATTATAGCTATGGGGATTGAGATAGTTGACGATGTCGATGAAGAGGATATTTCTGAGCTGGCTATGCAAACTGCTGAAAAAGAAGATGACACTGAAAAAGAAGCGGAAGATATCGATTTGGAAGTTTCACTCCCAGAAGGGATTAGCGTCAGTGATCCTGTGCGAATGTACCTTAAAGAAATAGGTAGAGTTCCACTTTTGTCAGGACAAGAGGAAATCGAACTGGCAAAGCGTATGGAACAAAATGACGAAGAAGCAAAGAGGTTGCTTGTGGAAGCCAACCTTAGACTAGTTGTCAGTATCGCTAAGCGATATGTAGGTAGAGGTATGCTGTTTTTAGATCTTATACAAGAAGGGAACCTAGGCCTTATAAAAGCAGTTGAAAAGTTTGACTATAGAAAAGGTTATAAATTTAGCACCTACGCAACTTGGTGGATCAGGCAGGCAATAACTAGGGCTATTGCTGACCAGGCTCGCACAATTCGTATCCCAGTTCATATGGTTGAAACTATCAACAAACTTATCCGAGTTTCTAGGCAGCTAGTGCAGGATAAGGGTAAAGAACCTACACCAGAGGAAATTGGTAAGGAGATGGGATTAGAACCAGAGCGTGTAAGAGAAATTCTAAAAATTGCACAGGAACCAGTTTCTTTAGAAACACCGATTGGTGAGGAAGATGATAGTCACTTAGGAGACTTTATTGAAGATCAAGATGCTAAAGCGCCTGCTGATGTAGCTGCTTTTGAACTTCTAAAAGGTCAGCTTGAGGATGTGTTAGACACATTGACTGATCGTGAAGAAAGTGTCCTTAGGTTAAGATTTGGAATTGATGATGGAAAGCCAAGAACTTTAGAAGAGGTAGGGCAGGTCTTTGGTGTGACCAGAGAAAGAATTAGGCAGATTGAGGCTAAGGCCCTTAGAAAATTAAGACATCCAAGTAGAAGTAAAAGATTAAAGGATTATCTTGAGTAAGAGATCCTTTAATCTTACTCTTTTCTCCACGCTTAAATGCTGTAAGCTCTCACTTTGGCAGTTTTAAGGTGAACCTAAGAGTTGTAAGTGGGGGCAACATATTATTATTTACAATATATCTTCAAAAAGTTTATAAAAAAATAAAAAAAGTGTTGACTTCTGACCAAAAAACATTTATAATTTATATTGTTGCTGAAACACATTCCTCAGTAGCTCAACGGTGGAGCAACCGGCTGTTAACCGGTAGGCTGTAGGTTCAAATCCTACCTGAGGAGCCATAAGGGCCCATAGCTCAGTTGGTCAGAGCAACCGGCTCATAACCGGTTGGTCCCTGGTTCGAGTCCAGGTGGGCCCACCATTACCTGGCCCCTTGGTCAAGTGGTTAAGACACCGCCCTTTCACGGCGGTAACAGGGGTTCGAATCCCCTAGGGGTCACCACTTTGACGTAAAGCACACTATAAAATAGTGTGCTTTTTTTATATTGTAGCATAAAAATTTGCATTGTGTTTTTAAATGCTTATTTTTAACTTTTTGTGATATATTATTTATTAAGGAGGACGTATGCTATGCATTTAACAGCGCGTTTAAAAACTGTAGCTAAATTAGCTGGTCAATGCGAAGTTTTAGCTGATATAGGCACTGATCACTGCCATGTTCCGATATATCTTTTAACAAGAGGGGAAATTTCCAAGGCTGTCGCCTCTGACATAAATGAAGGTCCGTTACAGGCTGCCAAGGATACTGTGCAAAGGTACGGTTTTTTAAAGGAAGTATCGATAAGGTTAGGGAATGGGATGGAAAGCCTTAAAGAGTCTGATAACGTGGATGCAGTTGTAATAGCAGGCATGGGTGGAGAGACAATCTGCAGTATATTGGACAATAAACCTGCTTTTTTAGACAACAGTTGTCGATATATACTACAGCCAATGACCGATGTCCCGTTAGTTAGGAAATGGCTATGCCAACATGGCCATGAAGTTATAGACGAAGATATTGCTAAAGAAGGTAATCGTTATTATAAAGTTTTGACGGCCCAAAAAAAACCGCAAGTTGATGGTTTAACAGAGGTTGAACTTGAGTTTGGACCTAAACTTTTGAAAAAAAAGCATCCTTTATTAAAGGAATACATAAATAAAAGGAGAATAAAAAATAAAGAAGTGCTTTCAAACATACAAAAAAGTGCAAATCAAAAAATAAAAGAAACTAAAACTGTAGAGTTGATCAAAGAACGTAAACTAATAGAGGAGGTGTTAAAATGGCTTTAGCAATAGCTGAAATTACAAAAGAATTAGAAAGTATAGCACCTAAAAGTTTAGCGTACTTTTCTAAGGATAATAATGGACTGTTAGTTGGAGATAGTAGTCAAAAAGTCAATAAAGTGATGGTAACATTAGACATAACAGAAGATATTATGGAGTATGCAATAAAAAGTAAGTGTGATCTTATCATAAGTCATCACCCAATAATCTTTGGCGGAATTGATAAGATAGATACAAAATCTAAGACAGGAAGAATTATTATTAAAGCTATCCAAAATAATATATCAATTTATGCCGCCCATACTAACCTTGACGTAGCTTGGGGCGGGGTTAATGATAGCTTGGCCAAGAAGTTAGGCTTAAAAGTAACTGGTGTTTTAGATAAAATAGAGGCATCAAAATACTACAAGGTTGTCGTATTTGTTCCCTTAGATTATAAGGAAAAGGTCCTAGATGCTATGGCGCAGCAGGGAGCAGGAAACATTGGTGATTACAGCCACTGCACTTTTACCACGTTAGGTGAGGGAACCTTTAAGCCATTAGAAGGATCTAACCCTTTTTTAGGGGAGACTGGCAATTTAGAAACAGTTAAAGAAGTAAAGATAGAGTCTATAGTGTCTTCTGACAGGTTAGGTGGGGTCCTTTCTGGCATGAAAAATGCGCATCCATACGAAGAAGTAGCATATGATGTCTTACCACTTCAAAACAACCCAGACGTTTATGGACTGGGACGAACAACTGTATTAGAAGCGCCCATTACTTCTATAGAGCTCGCTAACCATGTGAAGAAAGAGCTTAACTGTACTGCTGTCAAATTTTTTGGCGATAAAGGAAAAAAAGTTTCAAAAGTAGCTGTTTTAGGTGGTAGTGGGGGTTCTTTAATAAAAAAAGCTAAAAAGTTAAATTGCCATGCTATTATTACCTCTGACGTAGATTATCACCAGGGGCAGCTAGCTGATGAGTTGGATATCTGCATTATAGATCCCGGTCACTATCACACAGAAGTAGTTATAGTGGAAGACATTGCTCAAAAATTGAATAAGGTGTTTTCAGGTAAGGTTGACTTTCAAACAGCTTTAAATAACTGTCCTTATAGTTATATATAGAGATAGGCGCATAACGTCTATCTCTTTTGTTTTATCACCGATTAACTGGCTGTAAGACCCCAGTTTAAAAGCTCGAAAAAAGTATAAAAAGTAAGTGGGGCAAAAGCCCGATTGGTTTAATTAACAATCAGTGGAGGAAACATGTCCCCCACTGACTGAAGGGTAACTTTATAAAAATAAATTAGCGGGGTGATTTTTTTGATAGAAAAACTAAAAAAACTTCAAGACAAGGAAATTAACCAAGACTTTATCAAAACGCAGATTTTAGACTTAAAAACTAAAAAAGAAACTATAAGCTTTATTGATGCATCGCCACAACGGCTAGAGATTTTAAAAGGTATATTGAAAAAACATGACCAAAAGCTATCACAGCTAGATGACAAAAATGTGAACAGTGTTGAGAAGCTGAAGGTGGTAGAACAAAAATATGAGGAAAATATTCAGGTAAAAGAGTTGGAAGTTGCCTATCAAAAAGCTAACAGTTTGAAAGAACAGATAAGTAAGTTAGAAAATGAACAAATATCTGTAATGGAAGAAAAAGAAGGGGTAGAAAAAGAGATTGAACAACAAGAAGATGAAATTAAGTCGCAGAAAAGAATATATGAAGAACAACTAAAAGGTTTAAATACAAACTTAACAGAGCTTAATGTTACTGGTAAAAAGGAAAAAAAGGAGATTGAGGTTTTGCGACAAGAAATCCCCGTAGATATATTAGCAAGATATGAAAAATTAAAGCATAAACTAAAGCTTCCAGTTATAATAAATATTAAAGATGGGTATTGCACAGCTTGTGGTATGGAACAACCTTCCTACACAGGAAAACAAAAGCTAAAAACATGTGTCAATTGTAGCAGGATTTTTAATGTATGATATAGAATTAATTAAATGAGAACACTGTGGGAAAGGGGAAAAAAGGGGAAATGTTGAAACAGGAGAAGAAGAAATTATCGGTGTTTCCGATACTAGGGTTTTTTGCTCTGATTGTAGTGGGGTTTCTGATAATATTAACTTATAACGACTTATTAAGTTATAAGGCTATGTTGTCAAATCACATTGATGAGGAACATCAGGTGATTGAAGAAAGGCATGAGTTATATGTTAGGCTGCTAAACGAGGTAACTTCGGGTTATGATCACAGCAACAATAGTCACATAAAAAACAAAATTGAAGCCATAAAAGCCTATCAGGAGTATGACGAAGCCTATTTTAATAAGTTACAGGCCCTAGAAAATGTTATGGATGACCTCAGAGCAGAAAAATTTAATGATTTAAATGACGAAGCACTAATTTATGAGTTTCAGAAAAATGATGAAAAATACGAAAAATTCATAACTAGCTATAACGAAAAAGTTGAAAAATATAACAGAAGCCTTGAAGGTGCTTTGCCCCGCTTTATTTCTAAGATAACAGGTTATAATGAAATGCCCCATATAAACTAAAAAGATAGCACAAAAGTTAATCACTTTTGTGCTATCTTTTTATCGCATAAAAAAAGACACCTTAAAAGGTGCCTTATTTATTCAGATATTTGAGTAGATTTATAAGCCGAGTTCTGTACTTTCTTTCTGAAAGTGATAGTCATCTATCTTGGATGTCAGTTGCCTGACACCTCCAGCGACCTTACCCGAGGAAGCAACGGGTCATTGCATCCATCCTCCTACTTGGTCTTGCTCCTGATGGGGTTTACCTAGCCAACTAGTCGCCTAGTTGCTGGTGCGCTCTTACCGCACCTTTCCATCCTTACCAGAAAAAACTGGCGGTTTATTTCTGTGGCACTATCCTTGAGGTCACCCTCACTGGACGTTATCCAGCACCATGCCCTATGGAGCTCGGACTTTCCTCAGACACTAACGTGTCCGCAACTATCCCATCTACTCAAACAAAAATCATCTTGGAGTATTAATATTAACATCCTAAATGATCTATGTCAACTAAAAACCTAAGGTAAATATTTGAAAAGTCTATTCTGCTGGTGGTGTAAATGTCCTTTTAGCTAACTCTTCATCAAGCATATATATACCGTGACTATTTTCGCCTACTCTTTTTATTTTTGATAGTAAGGAGTCCATTGAGGCTTCCTCTTCTACTTGCTCATCTACAAACCATTGTAAAAAGCTAATGGAAGGATAATGCCTTTCCTCGTTAGCTATATCCATTAACTTATGTATAAGCTTAGTTACAAAGCGCTCATGCTCTAAAGCATCTTGAAATACTTCCTCTAAAGAATTAAAGTCTGTCTTTGGATTGTCAAATCCAGTTATCGTGACATTTCCTCCAAGCTCATTTACAAAGTCGAAAAACTTCATTGCGTGAAAGCGCTCCTCTTCGGCTTGTACCTTAAAGAAGTTAGCAAATCCTTCTAAATCCTCACCTTCACAATATGCTGCCATAGCTAAATAATAATGGGCTGAGAAGAACTCATGCTTAATTTGTTCATTTAATTCATTTTGTAGTTTTTCTGATAACATTATAAAACCTCCTTTAATAGTATTGATTATCATTATAGAATAATTTACCTTTAAAGTCAAACTTAAGGGTTAGAGAAATAATTAGGGTGCAAAAATATTAGTTAACAAAAACTTAATCGTTCATGCGCTTTTAAATATGATATAATATTATAGACATGGTAAATAGGGGGGCTTTAACATGAAAGAAAATAAAAATCGAGAAAAAATATTAAAAGGAAACATTAAAAAAGTGCTAATTAGTTTAGCTTTACCTATAATATTAGGGAATGCTATACAAACAATATATCAAGTAGTTGATATGTACTGGGTTAGCAGGCTAGCAGATGGAGATAATGCTGTAGCGGCAGTCAATTTTGTTTGGCCAATGATCTTTGTTTCGATAGCTTTTGGTATTGGAATGAATATCGCAGGAACAAGTATAATATCACAGTTTGTCGGCCTTAACAAAGAAAAGGAAGCACAAAAGGTTGCAGGGCAACTAGTGTCATTTTCTTTGTTATTTTCACTAGCGTTAGGTATCTTTGGAGCTGTATTTGGAAAACAAATTCTCATATGGATGGGTGCTGAAGGGGCAATCTTACAGCATGGTTGGGATTTTGTTAGTATCATCTTTGCCGGTATGCCTACGATGTTTGTATTTTTTGCTTTTCAGTCTATAAAGCAAGGGCAGGGCGATACGGTTACCCCTATGATTTTAGCAGGTGGATCGGTGGTTTTAAACATAATTTTAGACCCCATTTTCATGTTTACCCTCAATATGGGTGTGGCAGGTGCTGCATGGGCCACTGTAGTCTCTCGAGCCTTAAACAGTATTGCAGGGATATACCTGTTGTTTTTTACTGATAATGGCATAAAACTAAAAGTAGCTGACTTAAAATTTAATAAAAAGGTGTTACAAAAGATTGTAAAAGTAGGGCTACCTTCTGCCCTAGGTCACTCCGTAGAGGGGATTGGATTTATGGTATTAAATATTTTTGTTCTGGGATTTGGAGCTAGTACAATAGCGGCATTTGGAATAGGTAACAAGATTAACTCCCTTATTTTAATGCCTGCAATGGGGATTGGCCAAGCGCTAGCAGCAGTAGTAGGACAAAATTTAGGCGCTGACCAAATAGATAGAGCTTCGCAAGCAGTTAAGGAGAGCATAAAGTTATCGGTAACTATTCTAGCGGTGGGTGGGATAATCTT
The DNA here is from genome assembly GCF_040515995.1 of Proteinivorax hydrogeniformans. Lineage (GTDB taxonomy): Bacteria > Bacillota > Proteinivoracia > Proteinivoracales > Proteinivoracaceae > Proteinivorax > Proteinivorax hydrogeniformans. The sequence continues at coordinate 1,682,664 of NZ_CP159485.1, read as the reverse complement.
ATTTTTATTGGCCCCGCAAATTGTTGGTATTTTTACTTCAGACGAAGTAGTGTTAGAGCAAGGAACATTTTATTTACAGCTTATAACATTATCTATACCCTTAATGGGCATTTTTCAATCATTTGTTGGCGTGTTTCAGGGTTCTGGTCATACAATGACTGCGATGATGATAACAACTGGGAGATTATGGGCTCTTAGGATTCCCCTGATTTTGTTTTTGAGAAATTTCCCTGCCTTAGGTGAAAGAGCCGTTTGGTACGCAATGGTTGGTAGTAACTTCATTATTTGTATTATAGCTTTTGGATTATACTTAATAGGGCATTGGAAGGAAAAAATAGTTGATGAAGAAGAAGACTATGTAGAGGATTTAGAGGTTAAATTAGCAGAATAGATAAAAAGGCTGCCATATTTTTTGGCAGTCTTTTTTAGAATAAATCTAAAGTGTAACTAATATTTATTAATTGAACTCTCATTATGTTTGTGAAAGGATAAGATAAATGTTTATATTAGATGCTCTTAATGGAATGTGGCTATTGATGATGGCAACCGGTTTTTGGTTTGTAATAGGCCTTACTATAGCAGGATTTATTTATGCTTTTTTACCTCAATCTGTGCTGGAAAAATTGCTAGGTGGCAAGGGGTTAAAACCTATTTTTTTAGCTATACTACTCGGTTTTTTAATTCCTGTTTGTTCTTGTGGTATAATCCCAATTGGCGTGGTATTTTATAAAAGAGGCGTCAAAATTGGACCGGTTCTAACCTTATGTGTACTTGGCCCTGCTATAAACCCAGCTGCCATAGGCCTTGCCTATTCAAGCTTTGGCCTTTTTATGACCCTCGCTTATTTAAGTACAGTTGCGGTTGGGGCACTTTGTCTTGGTATTGTTGCTAACCTAGTGGTCAACGTTAAAATAGTAGGAGGGCGGAAAAAAGAAACATGTGGTTGTTGTTCACATAAAAGCCAAGGAAAAATTGCTAAAGGTTTTAGGTGGGCCTTTGATGAACTGGCAGTGGACTTAGCTCCAGCTTTAGTTTATGGTCTTTTTGTTGCAGGGGTTATAATGGCTACTGTACCTGAAAGTCTAATATTCAACCTGCTAGGTAACAGCAAAGGGGTTGCTTACCCAATTTCAGCTGTAATAGGATCTTCTATATTTATATGTAATATTGCCAGTATACCGTTAGTGTCAAGTTTGTTAGGGCAAGGGGCTATGCCGGGAATCGGCATAATTTTGTTGATAATGGGACCGGCAACAAATATTAGCCAGCTTTTTTTATTACATAGAGCTTTTGGTAAGTTGAGCACTATTTTATATGTTTCTATACTTTCCGTGGTTTCTGTTTTAGGTGCTATTTTCTGGGATTTAAGATTGGAAGATGTGCAACAGCTTGCTGCATTAGGTGGGGGTGAACATGGCTCAAAAGTGTGGGGGTACATATTAATTGTAATTCTAATTAGATCTTTATTGAAAACAGGGCATAAGCATTAAATAAAAAGGGCTGAAGAGAGTAAGATAAAATATCTTTCTCTTCAGCCCTTTTTTTAGATTAAAAGCTCTAATATTTGAACTGCGTTTGTGGCTGCACCTTTTCTCAGGTTGTCAGCCACTGACCAAATATTAAGGCCATTTTCTATAGTTTTATCCTGCCGAATTCTTCCTATAAAAACATCATCATAACCGTCAACGTTTGGGGGGAGGGGATATATATTTTCTTTTGGATTATCCCATACCTTAACCGATGGAAATTTTTCATATGCCTTAAGAGCATCAGTTACGGTAACTTTATTCTTTGTTTGAATATTTATAGACTCGCAATGACAGTTAATTGTAGGAATCCTAACGCAGGTGGCAGACACTTTGATTTGGGAGTTCATAATTTTTTGTGTTTCGTTGCTCATTTTCAGCTCCTCTTTTGTGTATCCGCTTGGATCAAATGAGTCGATGTGTGGAATGGCACTAAAAGCTATAGGGTGAATAAAAGCTTCATTTTGACACTTAACTCCATTAAGGACGTTTTCTGTACAGTTTTTTAGTTCATCCACTGCCTTTTGTCCCGCGCCGGAGGCGCTTTGGTATGTGCTTACCACAACTCTCTGTATGGGGGAAATGGAGTGTATCGGATATAAAGACAACACCATTTGAATAGTAGAACAATTGGGATTGGATATAATACCTTTGTGGTTATAAGCTTTTTGGGGGTTTACTTCAGGGACAACTAAAGGTACCTGATGATCTAGACGGAAAGCAGAGCTATTGTCTATCACTATAGTACCTTTTTTTATTAGCTCAGGGGCTAACTTTTGACTAAGTTTTGAATCGACAGCTAATAAGCAATAATCATACTTAGAAACTTTGTCAATTTCTGTTTTCTCTACAATGATCTCATTACTGCCAATATTAATTTTTTTGCCAATAGATCTTTTAGAGGCAAACAACCCTATCTTAGTAATGTTTAAATTCTTTTCCTCTATAACTTTTGCCATGGTTCTACCTACAGCACCTGTAGCTCCAACGATAGCTACGCTCTTACCCAAGTTAATCAACTCCTTTGTTATTTATATATGACAAAGCACTAAAAAAGATAGCAAAAAGCAGGAAAAGGACATGTCTAGATAGAATTATTTTTAAGTAGTTAAGTATAAATAAAAAGGGGTCTTAGTATTATGGAAATGTTATGGTTAGTCTTGATATTAGTAGCGGTAAGCTTTGCAATTAACATCTTTACTGTATATTTACAGAAGTTAATAGATGTAAACTCTGATGATAAGCAAAAAGGTATAGCTAAAGAGATAACTACTGGGGTTTTAAAAGCCCAACGATTCAATAGTACGTTACTACCTATCGCCGCATTACTATATGTTTTTCTTGACAGGTATTATATTGGTCTAATTTTATTGGGTGTTTTAGTTTTTATTCAGATTTTATCTTTATTAAAAGTAGTTTCGAAAGCTAAAGAAAACGGTATTTCATTAAAAATCCAAAATAAAGAAGAAAAGGAAGAAGAATAAAAAAGACTTCCAATGAGGTTAAAACTCATTGGAAGTCTTTTTAATGATGTCCGCAACCGCACCCGCAGGATTGACCGTTTTTTTTGCGCTTAGTAACTTTAACTTCATTACCTTTCTCATCGACGAACTTAGTATTTTTAATTGTATCATTTACTCTGCCTTTAACAGCAGATATGTATTCTGCTCTTAATTTTTGTTGTTCTTTTGCCTCTGCAGGTGTTAAACCTTCAGTTTTTTTCTTTTTGGCTAGCTCGTTAATGCGAAGGATTTTTTCCCTTGATAACATAATGATACCTCCTTACGAATTTTATTATAACCTTTTTAAGGACTAAAATCAAAAAAACCGTCCTTTTGGACGGTGATTTTTAAATGGAGCCGACGATGGGACTCGAACCCGCAACCTGCTCATTACAAGTGAGCTGCTCTGCCAATTGAGCTACGTCGGCGAATTAAGTGGCGGAGCTGACGGGAGTCGAACCCGCGATCTCCTGCGTGACAGGCAGGCATGTTAACCACTACACCACAGCTCCTAATGGTCGGGGCGGAGGGATTTGAACCCCCGACCCTCTGGTCCCAAACCAGATGCGCTACCAAACTGCGCTACGCCCCGATAACCACAAGTATTATTTTACGATAATATCCAGTAAAAGTCAAGAGGGTTTTATAATGTTGCTAAAAAAATTTACTTTTAGGGTGCTTTAAATGACCTAAGTCTCTGTAATCGGTTAAAAACTGTTTCACAGTATCGCCTAATAATTTTGTGCCTTCTGCAATTTCCTGCTCAGTAACAGAAGTAAAACTTAAGCGAAAGGTATTGTGCTGGTTTTGGCTAAAATAAAAACGGTGTCCAGGTAATATCGCCACACCCTTTTTCAACGCTTCGTAATAAAGCGTTTGGCTGTTGTAGTTATGGGGAAGAGAAACCCAAATGCATAGTCCGCCTGTCGGATGTGTAAAGGGGACCTCCCATGGCAGAGTTCTTTCAAGCATCTTTAGTGCAGTGGAAAACCTTCGAGCGTATATTTGTTTTGTGCTTTTAATGTGTACATCCCACAGGCCTTCCCTTAAAAATAAATCAAAGGCTCTCTGTACTAAACCGGAGGTAGAAATATCAGTGTGCTGTTTTACCTCATTTAATTGATTGTGCAAAGAGGATGGGGGGATCATTAAGGCAAGACGAAGGCCTGGCATAAATGCCTTAGAGAAACTTTTAACAAAAATAACTTTGTCCATAGTATCTAAGGACTTGAGAGGTGGAAGTGAGTTAGAGGTATAATTTAAGTCGCTAAAATGATCATCTTCCACTATATAAGTGTTATATTTATTTGCAAGTTCGATTACTTTTTTCCGAGATTTAAGGTCGTATTGATAACCTGTCGGGCTCTGAAAATCTGGCATTAGATACATTAATTTTGGTTTATATTGAGCTAAAACTTTCTCTAACTGTATCAGATCTATTCCTTTTTGACGGATGGGCACTTCTATAATGTTGGCACTTCGCGAATTAAAAGAAGCAATTGCGCCAGGATAAGAAGGTTTTTCCACAACGACGTAATCATTCTTTTCTAAAAGCGCCTTAGCAATAATATCAACCCCTTGCTGCCCACCGGTGATAATGCTGACCTCTTGTGCTGTCACATATATTTTATAGTTTGTTAGCATAGATGTTAAACTTTGCCTTAACGGAAGATAGCCACCTTGTTCTTGATAATTAAAGGCATATCCGCCATCTCTATCTAACACTCGGTTCAACAGTTCTTTAAAGGTTTTGACCGGAAAAAAAACAGGAGAGGGGGAGGCAGAAGCAAAATCGTATGGAACTTTGCTTTCTAGCGATATATCGGAAAAGTCTTCTTTAAGCATGCTTTTGTTGTTATCTCCTATTACATAGGTGCCTCCGCCTACTTTTTTATATACAAATCCGTCGTTTTCTAAATTATTGTAGCATTGCACTATGGTACTGGTACTTACCTTTAAATGTTGTGATAACCTTCTAATAGAGGGAAGACGATAGTGATTTGTAAGTTTTCCTGAAGTAATAAGTTCTTTTATATGTTTAGTTAACTGTAGATATTTGGGACTAGATTCATCAAAACTTAAATAAAAGTCTTTCATGCCAACCACCTTTCTTTACCAGCAATTACTATAATATTACCTAAAAAAAAGACATCTTGCAAACAATGTTGCAGGATGTCTTTTATAACTAAGAAGCTACAATATTTACAATTCGCCCTTTAATTACTATCACTTTTCTAACGGTTTTACCCTCTAAATTGGCAGAAATTTTATCGTTAGAAAGGGCAGTCTTTTCTATTTCTTCGTTAGAAGAACCAGATTCTACCTCAATTTTTCCCCGTACTTTTCCGTTAATTTGTACTGCTAGCTCTTGAGTATCCATCACTAAGGCACGTTCATCATATTTAGGAAACTGTTGATTAAAGACTGAATACTCCATGCCTAATTTTTCCCACATTTCTTCAGCAAAGTGGGGGGCATGAGGAGCTAAGATGATAACAAAATCTTCAAGAATTTCTCTAACAAGTTTTAGATTTTTAGACTTGTCTGTTTCCATGTATTTGAACAACCCGTTGAGTAATTCCATCATTCTGGCGATGGAGGTATTAAACTGGAATTTGTCTGTGTCATTATCGACGCTTTTGATTGTATTATGACGCAGGTAATTAAGTTCCTTTTCTTCTTTACCCATTTGTTTATCATCTGAGTCAGAACTGTTTTGTAAATATGTTAAAATAATGCGTTCAATTCTATCCACAAAACGTTTTATAGGTTTGATGCCATTTTCATCCCACGGACCTCCTTCGGTATAAGCAAAGCCGAACATGAGGTATAATCTAAACACATCAGACCCATACTCCTCGATGTAACTGTCAGGTGAGATTACATTTCCTTTTGATTTACTCATTTTATTGCCGTCTGGACCTAAGATTATGCCCTGATGGATAAGTGATTTAAATGGTTCGGAACTGCTAACATAACCCATATCTCTTAAGGCTTTAAAAATAAAGCGAGCATAAAGAAGGTGCATACAAGCATGCTCCGGACCCCCTACATATTTATCCACGGGAAGCATTTTGTCGATCCATTCTTTATCAAACGGCTTCTCTGTGTTTTCGTTATCTGGATACCTTAAAAAATACCAGCTTGAATCTACAAAGGTATCTAAAGTATCTGTTTCGCGCTTTGCTTCTTTTCCGCACTTAGGACAGTGAGTGTTTATAAAGTCTTCATGCTTTTTTAGGGGGGAGATACCGTCTGGTGAAAAGTCCACATCATATGGAAGCTCTACCGGCAAGTCTTTTTCAGGAACTGGAACAACACCGCAGTCATCACAATAAATGATTGGAATTGGAGCACCCCAATAACGCTGACGAGAAACTAGCCAGTCTCTAAGCTTGTATTGGACTTTGTTTTTACCTAACTTACTTTGATTAAGCTTATCGATTATGGCTTTTTTACCATCCTGCCAGCTCAGACCATCAAACTCATCACTATTGACTAATTTACCTTCTCCGGTAAATGGAAGGGAGTCATCATCTGAACTTTCAATAACCCTTTTTATAGGAAGCTCATATTTTGTGGCGAACTGAAAATCTCTTTCATCATGACCGGGTACTGCCATTACAGCTCCAGTGCCATAAGAATATAATACGTAGTCCGCTACCCAGACAGGTATTTTTTCACCATTTATCGGGTTAATTGCAAAGCTTCCAGTAAACACTCCTGTTTTTTCATCGTTTGATGCTTGTCGCTCAATTTCGCTACGTTTTTTTGTTTCCTCGATATAGCTATCCATTTGTTCTCTGTATTCTTTAGTGGTAATTTCATCTACTAGTGGATTTTCGGGGGCCAACACTGCATAAGTAACACCGAAAAGTGTATCTGGTCTAGTGGTAAATGCTGTAAAGTTAATATCTTTGTCTACTATCTTAAATGTGATTTCTGATCCAATGGACTTACCTATCCAATTTTTTTGCATGGCTTTTGTTTTTTCCGGCCAATCTATATCCTTATGGCCTTCTAAAAGCTCTTCGGCATACTTTGTTATTTTAAAGAACCATTGCGTCAGCTTTTTCTTAGTAACTTCATTTTCACAACGCTCACAAAAGCCTTCGATAACTTGCTCATTAGCAAGTACAGTGTTACATTGTGGGCACCAGTTTACTTGAGCGTTTTTACGAAATGCCAAGTCATTTTCATATAACTTTAGAAAAAGCCACTGAGTCCACCTATAATATTTAGGGTCACAGGTTACAACGCTATAATCCCAATCAAACATAGCTCCCATGGCTTTTAATTGCTTCTCCATGGTATCGATGTTATTCATTGTTGAGTCTTTAGGATGGATGCCGGTCTTAATTGCATAATTTTCTGCAGGTAAACCAAAAGCATCAAATCCCATTGGTTGGAAAACCTCATGTCCTTTAAGTTTCTTAAATCGAGCCCAGGAATCAGTTAAGCCATAGTTGTACCAATGTCCTGCATGAAGATTGCTCCCTGAAGGGTAAGAAAACATCTCAAGGCAATAAAGTTTTTGCTCTACGTTGTCGGTGTCAAACTTGTATAACTCAGTTTCATCCCATTTTTTTTGCCACTTTTCATCAATCTTAGTAGAGTAACTACTCATTATCAACACTCCTTTAATATATTAACAAAAAAACCTTTCGTCTCTAAATAAGAGACGAAAGGTTAAATTCCGTGGTACCACTCTTTTTGAGTCTAAGTTAAGACTCCGCTTAAGAACAGTTAACGGTGTCACCCGTAACAGCTTAAAATAGGTTGGGCTGTTAATCCTAAAAAGGCGAGTTCAAAGTTTTGCCTACCTTTTTACACCGACCAAAGGCTCTCTGAAAGGCAAAGTGCTTTTACTACTCCTTTTTCATGACGTAACTATATTTTTATTTTAGTATTATAGACTAGTTTTCCCAAAATGTCAAATTTTATCATACGGTAATAGCTTGCCTTTACAGCTACCGCATCTGTACCTTTTGACATCAACTTTTCTCATCCGTAAAAATTGGTTGCTGCACTTTTTACAAATATAGGTAAACTTTGGCTTTTTCAGCGGTTTACAATATCTAGGGGCTCCAACTATTTGACATAGCTTTTTAAAATCACTATCGCCATGTTTAAAGCCACCACCTAAGCGGTATAAGTGATAATGTACTAGCTCATGCTTAATAACATCGACTAAGCTATTCTTACCGTATTTAGCGTAATACTTAGGATTGATCTCTATATTGCAAGAAGGGGTTATAAACCTGCCTGCTGTAGTTTGTAGCCTATTATTGATTAAACACTTATGGTTAAATGTAGTGGTAATGGAAGGTAACGTTTCAAAAAACTGCTTTGAAACAGTTTTTGTAAGCTCCGTTAACTCACTATCTGTTATTTCCCTTGCTTGCTTTTCCATTCCCTGATCCTTTTTTTGCTATCTAGTTGAACTTTGCGTATTCTTAGATTGTCAGGAGTTACTTCTAGCAACTCATCGTCTCCGATAAACTCTAAGGATTGCTCTAGACTTAAGATAGTAGGAGGGGTTAAGATGATGTTTTCATCAGAGCCGCTAGCCCTCATATTTGTGACCTGTTTTTTCTTACATACATTTACATCTATATCCACATTTCTTGTACTTTGACCAACTACCATGCCTGTATATACCTTTGTATGAGGGCCTACAAATAGAGTTCCTCTTTCTTGACAGTGAAATAACCCATAATTCGTAGCCTCACCTGTATCGGAAGCTATTAAAGAACCCTTGTTTTTTGCAGGGATTTCACCCTTGTACGGTTGGAATTCTTCGAAAGTATGGTTTATAATTCCATTACCTTTTGTATCCGTTAAAAGCTCAGCCCTAAAACCAATCAAGCTTCTAGCAGGAGTGAGAAATTCCAGACGTGTTTGGTCAGGATTGGGGTTTTCCATTTTAACTAACTCTGCCTTTTTAGCACCTAACTTCTCAATTACTGCTCCGCTAAACTCTGATGGGACCTCAATAAATACTCGTTCGATAGGCTCATGCAGTTTTCCCTCAATCTCCTTAAAAATTACCTTAGGTCTTGAAACTTCAAACTCATAGCCTTCCCGGCGCATAGTTTCAATTAGGATTGATAGGTGAAGTTCGCCTCTACCGGCTACAAGAAACTTATCTTTTGACTCGGTTTGTGATACATGCAAACTAACATTAGTTTCAAGCTCCTTTTCCAGTCTGCTTTTAAGATGCCTTGAGGTAACATAATCACCTTCTAGGCCAGCAAACGGACTGGTGTTAGCTCCAAAAGTCATTGTTATAGTAGGCTCATCGATTTTTATTGCTCGAAGCGGCTTAGGGTTATCTACAGAAGAAATTGTTTCTCCAATGTTTATAGGCTGCAGGCCGCTAATTGCAATAATTTCTCCGTGGTCGACTTGAGAAACTTCTCTTCTATTTAAGCCGTCAAAGGTGAAGATCTTACCAATTTTTTGGGTGGTGGTATCGCCTTGAGGAGTGATAACAGAAACATTTTGTCCAATTTCCAAAGTGCCATTTTGAAGCTTACCTATAGCGATTCTTCCGATAAATTCGTTGTACTCAATATTTGTTACCATCATCTGTGTTACTTCTTTGTTCCCTGTTGGAGGAAGGCAGATGCTCTCAATCATTTCAAAAAGGGGTAACAAATTTTCCCCTTTTTCATTGGGAACAGTACTTGCCCATCCTTGGATAGCACTTGTATATATTACAGGGAATTCTAGCTGCTCATCATCGGCATCTAGGGAGATAAAAAGGTCAAGTACTTCGTCTATAACTTCTGCTGGGCGAGCGTTAGGTCTATCTGCTTTGTTTACCACTACGATAGGTTTTAATTTAAGCTCTAAAGCCTTCTTTAGCACAAACCTAGTTTGAGGCATAGGACCTTCGAATGCATCCACCACCAACAGTACGTTATCAACCATAGATAGAGTTCTTTCTACTTCACCACCAAAATCCGCATGCCCGGGTGTATCCACTATATTTATCTTAATGTCTTTATACATAACGGACGTATTTTTTGCCAAGATTGTAATGCCCCGTTCTCTTTCTAAGGCGTTAGAGTCCATAACTCTTTCCTCTACTTGCTGTTTTTCGTGATACACACCACTTTGCTTAAGTAGCTCGTCAACTAGTGTAGTTTTACCATGGTCAACGTGAGCAACAATGGCTATATTGCGTATCTGTTTTTGTTGTATATCCATTTAGTTCATCCCTTTCTGAACGTTGCATCCTGACTAGTGAAATCATTCTGCATAGAAATTTACAGTCATTTATATATTATATAACAAACTAGGTATAAAAGAAAAGCTATTTTTTCTGTAAAAAGTCAAAAGCTTTATAAAGCGCTAAAGATACTAGGGAGTGGTTTATTTCTTCGCTAGCTAACATTTGCTTGACCCGCTCCTTTTTTAGGTGTAAGACTTTTATATCTTCGGTAGCATCTAGACATTGCTTTGATACTAGTTCGCAATCCAAAACCAAGTAAAAATAACAATAATTACTCAAAATTGCAGGGTTAACTTCTACCTTACCTAAATAGATAGGGTTGCCCGTATAGCCGGTCTCCTCTGTTAATTCACGAATAGCAGCAGACTTTGGTTCTTCCCCTTTATCAATGGCTCCAGCGGGCACCTCGTAGGTAATTTTTTTGGTTCCGTGTCTAAACTGTTTAACCAATATAAAGTCTCCATCTTTGTTTATGGCTACAACATTTACCCAGTTGGAAAGGTTGATTCTATAAAACTGATGTTTGCCTAGTGTAGGATGTATCGATGTATCAAGTATTAAGTTTAAAAAATTGCTTTTGTGTATATACTCTTTGCTAACAGTTTTCCAGTTCATACTATACCTCCATGGCTAATTTAAAAACAGATGGCCTACTTTATGGTCATCTGTTAAGGTTAGCTTTATTTTTTGTTTTATCTTCTTCATGAATCTCGCATTCACTTTGAAGACAGTTAACGGTATGACTAATCTCCCAATGTATGAGAACGCTAAGCGCCGCCCTTAAAATAATGATTGCTCCTAGTATAAATAATTCTTCTAGTTCTCGAATTAAAATAGTACGTAATATTTCTCCAGCTAAAGCAAACTCAAGTCCTAAAGCCAATCCTCTAGCTAAGCTTAACCTTAACTTTTCAGCAGGTTTAAACAAAGAAAAGATATAACCAGTTAGGACAATAATAGAAACTGCAACGATCACTAATGCAGCAAACCACTCTAGTAGTATTGAAAGAAAGAATATAATGTTATGGGTGGTATCCAAAAACCAATCTATTTTAACCCCCTCCTTTTTAATAGGTTGCGAAAAAAGGAGGGTTTTTAAACGAAGTTTTTATTGTTTTTTAAAAACGTTTTTTATAAGCGCTACCACCGGTGTAATTAAATAGTCTACCTTGGTAGGTTTTCCGTTGTTCCATTTCCCACTCTATAGCTTCTTTAACTTTCCACCAACTAGTGCTCCAGTTAGAGTTGGGGGCTATTTCCTTAGGAGCTCGACCTATCAATCTTTGTATAGCTATATCTGGGTCTAAGTGCTCTAAAAAAGCAATAACCCTTGCTATATAATCTTCCATACTGATTAGTTCAAAGTCACCTTTTTCAAATTGCTTTTCCATAACAGTTCCCTTTACAATAAAAAGAGAGTGAAGCTTTACCTGGTGTGTTTTTAAAGCGGATATTATTTTTGCAGCTTCGATAGAGTCGCTGATATCGTCCCAAGGTAAGTTGAGAATTAAGTGGGTGCATATCTCAAAGGGATAGTTCTTAATAAGATTTATACAATCTATGTATTCTGCCAAAGAATGACCTCGATGTACTTTCTTTAAAGTGTGATAGTTTACGGACTGTAATCCCAGTTCAATGGAAATATTTATGTTAAACTCTTTAGAAATTTTTAGTAGGTAGTCAAGATGTTCCCTTGTAACAGAATCAGGCCTAGTAGAAACAGCAATTTCAACTACTCCGAACTTTGCGCCTTCATATATATAGTTTTTGAAATCATCCATCGGCAAATAGGTATTTGAGTAATTTTGGTAGTAGGCAATAAACTTTTTAGCGTTATACTTCTTTTCGATTCTACTTTTGACATCAGTTAGTTGATCTTTTACAGAAATCTCTTTACATTCTGTATCGTACCCTGCGCCACCCTCATCACAAAAGGTGCAACCACCGGTGCCTAAAAAACCATCTCTGTTTGGGCAAGTAAGAGGGAGGTTTATAGCCAATTTATAAACTTTTTCTCCATACTTTTGTTTTAAGTGATCTGAATATTTATTGTAAAGAATCATATATTTAACCTCCGAATCTATGGACATTTTATAGAAACTACTAATATAATGGAATTATATGTTTGTATTAACATTATGGCATATTTTTTCTATTATATCAAAAGGAGGGGAGAGCTTGAAAAAGAAAATATACTACAGTGTATTTATCGTAGCAGTTATTTCAGTAATGGGGTTGTTTTTTTACAGCCAGTGGTATAAAAATCAGATGCAAGAATTTGTCGATGATCTAGCAAATTTAAATATTGATAAAAAGCACCCACAGTATAACTTACTTACATTTTTGCACCGAGGCGAAAACTTTGAAAACCTAGAAGTTACCTACCATCCCTTTTCTTTTAAGGAGGCTAAGCTAAAGTCTCCAAAGTGGGAGCAAGAAATCCCATTAAAGCTTACGAAAGTAAATGGACAGAGCATTATTAAGCTCAAAGATATAAATCATGGGTACATATTTTATTCAGAAGATAAGACATTTTATGACGGACAAGAAAAATTATCTATAAATAAAGTTGGGAATATAAAAACAGGTGAAGTTTATGAGGCTGCTTACAATGAAGAATATCTATTTGCAGAAAATAAATTAGATAGTGTACTTGTGGATGATATATACCATACCTTTCCCAGTGTGTATGGGAGGGGGCTAGATAAGACAAAATTAGCTCCAGATTTTTATGTCTATGGCCAAGAAAACAGGCTTTTTATCGGCCAACAAAATGTCAAGATTTATAAAAATCATGGTTTGGCAGTGGCAGCAGTTACTTTAGAAAAGTTTTCACCAGAAACTATAAGGGTTGCTATAAACACCTCAAATTTTCAAGGTATATATCATAGAGTAGTTAAAATTAGAAGCAATGAAAGTATAAAGGTTGAAAAGGCAGAGTCTAGAGCGCAATATACAGTGCCAGCAAATACTCCTTTAAAAATCGCCTATAATGACCAACAAAAGTTACAGGTAACCGGCCATGATTTAAACCTTACAACTAGTGAGCGAATTTTATTATCAAACGGTGAATTAGGAGAGTTTTACCTAAATAATATCGAAAGACAAAGCTCAGGGGTTAGCTATAATGGGCACCTTGAGGTTTTTCCATCAGAAAAGGGTCTGCTTTTAATTAATCAACTTAAACTAGAACAATACCTATCTGGTGTAATACTAAGTGAAATGCCTATATCTTTTGGCGAGGAAGCTTTAGCTGTTCAAGCGATAGCTGCTCGAACCTTTGCTGTGTCAAACATATATTCAGCACCATTTGGACATGTATCAGCTCATGTAGATGACAGCGTATTAAGTCAAGTATACAATAACATAGACGGTAGCAACCAAATTGAAAAAGTCGTTTATAGCACAAAGGGGGAGGTTTTACATTATAATGATAGACCAATCGAAGCAAAGTTTTTTTCAACATCCTCTGGGTATACCGCAGCAGCACATGAAGTATGGCATGATGGTGTGACTGGGAAATTCCCCTCAGATCCGATACCTTATCTACAAGCTAGGGGTCAAGGTCTTGAAGAAATATGGGATATATCGTCGGACGATAAGTTTAAGAGATTTATTGACAAAGCTCCAAATAGTTTTGACAGCCTTTCGCCATTTTATCGTTGGGAAATAGAGATGACAAACAAGCAACTTCAAAACGCTATAGAAAGAAATTTGGCTGATAGGCATAAGGCCCAGCCTGATTTTGTAAAAACTTTAGAAGGTGGCGAATTTATATCTAAAGATATTCCTAAAAATCCGTTGGGGAAACTAAAGAAATTTGAAGTAGTTGATAGAGGTGAAGGTGGAAACATAATGTCCTTAGATATTATAGGGGCAAATGGAACTTACAGAGTTATTAAGGAATATAATATTCGCTTTGTGATAACTCCTGTTTGTTATGAAGATAATGTCTACCTGCAGCTAAATGATGGATCTAAAAGAGCTAATTATGCGATTTTGCCAAGTTCTTTTGCCTACTTTACGTCAATAGAAGATGGATATGTAATAAGAGGTGGCGGCAATGGTCATGGAGCTGGCATGAGTCAATATGGAGTAGTTGGTATGCTAAAAGCAGGATATAGTTATGAGCAAATTTTAGAGCACTTCTATCCAGGTTCGCAATTGATAAAACTTTATTAAATCAAAGAGGGTAAAACGTCATCTTTTCCAAACCCCATCCATAGAAGAGGTAGTGGTTGACCTCTGCGCCAGCCATCTTATATGATTAACTGCAATGTAATAGGCAATATGAGGCTTTGACATAAGAAATAGCATGAGCTTTCCACAGTAGATATAGCATCGTCCTTTTTACCAAAAGTGTTGGTTTTACAGTGGTCAATGCTCATGCTCGTAAATGTCAGTAAAAATCCAACACCTAGAATTAAGTTATTTAGTAAAAAAAAGGTTCCAATCATCAAAAGTCGATGATTGGAACCTTTTTTTATTTGCTTTGGCCAGGATACGTCCCGGCAACATTTATCACATTTTAACTGGTCTTTAGCCTTACTAGATGAAGTTAACTTTATAGATCTGTTTTAGATAAATTGGGTAGAAGACTATATAACTGACTTTCGATTCCTTTGTAACCTTGTTTTAGTTGCTCAACTTCTTCTTTAAGCAAATCATAACTGTTTGAAAAAGAAGTTTTGAAATCATTTACCACCTGATATTCACGTTCCCAGTTGTTCCAGCTTTTCTCTACAAGCTTAAACTCATCTTCCCCAATATCGTCATCAGTGTGTGTAAGCCGGTAGGAAATGCTAACAGGTGTTACAGAGTATACAGCTACCTTGTATAAGCTTTCTTGTTGCCTATCTGTCATATAAGGAAAAGTTTTTTGTGAAAGTTCGTCTATGAAAAGAAGATAATCATCTTTGTTTCTTGCCCACGAATTCAGTAGTTCGGAAGCTTCATTGGTATCAATATTGTAGATATCTTCTTTTATGATGTTTTCTGAAACTTTATACAGATCAAACATATCTTCTAGCTTTTTAAAAGTTGGCTCAAAAACTTCATTTTTTACTATTTGAACTTCGTCTAAAAATTGCTTTTGGGAAGTATAGTCTTTTTCCGCGTTGATGAGTCTTCTTAGAACTAATGTCAATTGCCTTCCTTTATCATTTAAGTAACCATCTTCAAAAGAACTTCTTTGATAGAAATTTAGCGCTTTTTCATATTGAGATTCTTCGATGTATTTATAACCTCTTTGGAACTCGAGGTTCTCATGAAGCAAGCTGTTGTTATATTCTAGTTCGCCGTGACTGTCCTTAGTGAAATAAACAAATGCTCCTCCACTCAATATAATTAAAACTAAAATAGAAACTAATATTTGTACTAATTTAGCCAATAAATTTTCCTCCCCCAAATTCCTTTAATCTAATTTTAGTACAAAATTAGCCAAATTTCAACAAAATTAAAGTACTATTGTAAAATTTGACCAGTATCACAGCCAAGTAAATCTATGTTAGTTATAATGTCAGTAAGAATAAAAAAATAAGGAGGGTAAATAATGAAAGTAAAAGTAGATAAAGATCAATGCATCGGGTGTGGGATTTGTGAAGGCGTCTGCCCTCAGGTTTTTAAAATGAATAATGAGAACATAGCAGAAGTAATAGTTGATAGTGTAAACCAACAAGATAAAGAAGCAGTAAAAGAGGCAGCAGATAGTTGTCCTGTGGAAGCAATAAAAATTGAGGAATAAGCAGGTGATCATTTGAAGTTTTATCAAGAAATCGCAAAATATTACGATGATATTTTTCCGGTAAAAGACCTAACTTTGCAGTTTGTAGAAAGCAGGACTCCTAAAGGTGGTAATATTTTGGATGTAGGCTGTGCAACAGGAGGTTATGCTGTTGCACTAGCTAAATCCGGTTATACAGTTAAGGGCATAGACTTATCTGATGAAATGATAGTAAAAGCTAAACAAAAGGGAAAGGGACTAGAGAACCTACATTTTAGCAAAGAAGATATCTTTAATGCTGATGAAAGCAAACAGTATAATACTATTTATTGTATAGGAAATACTTTGCCCCACTTTTTAGGTTTAAAGCAAATAGAGATGTTATTATCAAAGTTAAAAAAACTTCTAAAGCCTGAAGGCAAGCTAATAATTCAAACAGTTAATTACGATCGGATATTAAAGGAAAATGTTGACTCACTCCCCACCATTAAAAACCCCGATAACGATTTGAAATTCTTCAGAAATTACTCCTTAACAGATGGCTTTATCAACTTCGAAACTACTTTACAAGTGCCTGAAAAACAACTTACCAACAACGTTAGGCTTTATCCAATCACTTCCAAAGAAATTATGGAAATGTTGTCGAAGCTAGAATATCGTAAAATAAATGTTTATGGGGCATTTAACGAGGCCCCGTTTGAACTGACTAGTTTTCCCATGATTATAAGCTGTAGCAAATAGAATAACTCACTGGTATTAGGAGATGCTAATCCTAAATAATAAAAAGGTGGGAAGACATGCTTAACAGCTTAGAAACTGACTTAAAGAGTAAAAGTGTAATTGAGGATATGCTATCGGAAGTGGAAGCTCGACTTTTGGAATATACACAATCCGAAAGTGAAAAATCTCAGTATTTGGCCCAGTATTTAATTAAAAGGGGAGGAAAGAGGCTAAGACCTCTATTGGTAATTCTATCAGCAGGACCGGATAATAGAAAAGAAGCGGTTGATGTAGGTGTAGCAGCAGAACTTATTCATACCGCTTCCTTAATACATGATGATATAGTGGATAGCTCTAAGATGAGACGAGGAGCTAGTACGATAAACAGTAAGTGGTCTGATGGTATAGCAGTACTAGTAGGGGACTTTTTGTTTGCTAAAGCCTTTGAAATTCTTTCGATTTACCAACATAAAGAAGTCTTAGCAACTTTTACAAAGGCTATTACTGCAATGAGTGTAGGAGAAATAGAGCAGTTAAGTAATAGAAATAATTTAAATAAGAGTTATGAGCAATACTATAGAGAAATTTTTGGAAAAACTGCGACCTTACTAGCGGCATGTTGTAAAAGTGGAGGTCAATTAGCAGGGGTTAGTGATATCGAACTAACAGCCTTAGAAACCTATGGCTTAGAACTTGGATACTCTTTTCAGGTGATAGATGACTTATTAGATGTGGTTGGGTGTAGTAATGAATTAGGAAAACCTAAATTCCAAGATTTAAAAGAAGGCAATATTACGCTGCCGATTATAAACTTACTTGAAAAAGATCAAGAGCTAGAGGTGATAAAGACCCTTCAGATAGAAAGCAGAATTGATTTTTCAGTGGTTTCACAGTTAGTGGTAAAAGCCAATGTAATTGAGTACTGCCAAAACGTGGCAAGAGGGCATATTGATAATTGTCTTAAAAGCATTGAAATAATTAAAAGCGATACACAAAAAGAAATTTTAAAAAACATTGCTGAAATGACTCTAAAAAGAGAAAAGTAAAATAGTTCCCCATGCAGAGGGGAACTATTTTTGTATCAGGTTAACTGGCTGTTAGACCTCCAGTTTGAAAGATGGCAAAAGAGTCAAGATTGTAATTAAGGGCCCTTACCGATTGCTAGTTTCACTTTATATTTTACCGTGTTTTCTTAATCTGACGCAAAATTTATGGAGACTGTGGGCATCTTGTCCTGCCAACGATAAAAACTCATTAGATAGGGATTTTAAATTCTGCTTTTCTATTTTAGGGTCCGAAAGATACATAGCCAATAATCCTCGAACAACAAGAGTATGAAACTCACTGTTTTTAAGTGAATAGGCGGACTCCATACTTTTCTTTATAAAAAACTTCATACGATCAAAAAGCTTTTCTTCAGTAGGGTAAAAACTGACAAAATTTAAGTCGCCTTCTTCTTTATCCTCTTGTTGATCTACAAAATAATCTAGCAAAATATGAAGACCTGATATCCAAGGAAAGTAAGCTTCTTTAACAGCTTTGATTTCGCTAGAAGATAAGTCTTTTGAAGAAGCAGATAACATCAAAGCAAAAGTTGTCAAAGTTGAACCTGTAGATGCTGCAAATTCCCACCAAAAAAGGTTGTTGGCATCGCTTTGGTTGCTATGCCAATCTATAAGTCGCTGCTTTCTAATATTAGGGTCTAAGTGCTTTAATGACTGGAGGTCAACATATAAAGTAGTTAACTCATAGCAGTCTTTTTTTACTTTTGAAAAAGATGGCAAGGTGCTACCGGCTTTCATGCATTCATCTACTAGGTAATCAAGATATCCACCATCACTTTTTTGGGGATACTTTTCATAAAAGTTATGAGACGTTTGTTTATCGAAAACCTCCAACATAGCATTATGTAACTTTCTAAAAGCTTCTTCATCTGTTACGTTATTGCGGTCGCAAAGGTTATCTAGATAGTCGGAAATTGTTTGAAAAGCAGTAATAAAAGGGATTAACTTATAGTTTCTGACGCTATAGATATTACCACCTAGACAGTGAAACTCTTTGTCTTCAATGCTTCTTAGCGCCTGTTTTTTTAGTTCTGGCGAGGGACAATTTTTAAGAAAATCTTTATAAGTTTCAAGTTGGTTTTTTACTTTGGGAAAAACGGTAAATACAAATCTACTTAATGTTATGTAAGGCAGCATATAAAAAAACTCCTTTTTCCTTTAATAATGATATTATTACCATTAAGCTATTGATTTACCATAACTACAGTTAAATACCAACATATTAAAATTGACAAAACAAAAAATAAAAAAGAAACCTTTAGTAGCATTAATCAAAAGGAGGAAACAAGGATGCACAAACAAACCAACAATCAACTTGATACCAACCCAAACGCACCAAATTTATCTGGAACCACCCCTGACCATAAAATGGTAAAAAGACAGGAGCCCCAAACTGTAAAAGGCTCAGGTATATCATTAGATCACGACACAAGACTAGAAATGGCGCAAATGCTAGATGAGCACAACTGTGCACTACACGTCGCCCTTCACCAATACAACAAACATCATTGGCTAACAGAAGGACCAGAATCATTTCTGTCATTACACCACCTACTAGAAGAGCATGTTGAAAAAACAGTAGAGCATATAGATAAAATAGGAGAGCGTATAGCAAGACTAGGTGGATTACCAACAGGGCACCCAGAAGCACAACACCAGCTTTCCTATATTAAGCACGAAGCTGAAGGAAGGTTTTCCATGCGAGATATGTTAAGAAACGACTTAGAACATGAAATTAACATGCAAAACAAGCTTAGGCAACAAATAGACAGAGCACATCAGCTAAAAGACTTTGGAACAGTAGAAGTCCTAGAAGAAGTGCTACTAACCAGAGAAGACCTAGCATACCACCTTTACAGCTGCCTAGAAGACGATAGTTTAAACAGAGGACTACAGCACCACGTAGAAGCCCAAGATGGCATGAGCCATCGTAAGGCGGATAACGCTCCGGGATATGATCAGATGCATTAGGTGGTAGGAGATAGATGATAGAAGATAGGAAAAAATAGAACACAAAAAGGACATATCCCAATATAGGGAAGTGTCCTTTTTGTGTTATCGAATTTATACAATTTTTTGAAATATCTTAAAGGTTATCTTACAGTTATCTAGAATGAATCATTAAATAGAATTCTTTTGAGGAGGCGATGTTATTGAGTATATTAAGTAAACTGTTTAAGAGCAACAAGTCAGACAGGTCAGCTAAAGATACGGACATATTAGCAAAAAAACACTCGGGAATAGAAGCTGGTGGCGAAGCACTTGAGTTGCTGGTAGAATCAGAGCGCTTAGAGAAAGCAGAAGAATATGAAAATGCAATAAAGTTGCGACAGCAAGCTCTAGCAGAACCCAATCTTAACGCTAGTTTTAATCATTATAAAAAATTGCATACACTGTTACTTAAAATAAAAAAAAATGATGACGCATGGAGACTATTAAATGATGTGGCTCTGAAAAGGCCTCAGGATATCAGCAAAATTAGCGACTTGAGGCGAAAGCAGTAAATAAAGAAAAGAAGTATAGAGATGCGTTGTTCCATGCTATGCTAGCTGTTTTGTACAAAGCTAAAGATCAGAAAGAGTTGTCAGGACAATATAAAGAAATTGATTTAGATAAAGAATTATTACCACTAGTTAAAAAAGCAAGGCTGCATGATAACTTTGAGGATATAAAAGTTATAATACATGAAGCATTAGATAAACTTGATACATTTGAAGAAGCTACTATTAAAAATAAATTGAATTCTATATTAGAAGGATAGCATCATAAGAGTTTTGAAGATGGAGTAAGCCACAGGCGAATAATGTTATTGGTATATGACTCGAAGAAGATTAGAGTTAGCCGGAGCAGCACTCCGGCTAACTACTGAAACTAAGTATGATTAAATCATAGGCAAGTAGGTGATTCGTTAATGAACTGGGAAGTATTAAAGTTCTTAATACCTGTAATAATTTCTTTTTTAGCCCTAGCATTGTCATTTGCTAATTATAAACAAGTAAAAAAAAGGTTGGAAGTTTGCATAGAAGACAAATTGATAAATGTAGGAAACGCATATGAAAACCATAATGAGTTTATATGTAAAAGACCGAAAGTTTTATTTAAAGGCAAAGCTTGTATTATTAAAATAGTTAACCCTTCGCCAAACGATATAGGATATTTTGATTTAAGAGTTATAGAAAAAAGTAATTCTTCTAATTATGAACGTTTACCTTATTTACATAAAAACTCATTTAAACTATATGATTCAAAAGTAGAGGATCTTTACTTTGAACATGATGGCGCTATAGCAAAATTAAATTACCCAAATTCCAGTTACGGAACCTTTAAGGCAAATACTTTCACACATCTTGATATAGCATTTGTGCCTGAAGCTAAAAAGAGTGAAATTCTCGTTTCTTTTAAAGTGGCAATACCTTCGGTTAGAAAGATAAAGAATGCAGGAATTAGGAGAAAGTATAGGTATTATGAGAAAGTATTTAAGTATGAAAGTAAATGTGATTGTAATTAAAAAAAGAGTAATAAAAGGGTTATTCACATTAAGACCTTGAGAAGGTCTACAGTTAGCGATTGGCCTTACGTTTGGTAAGACTATTCAACAATCTCAAAGAAAGTCAAAAATATCTTCTCATATAAGTGCTCTCTACTAACTGTATTCTCATTACGGGTGAATAAGATATAACCCAAATTAGCTAAAGCTTGCTTTTGTACACTGTCCATACCATGTATACATGAATAGCTTGATGCTATATCAAATATAGTTGCTCCAATTTCATGTAGGTTAATAGGTTGTTTTTTATCATTCACATTTTGAAGGATGTTTAACACTTTTCTTAAATCATTATCCGTGGATAATAGCGTTTCACACTGCATTTGTTCACCTTGATAATATACATTCAACAAAATAGGAACCTCCTTAAGGTTTTGATATATTTATATGCTTGCCTGAAGCGCTTAATAACTTTAAATAACTTATGAATGTATGCAGATTTTTGATATTTTTAAAAGATATGAATATAGTTTGTAAAACAAGAGATGTATGGGAAGTCAGGTAGAGGAGGGATAGAGTATGGAGGTAGCTTGGGAAGAAACAAAAATTGAGACCATAGATGATCTTATGCCTTTGCTTATGAAGCATGAGAAATGGAAAGAAGTTAATTTGTATGTTTTCAATGAAATTTTTTGTAATTGTAATCATGATGTTGCAAAGGTAAAGGATTTTCTTTTATTATCAGACTTTTATGAGCTAGTAGAGAACAATTTTGTTGCTATAAGTGAAAGTGAAAAAGATGTGAAAATGATACTTTCGATGTTTGGTTTAACTTTGTTTAGGTTAGGTGAAGATATTTTAAACAGTATCAAACTCTCTGACTTACTAAAAAGAGATAATAGAGAAAAGTTGGCAGTAGCAGAGGTAAGTTTTAGATCTAGCTTAATATGTGACCCTTTCATTATACAGTCGTATAAAGGTGCTATACTATGTGCAGTTTTATTTGACGACCAAAAATATATTGACAGCTATAAAAATGAGTTTAAGCGGCATATAGAAAAGAGTAAAGTAGAACAATTAGGGTCATTAAGTTATTTGCAACGAGCCTATCTAGAGGAAAATGAAGAGCAAAGAGAAGTTAAAACCATCATATATAAATTGATTAACTACCCCCATCATATTCATAAAGCCATAAAGATACTTGATGAAATAAAAGAAAGGTTTAGCGAATACAGTTATGCTTTTGAACTGGTTAACAATCAAGTTGACGATTTAATTAGGGAGAGACTTTCAGAGTATATTGATATGATAAACAATGGCACTGATACAAGAATGTGGATTTATGGCTTGGTCTCTAACATAGCGGGAGATTACGCAGAAAGTGGTCGATATCATCTACATAGAGGAGTTTTAAATCCCGTTGGTAGAGATCTACTGAAGATCTATGATGGAACCGTGGATTACTTATCAGATATGAAGTTTATATGCATTAAAAACGCAATATTACAAAAGAAACAAATAAGAAAAAATATAGAGAATATTGGATGATTATTCTGTTGCTTTATGGCAAGATTAACGAACAGAAATTATGGGGGAGAAGGGACTGCAATGGGGAAGGTTAAAAAGCAACACTATGTACCTCAGTTTTATTTAAGAAATTACTCGCACAATAGAAAAAATATTGGCATGTTTATGTTAGATTCAAAAAAACATGTAACAAACGCTTCGATAAAGAGTGTGGCGTATAGTAGATATCTTTATGGAAAAAATGGGGAGCTTGAGGGTAGATTGGGTAAGCTTGAGAGTATATGGGCACGAATAATTCGCAAACTTCTTTCATCAAAGGAACTTTATTATTTAACTAGAGAAGACTATAACAGCTTCTTAGAGTTTATTGCAGTTTCTCATTACAGGACAAAAAAAATTTCGGATAGACATAAATACTTATATGAGTTCATGGAAAAGATGGTTCCAGATGAGGGACTCAACAATGGTAATATTAAAAAAAGTGACTTTAAGGAATTTAAAGAAGTTCCAAGTAAGGTACCCATCGACATCGCGTTAAAAGAGGCAAAGCAACTTAGGGACTTAGGGATGATTTTATTATGTAACAAAACAAATCATCATCAGTTTATAACCTGTGATCACCCAGTTATATTTTACAATAAACTATACGTATCCAGAAACTATAGAATTGGCTATGGACTAGAAAACGCTGGAATCCAAATTTTTATGCCGTTAAGCTGCAATTATGTACTATGTCTCTTTGATCCGTATGTGTATGATTTTTTAGGTAATACACCGATATATAATATTAAATCAAAAAAAGAAGTTTCAGCATTAAATAAATTAGCAGTTGAAAATGCATATAATAAACTATTTTTCACTCGTGATACAAAAGAGTCTTATATTAGAGAGATTGTAAAAAGTAGAACAGAGCGAAGTTTGGAAGATAACTTGAGGACTTACAAGCAAGAAAATGGAAATGAGCTAGTTCATTTTACTTCTGGTAGTATTTATAAAAATCTAAATTTTAGTTTTTTAAGTATTAAAAAGAAATACATAAATGTTCCCTTACCTGACAATATGATGGGGCTTAGTAGAAAAAACCTTATGTATGATTTAAATTAAGTGGCTGCTTACTAACGGTATAAAAACAGTTATTTACATTACATAACAAAACTTAACTGAAATTGTAGTATCAAAGGTTCATTAAAGTTAATATGTATAAACTTCTGACCGCTGGTTATAATACTCACAAATAAATATAACGATATTTTTCTTTTCCCAAAGTCTGTTTTATGGGAAAAAAGGACCTTCCGTCGCTTAGACGGGGTCCTTTCGTCGTTTAAAGGGGGGACTTTACAAAGCTAAACAAGCAACTAAACAATTGAATAAAAGGACTTTGCAACCACTTTGCATAGCTAGGCAACAAGTGGGTGTGTTTGCTGTGCCCTAAACAAATTCAAGTATTAAAATCTATCCTTAAAATCAAAAGGAGGGTAAAATGGAAAAAAGTTGTGAAATCATCCCAAATTATACTGAACGTAACCTTGAGGTTTTAAATCTTTTTATAAGGAAATTAAAACTTGATGATAAGGGAGAGTTGACGATTAAAAAATACAAAGCATGCTTGGGGAGATTTTTAAGTGACTTAAGTGTGCCACTTGAAAAATTAAGACCAGAGCATGTACGTATTTGGCTGTCTATAAATTATGACGACAAAAAAGCTGCAACCTTCCACAGTGTGTTTTGGATTTTAAGTAGTTTTTTTAAATTCTGTTTAGCAAAAGGGTTTGTTGATAGGAGGTTAATAAAAAAACGTTGGCTACCTCCCACAGAAGACAGAATCATTAAATACCTCACTAGGTCTGAGCTAGCAGCTATAAATTATCATGCAGAAAAGTTGCCATTAAGAGAACGGGTAATAGTTGAGTTTTTGTTATCGTCAGGCTGTAGACAATTCGAAGCTCAAAATTTAAATAGAAAGGATATAGATATTAAAAATACTTCAGCTATTATAGAAGGAAAAGGTGATAAAACAAGAACAGTGTTCTTTTCAACCAAATGTGCACTTTTATTGCAGGAATACCTAAATAGTAGAACTGACGATGAAGAAGCTTTATTTATAAATATCTACGGAAAAAGAGCTTCTAAGTACATTTACTTTAAAGTCGTACGTAATTTAGGTAAAAGTGCTAGTTTGGATAAATCAATAAGTCCTCACACTCTAAGGCATACATATGCTACCCATATGTTAGCAAAAGGAAAATCAATTAATTTTATTTCCAAACAGCTCGGCCATGAAGATTTAAACACCACTAGAGTTTATGCAAAGATACTGACAGATGATGTGATCGACGAATATAACAGAGCAATGGGGTGGTAAAATTGAAAAAAACTAAAAGTATGATAAGCCTTTTTTTAAAAGAGTTTAATTATTATAGTGAAGCGACTAAAAAAAGCTATAGAATTTCTCTAAATCAATTTTTCACATTTTGTCCAAAAGAATTTGATAAAGTACAACCTGAAGATGTTGAAGATTGGCTTATATTTTTAAAAGATGAAGGACTTACAGGGAAAAGTAGAAGATTAAAACTTACTGCAGTTAGATCCTTTTATGAGTTCTTAGTAGAAGATGATTATCACTACATTAACCCTACTATTGGCATCGATGGACCTAAAGCTAAAAAAAATCCCCATGGTTACTTAGACGATGTAAAACTTGTTAGATTACTAGAAACTATAAAAGGTGACTTAAGACTACGTGCTCTTATAGAAACTTTAAGAGCTACAGGAGCGCGCATAACCGAAGCTTTAGAAATTAAAGTTGCCAAAGATAAAGATATCGACTGGGATAGAAAGGTTATTGCTATAAGAAAAGGTAAAGGAAAAAAAGAAAGGGAAGTGCCATTTACTAGAAAATGCGAAGCTTGGTTACGAAAGTATTTAAACAATAGAAAAGTTGAAAGTGAATATCTTTTTTGCAATAAAAAAGGAGAAAAACTTTCTTCAGACTATATCCATAAGCTCTGCAGAGAATACTCAGAAAAACTAGATTTTAAAGTCACACCCCATATGCTAAGGTACACCCTTGGTGCAACTTTAGAGTCAAAAGATGTTCCTATTCCTATTATTCAAACAATATTAGGCCATGAAAACATTAATACAACTAGCAATTATGCAGAGCTTAATGCAGAAGATAGGAAAAAGCAACATGAAAAATACACTAATGTATAAGGATGTGTAACCCATGGAAAATATTAGGCTTGTAGAAAATGAAATTGTATCAAAAAAAACTAGAGAAATTATAAATGAATATCTTTTGTATTTAGATAGTGGAAATAGGTCTAAACAAACTACTTTAAAATACTCATATGTCCTAGAAGATTTTTTTGGTGCAGTGGATAAAGCTATTAATGAGCTCGACGCTGAAGATGTATTGGAATATATTTATACGGGTTTAAAAGGGCTTAAAGATACAACCATTTCAGGGGTGTTATCTTCGCTTTCAGCCTTTTTTAAGTATTGCCAAAAAAAAGGTTATATAGAAAAAGAAAAAAAGCTCATTAAAAAAAGATGGAAACCTAAACTTAAAAAAGCTCTGCCAAGATCCATAACAGAAAGTAACTTTGCTAAACTAAGAGTTTATATACAAACACTACCTTTAAGGGATCGACTTTTGGTTGAGCTTACCTATGCTACAGCATGCAGAGTTGGGGAACTACAAAAAATAGATGTTGAAGATATAGATTTAGAAAATAGAACTATATCCATAACAGGTAAAGGAAATATAATGCGAAAGGCAAACTTTGACGTAACCTGCCAATTTTTACTTGACGAGTATTTAAAAAATCATCCTACTGAGAAAAAGCCCACTCCTCTTTTTTTAAGTAACCGCAATAAAAGACTCTCCAAAAGGGCAATAAGTCATATTTTCAAAAAAATTTCTGAGGATCTAGGTATAAAGCTAACACCTCACATGTTGCGGCATACACGAGCCACGGCACAATATGAGCAAGGAGCACCTATAAACTATATCAAAAATTTTTTAGGGCATAAAAGTATTAGTACAACTCTTATTTACACTAAAATCGGGATAAAAAGGTTAGATAAACTTTACAGAAAGTGTATGGAGTAGGAGGAAAAAAGATGAAAAATGCCGAAGAAGTAAATAGATACTTTAAAGAGCATAATCTTAGGTTTTCTAAACAAACTATAAAAACGTACAAATTTGTGGTTAACAAGTTTTTCTCTTTTTATAAAAAAGACTATGACAAAATAACTCAAAAAGATATAGAAAATTACATGCTTTACCTAAACAAAAAAGGGTTAAGCCCTGCCACACGTGCAAAAGAGTTAATTGCGCTTAGATCATTTTTTAACTTTTTACTAGAAGATGAACTAATAAAAAAAGATCCCACAAAAGGAATAGATAAACCTAAAATACCAGATACTTACCCAAGCTATTTAACAGATTTGGAAGTTTTAAAATTAAGAGAGATAGTTAAAGATACTAAAAAAAGAGCTATAATTGAAATCCTTTACGCAACTGGAGTTAGACCAAGCGAGCTTGTAAATATAAAACACAAGGATATAAACTGGAAACAAAAACAAATTAAAATACCAGAAGGTAAAGGAAAAAAAGAACGTACAGTTTACTTTAGAGAAGAATGCGCTCTATGGCTAAAAAAACACATAAAAGAAACTAAAGAAAAAAGTGAATATGTTTTTTTAAGTGATAGAAAAAGTAAGATTAGTAAGCGTACTGTCCAGCGTTACCTTGCAGACTACTCTAAAGAACTTGGATTTTTAGTAAATCCTCGCATTTTAAGGTATACCTTTGTTGTTCACATGGCTCAACAAGGCGCTCCCCTTGAAGATATTCGAATTCTTTTAGGACATGATGATATAGAGACAACATCAACTTATGCTAAACTTTATAATGAAGCCATAAAAAATACATATGATCAGTTTATGTAAAATAGGAATAAGGTTTTGCATAGATTTTAATATAAACGAAATTAAGGGTCTTATAGGTATCATTTTGTGTGTAAAAATTTACTGTATATATTAAATGTGTATAAAAGGAGGGTATATGTTGAGTAGAAAAAAGAAAATCATAATTTTAGCATTAGTAATATTTGCAGCAATAGCAGTTTATAACATTCCTGGGGAAAGGGCTAATATGATGGTTGTAGACATTATAGATAATCAGCATAAAGTTGAAAAAATAGAGATTCTAGAATTAGATGGTCAAGATTATATAATTGAAGAGGAGGAGTTAGTTGCCCAGATAATAGATAATTTTGGCCTAAATGGCATATCATCTTCGGACAGTTTAGAGGATTTATTGCAAGAAGAGTATTTTAAAATAAACTTTTATCTAGAAGGTGAGATTTTATTTTCACAGCAGATTTATAAGGTAGCTGTTGAAGATGGAAACCATAGGTCGTTATCTAAAATTAACCATGGATATGTCGCCTCAAAAATCAAAGGAGCTCCTAGGTTTTCATGGCTGAGAAACTCGTTTAATCTTGGAGTGCCCCATGAGGATGCAAATATTTTGGACTATGTGGTGGAATGAAACGACAGTAAGCAAAGCACAAACTATGCTGCTCTACTGCGGTTTAGTCCTACATCACTTCACATTTCTATTTAAGAAGTCTCTTTACCAAGAAAAGCTCCATACTTTTCCTCGTGTGTTTAAAATAATTAATGATAACCATTTAAAGTGGGGCTTACCACTGTCTAATTTGCTAGCTATGATTTTTGCTAACGACAAAAAACATACCGGTATCTTTTGACTGCGGTAAGGAGGAAAAGATAGGTGCTAGAAAGGGGCAGGAACTTTTGATATGTGCTAAACTATACCAAGATAAGATATTGAAACTACCTAATTGTTTTAGTATAGTATAAGATATATTTAAAAGATGGAGGAAACTATGAAATCGAATTTTAGATATTTACTTATTGCAGCGCTGGTAGCGGTAGATCAAGTTGTTAAGCTTATAGTTAGAAATTACCGGGGATCTGATGTCAATCTTATAGGGGACTTTATCTATTTTAGGCCCACCCACAACACATACTACTCGTGGTATAATTCTATGCTAGGTATTGAAAATACGAAGGCTTTTCATATAATCCTGACATCAGCAATATTAGTGCTAGCTATTTTACTTTTTAGATATGCTTATAATAGAAAAGGAAATAAGATTGAAACAAGGCTACTGGAGATATTTATGCTCTCTTTTAGATAGAGTGCTATGGGGAGGTAGCTTAGACTATATAGGTTTACGGGGATTTTTTGTTTTTGATCTAAAGGATGTCTACTTAACTACATTTCAGGTGTTGTTTTGGTTTTTTATTATTAAGAACTGGAAGTTTGTTAACAACGTAAGCGAAAAGAAAGTTGCTTTGGATTTTGTGCAATTTTTAAAAGGAAGTTAAGGGCAATAATGGCTGTCTTAAATTATCTAAAAGATAATTTAAGACAGCCATTATTTGTAAAGCTACCGAACGAACTACTGTATCTATGACCAAGCAGAATAAGCAAATTTGGAGTGAGTTTCAGACCCAGCATGTAGCTAATTTATACGTTTTCGCGGCCAATTGCTCTCAAAACCAGGCTCAGGTCAGTTCAGGGTTTGTCATTTACCTCTGGGCTACGGAGTTCCTCTGCTGCAGACAGCTTATCAGCACCCATCTTCGTTGTTGCAATTGCTAGCCCAGGCCAGTCACGTATTAGAAGATACGCTCCCGCCCTGGTCCATCAACTGCGCCTAGAATCTAGGCACTTCTAAGCAGTCTAGCCATTTGGGTCTCCTTATATGGTTACCAAAGTTGATTCCAACTTCTGACTTCCCACCTCTTACTACTGCTACAATACGCCCTGCCAGTAAATGACAAACCCTTCAGTAAGCCTAAGGGTAAAACCTATCGAACGAACTACTGTATCTATGACCAAGCAGAATAAGCAAATTTGGAGTAAGTTTCAGACCCAGCATGTAGCTAATTTATACGTTTTCGCGGCCAATTGTTTTTGGTAATGGTAATTAGTTAACTTCATCTCAAAGCCCGCCAAAGAACCTAGACCACAAGGGGCTAATAACAAATCCTTAATTGGCCACGGTAAACATAACGAAATAAGTTACATGCTTGGTCCAACCCCATTCATATTAGATAACCATTTAAGAAAGACCCTGTTAAAATGCAGCAGGAATGAGATATAGACACTGTTCTTTTAAAGTGTATATTATTAGTAAAATCTCCTGCAGTTTAACAAAAACCGTTTATTTGTAGACCAAGCAGAATAAGCAAATTTATAGCAAGCCCTTTGACCCGGCAGAGTAAGCAAGTTTATACGTTTTCGTGGCCAATTGCTCTCAAACCCATGCTCAGGTCAGTTCAGGGTTTGTCATTTACCTCTGGGCTACGGAGTTCCTCTGCTGCAGACAGTTTATCAGCACCCATCTTCGTTGTTGCAATTGCTAGCCCAGGCCAGTCACGTATTAGAAGATACGTTCCCGCCCTGGTCCATCAACTGCGCCTAGAATCTAGGCACTTCTAAGCAGTCTAGCCATTTTGGTCCCCTTATATGGTTACCAAAGTTGATTCCAACTTCTGACTTCCCACCTCTCACTACTCACAAGCATTAATTTCTGGCCATTTGTCCAACCTCTTACTTCTCACCTCATACTACTAGTACTAATCCGCCCTGCCAGTAAGTGACAAACCCTTCAGTAAGCTTAAGCGGTAAAACTTATCGAAGAACTACTGTATCTATGACCAAGCAGAATATGCAAATTTGGAGTAAGTTTCAGACCCAGCATGTAGCTAATTTATACGTTTTCGCGGCTAATTGTTTTTGTTAATGGTAATTAGTTAACTTCATCTTAAAGCCCGCCAAAGAACCTAGACCCAAGGGGCTAATAACAAATCCTTAATTGGCCACGGTAAACATAACGAAATAAGCTACATGCTTGGTCCAACCCCATTCATATTAGGTAACCATATAGGAAAGCCCCTGCTTTTTCCACTTTCCACCCATCTTCTATCTAACTGGTTTTCTAGGGTAGAGGGGGCATTCCCTAGAATAAGCAGCCAGTATTTTTTTTCTTGACGTCATTCTGAGCTTGCCGAAGAATCTAGCCCAAAGGGCGCAGGACTCACGAAAAACTCAAACTCATGACTCAGGGTTAAGCGTAGCAGGTAATTCATTGCCTACGGACATCGAAGCCCAAATGGTTTCCACTTCTAACTTACCACTTCTCACTACTGCTACAATACGCGCTACCAGCAAGCGACTAACCCTTCAGTAGGCAAAAGCGATACATCTTTAAAACTTCTAATCTTAATATTTGTTCATATAATATAAAAAGGAGGGAAACTTATGTTTTTAAGATTTTTGGTTTTTTGTGTAATTGTCAGCCTACTACTTACATCGAGTTTTTATCTGTTTTATTTAAGTGAGTTAACTGCATCTCTTTTCTTCTTACTAATCGGAGGATATTTTTTTGGAAAGATCTGTTTTAAGCAGCTAAAACAAAAAAGACATGCTTTAGAGTTTAAAAGTAAAATTCCCGATCCTTTTATAATTACACTTACTACTATATGGTTTGGGATAGTTGCTGCAAGAAATTTGTTTTCGAATATTACTTCTGGGACAGAACATGCTTTTGAATGGACGTTTTCCATTATGATAATAGGGTTATTTTTGTATTTATTTCAGGACAAAGAAATTTATACTAACGGGATTAGCACTAGGGGTAACTTTTATAAATGGGAAGACATTGAAAGTATAATTGTTAATAAAAAGTCGCCTGAGTTTATAATATGCTTAAAAAACAAATCTGGTCTTAGAAGTAAACAAGTCAGGGTATCTGTAAAACATGAAGAATATGAAAAAACTATTGAGAAGTTAAAAGAAGATGTTATGATAAATACATAGGAAGCCCAATGTGTCTTTTGCAAGACTTACAAAGTTTAGTTAGTAAAAATGACTGAGCCACAATTGGCTCAGTCATTTTTACTAAACGTATATATCACACTAATCTCTTACATAAACCCCTCTATTTAAACCATCCTTTATGGCAGAGCGTATTTTGTTTCCTCTTAGAGTGGCTGAGGTAAAGCCGTCGATATCTTCTGCAAGATTTCCTGGTTCATAGAGTTCTTCTAAAGCTTCGTTAATATCTGTTCCTTGGATGGATTCTAGTACTTGTTGATGCTGCTCTCCTAGTGATTGAATCGTCTCATCGTCAGCTTCTAGATAGTCTTGGTTGCTGTAAAACAGACGCCTAAAGTTTATGCTTTCTATTGTGTTATCATTTAAAGAAAACTGGACATTTACCTGGACTTCATCTCGGTCTATAAACACCCCTCTATAAGTTCCATCTTCATAGTCATCAACTATCGGCGTGGTTTGATTTTCTTCAGCTCCTTGTTGTGGAGCTCCCGGCTGACACCCGATTAACAAAAATACTAAAATAAACAATGAAAAAAATTTCATGCTTTATGTTGATACCTCCCTAAATTTCTATAGGTGACTGCAAATTTTACGATCGATGTAAAAGTTTTTGGGGAAATAATTTTGCAATTACCTATTAATACTATATCTTTAGTATGGTCGTTTTAAAAACAAACTATGTATAACACAAATAAGCAGATAGCTAAAACTTGAAAGCACATTTTTTCAGTCTAAGATGGAATGAAAAAGTTTATGAGAAAGTTGAAAAATAAGGAGGAGTTATAATTTTCTGTAAAGAATAGTAATGTATATGGAAAATATAGGACATAAGAGAAAAGGAGATCTAAGGTATTAAATTTATAGTTATTAGTAAAGGGTAAAAAATTTTAAAATTACAATGGGGAAAAAGGGGGATTTATTATGGAAAGTTATTATACAAAGGAAAAAATATTTAATTTAGTTGGAGTTGTACTGGCTTTTCTGTTTTTGTTTAAAGGCTGGCATTTGACATTCCACCCTATAGTGATAATTGCTATTTTAGCGATTAGAGAGGTGACAATGACAGAAACAAGAAAGAAAGTATTACAGCTACTATTTGTGTTATTACTTGGCGTCATTTTTATAGGGTACTTTGAGTTTTTATCAGTTATACTCTTAGCATCTTATGTGATTTATAATATATACCTAGCAGCCAGTAAAGAAATTGAAGTGACAGATATTAGTAGATTGCAGACGGTGCTACTGGCCTGCTTGCTTTTTTTAGGATATATATTACAGTATCAATATTTTACTATCCATTATTTTGAATACGTAATGCTGATATTCTTTACTGCCTTTTTGATTTATAATATGTATTTAAGTTCTACTACTTATAAATACAGAAATATTGCCATATTGGGGTTAATAGTATTTGTGTTAATGTCAGCTCATATATATATCATTAACAGCAGAGTTTTAAAAGACGCTAGTTTAAACAGAGTTATACATGAATTATACGATTCTAGGTTTATCGGCGCAGATACAAAGATAGCTGAAAGTAGCCCTGACCTAGAAAGGCTAGACTATTTAGTTGTCTCTAGGGATTTATTATATAGCGTAAATAGTTTGCAGGGAGTTGAGAATTTCCCTAATATATGGGAGGTTCGGTTAGATGGACAGGATAAATTGACCAGTTATGAAGAGTTAGCAGCTTTAGATAATTTAACAAGCCTAAGAATATATGAACCTCACCCAAAATTTGAGATAGAGGATTTGCCTGTTTTGAGTAATTTAGAGAAGCTAAAGTATAGGGATGCTTTAACTGATGTTGAGATTGAGTTATCAAATTTTCCAAACTTAAAAAGTCTTACTTTTTCTGAAGGGTTGGATGCAAAAAATAGAGTGCGAGACGGTTCTCTAACCATAGATATTAGGCAAAACCCACTAATTGAAACTATTAGCATAAGATCATATACAAATAACGAGATTGAGATTGTAGGGCTTAAAGAAGCCGAGAATTTAAAGGAGGTTTCTATTTCGTATTATAATTTCAAGGATGAAAGTAAATTAAAGCAGGTTGAACAGTATAAAGAGGAAATTAGAAAGCTAAGACCAGATATTAAGGTAAGATAGCCAGTTAATTTTAGTGTTAAAAATTAAAAAAAGGGGAGTTTATAATGGAGTTAAAGGAAAAGATGCTTTATGTTTTTGGGGCGCTCGTAGTGTTACTTTTAATAATAAATCAGCAATGGATGACTATTTTAAATCCAGCCTTTATATTGGGGTTTATCTTTATTAGAGAAGCTATTTTAAATGAAAATGGCAAAATACAAGCCATATTATTTGTAACTTTACTAGCGATAGGTAGAATTGTTGCTGAATATCATTTCCAAGCAGTCTTTTATTTTGAGTATATTTTGATAGCATTTTTTATGGGATGCATAATCTATAATATTTATAAGAGCTCATCAGCTAAAAGATTCAGAAATGTTACAGCGTTAGTAGTCATAGTAGCGTTACTTATGGCTTCTAATATCTATGTTAGCGCTTATATGGAAAGTCAAAGAGTGTTCAAAGATGCAAATCTTCAGAGGATAGTATCTGATGCTTATGAAGATAGATTTATAGATGCAGATATTGAATTAGAGGAAGGAAGTTCTGACTTAGAAAGGATTGATCATCTAAACATAACGGGGAGAACGGTAAGAAGCTTAGAAGGAATCGAACACTTGCCTAGTTTATGGGAATTGGGGATTTTAGGGCAAAACAGGTTACTTGATTATAGCGAGCTTGCAAAACTTGAGAATTTGAAAAGGTTGACTATAACTGATCCGCATCCAGATTTTAACCTTTCAGATCTTCCAAAGCTAGAGAATTTAGAGTGGCTTACGGTAAGGCAACACTCCTTGGGTAATCAAGAAGATGAAATTATAGAACTTTCAAACTTTCCTAATTTAACAAGGTTAAGCATAGATGACGATTTGTTTAATGAAAGTGAGCCATTAACGATAGACATAACAGAAGCTCCGCATCTTGAAGATTTAAGTGTTTATAATACAACTAAAATAGTAGGGTTAGAAGAAGCGGAAAACTTAGAAAGAATATCGATCCGTGGTATTTATAATCAAGCAGAAGTAGAACAATATAAGGATGAAATTAGAAAATTGAGACCGGATATAGAGGTGAGGTAAAGCAGGGTTAGACTAAAAACTTACTGTTATGGGGGACTTTAGGGGGGAGAAGGTTGTAAACATGGTAGTTGCTGCTAACAACGGCTCTATGGATGAAGAGATTATTTGGACTTGGTCTAGCTATGCTTTAATAGAGGAGTTTTTAAAGGGAATATTTAACATAATAGAGGATTAACCTAATAGATTTGATAAAGAATTGAAAGAAGTGAGGTAAGTGCAAAGAAAAATATTGTTTTGTGATGTTATACTAGGCATATTATCTATAATAACTTTTGGCACAGTATTAGCGGCTGATGAAATGTATAGATTTATGCATAATGACCATGACGCACTTGTTGTCGGACAGATAATGGAGATTACGGATAATCAAATTGTTGTCGGTGTAGAAAAGCAGATTATAAGTGCAAAAGAAATAAATATAGCTGCGCCTAGAAAGCAGGCACCTATAGAAAATCTAGTAACATTAGATAAGGTTAAGGAATATAATTTGTTTGAAGGTGTTGCTGAAAAAAACCTCAAAAAGGAGATTTAGTATTGGCTTCTCTTTTTAAAAAAGGGGATACGTTTGAGGTAGCCTGGGTTTTTTACAGGGTTGACTCTGCTGATTATAAAACGTTAAATGTTCTCTACCATGAAGGCGCATCTATATATGCAAAGATGGATGCTGCTGCTATAAAAGAATTTGTGAACAGCGATGGGACAGAAACTAATTTTAGTTTTGATGGACAAAAAGGAAAGGTATATTTAGATGAGGAACTTATTTTTAAAGCTGACGCAGCTGCAGAAGTAGAGGAGGCTGTTGCTAAAAGTAACAGCTACACAAGGGAAAATGGATTAAATAAGGGGCTTTATGCCAGTATAAGTTTAGCCTTGCTTTTTTTAATTATTGGTGGATATATTTGGTGGAGGTAAGCTTTGCTAAACAACGTCTTACTATAGACTTACAGAATTAATAGAAAAGAGATAAGCTTAACAAGAAATGATATGACAAAAGTCATATCATTTTGTTTATATAGGCACTACCGGTAGTGGCAAAGCTGGTATAAAATGTGAATATAACTAAGAGGAGAAAGAGGAGGGAGACAGTATTATGGTTTTGCAATGTCAGGACGTTGTTAAAAGATATAAGGAAAGTTTAGCCTTAGATAATGTAAGCTTAAATATTAAAGAGGGTAGCATATTCGGTTTGTTAGGACCCAATGGTGCAGGAAAAACATCGTTAATTAACTGTATTGTCGGACTTATTCAAAAAGATAAGGGGTCCATTTATGTGTTTGGCAGTGACTTGAGCAAAAATGGAAATGACATAAAAAAGAAAATTGGTATCGTGCCCCAAGAAATCGCTGTTTACCGTGACCTAACAGCTTATGAAAATGTAGCTTTTTTTGCAAAGTTATATGAAGTAGATAAAAGAGAGATTAAGGCAAGGGTCGAGGAAGCTTTAGAGTTTGTAGGTCTTTTAGACAAAAAAGATCAATTTAGCAAGACCTTTTCCGGTGGGATGAAGCGAAGGCTTAACATAGCCTGTGCTATAGCTCATAGTCCTAGACTTATCATAATGGATGAACCAACCGTGGGTATAGATCCACAGTCTAGGGAGTTAATTCTGCAGTCTGTTAAAACTTTGAACAAAAGAGGATCTACGGTAATTTACACATCACACTATATGGAAGAGGTAGAAAAAATATGTGATGACATCGCTATTATGGATCATGGTAGAGTGATAGCTAGAGGCAGTAAAGAGGAGCTTATTGCATCCATTGAGTTTCAACAAGTCGTAGAAATTAAGGTAGATAAAGTCACCGAGGAGTTGTTGACAAATCTAAGAGATGTTCAAGGAGTTCTAGAGGCTAATGAGGACAAGGGCAAAATTACTGTAACATGTTCAAAAAATAACGATCTGGTTAGCAAAATCATTGAAGCAGTTACTAACAGCGGTGGAAAGGTAACTGCACTAAGCGTTGAAAAACCAAACCTTGAAGGGGTATTTTTAACGCTAACCGGTCGATCTCTTAGAGATTAGAGGTGGTGCTAATTATGAAGATATTTACAATTGCTTACTATACATGTTTGCGAAATTTAAGAGATAGAAGCTCTTTAATGCTGATGGTTGCTTTTCCTATTTTGTTAATCTTAATTTTGGGAAATGCCTTACAAAGCGACTTTGAAGTACGCCAAATAGATACTGTTAAGGTTTCTGTATTAAATGAAGAAAAAACTTATTTAGGTGAGGCATTTGAGCAGTTTATAAGCACGGTTGAAAAGGAAGAGTTGATAAGTGTCGATGAGGTATACAGTTATGATGAGGGAATAAATAAAATAGAAAGCGGAGATAAATTTGCATTTATACACTTGCCAGCGCATTTAGAAGAGGGTAGGATTAACACATATTCAATGCATGAACAAGGGCTTAACTATACTATATTTACCAATATAATGAATTCCTTTATAAAAGGTGCAAATACAACTTATGCTATGAATGTAATAGCTGATGGTCAGCTTCAACATTACCAGCATTTTGAGGGAGACATTGATTCTGTTTATCTCGGTGATGATTTTAAGCCACCGTCTGCCATGGATTACTATGGTATAACGATGCTTATAATGACGTTAATGTGGGGCTCTTTATATGCTAATGAATATATGCAGGAATATAAGAATGAAACCATAGGTTCTAGGTTAAGGACCTCTCCTATAAAAGATATTGAAATTATATCTGGTAAACTCCTAGCTACACTACTGACATTGATGGTTCAGGGCACTATTATAATTATTTTTACAAAATTTTCTTTTGGAGTGAACTGGGGTGATAACCTCCATATGATTTTTGTAGCTATGCTGTTTTTTAGCATCATGACAATAAGCTTGGGTATTTTAAACTTTTTTATGGCAGCTAAAGACGGCGGGGCAAGTCCGGTGACATTTTTAAATTTATTTGTTATGGTTTCGACTTTTTTAAGTGGGGGATTTATTCCAATTCAAAACCCTGGCGGCATTTTAAGCTTTATGAGAGTTTTATCGCCTAACTACTATGGACAAAACTTATTGTTTGAAAGTATTTACAGTCCAAACCCTTATTATTTACGCTCCTTTGTTGGATTGTTAATTATAACAGCGGTGTTTATTACGCTGGCGCTTATAGCTAAAAAAAGGAGGGAGCTTAAGTGAGTATCTTTATATCTAACTTTAAAAGACTAAAAAGAAAAGGTAAATCATTTATTTTTATGTTGCTCTTTCCTATTATTTGGCTAACTGCCATCTCGTTAATTTTTTCGGGATCCTTCCAAGGAATTAACATTGCAGTTGTTGACTATGATAACACGCAGCTTAGTAAGGCTTTAATAGCTAGCTTGGAAGAAGAAAACAATGTGATGTATGTAAATGA
This sequence comes from Proteinivorax hydrogeniformans, assembly GCF_040515995.1. Taxonomy (GTDB): domain Bacteria; phylum Bacillota; class Proteinivoracia; order Proteinivoracales; family Proteinivoracaceae; genus Proteinivorax; species Proteinivorax hydrogeniformans. The sequence continues at coordinate 1,644,380 of NZ_CP159485.1, read as the reverse complement.
ACGGGAAATACAAAGCCATCTTGTAAGACGGGAAGCTGATTATGGCATTGTAATACCAAAAGGCTATAAAAATAGCATTTTAGCAGAAGAGGATATGAGCTTAACAGCTTATAAAGGTGTAGAACCTTATGTAGCTATAACCGCTGAAATGACAATCCAAAATTTTATATCAGGCGCTAAAAACATAGCAAAGGCTGCAGAGGACTCGCAGCAGTTTAACAAAGGTATGGAGGAGCTGGGATCAGGAAACTACAGTTATACCATAACAAGACCTGAGCAATCTGAGGAAATACCACTTTGGGGGATTTTCTCTGCCATAGGTTTTTTAGTTATGGGGATGCTTTTCCTATCAACTAATACAACATCACTAATTATGGAGGATAGAAAGACCCTTACCTTTAATAGGATAGCTACTTCACCTTTATCGATAAAAAGTTATATGCTACAAAATTTATTAAGTTTTTGGGTTATTTCTTTGTTTCAGGTGCTGCTAACTTTTGTGATAATATCGCAGATTTTTAACATAAGCTTAGGCCAGTCGCCTTTTATGTTATATGCATTTTTCGCTTTATTTTCTGTGGTTTCTATAGCCTTTGGTATAGCTATAACCAGTGTTTCAAAAAATGTAGCGCAAACCGATGTGCTAGCAAACTTTTTAATTGTTCCAATGGCAATGCTTGGAGGAGCGTTTTGGCCTTATGAAATGATGCCCCAAGTTTTGCAACAAATAGGCCTTTTTCTACCAACTTACTGGGCAATAGACGGAGCTAGTCAAATTGTTATTGGGGCCACTTTTATGGAAATAATGCCTAATATTATAGTGCTGACACTATTTGCTTTAATATTTTTCCTAATTGGAGCAAAGAAAAAAGGCTTAAGCAATATAGAGGAATAAATAAAAGGTCTAGTTGAGTTTTAGCCAACTAGACCTTTATTAATAACTGATGTACGATGCGATATAGTAAAGATAAGCTTGGGACTTTACCAGGTTGATATTTAATGATAAATTATAAATAAAAGGTTGCGAAAGTAGTGTTGTAAAATGAAAAGTTTATACCTAAAACTTATTTATTTAATATTTGTGATAGTTAATTTAATCACCTATCAGAAATTAAGCTACCTAGATGTTATAATAACTTTGTTGTTACTAATTATAATCCTTTATCGCGACAAATTTTCCAAATATAATAAGGCTGCTTTGGTGGGCCAAGTTATTATCATAATTTTTGCAAGCATTTTAAACCCTGTCTATAGCCCGTTGTTGGCCTTGGGGTTATATGAAGTTTTTTTCAATAGACTAGAAATCTTTGCTTTACCAATTTTAGCTGTCGCCTTAACTTTAGAATTAGAGTTTCTGGTGTGGTCAGTGTTTTTACTACTAATAAGCTGGTATTTTGCCAAAACATCTAGAGCCCTTTATGACAGCAAGGTCAATCTTAAGGAAGCCTATGATAAAGAAAGAAAATTAAGGTACAGCTTAGAGAAAGCAAAACAAAATTTGCTAGAATCTAATAATCAAACTGTGTACTTAGCTGGGCTTAAAGAGCGAAACAGAATAGCTGTTCGACTCCATGATGAGCTAGGCCATTGTATAGCAGGGCAGCTTTTTCAACTACAGGCTATAAAAAAAGTGTTTAAACGAGAAGAAGACAAAGCGGAAAAAATGTTGGAAGACTGTATAGAAAAAATGAGGTCAAGTTTAGAATTGCTGAGAACTACAGTACATGATTTAAAGCCTAAAGAGGATATAAATATTGGGCTTGTTGACAATTTAATAAACAACTTTAATTTTTGTAAGATCCGGTATAATAAGCAAGGAGATTTTAATCAAATATCCTCTTCGCACTTAGGGATTATTTACTTTAATATTAAGGAAGCTCTTACAAATGTAGTTAAACACTCTAACGCAACAGATGTGGAGATTTCTATAAACAGCAATCCAAAGTTTACTAGAGTTTTTGTTAAAGATAATGGACGGGGCTGTCAAGGCAATATAAAGGAGAATTTAGGATTGTCTGCTATTAAGGAGAGAGTGAAATATGCTGGTGGTACTATATCTATAAGCTCTGAAAAAGGGTTTTTAATGGTTTTTTTACTACCTCAAAATAGCAAGGAAGGGGATGTGCTATTTGAAAGTGTTAATAGTTGATGATGATGGCCTTATAAGGGACTCTTTAAAAATGATTTTAGATTTAGAGGAAGATATAGAAGTTATAGCTACAGCAAAAAACGGAAAAGAATCGATTGATTTAACTTTGAAGCTGTGTCCTGATGTTATTCTCATGGATATAAGGATGCCTGAAATGGACGGAGTAGAAGCTACAAAGGTTATTAAAGATAAATATCAGCATGCTAAAATTCTAATTTTAACAACTTTTAAAGAACAAAGCTATATAGCAAAGGCGATAAAAAGTGGTGCTAACGGTTATATTTTAAAAAGTCAAAGGTCTGAAGATATAGTTGATGCTGTTCGCTCTATATATAAGGGTGGTAATTCAATTTTAGATAGTGATGTAATAGATAATTTAAAAGGAATGCTTAAGGAAGAAAAAAGCGATTTCACCGTAGATCAAAATTTAAGTCATAGAGAAATAGAGATACTAGAGCTTGTAGCTGAGGGACTTTCCAACAAGGAAATCGCCGATATCTTGCATCTAAGTCCGGGTACGGTAAGAAATTATATAACTACCTTGTTAGACAAACTCAGCTTAAGAGATAGAACCCAGTTGGCAATATATTACTTAAAAAACTAAAAGATTACCTTTTATCACCCTTCTTATAAGCTACATCAGTAAAATAGTGAGCATAAAGAAGGCAACTTCGCTAGAGTGCAAAGTTGCCTTTCTTTTATCGCAGGATAACTGGTTGTAAGCCCCCACTGATTGAAGTTTCACTTTATAATTTTATCCTTTTTAAGCTAGTAGTTTCTTCGCAGTAGGAGCAAATATATCCGTCTTCTCTGTTGTTTAACGTAAACTCAGGTGAAACATCCTTTTGCTCAAAACTTATACACCTTGGGTTTTTACATTTTACTATGCCTTTAATTTTCAAAGGTAAAGATACGCTCTTTTTGTCAATTATTTTTTCATCTTTGATATAGTTAATTGTTATGTTGCTATCTAAAATTCCAAGGTATTCAAGAGGAAGGTCATAGAAATTTTCAATTTTGACCACATCTTTTTTACCAGCTTTTGAACTGTCTGCATTTCTTAGCAAAATAACAGGCTCGTCGATATCTTTTAAGTTTAGTTTTGAAAAGATTTTTAATCCGTTTCCTGGAGTAATATGGTCAATTACAACACCATTTTTTATAGATGCTACCTTAAGCATTGGTATGTCCCCCTTTAATTAGTGTATGAATTAATGCCATGCGAATATAGACTCCCAGCTTTGCTTGGCGGAAAAAACCAGCTCGTGGGTCGCTATCCACTTCTATTGAAATCTCATTAACTCTAGGTAAGGGGTGAAGGACAAGCATATCTTTTTTGCCGTGTGATAACACACAGTTGTTGATGATGTAGTTATCTTTTAGTTTTAGATAGTCTTCTTCATTGAAAAAGCGTTCTTTTTGAATTCTCGTCGAATATAGCACATCGGCATCAGAAATTGCTGATTTTAAGTCTGTGCTTTCTTCAAACTCTGCGCCCATTTTAGTAAGTTGTTCTCTTAGGTAAGCAGGAATTTTAAGCTCTGAAGGAGAGATAAGTGTAAACTTGTTTCCTTTATATCTAGCTAAAGCAAGCAGTGTAGAATGAACAGTTCGCCCATGCTTTAAGTCTCCTACAAAAGCAAAGTTTTTGTTTTCTAAACTACCTTTTTCAGTAACTATTGTAAATAAGTCGGTAAGAGTTTGAGTGGGATGTTGATGTCCTCCGTCACCACCGTTTATAACAGGCACCTGTGAGTACTCTGACGCTAATAATGAGGAACCCTCTTTTGGATGGCGTATAACCATAATATCGCAATACCCGTCCATAACTCTTACGGTGTCCCAAAGGCCTTCCCCTTTTTTTGCAGAACTTTGATCGGAATCAGAAAAACCCAACACTTGACCACCCAACCTAAGCATTGCAGATTCAAAGCTAAGTCGGGTTCGAGTACTGGGTTCAAAAAACAACGTTCCTAAAATATGTCCTGCTAGTGAGTTGCTATACTTAGCAGGATTTTTTTTCATTTCTTTTGCTAAATTAAAAAGATAGTCTAACTCCTCCAAAGATAAATCTAAAGAATGACACAAATGTTTACAGTTTAATTTCATTGTTGTTGACCTCCTTATGGCCTCTCTGGACCGAATTAAAGAAAGTGAATATTTCTTGTCAAAAACTATAGCATATCCTAAAAAAAATTGCAAACATTTTTTTAGCTTTTACCTAACAGAATTTGCAGAGATGTTTAAGGGGAGTTACCTTTTGTAATTTTATCCTTGACAAATGAGATGCTAGGGTGTAAGCTTTATTGCAAGCTAGTAAATTTTAATTTTGCCCGAGAGGCAAAAAAATTTTGTCTAAATATAAGTAACCTTTTTTAAAATTAGTCCAGAGAGACTAAAAAGGAGGAAAATATCATGTTAAAGCTAACTATACAACAGAAACAACAGACCCCACACTTAGGTTTGTTGTCTTTTTTTATGCAAAAAAGGGGGAAAAGAGATGCTCTTTAAAAATGGAAGTATCTTTATAAAAGGTAAGCTAAGCAAAGCAGATATTTTAGTGGAAAGTGGCAAGATAGTAAAGATTTCAGATAAGATAGAAAAAGACCTACCATCTGTAGATATTACAGGCAAAGTTGTGCTCCCTGGATTTATAGATATCCATACTCACCTACGTACCCCCGGGCAAGAATATAAAGAAAATATAGAGTCGGGGACAAAGGCAGCAGTGGCAGGTGGGTTTACGGCGGTTTGTGCCATGCCAAACACCAACCCAGTATTAGATAACAAAAAAGAAATTGCTAGATTTCTTGAAAGGGGAAAAAAAGAGGGTGTATGTAAAGTGTTTGCTTTTTCTAGCAAAACTTTTCAGCAGCAAGGTAGAGAATTAGTAAATTTTGAGGCTGTATCTGATATGGTGATTGGATTTTCAGATGACGGTCAGCCGGTAGTAGAAAAAGATATGATGGAAAAGGCGCTATTAAAAGGTAGTAGTTTGAATAAGACTATTGTTTCTCACTGTGAAGTAAAAGAAGACGGACATATAAATAAAGGTGAAGTAAGCGAAAAATTAGGGATAAAAGGCATTTCCAACAAATCTGAGTGGCAGATGGTCAAAAGGGAGATAGGGCTTGCTAAAAGGCATAATACACCTGTGCATATAGCGCATGTTAGTACTAAAGAAAGTGTAAATCTTATAGCAGAAGCTAAAAGAAATGGAGTGCCAGTTACAGCGGAGGCTTGCCCCCATCACTTTTTATTAACCGACAAAGCTGTTGAAGAAATGGGGGCAATTGCAAAGGTTAACCCTCCTCTTAGAAGCGAAGCAGACAGGCTAGCTGTTTTAGATGCAATAAAAACTGGAGTAATAGATGCAGTAGCTACAGATCATGCACCTCATAGTCCTGAGGAGAAAATGGAGGTTGAAAAATCTCCATTTGGAATTGTAGGGTTAGAGACTACAGCAAAGCTTATGTTGGATTTAGTCAACAAAGGGAAGCTTACACTAGCTAAAGTTGTGGAGTTATTAAGCGAAAAACCCCATAAAATATTAGGGCTTACAGGCGGAGAAATTAAACAAGGTGTACCAGCTGACCTTACCATAGTTGATATGGATAAAGAGTATATCATAGAAGAAAAACCTAGATTTTCTAAGGGACAAAAAACACCCTTTGCCTTTAAAGCAGGAAAGGGTGATGTTCACATGACTATAGTCGATGGGAACATAGCTTATAAAAATAATGAGAAGGAGGGGTAATATGTTTGCAGCAAAGCTTTCTAAAGCAATAAAAGAAAAAAACAACCCATGTGTGGTGGGGTTAGATCCTACCATGGAAATGATGCCTGAGTTTTTACAAAAAAAGTATAATGTATCGGTGCAAAAGGAAAACATCCCTCAGATGTTTTTGGAGTTCAACAAAAATATAATAGACAGTGTGGCTGATTTAACGCCTGCCATAAAGGTTCAGGTGGCATTTTATGAGCGCTACGGGTTGGCAGGGATTGAAGCCTTTTATGAAACCTTAAAGTATTGTAAAGAAAAAGATGTTCTAACCATAGCTGATGTGAAAAGGGGGGATATAGGTAGCACAGCTTTAGCATACGCAGAAGGTCTTCTTCAGGAGCCTTCCATAGATAGCATCACAGTAAACCCCTTGTTTGGAACAGATGGGTTAACGCCTTTTGTAGATGTAGCTAAAAAAGAGGGGAAAGGTCTTTTCATTTTGCTAAAAACATCTAACCCTTCGTCCGCAGAACTACAGGATCTAGAGGTTGAAGGAGGTCAAAAGGTTTACCATAAAATTAGCGACATTATAGCTACTTTAGATGAAGATTGTAAGGGAGAATACTCTGATATGGGTGTAGTGGTGGGTGCTACTCATCCAGCCCAGCTAGCTGAGCTACGAAAGAAACAAAAAGGTTTTATGCTAGTTCCAGGCTATGGTGCCCAAGGAGGTAGCGGTAAAGATATCGTAGATGCCTTTGATGATGGAGGGCTAGGTGCCGTTGTAAATTCATCAAGGGGTATTACTTCCTACTATAAAAAAGTTAAAGCAGATGAAAAAGATTATGCAAAGTTTGCTAAAAAGAGCTTAGAAAACATGATAAAAGATATAAACTCTGCTTTAGCTCAAAAGAGGGGCAAATAATATGCTTACAGGTAAGATAGAAAAAAATCAACTGTTAGCTGATGATATATTTGAAATGGAGATTAAGTACTCAAATCTTTCTGCAAAGCCAGGACAGTTTATCAATGTGGTATGTGATGGCAAGTTGTTACCACGACCTATAAGCGTTTGCCAAAGTAAAAAAGAAAGTTTTGTGCTAGTTTATAAAGTGGTGGGTGAAGGAACTAAATGGCTTAGCAAAAGGATTAAAGGTAGTGAAATAAGGTTTTCGCCACCTTTAGGGAGAGGTTTTAATCTAGATATCAAAAATAAAAAGATTGCTATATTAGGAGGGGGAATGGGGATAGCTCCAATTCTTTCAGTAGCTCAAGCACTAGATAAAGCAGATGTTTTTTTAGGGTATAACAACGATGAATTTTTGCATGATAAATTCCCAAACAAGATATACAAAAGTTTCGCATCCAAAGGGGAGACAGTAATAGATAGGTTTGTAAATTCAAAGGTGGGCAAATCTTATGACTATGTAATAGCCTGTGGTCCTGAAGGAATGCTTAAAGCGCTGCAACAGGTTTGCAAAGAGAAAAATATACCCGGTCAAATCTCTATTGAGCAGCATATGGCTTGTGGAGTTGGGGCTTGCCTTGTTTGCAACTGTCAAACTAAACATGGATATAAGCTAGTGTGTAGCGATGGTCCGGTTTTTCCTATAGAGGAGGTTGTTTTTAATGACTAATTTAGCTACAAACTTTGCGGGACTTAAATTGAAAAATCCAGTAACTGTAGGATCAGGGACTTATGGGTTTGGCTCAGAGTATAAAAGGTTTTATAACCCTAATATTTTAGGGGCTATCACTTCAAAGGGTATGACGCTAAATGAGAAGGAGGGCAATCCTCCTGGACGCAGCATAGAAACCCCTAGCGGCATGCTAAACTGTGTAGGTCTGCAAAATCCTGGGGTGGAGTTTTTTGCTAAAGAGCACCTGCCTAAGTTGAAAGAAGATGGATGTACAGTTTTTGCCAATGTGGCTGGCAAAGATGTTGATGAGTATGTGGAGATTGTAAGATTTTTAGACAGTACTGAAGTTGATGCCATAGAGGTAAATCTAAGCTGTCCTAATGTCGCAGAAGGGGGTATTGCCTTTGGAACAGATCCTAAGGTTGTAGAAGAGGTCACACGCAAAACAGTGGCAGTAACTTCAAAACCGATTATCATCAAGTTAACCCCTAATGTTGCAGATATAGTATCCATTGCACAAGCTGCCCAAAATGGAGGAGCCCACGGGATTTCTTTAATCAATACTTTGTTAGGTATGTCTATAGATACAAAGAAGAGAAGGCCGGTGCTAAGTAACACCTTTGGAGGACTTTCAGGTCCTGCAATAAAGCCTGTAGCTTTAAGAATGGTTTATCAGGTTTATCCTCATATCGATATACCTATTATAGGTATGGGAGGAATAGTTAACTCGCAGGACGCATTGGAATTTATCATGGCGGGGGCCCAAATGGTTGCTGTAGGGACTGGAAATTTTGTCAATCCATTGGCTTGTCAAGAAATCATTGAAGGGTTAGAGATGTACCTAGAGGAAAATGATATTGAAGATATAAACCAACTGGTAGGAATCGCCCATAAATAAAGGAGGAGTTATAAATGGATAAAAAGATATTAGAGGCTTTTGAAAAAAGTAACGCTCTACAAACTGGACACTTTGTGCTAACGTCTGGAAGGCACAGCGACAAATACATGCAATGTGCTCAGGTTTTTCAATATCCTAAGTACAGCAACTTGCTATCGGAAGCTTTGGTAGATAAAATTAAACACCTTGAAATAGATGTGGTAGTAGGGCCAGCTATGGGAGGTCTTATCTTTGGTTTTAACGTAGCACAAAAGCTTGGAGTAAAAAGCATATTTGCCGAAAGAGTGGAAAAAAAGATGACTTTTAAAAGAGGGTTTACCATAAACCCCGGTGAAAAGGTGCTAATTGTAGAAGATGTTATTACAACCGGCGGTTCTGTAAAAGAAGTTATGGAGGTTGTAGAAGGCCTAGGTGGAGAGGTAGTCGCAGTAGGTTGTGCCGTTGATAGAACAGCAGGCAAGGATGTGGGGTACGAATTTTACAGCTTATATGAAATGGATATAAAAAGTTACGAACCTCATAACTGCCCGATGTGCAAAGAAAAAATGCCAACTACAAAGCCTGGGAGTACCGGGAAGAAATAAATGAATCCTATTATAATAAAAGGGAGCTGGCCTGCTAAAACAGGCCAGCTCCTTTTTGTTGAAGAAGTCATCCTGAACTTGCCGAAGGATCTAGCCCGCAAGGGCGCTAATTCAAACCCTAATTGGCCACGGTAAAAATAACGAAATAAGCTACATGCTTAGTCTAACCCCATTCATAATAGATAATCATAGAGGCAAGGCCCAGCTTTAAATGTAGCATAAATGAGAACTTTTAAGGTGTATATTATTAGCAAAAACTCCTGCAGTTTAACAAAAACTATTTATTTCCAGCCCAGCAGATTAAGCAGATTTAAAGCCTGCCCTTTGGCTCAGCAGAATAAGCAAGTTTATACGTTTTCGTGGCCAATTTTTGTAATGGTAATCAGTAGTATAAGGTCTGATGTTAGTAAAAACCACCATAACAAAATAGGACCTTTAATCCTCTCCGAAGCATCTCGAATGTTATCCTGAGCTTGCCGAAGGATCTAGCCCAAAGGGCGCAGGACCCAAACAAAGCTCAAACCCACGTTAGTCAGTTCAGGGTTAGTCATTTACCTCTGGGCTACGGTGTTTCTCTGCTGTTTCTCCACATGTTCGACACCTTTGGCTTATAAGACGACATATCCATGTCTTTGATGTTAATGAAAGATAGCTTAACGCCAAAGGCTTACTCACAGGGAGAAAAGACGCATCTAAACAATACGCCCTGCCAGCAAACGACAAACCCTTCAGTAAGCTTAAGCGGTAAAACCTAGCGAACGAACTACTGTATCCAAGACCAAGCAGAATAAACAGCCAGTATTTTTTTTCTTAACGTCATCCTGAGCGTAGCCGAAGGATCTAGCCCGCAAGGGCGCAGGACCCACACAAATGTCAAACCTAGGCTCAGGTCAGTTCAGGGTTTGTCGTTTGCTTCTGGGCTACGGAGTTCCTCTTTTGCAGACAGCTTATCAGCACCTATCTTCGTTGTTGCAATTGCTAGCTCAGACCAGTCACGTATTAGAAGATACGCTCCCGCCCTGGTCCATCAACTGCGCCTAGAATCTAGGCACTTCTAAGCAGTCTGGCCATTTGGGTCTCCTTATATGGTTACCAAAGTTGATTCCAACTTCTAACTTCCCACTTCACACTACTCACAAGCATTAATTTCTGGCCATTTGTCCAACCTCTTACTTCTCACCTCATACTACTAGTACTAATCCGCCCTGCCAGTAAATGACAAACCCTTCAGTAAGCTCAAGCTGTAAAATCTATAGAACCAACTACTGTATCTACGACCAAGCAGAATAAACAGCCAGTATTTTTTTTCTTAACGTCATCCTGAGCGTAGCCGAAGGATCTAGCCCACAAGGGCGCAGGACCCACGAAAAACTCAAACCTATGCCTTGGGTCATTTCAGGGTTTGTCATTTATTTCTGGGCTACGGAGTTCCTCTGCTGCAGACAGCTTATCAGCACCTATCTCCGTTGTTGCAATTGCTAGCCCAGACCAGTCACGTATTAGAAGATACGCTCCCGGCCCTGGTCCATCAATTGCGCCTAGAATCTAGGCACTCCTAACAGTCTGGCCATTTGGGTATCCTTATATGGTTACCAAAGTCGATTGCAACTTCTAACTTATAACTTCTCACTTCACACTACTCACAAGCATTAATTTCTGGCCATTTGTCCAACCTCTTACTTCTCACCTCATACTACTAGTACTAATCCGCCCTGCCAGTAAATGACAAACCCTTCAGTAAGCTCAAGCGGTAAAATCTATAGAACCAACTACTGTATCTACGACCAAGCAGAATAAACAGCCAGTATTTTTTTTCTTAACGTCATCCTGAGCGTAGCCGAAGGATCTAGCCCACAAGGGCGCAGGACCCACGAAAAACTCAAACCTATGCCTTGGGTCATTTCAGGGTTTGTCGTTTGCTTCTGGGCTACGGAGTTCCTCTTTTGCAGACAGCTTATCAGCACCTATCTTCGTTGTTGCAATTGCTAGCTCAGACCAGTCACGTATTAGAAGATACGCTCCCGGCCCTGGTCCATCAATTGCGCCTACAATTTAGGCACTCCTAAGCAGTCTGGCCATTTGGGTATCCTTATATGGTTACCAAAGTCGATTCCAACTTCCAACTTCTCACTACTGCTACAATACGCCCTGCCAGTAAATGACAAACCCTTCAGTAAGCTCAAGCGGTAAAATCTATAGAACCAACTACTGTATTTATGACCAAGCAGAATAAGCAAATTTGGAGTAAGTTTCAGACCCAGCATGTTGATATGCTCCCCTTTAGGTAGACAAAGTAAATAAAAAAACATTTCAAAGGGGAGTTTATTTTTATGAGTTCAAAAACTAAATATAATGCTGAAGAAAAATACTTAATAATAGAAGAGTATTTAAGTGGTAGTAGTAATAAAAGTATGGTTGCATATAAATACGGCCTTAACAGAGGCACAATATTTGATTGGCTTGATAAGTTTGAAAAACATGGCCTAGATGGTTTAGTTGACTGTAAAACAAGGGCAAGCTACTCTAAAAATTTAAAAGAAAACGCAATTAAAGATTATTTAACTGGTCAATACACACTAAGACACGTCACAGAAAAGTATGGAATTTCTGATCACAGTGTTTTACGTAAGTGGATTAAGAAGTATAATGGTCATAGAAAAAGTGATGCTAAGAAAGGAATGAGCTACTCTATGACAAAAAGAAAAACTTTTAATCTCGAGGATAAAATTGAAATAGTACAGTCTTGCATCGATAATAACCATGATTATAAATTTACCGCCGAAACCTACTCAGTATCCTATCAACAAGTTTATCAGTGGGTTAAAAAGTATGAATCTGGTGGCGAACAAAAACTCAAAGATAGACGTGGTAGAAAAAAAAGCAAAGATGAACTAACACCAGAAGAAAAGGCTCAGCATGAAATTAAGAGAATACAGGAAGAAAATGAAAAATTAAGAGCGGAAAATGCTTTATTAAAAAAGTTAAAGGAACTGGAGAGGGGGAATTACTAAGCAAAGTTAGTTCAAAGATTAAGTATATTGCTATTAAACAGCTGTATAACAAAAAACAATTTTCAATAACATTGTTATGTCAAGTTGCTGGTGTTGCTCGCTCTGCTTATTATAAATGGCTAAATAGAAAAGAAACTAAATTAGAAATAGAGAACAAACTAGTAAAAGAGAAAATGATTGAAATCTTCGACAAATCAGATGGTATTTTTGGATATAGAAGGTTAAAAATGTACCTAGACAAGAGTTTGAAAAGAGCTTTAATCATAAACGTATCTATCGTCTTATGAAAGATGCAGGGCTAAAATCAGTTATTCGAAAGAAAAAGAAACGCTATGTTAAATCAACTCCACAGCATATATCAGCGAACATATTAAACCGCAACTTTAAAGCAGACAGTACAAATGAAAAATGGGTTACAGATATTACAGAATTAAAATACGGAAGTAAAAAGGCCTACCTAAGTGCTATTTTAGATTTACATGATAATTCTATTGTGTCATATGTCATTGGACACTCAAACAATAACGAACTAGTATTTAACACTTTAGATAAGGCTCTAGATGTCGCCCCTGGAGCAGCATCCTTGCTTCATAGCGATCGAGGATTTCAATATACTTCCAAAGGCTTTAGACGTAAAATTGAGGATGCACAGATGACTCATAGCATGTCACGTGTTGGCAAATGCATTGATAATGCTCCAATGGAGAGCTTTTTTGGCACACTTAAGTGCGAAAAATATTATTTGCATGGAACTTACAAAACTTTTAATGAACTGAAAGAATCAATTGATGAGTATATCTTCTTTTATAACTACAAAAGATTGCAAGCAAAGTTAGGTGCTAAGAGTCCTATGGAATATAGGAGGCAAGCTAGTTAGATCATTTTTATTATTTATAATGTCTACTTGACAGGGGGCAGTTCATGTAGCTAATTTATACGTTTTCGCGGCCAATTGTTCTCAAAACCAGGCCTGGGTCAGTTCAGGGTTTGTCATTTATTTCTGGGCTACGGAGTTCCTCTGCTGCAGACAGCTTATCAGCACCTATCTTCGTTGTTGCAATTGCTAGCCCAGACCAGTCACGTATTAGAAGATACGCTCCCGGCCCTGGTACATCAATTGCGCCTAGAATCTAGGCACTCCTAAGCAGTCTGGCCATTTGGGTATCCTTATATGGTTACCAAAGTTGATTCCAACTTCTAACTTCTCACTTCACACTACTCACAAGCATTAATTTCTGGCCATTTGTCCAACCTCTTACTTCTCACCTCATACTACTAGTACTAATCCGCCCTGCCAGTAAATGACAAACCCTTCAGTAAGCTCAAGCTGTAAAATCTATAGAACCAACTACTGTATCTACGACCAAGCAGAATAAGCAAATTTGGAGTAAGTTCAGACCCAGCATGTAGCTAATTTATACGTTTTCGCGGCTAATTTTTTTGGTAATGGTAATCAGTAGTATAAGGTCTGATGTTAGTAAAAACACAAATAGGGGACCCGTTATCCCAACAATTGTAAATTCTTTTTTATAAGCTTTCGCCTCACACTACTCAAACTACCTATTGTTTCCACATCCGAAATTCATTATAATAGAACTATGACTGAAAAATTGTACGGATATGGGGGAGAGACATGGAAAACAATGTAGTATTAAATCAAAAAGGTAAATTGGCAAGCAAAGTGCCTTTTTTTTATGGGTGGATTATTGTTGTTGTAGGTATTTTCGGGGTATTTTTTTCCGGTCCAGGGCAGACATACTCCGTTTCTGTTTTTATAGAGTCATATATTGAAGAGTTTAGTTGGTCTAGATCTTATGTATCCAGCTTATATTCAATAGGAACACTTTGTGCAGGGCTTTTGATTTCTTTTGTTGGCAAGCTTTTAGATGTTAAGGGGCATAGGAGGGTTATGCCCGTTATTATTTCGCTTTTTGCCATAGCATGCTTTTGGATGGTATTTGTATCTGCTCCATGGATGCTGCTTTTAGGGTTTTTCTCTGTAAGGCTTTTAGGGCAGGGGTCGATGACTCTTATGTCATCGACTTTGATACCACAATGGTTTTACAAGCATAGAGGGAAAGCGCTCAGCCTTATGGCTATTGGAGCAGTTTCAAGTTCATTTATCTTACCTCCTTTAAACACCTGGATAATTCAAAATATTGGATGGCAGGTAGGCTGGTTGGTCTGGGGGACTCTTTTATTAGTTATTATGCTTCCTATCGCTATTATTTTTGTAAAGAACAGGCCGGAGGATATTGGTGAAGCACCAGATGGTCATAATCAAAATCTAGATTTAACTAAAGCCGATGTAAAACTGGCTAACAACGAAACTTCATGGACGCTAAAAGAAGCTATGAAAACTAGGGCATTTTGGCTGCTGTTGTTTTGTGTAACAGTTCCTGCTGCTCTTAATACAGGACTGACTTTCCACTTGGCGTCGATTATGGATTATTTAGGATTTTCTGGCGATAACGCCCCTATGCTAGCAGCATCGGTGCTAAGTATCTATGCAGTTTCTCAGTTTGTAAATAACTTTATAGCCGGTGTTGTTGGTGATAAATATAAAGATAACCTCATAATGGCTTTTACCTTTGTTGGTTTTTTCTTAATTGTGGCGATGTTTTTGACAGTTAAATACTTTAATTTGACATCAACAATAATGGTTGTTATTTTGGGAGTTATATGGGGAGGAGTAAATGGCTATTTTGCCATTACTAACAATATGATTTGGCCTAATTACTTTGGCAGAAGGCATTTAGGAAGTATCAAAGGTTTTACGATGACTGGTATGGTAATAGGGTCAGCGGCAGGTCCGCTACCATTTGGGTTTGCTTATGATATTTTTGGAGGATACACAGAGATTTTAATTATAACAGCAGTATTTCCAGCCCTAGCAATTTTAGCTTCAGCCATATCACCAAAACCAACGAAAATATAAATTTGGTAAAAAATATACCGGCCTTTTATAAAACACATGGTTTTATAAGAGGCCGGTGCGTTTTTGTTAACGTCATAGACCGAATAATACCCTGCCGGCAAAATGACAAACCCTTCAGCCGTTATGGATTTTTCTACTATCTAACCATTTTCTATCCAACTTATTTAAATCGTAGAACAGCCACTTAACCTTTTTTACTCTAACCCCAGTTCCTTTCTCTTGCCTTCGATGTGGTCAACATAGGTTTGAATTGCTTTTTCAGCATCTAATTCTACCATAAGCTTTCCAAGACCTAAGGTTTCAGTAGTTTTAGTCAGTGTTTCAACTACAACCTCACTTCCAGTAACAGAAGGCACAGGAGCTACATGAACTAGCCAACCTAAAGCAACAGCTGTGCAAGCGTCTGCTACTGCTTTTTGCTCAAGGTATTCGGGAGCTCCAATTACTAACGGGAGCTTGTTGGTATCAACATCTAGTTCATCAGCAATTTCCATGGCGGTATGGGTCATTTTGCCTATATCTACACAAGCGCCATACGATAGTACAGGTGGTATCCCTAGCTGCTTACAAACTGCTTTAAGTCCGTCGCCAGCTTCCTCAGCAGCTTCTGGGTTAGTTAAGTTTGTGTACTCCATAACTGCAGATGTACAACCGCCTGAAAGCACTAGTATATTATTTTCAATTAACTCTTTAGTAATCTTAAATATGTTGCTACCACCTTGACCATATTGTGCGGTGGTACAACCAACAATTGTAGCAATCCCACGAATATTTCCGTTGGCTATCTGTTCAACTAGTGGTTTAAGTGAGCCTCCTAAAGCTTCTTTTACCGATTCAGTGCTAAACCCAACGGTACAGTCAGAGGTGTGCTGTGGAATATATACTTCTCTATTTTCCTCTTTACGTTTTTTATAAGCCTCTAGTGCCATATCCAGCACCTTTTCAGCTTGCTCTTCCATTTTTTCTGGAACAAAATCAATAGTTTCTGTTCCCTGAAGTTTAATTACTGGATGGGTGCTGACAAGTTTTGTGCCAAAACGTTTAGCATATATAGGAAGAGTAGGAACAGTACAGTTATAGTCAAACATAAATAAATCTACAACTCCTGTGGCTAACAGGTACTCTTCTGATAACCATTCTCCTTCTTGGCCTACATAAGCACTCATTTTTTGCGAACCCTCATAGTTTAACAGCTGTTGACCTTCACAGACGTGTCCGAGAACCTGTATGCCTTCAGCTCCTGCTTCTTTTGCTTTTTGTTGCCACTTTTCAGTAGATGCCATTTCTATAGCAACGTGGGCGAGAAGGGGCATGTGACCATTTGTTATAATATTCACCTTTTCTTCTTTTAAAAGCCCCATATTTTGTTTACGTTCAGTTATTTTTTGAGTTCCGATTAAAATTTCTTGTAAAATATCTAAGGCAAACAGACCTTGGTATTCATTGGCTATACCCATACGTACCCCATTAAGTAAAAATGTTACAGGGTCAGATGTAAAGTTTGTCATGCACATAGTTTGGGCATAGGCAACTTCGCTATAACCGCCACCAGGGAAGATACCCAGTTTTCTCCATAATTCCTTCCTTTTTGTTGGAGCAAAGGCGTTAACAAGCTTTGATTCTATATGGTAAGGGCTGTGGATATCATCCATTACTAAGGTAGCTAACTCCACTGCAACCTTGTTTATGTCGTTATCTGTATCAATACCTAGCATTTCAGCGTATCGCTTAAGTTTCCCTTCATCTCTAATTTTTAATCCACTTTCAGGACTGGTAGCAGCAGCTTTAAGTGTTCGGGCCGCTTGGTGAGCATGAAAGATGTTGGCGGAAGTTCCTATAGTCACATGTCTATAGGTAAAGTTACGAGCTACCATGGTGTGAGCATCTACTCCACAGACACCTCTAGGAGCCTTTTGAGAAATTCTACACGGACCATTGGCACATAACTGGCAGGACAAACCTTCGATACAGAACTTACATTGAGGTTGTTGCTCAGAGAAACGATCAAACACATTTGTCATATTAGATTTGTGAACCACCTGATACATTTCTCTCATGGCAGGATCTATAATGACATTCAGTGGGTAGCCCTCTTTGGACTGATCAGATGTTTTGATATGTTCACGCTGCCACTTATATAACTTTTCACCCTGAGGTGATTTTTCTAAGCTTTGATAATCTACTTTAACTTGACTATGCAAATCACTGTGGTCTTCGGGGTCATTTGTTCCAGCTAAGACACCATCGTCTGCCTTATCGGAGACCTTTCCTGGCTTAATAGTTTCTTTAAACTTTTTAAACATTAAAAAACCTCCCTAATTATTATACTTATTGATAGCTTTTACCCTTTTTGAAAAATAATGCTATATCTTTTAATGTCAAGGTAGCAACGGCGTGTTAAAGTAAACCTTTACCTAAATAAGATAATGGCTAAATTACCCAGAAAACTGTTTCTATATAAAGTATCTAATACATAAAATTAAATTTCTGCAATGTATTGACAGATAAAAACTGGATGTTTATAATTTAAATGAGAATAACTTTCAAGTGATTTTATTTTTGGAGTCAGTTGATAATAGTTATCAATTAACCATTCTTGGGAGGATCAAGATGACGTTATTAGATTTAAATAAAAATAAAGTTTCTAAAGTCGTATATTTGGAGGTTTCTAAAAGTGGGTCTCTCTCAGTTTACTCAATGGTGTGAATGTAAAATTTCCTCTATAGCACCAGCAAGAGCTTTATATAGCTTTTTATATAAAAAAGCTGTGATGGAGGAAATAGAATTAGCAGAGGTAAGTGAAAGTGATAATGTGCTATTTATAGGTGGAGGGGCGGTCCCGTACACATCAATTTATATTGCGGAAAAATGTAATAAGATAACGGTTATTGACTGTAATAAATGTTGTGTAAGTAAAGCACAAAGCTTATTAAAAAAGTTAAAGGTTGGAAATATAGAGGTAAAAAATGTTGATGGCCAAGATTACGATTTTAGCCCATATAACGTTATTTTTGTTCCGCTGCAGGCTGAACCTAAGAAAGAAATACTTAAGTCAATAGCACTAACAGCAGATAGAGAAGCAAAGATATTAATTAGGGCTCCTAAAGCAAGCTGTAAATGTTATACTCCTATAGAAAATATACCAGCTAAACTAGAAAAGTTTAAAAAGCTTAAACAGATAACATTTGATAAAACTTTTTTATGTAGGGCAAAGGATATTAAAGCATGATCTAGAAAAGATTTGGGATATAATAAAATTATGTTATAAGATATTTTTACAAAATTTTAAGTTAACAACAAAGGGCCGCTCATATTCCTTATGAGCAGCCCTTTGTTGACTTTTGATTAGTTTTTAACTACTGATGGATACTATTTTCTAAAGTTTAATATCTGAAATAATGGTTTTATCTCTTTTAATTTTATTGTTCTTGTGAAAAGCAGCGTTGCCCCGAACAGGCCACTTGTGATTATAAGGTTTACAAGCAGCTGAGTTAATTGGAATGACTCTGTTGGCAGGAATACATCTGATACTTTATAAGAAAAAAGTGCACAGATTAACGGTTTTATAAACCAATTTAAAATTTCAAACTTAAAGTAGAAAACACTTTTTATAGTAAAGTAATCTAAAAAGAAAGAGAAGGTGTTGACAAGGGCAAATGTCCACACGGCACCCATTATACCAATACGACTAACTGACAGTAATAGTAAGCTTAGGTTGAGGACTGTTAAAATAATGAGGTTTCTAAGTGCTAAGGTTGGGCGTCCAAGTCCGTGTAGAACTGAGGTAAAGATGTGGTGTGGATAAATAAATATACATGATATAGCTAAAACGGTTAAATAAGAACCTGCTTCTTTGTATCCAAAGATTATGTAAGGTATTTGATAATTATATAAACTGAGTACGAGCGCTACAGAAAAACCCAATAAAATGGTAAATTTACTCGCCATCTTAATTCTAATCCGAGCTAAACTGTGGTTTTTCTGCTCTATAGCCTCAGAAATTCCTGGTAGTAAGCTTACAGCAATGGGGAAGCTAAAGACAGTAGGAAAGAAAATTAGCGGCAAAGCCATTCCACTAAAATAGCCTAAAGATTCTACGGCCAGTTCTTGTGTGTAGCCTGCCAACCTCAATGCTCGTGGAATTATTAAGTTCCCTAAGGAATAATTAGTAGTTGCCACTAGGCTGCCAAGTCCGATAGGGATTGCTAACATAAACAAATTTTTAAGTAACTGGTGTGCGGCTTTTTCTTCTTGATAGGATCCCTGTTTTTTTATTTTTTTGGATGAAAAAAGATAAAAAGAAAACAGTACTAAAAAACCAAAGAGTTCTGCGATTCCCATACCTAAAACTGTTCCAGAAGCAGCTGCCACCGTTCCTCTCTTTAGCAAGGGGACTATTATTAGCGGTATTGACAGTAACCTAAATATTTGCTCTGTTATTTGTGAAGTGGCCGTTGGAAGCATATTTTTTTGCCCTTGAAAATAACCTTGAAACACTTGGGAAAGAGCTACAAAAAAGATCGAAATGCTTATAAATCTAAGGGGTAGTATAAGTCTTGCATCATCGTATAAAATCATTGCTATATTTGGAGCGAAAATTAGCACAAACAAAGCGATAAACAAGGATGTTACAAACACTAAAGTTATAGTTAATCTAAAGTTTTTTTGTGCATTTTTAAAATCACCTTTTGCCATAAATTCTGAAGTTGTTTTTGACAGGCTTTGAGTCATTCCTATAGTGGCTAATGTGAGACAAGCTGAATATACAGTAAAGGTCATTTGATATAGACCTAAACCCTGTGGTCCAATAGTTCTGGACAATATTGTTTGATATAGCATACCTAAAAATCTTGCAAATAAAGAAGCACACATCAACAAAAAAGTTTGTCTTAATAATGATTTTTTCATATTCTATCCTCTCCCTAAACTAAAGATATTTAAACGAAAACAAATATATGCTTTTAGAAGGAGAAAATCAAAAAATGTTGAATTCTAAAGTAACAACTATAAGCTATAGGGAGGGATTAGGATTGTTAGAAGTTTACGACTGTTATGATAATTTGCTCGGCTTAGTAGTAGGAGAATATGAAGGTTCACTTTTAGTCGCTATTGGAGATCATAAATTAAAATATTATGGTGAGGAATATATAGATTTTGAGTTAATGGAGATGAGATGTGCTAAAAAACTTTTTTGCGTTCAAAGAGAAAGACACGTTGATAAAAAGAAATTATTTAATGCCTTGCAGGTATGGTGGGAAAAAAGATACTCAGAGCCTTTTCATTACTATAAAGGGGTAATTCTTTATAATTTAAAGCGGAAAGATTGGGCTGGGTTTAATCTTTTAGAAGCGATAAATACCTCGCATTTTGTGCTTTTGCCCTATAAAAACCTCAATCATACAATAAAAACCTCTTTTGATAAAGGAAAACTATTTTTGGAAGAAGTGGGTTTTAGAGGAATAAGCTGTGAGGTTTATAACTATCCAAAAGTTGTTTATGGAGAGAGGAGAGGGGCGTGGAAGAAAAATGAAAAAAACGATAGCCAAGTCAAGACTGAACTATCGTTAAAATCTGGGGATGTATGCTTTATAAAAAAATACCCTTATTTAATCCCTGCAAAAAAAGGGGATAAAGTACTTGTGAAATTAAACCAAGACATGCCCATGGAAATATTTTGTGGAGGCGTAAATTATCATTTGCATGTTTAAGCAGTTTTTACTTTTTCATGTTTTGAATCTACCAATCGATAAGATGCCCAGTTTCCTGTTTTATAGTGGTACCAATTTATGGCTGCCCTTAGCCACTCATCTAAAATAACTGCTGCCCACAGACCGTAAATCCCCCAGTTAAGTACAATTCCTAGCAAAAAGCCCAGACCTACACAAACAAATAAGGTGCCGCTAAATGTTACCCACATAACCCATTTTGTATTACCTGCACCTCTAAAAGTACCATTTAGAGACATGTTGATGGCCTTAGCGGGTTGGGCAAAAGCAATCATATATAGTATTGTGGTTCCAGTTGCTATTGTGTTTTTTTCAAGGGTAAAGATTCTAAGAATAAAGGGGCCTCCTATAATAAATGTAAGGCCAGCAAAAATCATGAAAGCAATCGATATTTTTACGGAGGTATCTGTTATTTCTTTAGCTTTTTCAATATCCTTGCCTCCAATTTTCTGTCCAACTAAGATAGAAACCGCCATACTCAATCCGAAAATAGGGATGAATGATATTCCTTCAATTCTGCTAGAATAACCTGCTGCAGCCTGGACGCTAGATCCCATTGACATGATTATTAGCTTATGCAAAAACATACTTCCACGATAAAAAATTTGCTCTAAACCGGCTGGGATACCGACGGTCGTGATTTCAGTTAGAATTTTTAGGTTGGCTTTAAATATTTCTTTCAGTTTTAAAGATAAAGCAAAGTTTTTTTGGTAGACAATATAAACTAAAAAGACCAAACCGATAGACCTAGAAATGCCACTTGCCAAAGCTGGACCTTCTATGCCTGAGTTTCCACCGATGTTTATAAAGGGTATTCCGTATAAGAAAAAATAATTAAGAGCGGTATTTGCTATGTTAACTCCAACCATGGCAAACATCGGTCTTTTTGTATCTCCAGTACTTTTAATTATTCCACCTAAGAGCATCATTAGCGCCTGTATTGGTAAAAATAATACTATATACCGAAGATAGATGTGGGCCTGAGAAATTATTTCCTCATTGGCGATAGGCATCAACTTTAGTAAGTTTTTACCTAAAAATATAAGCGGTATCATAAGAACTAAACTAGATATAACCATAAATAATATAGATTGCCTTGCGATTTGGCTAGATTTCTCTTTGTCTTTTGCTCCCACATACTGTGCTATGAGTATACTACTACCTGTAACTAATACCATTAACACTAAAGTGATGATTCCTAACAAGGAGTTTGCTGTATCAACTCCGTTAAATGAAAATTCCCCTAATCTCCTGCTGATCATTATAGTATCGACCCAGCCTATAAGCATCTGTAAAGATGTTTCTATTATAATTGGCAAGGCATAACTTGCTATAAGTAGAACTGTAGCTTTATGTATTTTAAGTTTTTCCATAAGATAATGTCCTCTCCGCTCTCAAATATAAAACTATCATAACATTGCAAATAAAAGTTAACAATGACATTTTAAGTAAAAGTTTAATCACTAGACTAACTTCCTTTAATAAGTGTAATACTATAAAAGCAAACCATCCTCAGGGGAGGTGTATATATGCCAAAGCTTGAATGTGTGGACTGTGGACACAAGCATAAAGGGGAGGAAAGGCCAAGAAAATGCCCTCAATGTGAGTGTAAAAACTTCAGTAAATGTAAATAATGTGCGCCTTAGGGGAGTCTTTTGTAAGGCTTCCCATTTATAGTTAATAGGAGGGACTTTATATGTACGATGTTGCAATAATTGGAGGAGGCCCGGCTGGTTTATCTGCTGCGTTAAATTGTAGAATTAGAAATAAAAGCGTGATTCTATTTGCTCAAGATCCGAAAACTACCGATTTGCACAAAGCAGCTCATATGGATAACTATCTAGGATTTCCAGACACAGACGGAGCCACTTTACTGGATCAATTTTGTCAACACCTTAAAAATTATGAGTTGACCATAAAAAATGAAAAGATACTAGAGATTTATCAAATGGATGATAGCTTTGCCCTTTCTTCAAAAAAAGATGCGTATAACTCAAAAGCTTTAATTTTAGCTACTGGGCTGCCAAAGTTTAGGGCGATAAAAGGAGAGGAAGAATTTTTAGGAAAAGGTGTAGGTTACTGCGCAACATGCGATGGACCGCTGTTTAAGGGTAAAAAGGTGGCCATAGTATCTACCATGGATGAGGGCGAAAAAGAAGCTAACTTTTTAGCTGAGCTTGCGGAAAAGGTCTATTATATACCTTTATATAAGGGGGATTTAAAGCTTGCTGAAAACATCGACATTATAAGACAGAAACCTCAAGAGGTAAAAGGGAATCTTAAAGCTGAATATTTGGTCTTAGAAGATCAAGAACTGCATGTTGATGGAATTTTCTTTTTACGTGAATCTGTACAGCCATCTCAATTGATAGCAGGTTTAGAGTTTGACAAAAAGGCAATAAAAGTCGATCGTGATATGGCTACTAATATAGAGGGTGTGTATGCAGCTGGTGACTGTACAGGGAAGCCATTGCAGGTGGCTAAAGCTGTGGGTGAAGGCCAAGTAGCAGGTTTATCAGCTGTATCATTTCTAGATGGATTAAAGCAAAAAAATAAATAAAACCAGGTGATTTTATAAAACACCTGGTTTTGCTTATGAGGAGTTACTTTCTTTTCATCATTTTTCCGATCATAAGCGTCGCAAATGGGATTGCCATAAGCATCCACTTCTTATTATTAGGTTTTTTTCTACGAAATAACATCATAGACATATCCCTCCTCATACCTTTATTGTTAAATAAAGAAGGGATAACTATACCAAACTAGGTTGTAAGATATTGGAACAAAAGCTCAAAAGTTGCTTTTAAGGCATCTAGATGAGTTCTTTCGTAGCTATGAGAATTATCTACTCCGGGGCCAATCAATCCTGCACGAATGTTATTTCCAGCCCTTAAAGCAGCACTGGCATCCGAACCATAGTAAGGAAATATATCTATTTTATGGGGAATATTATTTTCTTTGCAAATTTGAACGAAGCTTCTTCTCATTTGTAAATCATAGGGGCCTGAAGAGTCTTTTGCACATATTGAAACGCTGTGTTCATTACCTTGTTGACCTTCGCCTACGACGCCCATATCAATAGCTATTAGCTCTTCAGTGTTTTCTGGGATATGACTACATCCGTGACCTACCTCTTCGTAATTGCTGATGAAAAACTTAATAGTTTTTTTAGGTGTGATGTTTCTTTCTTTTATGCTCTTGATAGTTTGTAAAATAATGGCTACTCCAGCTTTATCATCAAGATGACGAGATTTTATATAACCGTTAGAAGTTTTTATAACTCTTGGGTCAAAGGAAACAAAGTCTCCTACCGATATTCCTAAATTTTCGGTGTCTTCTTTGCTTGAGACATCTTCATCTAGTCTTATTTCAAGGGTGTCTTTGTCTCTTGACTGTTTAGCTGTTTCCCCGCCGTGGATGTGCACAGAACCTTTAGTTGTAACAAAACTGCCGTTAAAGTCTGATTCTGCACTATGTATAACACAATTTTCAGTTTCTATGCTATTAAAATCAAAACTTCCAATAGGACTGACTGTCAGCCTGCCATTTCCTTTTATACCCTTAACCATGGCACCTAAAGTATCAACATGGGCAGATACTAATATAGAACTTTCCGCCCTTCCAGAGATAGTTGCTATAATCCCCCCTTTATTATTTTCTGTTACAGGGACATCCATACTTTTAATTTCTTCTTTAATTTTTTGCTGAATAGAGGTTGTATCTCCTGTCACAGACGGTGTATTACATAACTCAATTAAGGTGTTGACAGTATAGCTGCTATCGAAATTCATTTGACCCCTCCTAAAATTTAATTTCCTTTATAATAACATAAATTGATGCATTATATAAGAATTTTACTTTTAAATAAAAAAAGTATGATATGATTATTTTAAAAAGGAGGTTCCTATATGTACACTTATCGAGGTAATATCCATGTGCACTCAACCCTTTCCGACGGAACAAAAAGTGTTGATGAAATAGCGGAAATAGCTAATAAAGCCAACTTAGATTTTGTATGTATAACAGATCATAGTTGTTTTGATTTTGATAAAACGGGGTACTATGATGATTTACTTTTAATTATGGGTACTGAGCTAAATAAAAAGAAACATCATTATTTAGCTTTAGGCATAAATGAAGAAGTTAAAGAAGATTGCGATAACCCTCAGTCGGTAATAAACAAAGTAAAAGAACAAAATGGTGTGGGGATTATAGCTCATCCTTGTGAAAAAGGTTCAAAAATAATGTTTAATGGTGCAAACTTTCCTTGGACTGATTGGGAGGTAGATGGATATGATGGGATTGAGGTTTGGAACTATTGCTCTCAATGGAAAGACGGTATAAGCAGTAAAATACAAGCTTTGAAGAATTTATTGTTCACACCATACAAGCCCATTACTGGACCATGTCCAGAAAGTATGAGAATTTTTGATAAAGTTAGTCAAAAGCGAAAGGTTTTTGCCATAGCAGGTACTGATATACACAGTCCCAAAATTGGTATATGGGAAATCTTGTCTTATAAACAACTTTTTAACGCTCTCAATAATTATGTTATAACCGATGAGAAGCTGCCGAAGGATGCAAATAAAGCTGAATGGATAATTTTAGACTCCATAAAAAGAGGTAGGAGTTACTTTGCATTTGAAGTTTATCAAAAAGCTGAGGGGTTTAAGTATTTTATTCAAAGTGAAAAAGATAAGCAAGTGCATTCAATTGGCAGTGAGTTACAGCTCGCTCAGGGTTTAACTGCAGATATAAAACTTCCTGAGAATAAAAAGGCAGATATATATCTAATAAAAAACGGCAGTACTTTTTCTAAACTTATGGAAACTTCTGAGGCCTCTGTTAGTATAACTGATTGTGGGGTTTATAGGGTAGAGGTTTGGTTAGGGAAAAGTCCGTGGATTTTTTCTAATAATATATATATAAGAGAATAATAAAAAAAGCCAGTTTAAAGGTAAACTGACCTTAACGCCTAGTACTAATAATTAAAAGTATCACTAGGATAGATATTTAGTTTGACTTTAGATCCTCTTTTTTTGTGACTATAGGTTGCTCCAAGATTTCTAAATTTTCGCATGTGATTAAGTGGAACATCTAGCTCATGACTAAACTCAGTACCTCTATAACTATCATAACCCAAGTCTTTTGGAGCACAAAATCTAGTTCTGTGACTATCTTTTTTTGTCAACGTACGCCCTCCTTTGTTTATTTGGGTTATATTTAATTTGTGTAATACTTGTAAATTTATACATAAAAAAAGATAGTATAGCAGGTAATTATTAAGGCAAAAATACTAAAGGATATGTAAAATTGGAGGTATTTAATAATGCCTGAAGCACTAAAT
The DNA here is from genome assembly GCF_040515995.1 of Proteinivorax hydrogeniformans. Taxonomy (GTDB): domain Bacteria; phylum Bacillota; class Proteinivoracia; order Proteinivoracales; family Proteinivoracaceae; genus Proteinivorax; species Proteinivorax hydrogeniformans. Next base: position 1,618,363 of record NZ_CP159485.1, on the reverse strand, counting down.
GTATTCTTTAGATCTGCTTTACTATATTCTATAGTTTTATTGATGATGAGGCTTATGGGCAAACGGGAGATAGGGCAATTATCTTTGTTTGACCTAGTAGTCGCAATAATGATAGCTGAACTTGCTGCTATACCCATGGAGGATACAACAATACCACTGCACATAGGTATTATTCCAATAGCGACTTTAGTAGGTGCTGAGATGCTATTGTCTTTTGTTACTCTTAAAAGTGAAAAGTTAAGGAAAACTATTGAAGGCACGCCAAGTATTATTGTGGAAGATGGTAAAATATTAGGGAAAGAAATAGAACGTCTGCGTTATAGTGTTACGGACCTTGTTTCGCAGTTGCGTGAAAAAGATGTTTCTAATATCGCTGATGTACAGTATGCAATACTTGAAAATAACGGCGAGTTAAGTGTGATTTTAAAACCTACCAAAAGGCCTTTAACCCCCGAAGATATTGGTATCAGGCCGCCGGTGACTGGACTTCCACTTCCCTTAATTTTAGATGGGCAAATTCAAAGTGAAAATTTAAAGCGTGCAAAAAAAGACTTGAAATGGCTTGAAAGTTTAGTGCAGAAAGAAGGGTATGAAATTAACGATGTCCTTTATGCACATATAGACTCCCAACAAAACACTTACATTTGCAAAAAAGATATAGAAAGAGAGGTTCCATAAAAAAAGCCACCTAATAAAGGTGGCTTAAATTTTATAAACATATTATGGTGCGCCTACCAGGATTCGAACCTGGGCTCCCGGTTCCGGAGACCGGTGCTCTATCCCCTGAGCTATAGGCGCTTAAAAATAACATTATATAGTATACCATAAACTCTAAAAAAAGCAAGAACTGTTATTTTACTGATAGTGTCAAGACACTGTAGGTTAAAAAAAGGAACCTCACTTCCACAATACATATAACATTTAACAAGACCGTGGCGGCCTTGACATCCACCCCGCCTGTGGTTCTTGTTTAAAAACCGATGGGCGGCTCCGAGGACATTACATTTTTTTCCAACCCATCGGTATAGGACATTATACCACAGGCGGGCCCCCGTCTGCCAAGGCTTCCCTGCGGCGCCACTACTGTAACCTCCGGGCTCACCAAGAACATTTTAGTTTAAATGCTAATTTTATTATTAAGGCCTCTTAGCGCTACTCTTGTTAAGTTTACTCCATATTCCATTACTGGAACATTACTAAAACTTTCTTTGCCAATCTTTTTTCTCGTTTTTAAATCTTTTAACTGTTTCCTAACTTCAGTTGTCAATTCAATTACTTTATTGTCTTTTTGCTTATAAGTTTCTAGGTAGTGGTCTTTAACTTGCTCTTTGTTTGCCTCCACAGCTCGCATAGATGCCATTTTTTTTGCCCCATTTAGACTCCAAGCCATAGGGCGACTGCTCAAACGGGATGATAAAACATGGCTCACATGCCCTTCGGCACTGCACCCTATCTCTGGATTTTCAATTGATGCCTTTATACCATCCCAAGTGTTCTTAATATAGGTTATAGTTTTTTGTATTCTCTTTTTCCTTGGTTTGCTATCTGCCTTTGCAAGTGCTTCTTTTAAGTTTTCTAAGACAGCCTCTCTATCTAGCTTCTTTATGTTTTTATAAATCTTTGTCTTTAAGTTTGGAGCATGAGCTGTAGCCATTATGATGTATTTAGATAAATGAAACTTATCTAAGATAAACGTGGAGCTAGGAATGTATTCCAGCCCTGAGCGTATCCATTTTGCTCCATCGCCTAGTATATAAATATCATTGATACAATTAACATCGTATTGGGAATATATGAAATCGCAGACTCTAAACCAAAAGTCTTCCGGCTTTTCATCAATAGAGGTAAAATACTTAGGATTTATTAGCATACGCCTACCATTAACTTCTTTTACGCCTTCATGAACATAGATTAGTCTAGCTTGTGCTCCCCTTTTAGAGCGTACTGATAAATGGTCTTCATCGGCTTCTATATAAAGTGTGGGAACTTCTTTTTTATCACAAGGGATCTCATAATCTTTTGCCTTAAAGTCTCTTACTGTATTAGCAGCTGTTTGTTTGCTTAACTTTAACTCTGAGTTATATCGGCTTAGTTCCTGTGTTGCTTTTTCGTACGAAAGCTTTGTAGTAGCTTCAAGCAACTCGGATTTTAAAGTAGGTTCTATTCTCATATGTGCTGTTATGCCAGCATTTTCATCTGCTAAATAGGAATATTTCTTAGTCTCTTTGTTTTTAAAGTATGTTCGTTTATAGGTCATTTCACCAAAAGGGGTGAGTATACTTTTATAGTCGCCTTTTCTTTCTATGACCCAGTCCTTTCGTTCTTTTTTATCTTTAACTATTTGTTGATCCATTGCTTCAATTACTTCTTGCATTATCCCTACACCAAGACCATCTAGTTCCTTTTTTAATTCTTTAGTAAAAGTATTGTAGTCAATACCTCCTTCAAGAGTTTCTAAAACTTTTTCAGTTACATGAAGGATTTTTTCTTCTATTACGCGAATTATTTCCATGAGGAACCTCACTCCTTTGTTAGGATTATTCTCGTGTGGAGAATTTTGAGGTTCCTCTTCTTTTTTTAAAAGTATTTTTCCTGCTTAAATCCTACAATAATTTTACACTAACTATTTTACTAACAGTCTTGCTCCGATAAGCATTAGGACCGTGCCAATAATTCTTGTGGCTCCTATGGGGATACGCTCTAACGTAAAGATTCCAAAGTGATCTAACACTACAGCGGTAACAAGTTGTGCAATAAGTATAACAGATATTCCTAAAGCTGCCCCAGTTTTAGCAATTGTAAAAGCAACAGCTACAATTATGACGACACTTAACAGACCACCAATAAAGAAGTAATGGGGGTGGGTTTTAGCTAAAGTGAACTTTGGCATAGCACCAAAAAAAACCACTGCAATAATACTAGCTGCCAAACCAACACCATGTACCACTAATGCCATTTCTATTACTCCAATTTTTTTACCTAAGGCAGAATTGACTGTGCCTTGAAATGTCATTGCTGCACCACTTAAAGCTGCAACCAATAATGGCAAAATACTTTTTAACACTTTTAAGCACTCCTCGCTGAATAATATTTAAATCATATTACTTTTGTAGTATTATCTATATATCATCAAAATATAATGGAGGTTTAATAATAAAATGAGTAACGATAAAGTAGAAACTATAGTTAAATGGCGTGGAGAAATGAAGTTTGTTGGTGAAAATAGTGCAGGCAACACAGTTGACATGAATCCCCAACAAAGTGATGGAATACGGCCAACTCAAATGGCTTTAATGGCCATTGGAGGATGTACGGGAGTGGATGTTGTACAAATGCTTAAAAAAATGAAACAGCCGCTAGAGGGACTCTCGATTAAAGTAGATGGAGTTAGAAGGCAAGAACATCCTAGAACATACGAAACTATTACAATAAAATATTATTTTAGTGGTAAGCTAGACGAAAGAAAAGTAAAAAGAGCGGTAAGGCTTTCACAAGAAAAATATTGTGGTGTATCTAACATGTTTGTTCCAACTGCAGAGCTTAAATATGAGTGGGAAATAGAAACCACTTAGATTTTAGCTTGTTAGATATAAAAGCTATATAGCTGCCTAAAAGGCTAAGTTCTTAGTGTGTTGACTAATTAATAATGAAGTTATATAATTATGACCATACCAAGTATATATAGATGATAGAGAAGGTGATGAGATGAAAATTTCTGCCAAGGGAGATTATGCTTGTAAGGCTGTACTGGAATTAACTTTGAAACATCAAGAGGGAAAACCTGTACAAATTGGAGAAATTGCTAAAAATCAGAGTATTCCCTTAAAATACTTAGAACAAATCTTAGTTGTTTTGAAAAAGGGTGGAATTGCTAAAAGTAAGAGGGGGGCGGAGGGAGGATACTCTCTTGCAAAAAATCCAAAAGACATAACTGTAGCTGATGTTATTGCTTTGACTGATGGCCCTTTTGTGACTACTCCGTGCTCTGATGATAACTGTGAAACGCAAGATGTTTGCTGTTTTTTACCTATATGGAGTGAGCTTGAAAAACAAATTTATAAAGTGCTCTCCGGTACTAATTTTGAAGAGTTAAGTGAAAAAGTAAACCAAGGTCAACAGTTAATGTATCATATTTAATGCTGATTAAGACAACAATCTTAATTTAGGAGATGATTAGGTGATTTATAAAAGTATAAACGATTTAGTAGGAAAAACACCGATGGTGGAAATCAAAGATGAGAGTTTTCAAGGCCGATTAATAGCGAAGCTGGAGTTTTTCAATCCTGGAGGAAGTGTAAAGGATAGAATTTCTTTAGCTATGCTGGAAAAAGCTGAAAAAGATGGAATTATAAGTACCTCAAAAACAACTATCATTGAGGCGACATCGGGTAATACAGGTGTGGGCTTGGCTATGGTTGCAGCTGCTAAAGGGTATAAGCTAATTCTGACTATGCCTGATACTATGAGTGTTGAAAGAAGAAAATTGTTAAAAGCTTTTGGCGCCCACTTAGAATTAACTGAGGGTAAAAAGGGAATGCCAGGGGCGATTGAAAGAGCGGAAAAACTAGCTGATGAAGATGGGAATTCTTTTATACCAAGTCAATTCTACAACGAAGCTAATCCTCAGGTTCACAAAGAGACAACTGCAATGGAAGTTTTAGAAGATACAAATGGTGAAATCGACTATTTTGTTGCAGGAGTAGGAACAGGAGGAACTATAACCGGCGTAGGCCAGGTTTTAAAAGAAAAATTAAGTGATGTATCGGTTATAGCAGTAGAACCAGAAGACTCACCAGTGTTATCTGGAGGAAGTCCTGGTCCGCATAAAATACAGGGCATAGGAGCGGGGTTTGTGCCTAAAGTTCTTCGTAAAGAAGTGATTGATACAGTTTCGAAAGTCGGGCACCAAACTGCTTTTGAAGCCAGTCGTTGGTTAGCTAAAAACCATGGTATTTTAACAGGTATCTCTTCAGGAGCGGCTTTGTCTGTAGCTATCGATTTAGCAAAGGACGCAGAAAATAAGGGGAAAAATATCGTAGTTCTTTTGCCTGATAATGGTGAACGATACTTATCTACTCCTTTATATGAGACTGTCTAAAAATAGTATAAAAAATATATAGAAGGTGGTATTTTATGGATCCTGTAGCATTTAACTTAGGCCCGATTCCGGTATATTGGTATGGAATCATAATAGGTTTCGGTGCATTAGTGGCGTTATTTTTAATAAAGACTTTAGGCAAGAGAGATGGGCTTGACCCGGATATTTTTGATGAGTTTTTGCTTATCGCCCTCCCAGTAGGGATTTTAGGGGCGAGGGTTTATTATGTTCTTTTTAACTTAGAAGCTTATAGAGGAGACTTATCTAGAGTTTTCTCTATCTGGGAAGGTGGGCTAGCTATACACGGCGGAATTTTGGCCGGTGTATTAGTAGCGTACATTTTTGTTAAAGTAAAAAAAATAAACTTCTGGCAGTTTGCAGACGTGGTAGTGCCTGGTCTAATATTGGCTCAAGCTATTGGTAGGTGGGGCAATTATGTTAATCAAGAGGCTTATGGTGTGGAAACTGATCTTCCATGGGCTATGTATATTGATGGTGCCTATAGGCACCCGACATTTTTTTATGAATTTGTGTGGAATTTGATTGTCTTAGGCGGACTGTTAATGCTACGCAAGAAAAAGTTAGCTAAAGGTTCTATTTTTGCCTTTTATCTTATAGGGTATTCGTTTGGCAGGTTTTTTATAGAGGGGTTAAGAACTGATAGTCTTATGATAGGTCCTCTTCGCACAGCTCAGTTAGTTAGTATAGCTCTTATTGTAATTGGCGTAGGGATATATTACTATCTTAATAGGAAGAAAAAAGCTAACTAAAAATTTGTCCAGTCTTTCACGTAAATAGGCGGTTAGACTGGATATTTTATATATTTCAGTAATATTTGACAAAAGTAGGTATAAATTATAAGATGAAACATATACCTATACCGTTAGGGGGTAATTCTTAAATGGGTTGTGAAAAGCAGAAGCTACAGGATCGCTTAAAGAGGATTGAAGGTCAGTTGAGGGGTATACAAAAGATGGTTGACGATGAGAGGTATTGTGTGGATATTCTCACGCAACTTGCAGCGGTAAGAGCGGGGGTAAATAAAGTTGGTCTTATGATTTTAGAAGGACATACTAAGGGGTGCGTAGCACAGGCCTTTGACAATGATAATCAAGAAGAGGCTATTGAGGAACTTTTAGATGTTATGGGAAAATTTTTAAAATAGGAGTGAGGTTAATGGTAAAAGTTATTTTTAGTGTATCGGGAATGTCTTGTGGACACTGTAAAGCGGCAGTAGAAAAGGCATTGGATAAATTAGACGGAGTAAAAACTGTTGATGTTAATCTTGAGTTAGGTGAAGTTACTATAAACTACGATGAAAATGTAGTAACACGGGAACAATTAATAAATACAATTACTGATGCAGGATACAGTGTTATATAAAGTTAAGGGCCTTTGGGCCCTTTTTTTAATGCTAGTATCAATCAGAATACTTGGTAGATATAAAACATCACAGAATAGGTGATGTTTTTTTGTTCTAGTTTTAAGAGATAGCAAATAAATATTAGATAAATAGTTAATGGAGGTGGGAAATTTGAGAGGACAATTTTTTGCTGTAATAAACTTAAATAAGAATAACGTTTTATTATATGGACTGGGGATTTTAGTTTTGCTGATTGTAGGTGTATTTTTAATAGTATCTTTTGCAAACTTTTTAGTTTCAGACTCAAACAACGTTGAAGAAATTCAATATAATGAAGTTTTAAAGAAACAGTGGTATGGTCAACATAATGACGACTTCCCAGAATTTTTTGTTGCTGGAGGGGTAAATTATGACCACAATATTTTATCGCATCACGGAATTGAAAATGTTCTTCCGGCAAGTGTCAACCACTTTAATGATATTGGAATTTACGCTGTTGGATCTAAAATTAAGAATGTGAATTTTTCAGAGGCAGAAAGGGAAGTTTATGTCGAGCTTAAAAAAAATCATGAAAGCTATCAGCTTGTGACCTTTGGTAAAGAGACACTGGGGGAGGGGCCGATAACATATATTTTCTTAGATGCAGATACTAATTCTGTTTTAGGAAGTGAGGAGGATTACATATACTCAACACCGGTACAATTTACTTTAATAAAAGAGGGGGAAGAATACACCGCAAATAATGAATTGGGAAACTTTGTGATAGCTGATTCATCAACTGTTCCAATTTTAGCTAAAACAGACATATATTCAGAAGAGATAATTCCGGAAGATGAACTGTGCATGTATGTTTTTGGCGGTGAAGTGGTTACAATACAACAAAGGAAAAATTTAACTAGAGTTTACTTTAACGAGTCCGAAGGTTATCAATTTATTTCTATTGATAAGAATTACTTTGAAAAGGGAGAGAACGTTATAAAATTCATTAGAGAGTCCGATTTACGGGAATTTCACCAAGAAAACGTTATGATTGGAATAAACTAGCACAATATTGGATAAAATATAATAAATTATAATATATAAAAAATTTTCTGAAAAAGAAGGAATTTTGAGTTGTGGTTTAGAATGTACTAAATAAGAAGTCCAACTTTTAAAAACGGGAGGCGATATATTTTGGCAAAAGTGGAGGTTATGGAGTTTTTGTGTTTAAGCTGTGGATTGCAGGGAATGGTTCAGCAAAATAACGGCTTTAGCTGCCCAAAGTGTGGTGAAGATGTAATAAGTTCCACAACAGATAGTGAAACCTCCGAAGTTTTAAATTAATTGCCTTACCTTTTCTAGTCCTAATGGACTAGTTTTTTTTTGGGGAAAATTCCAAAAAAAGAAGGGTTTTGAGTTAAGTGGGTAGAAGATACATAAAAGTGGTTAGATGTGGGTCGAAGTGGAGCGAAAGTGGGTGAAGGCATGTTTCTTGGTGAATTTTTTCATAACTTAGATGGAAAAGGAAGGGTTATAATACCTGCTAAGTTTCGCGAGGGTCTTGGCAAAGGTTTTATTATAACTAGAGGACTGGATAATTGCTTATTTGTTTATCCTAAAGATGAGTGGGCTAACATGGAAGAAAAGTTAAAGTCCTTACCTTTTACCCAAGGAGATGCTCGAGCTTTTGTAAGATTTCTTTTTTCTGGAGCCACTGAATGTGAAATTGATAAACAGGGAAGAGTTTTAATACCACAAACTCTACGCAGATATGCAAATATAGAAAAAGAAGCAGTTATTATAGGGGTTTCTAACCGTGTTGAGGTTTGGAGTAAGGAAAAATGGGAAAAATATAGTCAACAAGCTGAACAATCATTTGATCAAATTGCTGAGGAAATTGGCAAATTTGATATCTAGGAGGATAATTCGTGGAGTTTAAACATAAAACAGTGTTACAAAATGAGCTGATTAAGCAGCTGGATATAAAGAAAGATGGTATATATGTGGATTGCACCTTAGGTGGTGGAGGGCATACCAGAGAAATCTTAAAGTTAATAGGGCCAAGTGGTAAAGTGATTGGTATAGACCAAGATCAAACAGCAATACAATATAATTTAAAACAGTTTAGCGAATATGAACAGAAGTTTATTGCTGTCAAAAGTAACTTTGAGTTTATTGATAAGGAGTTACAGAAGCTTAAGATAAAAGAAGTTGATGGTATATGCTATGACTTAGGAGTGTCGTCACCACAACTTGATGAAGCTAGCCGAGGATTTAGTTATAATAATGATGCACCTTTAGATATGAGGATGGATACAGATAGTTCATTATCAGCTTACGATGTTGTAAACAGTTATTCTGAGGAAGAATTAGGTAGGCTTATAAAAGATTATGGTGAAGAAAAATGGGCAAAAAGGATTGCTAACTTTATAGTAAAAGCTAGACCTATCGAAACTACATTGCAATTAGTGGATGTCATAAAAGGAGCTATACCTGCAGCAGCAAGGAGAGAGGGTCCACACCCAGCTAAAAGGACATTTCAGGCTATAAGAATTGAGGTAAATGATGAACTGGCAGTGGTGCGAAGGGGAGTCGAAAACGGTTTGAAATGTTTAAAGCCAGGAGGTAGGATGGCAGTAATCACCTTCCACTCGCTTGAGGATAGAATTATAAAGAAAATATTTAAGGAACAGGCTAAGGGCTGCATTTGTCCAAAGGATTTACCGATGTGTGTATGTAAAAATGAGCCAAAAGTAAAACTTGTACAAACAAAGCCAATAATGCCGAGCGAAGAAGAATTGGAAAATAACCACAGAGCTAGAAGCGCAAAACTAAGAGCAGTAGAACGATTATAGATAAAAGTTCTAAATTTAGGGGGGAGTGAATAAAAATTATGGTAGCTGAAAGAAAAAAACAGGTTTATCACTGGGGAAATGAAAAAAGCCAAACATCACAGGTTACTAAAAACAATCAGGGGCCAGTCCATCCTATATTCAAAAACGCTATGTTGATACTAATAATGGTAGGAATGTCTGTCGGTGTAGTATATGGGCATGCTAACTTGGTCGCTATGTCAAGAGAGGTTAACAACTTACAAACTCAAAGAAATCAACTTATCGACGAGAGAAATAGCATGCAAATTGAGGTTGCTAGAGCTAGTTCTCTTTCCAGAGTTGAGAGGGTGGCAATGGAAGAGCTAGACTTAGTTTTGCCTCAACCAGATGAGTTTAAAGTTGTTCGTCATTCCCCAGAGCAAAGCAATTAAAAGTGAGGATGATAAAATGTGAAAGAACAACTTTCTAATGTAACGATTAGAAAAAGGATGATGGTTACTTTTGCAGGATTTTTATTTTTATTTAGTCTTTTAGTTGTTAGATTGTTTTGGGTGCAATTTGTTCGAGGAGATTTTTATTTAGAAAAAGCGGAAAACCAATGGAATCGCCAGCTAATTATAAGGCCTCAAAGGGGGCAAATATATGACAGAAATGGCGATCTGTTAGCAGGAAGTGCAACAGCTGAAACTATTGTTGCTATACCTTCAGAAATAGAAAACCCTGAAGAAGTAGCAACTCAACTGGCACCAGTTTTGGATATGGAAAAAGAGGCTGTAATTGAACGGATAACCAAGCATGCAGCTGAAGTTTATGTTCAAAGGCGTGTTGGCGATGAGGTTGCTCAAGAGGTAAAAAAACTTAATTTACGTGGGATAAGAACTACAATGGAAAGTAAGAGGTTTTATCCTCATGACAAGTTGGCTAGCCATGTTTTAGGCTTTGCAGGAATAGATGAAGGTCTAGAAGGGTTAGAGGCATACTATGAGGACGAACTAGCAGGAAAGCCAGGTCATATAGTTTATGAGTCTGATGTTAGAGGCAGAGAGCTACCAGATGGAGTACAGAGATACATACCACCAGAAGATGGATTAAATATGGTAACTACTATAGATAGAACGATTCAGCATATAGTTGAAACTGAAATGACAAAAGCAATGCTTAAATACGAACCTAAGGGGATTTCTGTTATAGCAGTTGACCCTATTACTGGAGAGGTGTTAGCTTTAGCTAACAAACCAGACTATAACCCAGAAAACTATGCCGATTATCCGCAATCTACGTGGAGAAACGCTTTGCTTTCAAACAGCTTTGAGCCTGGGTCTACATTTAAGATAGTGACCTTAGCCGCAGGGCTGGAAGAAAATATAATCACCCCTACTTCGGGGTTTTCATGCTCAGGGAGTAAGCTTGTAGGAGGAAGAAGGATTAGGTGTTGGCGTTCGAGGGGGCATGGTTCGCAAACTTACACCGAAGTTGCGGAAAACTCTTGTAACCCTGGATTGATGACACTGGGGCTAGAATTAGGTAAAGAAAGATTATTCCATTACATACATGGACTAGGTTTTGGTCAAAAAACAGGTATAGATTTACCTGGTGAATCTACAGGGATATTATTTAATCCAGAAACCATGAGTGAAGTGGACTTAGCGGTAAGTTCCTTTGGTCAAGGAAACTCAGTAACACCGATACAGCAAGTTATGGGGGTAGCGGCTGTTGCTAATGGAGGCAAGCTGATGCAGCCGCATTTAGCAAAGGAGTTTAGAGATGCCAACGGGCAAACCGTCGATATAAAAGAGGCTAATGTTGTAAGGACAGTTTTTTCCGAAGAAACAGCCGTTGAGATGAAAGGGATATTAACTAGCGTAGTTGAAAATGGAAGTGGTAGGTTTGCTGCCATAGAAGGTTACACAATCGCAGGCAAAACAGGAACCGCACAAAAAATCTCTCCCGACGGTGGCTACAGAGATGATGCAATAATTGGTTCTTTTGTGGGCTTTGCTCCTGTAGAAGATCCTCAAGTTGTGTTATATGTCATGGTAGATGAACCCAGCCATGGTCCACAATGGGGTTCGCAAATTGCCGCTCCACTGTTTAAGGATATTATGGAAGGTGTTTTAGAGTACATGGAGATACCTAGAAACTACGAGGAAGGTCAAGAGGAAGCGCCTCAAATGGCTGTGGTGCCTGATTTAGTTAATTTTAGTTTAGAAGAAGCACGAGGAACCTTAGAACATGTAGGTTTTAATTTAAAACATTATGGTGAAGGAAATTATATCATAGATCAGACGCCCAAAGCAGGTGTTGAGATACCAATTGATAGCACAATAATCGTTTATACAGGTGACGAACAATCTCAAAGAGAAAATGTAGTGTCTGTCCCTAATTTAATAGGCAAATCCATAAGGGAAGCAGAACAAACTTTGGACTTGTTAAACTTAAACCTAGAGGCTGTTGGAAGCGGTCTGGCTGTGGAGCAACGCCCGCTTCCTGGAGAAGATGTTGAAGCTGGCTCAACTATTACAGTTAACTTTGCTCCACCGCATTAAAGATGAGGCAGGTTAATCCTGTCTCTTTTAATTAAAGCGAAATTGTGGTTTAATAGTAGGGAGTAAAACTACTAAGGGGGACATACAATTATGAAACTTTCTAAAATAACATCAAATCTTCGTTGCGCTATAACAGGCGATAAAGATGTTGAGGTGTTAGGCATAACAAATGATACCAGAAAAGTCCAAGCTGGGTGGGCTTTTGTAGCAATAAAAGGATATAGTACCGATGGCCATAAGTTTATTCCTCAAGCGCTAGAAAATGGAGCATCTGTAGTTATAGTAGATCGCGATTTTAAAGGAGAACTACCTGTAACGACCGTTACTGTAAAGGATAGTAGAAAAGCTTTAGCTAAACTTTCTATGGAGTTTTACGGTCATCCAACGGAAAAACTTAGAGTTATAGGTGTTACAGGCACTAATGGGAAAACTACAGTGACGAATTTAATCAATGAAATGCTAGAATCGCGAGGGCATAAAACCGGTCTTTTTGGGACAAATAATTATAAAGTTATAGATAAAATAATAGATGCACCTACTACAACACCAGAGTCCTTTCAAATACAAAAAATGTGTTCTGAGATATTAGATGGTGGGGGAGAATACGCTACAATGGAGGTGTCTTCCCACGCGGTAGTTACTAAAAGAATTTACGGTACAGATTATGACATTGGTGTTTTTACTAATCTAACTCAAGACCATTTAGACTTTCATAAAACGATGGATGAATATAAACACGCAAAAGGAAGATTTTTCACGTCTTTAGGGACAGGTGCTAGTAAAGGTGGTAAAACAAAGGTTGCAATAATTAACAATGATGACAAACATGCTGAGTATTTTCAAAGCGTAACTTTAACTGATGTCGTTACATATGGTATTTATAATCAAAATAGTGATATTATTGCTAAAGAGATAACTATGTCTTCTCAAGGAAGTTCATTTATTTTAGAGACTTGGATGGGTAGTATAGATATAAAGACTTCGTTAACAGGGGAGTTTAATGTATATAATTGTCTAGCAGCAATAACAGTTGCGCTGGTTGAAGGCTTTACTTTGTCTGAAATTAAAAATGCCATGGCAAAATTAGTTGGCGTTCCAGGAAGATTTGAGTTAGTGAAAAGCGATCAAGGTTTTTCTGTTGTTGTAGATTATGCACACACTCCAGATGGCTTGAGCAACGTTTTAAAAACTGCCAAAGAAATAACTGCCGGAAAACTTATAACTGTTTTTGGGTGTGGCGGAGAACGTGATGCAGAGAAAAGACCGATAATGGCTGAGGTCGCCGAAAGATATAGTGATTTTATCGTGATTACAAATGATAACCCACGGAGTGAAGACACAGGTAAAATCGCAGAAGAAATAGTCAAAGGGTTGAGCACTTCAGCTAATTACAAAGTTATTTTATCTAGAAAAGAGGCAATTGAACAAGCCTTAAACATAGCTAGTGCAAAAGACACCGTTATCGTGGCTGGTAAGGGGCATGAAAATTATCAAATCTTAGCTGATAAGACAATAGATTTTGATGATAAGTTAATAGTAGAAGAAATTTTAAGGAGTATGAAAAAACATGAAGATAACAGTGAAGGAATTATCTAAACTTTGCAAAGGTAAATTGCTAACTAATGGTTTAAACAAAGAGGTATATACTGTAACCATAGATAGTAGAGTCTCAGCAAAAAATGGGCTGTTTGTACCGTTAAAAGGGGAAAACCATGATGGACATAAGTTTATTAAAGACGCTGTAAACAATGGATGCAACTGCATATTTATCGAAGATGAGACTTATGTAGATTCTAGCTTAGATTGTGAGTTTATCTTAAATTCAGATAATTTAGCAGCATTACAAGAGCTAGCAGAGAATTATAGGCAAATTCTTGATATTGATGTAATTGCAATCACAGGGAGTAATGGGAAAACTACTACCAAGGACTTAATATTTTCCATATTTTCGCAAACAGTTGATACAGTAAAAACACAAGGAAACTATAACAATGAAATTGGACTTCCACTTATGCTTACTAGGCTTGAAAGATCGAATGATGTAGCTGTCTTAGAGCTTGGTATGAGTGACTTTGGAGAAATCGATTTTTTAGCTAGATTATGCAAACCAACCTTTGGTGTTATTACAAATATAGGTGAATCTCATATTGAATATTTAAAATCAAAAGAGGGCATAGCAAAAGCTAAGGGAGAATTACTGCATCGAATAAAAAGTGGTGGAAAAGCCATATTAAATGGAGATGATCCATATCTAAAGAACATGAAGGATGTTTATTCAGAAACTTTTCTTTATGGGTTTGAAGACCACAATCACTTAGTTGCTTATAACATAGAACAGAATAATACCAAAGTAAGCTTTTCAGTCAAAGGGCTAGGCAAGGATTTTTCTGTTTCGATGCCAATACTGGGGGAACACAATGTTTTAAACGCCCTAGCTGCAATTTTATGCGCCCTGCTTTATGGCGTTTCAGAACAAGACATAATTGAAGGACTTAAAGGGCCGAATATGACAGGAATGCGTACAGAAGTTTTAACAAGTAAAAGTGAAGAGTTAAAGGTAATAAGTGATTGCTATAATGCCTCACTTACTTCTACTAATGCTGCCTTAAAAGTACTATCGGACTATAGGAATGAAGGTCGCAAGGTGGCTATTGTAGGCGACATGCTAGAATTAGGTCAATATACGGAAGCAGCCCATAAAGAGGCCGGACAAAAAGCTGCAGAGAATAATGTAGACTTCTTCATTGCAGTAGGGCAGTATGCTGAGTTTCTAGCATCAGGATGGAATGCTCATAGTAACAAAAGTAAGGCTTTGGCTTTTGAAAACACAGACCAGTTGTTAAAAAATATAGGCAGCCATTTAACAAAGGGTGACTTGGTGCTAGTTAAGGGGTCTAGAGGGTTGAAGCTAGAGAAGGTAGTAAAATTAATACGGGAGGAGTTTTAAATAATGGGTGATAATGTTTTAATTTATGTTGCTATGACAAGCTTTATAGTAGGTGTCATTTTTGCTCCTATTTTGCTACCCCTTTTAAGGCGTTTAAAGGTTGGACAAAGCATTAGAGAGGATGGCCCTGAAAGTCATATGAAAAAATCAGGCACGCCAACGATGGGGGGACTAATATTTATTTTTGCAGCTATACTTACAACCCTTATATTTGGTCCTAAAGAACCTATGGTATTAATAGTTATTTTCTCCACATTTAGCTATGGCTTGATAGGGTTTGCCGATGATTATATAAAGGTGGTTTTGAGGCGGTCTTTAGGGTTAAAGGCCAGAGAGAAATTGATTTTTCAAACTCTGGTTGCTTTGATAATTTATGGTGCCGTTTATTATTTTGACCTGAGTACAGAAGTATTACTTCCATATGTTGGCGCTATAGAATTTGGACATTTTTACTTTCCATTTATACTAGTGGTTTTACTAGGCGCGTCAAATGCTACCAACATGACAGATGGGTTAGATGGACTTTTAGCTGGGACATTCAGCTTTAGTATTTTAGGAATGATATACATAGCTTTTAGTCAAAACGAGATCGGCCTAGGCATATTTTCTCTAAGTCTTTTAGGTGGCACATTAGCCTTTTTGGTTTACAATGCACATCCTGCTAAAGTTTTTATGGGTGACACAGGCTCTCTAGCTTTAGGAGGTGGCTTAGCCACATTGGCCATTTTAACCAAGACTGAGCTGCTTTTAATCCCATTAGGAGCCATTTTTGTGATAGAGACTTTATCGATAATTATTCAAGTAACTTCGTTTAAATTAACTGGTAAAAGAGTATTTTTGATGAGCCCTATACATCATCACTTTGAACTAAAAGGTTGGTCTGAATGGAAAATTGTGCTTGTCTTTTGGTTTGTACAACTACTATTTACTTTGCTCGCTGTAGTGTTATGGAACCTGTATTACTAAAGAGGTGAATTAATTGGAATTTAAGAATAAACGAATTTTAGTGTTGGGTGCGGGAAGAACCGGTGTCGGTATAGCAAAAGTTTTAAAGCTCGAAGGTGCTGATGTTGTCGTAAATGATGGCGCAAGTTCCGAATCACTAAAAAATGATTTAGAGAAACTAAGTCAGTTGGATATTGAGGCTGTGGTTGGTGGTCATCCTAAAAGTCTTTTGGATCCCAAGCCGGATTTTATAGTAAAAAATCCTGGAATTCCAATGGATATTCCCTTTTTGGAAAGTGCAAGATCTAAAAATATTCAGGTAGTTTCGGACGTTGAGTTAATCTCAAGCTTTACTGACGCTCCAATTATAGCTGTAACCGGTACTAATGGTAAAACAACAGTAACTTCTTTGATAGGTCATATATTAACGGGAGCACAAAGACAGGTTTCTATAGGTGGAAACATTGGGTATTCTATTGCGGATGCCGTTTATGAAAGCGATTCTGAGTTTGTAGTTTGTGAAGTTAGTTCATTTCAATTAGAATCAACTCAAAGGTTTGCACCTAAAATTGCAGTTGTTACAAATATTTCGCCTGACCATCTAGATAGACATTTAAATATGAACAATTATGTAGAATCAAAGTTGAACGTATGCATTAATCAAAATGAAAGTGATTATGTGGTTTTAAACAAGCGAGACTTATATGCAAAAAGGTTTGCTGATGCTACTAGAGGGGATGTTTACTGGTTTAGTCGCTTTGATGAAGTTAGAGATGGTGCTTATCTACAAGATGGTAAAATATATTTTGCAGAAGGTGGCAAAAGTAAAGTTGTTATGGATCTAGATAGCGTGCAGCTAAAAGGTGAACATAACATTGATAATGTATTAGCATCGATTGTTGCAACAAGGTTAGCAGGGATGAGCCTTCAGCAAATCTCCAAAACAATAGCTAGCTTTAAAGGAGTTGAACATAGGTTAGAGTATGTAACCGAAATTGATGGGGTGCAATTTTATAATGACTCTAAAGCTACTAACTCAAATAGCACTATACAGGCTATAAACGCATTTGATAGGCCGCTAATTTTGCTGCTAGGTGGATACGATAAGGGTGAGAAATTTGATGAATTAGCAACTGCTTTGCATGGTGGGGTAAGGGAGATTATTACTTTTGGGCAATGTAAAGATAAATTAAAGGAGACTCTTTCTAAAAAAAATAAAAATATTACTTCAATTAGTAATATAGAAGAGGCAATTAAAATAGCAATAATAAAGGCACAAGAGGGAGATGTTGTGTTATTTTCTCCAGCATGTGCTAGTTGGGACACTTTCAAAAATTTTGAGCAAAGGGGTAAAAAGTTTAAAGAATTAGTTTTATCAGCTCAGTAGGGGTGTGGTAAATGAAAAGAAAACAGTCTCCTGATACTTTATTATTGATAGTTACAATGGTTCTCCTTGGCTTTGGCCTTGTTATGGTGTATAGCGCTAGTGCTATAATGGCAGCGGCAAGATACGGAGATAGCTTTTATTTTTTAAAACGTCAAACGGTTTATGCACTTTTAGGTTTAGGCGCTATGTATTTTTGTATTAACTTAAATTACTGGCAATGGAAAAAATTTATCAAACTTTTTTTTATACTTAACTTTGTCTTTTTAATTGCGGTCATAATCCCAGGGGTTGGAGTTACAATTAATGATGCTACTAGATGGATCAACCTAGGGTTTATGAGATTTCAGCCGTCTGACTTTACTAAGTTTGCCTTGATTTTATTTACAGCAAATTACTTAGCTTTAAAAAAAGAGAGGATTTTAGATTTTTTCTTTGGGTTAACACCACTTTTGGTGGTTTTAGGACTGTCTTTTGGACTGATCATGTTACAGCCTGACTTAGGAACTGCTATCTCATTGGCAGGAACTATAGGCATTATGTTGTTTGCGGCGGGAGCAAAATATAAACATTTGATAGGTCTAGCCATACCTGCTGCAGCTCTTATGACCTGGTTTGCAACCTCCAAAGAATATAGAATGCGACGGCTTGTTACGTTTAGAGATCCATGGGCAGATGTCAGTGGGGCGGGATGGCAGATTATCCAGTCCTTGTATGGGATAGCCGGAGGCGGATTAATGGGGGTAGGGTTAGGAGCTAGCCGGCAAAAAAGTGGTTATCTACCTGAGGCTCAGACTGATTTTATATATACCATTATAGTTGAAGAGCTAGGATTTATCGGTGGGGCGTTAATAATAATACTTTTTGCTATATTGGTTTGGAGAGGCTTACGAATTGCCATAAAAGCTCCTGACAACTTTGGTTGCTACTTAGCTATGGGCACTACTGCTATGATAGGTTTACAGGTGATTATTAACATAGGAGTTGTTACTTCTAGTATGCCAACTACAGGGATAACTCTGCCGTTAATTAGTTTTGGGGGAACATCTCTTATGGTCACCTTAGCTAGCATCGGGATATTGCTTAATATTTCTAGATATTCGTATTAAATTAAAAAACGGTAGGCTACTTGCCTGCCTTTTTGGCTACTAAGTAAGATATATGCTGAAAAAAACATTCACCTTATTAGGCCTCTTACATAGAATAAAAATGTAAAGCAGTTGTATAAACATGACTTTGAAGGAGGCCTCTCCAAATGGAAAAACTGGTTATAAGGGGAAAAAAACCGTTAAAAGGTGAAGTTTCAATTCCAGGAGCTAAAAATTCAGCGCTGCCTATTTTAGCTGCTTCTTTATTAGTTGAAGGTAAATGCACTATCTCAAATGTTCCTTACCTTAAAGATGTATCTATGATGATAAAAATACTGGAAAGCTTAGGTGCAAATTTTAAAAGAGAAGCTGACAATGTACACCTAGATTGCTCTGACATAAATAGTTGGAATGTACCTGATGATTTGGTAAGGACTATGCGTTCTTCAATCTTTTTAATGGGCCCACTGTTGGCTAGATTTAAAAAGGTTAAAATTGTTTACCCTGGAGGTTGCGCCATAGGGACTAGGGCTATTGACTTACACATAAAAGGCTTAGCTAGCCTAGGTGCAAAAATTGATGAAAAGTTTGGGTATATAGAAGTATCAGCAGATAAACTAAAAGGCAGCGAGATTTACCTGGATTATCCTTCTGTGGGAGCTACAGAAAATGTAATGCTGGCTGCTGTAAAGGCAGAAGGTACTACTATAATAAAAAATGCCGCTAGAGAACCTGAAATAATTGACCTTGCCAATTTCTTAAACAATATAGGAGCAAAAGTCAAAGGAGCAGGTACAGCAGAAATTAAAATATATGGGACACAAAAGGCTTTTACTAAGCATTGTCAACATGACATAATACCTGACAGGATTGTAGCTGGGACTGTAATGGTCGGAGCTGCTATGACTGGAGGAGATGTAAAACTCAATGACGTAATTCCGCCTCACCTTGAATCGGTTATGATTAAACTTAAGGAGATGGGTGCTACAATCAGTAAAGATGTTAACAGCATACGTGTTAAAGGGAATCTGCCTTTAAAGGCTGTGGATTTAATCCGAACTGCTCCTTATCCTGGGTTTCCCACTGATATGCAGCCACAAATGATGATAGCGTTGACTATGGCAAAGGGATCTAGCCTAGTTAGTGAAAATGTATTTGATGGAAGGTTTAAACACGTTGGGGAGTTTAGACGTATGGGAGCGCAGATAAGTACTGATAATAGGACTGCTGTTGTAAGAGGCGTGGATACATTAAGAGGCGCCTTGGTGGAAAGCTCTGACTTACGAGCTGGTGCTGCATTAGTACTTGCCGGTCTAGCTGCAGAAAATATAACAATTATCACCAACATACACCATATCGACAGAGGATATGAACAGATAGAAGCTTTATTTACTAGTTTAGGTGGAGATATTAAACGGGTCCTTTGTTGAATTTAGAGGGGAGAGTTGGAAACTTTGAAAAAGAGTAGCTATAATCGAAGAAATGTAATTGAGATGTCTCATAGGCATAACTTCAGAAAGAATGAATTAAAAAGGAAAAAAGCTAAGCGCTTAAAAATATTAAAAGGGACATTTTCAATAGCGGCCCTTATACTTTTAATTTCTATAAGTATTTTTGCCTTTCTAAACTCTCCAGTTGCTTTAATTTCCGAAATTGAAATTCACGGGAATTTCTTGTTAGAAAAGCAGGAAATTCTCGAGATTTTGCCTAAAGTTGGACAAGCTAATTTTTACGCCAAAAGGACTAGTTACTATAAAGAAGCACTAGCTGAAGAACCTTTAATAAAAGATTTTTCTATAGAAAGAAATATTTTTCATCGAAGGGTTATAATAGATATTACTGAAAGAACCCCTTTGTTCAAAACTATAGACAATGATGAAGTTTATTTAGTTTCTATTGATGGCGTAAAACTGCCAAATATAAAAGAATATTCCGTACCATATATTACGGGGCTTGAAAATAGTGAGCAGATCCCACATCTTGTAGATGTTTTGTCAGATTTAGATAATAGTTTTGTAGAATCCGTTGCTGAGGTTAATATCGAGAACTCTAATAAAGTAGAGCTATACACAGTTGACAATTTTACTATAATTGTAGGGGATATCCAAAGATTAACTTCTAATCGAGTTATTGAGATTATGCAGCTTGTAGAATTTCAAAAAAGTCAAGATCAAAGGGGGATTATTGATATAAGGGGAAGAACTGTAACTTTCTCCCCGTTTGGAGGAGAATAAATTGAAATTTCAAAACACAAGCACCATTATGTTCACAATTATCTGTACTGTATTAGGATTTATGACTGCTGTAAATGTTAGAACTCAAAAAGACGTAGATTACACCTACGGCATGCGAGAAATGGAGATGCGAGGAAAGTTTTTTGAGTTGTTGGATAATAAGGAGTTAATCAAACAAGATAATATCTCTTTAGCAAATCAAATTAGGGAGTATGAAAAAAAAGCGGCCCAAGGTGAAGATGATGTTGACATTTTATTAAATGAGCTAAATAGGGTTAGAGTTTTGGCTGGCTTAACTGAAGTAGAAGGTCCCGGTTTGGTAGTGGAGGTAAGAGATAATGAAAGTCCTTATTCCTATGCTGAGGATGCAAACTTAAGCATTGTGCATGATGAAGATCTAATGAAACTAGTAAACACTTTACAAGCAGCTGGTGCTGAAGCTGTAGCTGTTAACGGACAAAGGGTTACCGGACTAACAGAGTTTAGCTGTGCCGGTCCAGTTATTTTAGTTAATCAAACTAGGTTAGCTCCACCTTATATAATCACTACTATTGGTGATGCTGATACCTTAAAAGCAGCGCTGTTAATGCGTGGGGGAATTGCTGACAGCCTTAGTTTGTGGGGAATTCAAATTGAGGTTGAGGCTAAAGAAAGTGTTTTAATACCCTCGTATAAAGGAAGCCTAGAATTTGACTATATAGAGCTTTCAAGCAAGGAGGCAAAATAATGTTGCCAGTTTTAGGTTTGTTAGCGGGGTTTGTATTTGGGTGGATTTCTAGCATAACCGTCCCCGTGGAATATGCTCATTACCTTTCTATAGCCTTGCTTGCTGGGCTTGACTCTGTTTTTGGTGGAGCACGCTCTTATTTAACTAAAGAGTTTGATAAAGATGTTTTCTTTACAGGTTTTTTTGGAAATATTTTATTAGCAGCCGTTATATTATTGATGGGCGAAAGGCTTGGAGTGGATTTATACCTAGCGGTTGTATTTGTATTTGTGTTTAGATTATTTAAAAATTTAGCCATAATTAGGCGTATGGGACTAAAAAACCTTATGAGTTTGAAAAAAAACTAATAAATTAAAAGGGAAAAGGACAGTCCATGTTGAATTTATTATGAGAGAAATAACCTGGGGAGGTGAAGCAGTTGTCTAGGAAATCGATAGTTGCCAGTTTAGATATTGGCACTTCAAATACAAGAGTTATTGTAGGGGAAATAAGTGAAGATAGAAATGTTAACATCATTGGTATTGGACGTAGTGAGTCCCTAGGTTTGCGTAAAGGAACTATAGTTGATTTAGATAACACTGTTCGATCTATAAGAGAAGCTATTGAGCAAGCTGAAAGAATGGTAGGGATGAACATAGATTCCGTTTATGTAGGCGTTTCTAGTGCACATGTCCAAGTCATGAAAAACCGTGGTGTGGTAGCTGTTTCTAGCGAGGATAAAGAAATTACTAGGCAGGACTATGATAGGGTTTTAGATGGTGCAGGAGTGGTGGCTATGCCTCCTGAACTAGAAATAATTGAAATTGTGCCCACAAACTTTATAGTGGATGGATATGACGGTATAAAAGACCCCATAGGCATGATAGGGGTGCGTCTTGAAGTTGATGCTCTAATAATGATGTGTAAATCAACAATACTGAAAAATTTAACAAAATGTGTAGAAAGAGCCGGCCTAGATATAAGAGGTTTAGTTGTTAACAATCTAGCCTCTGCAAATGTAGCTCTTAACGAGGATGAAAAAGAGTTAGGAGCTGTACTGATAGATATCGGCGGCGGCACAACAGAGATTTCTGTTTTCCAACATGGAGCTTTAGCTAAAAAAAGTGTTATCCCTATTGGTGGTGGACATATATCTAGCGATATATCTCAAGGCCTTAAGGTATCTCTTGCTGAAGGAGAAAAAATAAAGCTGAAGTACGGTACAACAATATATCCAGAGGGAACTTCTAATAAGTTTGAAGTTACTACTGTTGGCAAAAAAACCGAGGAAATCAGTGCAGACTCTTTGATAGGAATAATCGAGCCAAGGGTGCAAGAAATTTTTTATATGGTTAATAAGGAGCTTTTAGAAATGGGTTTGGAGGATGAACTTCCTGGAGGAGTGGTATTAACTGGAGGAGTCGCATCCTTAGAAGGAATAGATAGTATAGCTCAAGTCCAGTTAGGTAACTCAGTGCGAATTTATCAGCCTGAGTTTATTGGTGTTGCTGATCCGACGTATACAACTGGTGTAGGGATTATCCAGCAATCCATGGAAAATGTAGATGATTCCGTTCCAGTTTCTAAAGGAAATGGCGCAGTAACTAGTATAAAAGACAAAATAAAAGACCTATTTAATGATTTTTTCGGCTAATAGGGAGGGGGACTTTCGATGTTAGAGTTTGATATGGATATGGAACAATTTGCTCAAATAAAAGTTATAGGAGTTGGCGGTGGAGGTAGCAATGCCGTTAACAGGATGATTAGTTCTGGCTTAAAAGGCGTTGACTTTATTGTTGTTAATACTGACGCTCAAGCCCTACATAACTCCCAGGCAGATGAAAAATTGCAAATTGGAGAAAAAGTAACAAAAGGCCTTGGAGCAGGTGCAAACCCTGAAGTGGGAAGACAGTCAGCTGAAGAAAACAAAGAGGAAATTGCCAATGCACTAAAGGGTGCTGATATGGTGTTCGTTACAGCAGGTATGGGTGGCGGCACAGGAACAGGAGCTGCACCTATAGTTGCCGAGGTAGCTAAAGAAATGGGTGCCTTAACAGTAGGTGTGGCAACCAAGCCTTTTTTATTTGAAGGTCGAAAGCGTCAAAAGTTTGCGGAAAAAGGTATTGAAAACTTAAAAGAAAAAGTTGATACTTTAATAGTAATACCAAATGATAGGTTACTTCAGGTAATTGAGAAGAATACCCCAATAACAGAAGCCTTTACAATAGCTGACGATGTTTTGCTACAAGGTGTTAAGGGTATATCTGACTTAATCGCGGTACCAGGCTTAATAAACCTCGATTTTGCTGATGTTAAGACTATAATGCAAGACACTGGTTCTGCATTAATGGGTATTGGATTGGCTAGCGGAGAAAAACGAGCAGAGGATGCTGCAAATCAAGCTGTTTCTTCACCACTATTAGAAACATCTATAGATGGCGCTAAAGGAGTATTGCTTAATATAACAGGTGGTGGAAACTTAGGATTGCATGAAGTTCAGGAGGCTGCCAGCGCAGTAGAAAAATATGTTGATGAAGATGCAAACATTATCTTCGGTGCTGTTATAGATGAATCTTTAAAAGATGAGATAAAGGTAACGGTTATTGCAACAGGTTTTGATGATGAGAAAAAACAAATACAACAAGACGAAGAAAAACCAAAAGATTGGGATGTGAAAACTTTCCAAGAGGATGATTTTGACATACCAGCTTATCTAAGAAAGAAAACTACTAAATAGTACAAAAGAGACTGACCTCTTATAATGGGGTCAGTTTTTATGTCGAACTTTAGTTATAAAAAGACAAATAGTTATCTTATTTTTAAGTCGTATCCTTCAGGGTATGACATTTTTTTTATCTAGCTTATGATACCATTAGTTAACGAGGGGGGATAAAATGACCCTTTATTTAGATCTGACTTTAATTTTAAATGGTATAGTTTGTTGGATAGCTTTTAGCATTACAGAGTTTGTCTTGAACACTTCTGCTAGAAAAATTAGGAAACTTTTAGCTTCAGTTATAGGTAGTTGTTATTTAGTAGCTTTTTTATTTTGGTATAACTTTGCAAACAATATTTTTATGAAAATTACTATAGTTATAATGACAGTACTAGTCTGCTTTGGATATACCAACTTCAAGAGATTATTGGCCCAAACTTCTTGTGTAATACTATTCACTGCTACTTTTTCAGGTTTTTTGTATATGGGTCTTAACAGTCTAGTCGGCCAGGGGGAGACTGGACCTAATCCATTTATTGATATAAAAAATTTTTGGTATGTTTTTATTTTTTTAGCGCTTTTTGTAATAATCCCACCATTTTTTAGAGTATTTATAGTAAGTGTAAAAAAACTGTCCAATGCAGAAAAAATGTCTTATAAGGTACAGGTATGGCTTAGAGGTAAGGCGGTGAATTTAAAAGGGTTTGTAGATACAGGTAACACTTTGGTTGACCCTGTCTCTAAATTACCGATTATAATCCTTGATAGAAAAGCTTTAAAGGGTGTCTTATCAGATAAGTGGGATAGGTGGCTAGAGGTGGGAGACAGTTGGAATGTACCTAATGATGGATTTAATATTAGGTATGCTCCAATAAATACTATTGGAGGAACATCCCTAATGGTGATTTTAAAGCCACAGAAAGTGTACTTAATAACTAAAGACAGCAAAGAGGAAGTTCTAGCTCTTGTAGGTGTCAATCCGCACAAAAAGGATGTATTACCAGGCTTTGATGCACTAATACATCCTAATGTATTAGCTAACGTTGATAATTTATAGTTTGGGACATACTCATTAGCTTGATAATTATGAGGAGGGGTTTAATGTTAAATTTTTTTAGACTAATTAAACTTAGATGGAGATTGCTATTAGGCGGGCTGTGTATTAGACTTGGGATATCAAAAAGTTACGTCCACTTTGTAGGAAGCACAGAAGCCTTGCCACCACCTCTTACTAAAGACGAAGAAAAATTCTTAATGGAAAAACTGAAAAAAGGGGATGAGGCGGTAAAACAACTGCTAATTGAGCATAATTTACGCTTAGTGGTTTACATAGGGCGGAAATTTGAAAACACTGGTATTAACATCGAAGATTTGGTTTCTATTGGGACGATAGGATTAATAAAAGCTGTTAACACTTTTGATCCAGAAAAGAAAATCAAACTAGCGACCTATGCCTCTAAATGTATAGAGAATGAGATACTAATGTACTTAAGGAGAAATAATAAGATTAAATCAGAAGTTTCATTTGATGAACCTTTAAATATAGACTGGGATGGGAATGAGCTTTTACTTTCCGATGTTTTAGGAACGGATGCTGATCTAGTCCACCAAGATTTAGAGCAGGAAGTGAATCGAGAACTACTGTCAAAAGCTCTCATTAAGTTAAGTAAGCGAGAACAAAAAATTATGATTCTAAGATTTGGTCTAACAGACGGCGTTATTCGCACCCAAAAAGATGTGGCACAAATTTTGGGGATCTCGCAATCGTATATTTCAAGATTAGAGAAAAAAATAATTTCTAGACTTCAAAAGGAAATTAAAAAAATGGAGTGAGGTGAATAACTAAATTCACCTCACTTTTTTTAACAAAAAAAGGTAGCGTTATGCTGGATTATTATTAGCGAAAAGAGGAAACATAAAAACACATTAAAAATTTGCCAAAAATGTAAAGCATATTTGAACCATCAATGGCAATAAATAAATATATCAACTAACTTAGGAGGACATGACCGTGATAAATAAAGTAGAAATATGCGGAGTTAATACAGCTAAACTACCAGTGCTAAAAAGTGCAGAGATGAAAGAGTTATTTATCCGGTTAAAAGGAGGGGAGGAAGAAGCGCGGGAGCAGCTAGTAAACTGTAATTTACGGTTAGTGCTCAGCGTAATACAGCGCTTTAATAATAGGGGGGAAAGTGTAGACGACCTTTTTCAGGTTGGGTGTATAGGCTTAATGAAAGCAATTGATAACTTTGACTTAGGTCAAAATGTTAAATTTTCTACCTATGCAGTACCTATGATTATTGGTGAGATTAGAAGGTATCTTAGAGATAATAACCCTATAAGAGTTAGTAGATCTCTTAGAGATATAGCTTATAAAGCTTTGCAAGTAAGGGATAAGCTGACTAATGCACATGATAGAGAACCTACAGTTAGCGAAATAGCTTCTGAATTGGATATTAAAAGAGAAGAAGTGGTTTTTGCTTTAGATGCTATTCAGGAGCCAGTCTCACTTTTCGAACCTATATATCATGATGGTGGGGAGCCGATTTTTGTTATGGATCAAATCAAGGATGATGGGGAGCTAGATAGTACTTGGTTACAAGGGATTGCTGTTAGCGAGGCATTGACTCGCCTAAATGAACGAGAAAAGACAATTTTAACTTTAAGGTTTTTTGAAGGTAAAACTCAGATGGAAGTTGCTGATGAAATCGGCATATCACAAGCGCAGGTTTCCAGATTAGAAAAAGTTGCTTTAGGCCACCTTAAAAAATACGTAAAGGAGGATTAAAATTGTTAAACAAGTTTATAATGTATAGCGCCCTTATTTTAGATTCTCAGCCTAGTGTAGAGAGTACAATTGAAGCTATGCACGCCTATAATAGTGATAATTTCTTTTTGGAAATCAGTAAGATAATAGTACAAGGATTTTAACCTCAAAGTCTACACTTTGAGGTATTTTTTGTTTTAATAATAACTTTTAAGAATATATTTATTAATAAAGTTATCTGAGAAAAAGGGGGATGAACATGCGTATTTCTGATTTAAGAGAGAGGGAGATAGTAAACCTAGGTGATGGAAAAGTTTTAGGTCATTTTGACGACCTAGAAATTAACGCTGACAGTGGGCAAATAAAAGCTTTAATTGTAACTGGGCAGAGTGGGTTCTTAGGGTTAATGTCTTCAGGGAACGACTATATAATTCCTTGGAACAAAATCAAAAAAATAGGCCAAGATGTTATTATAATAGACACTAGAACAGAAGATAGGGTTAAACAAGGAGGCGAATAATGGTATAATTTAATTGGTTAAATTGAATGCTGCGTAGGAGGGTAAAGAAAATGAAATGTCCGTATTGTGCGTCGGTTGAAAGCAAGGTTTTGGATTCTCGTCCAACAGAAGATAAGAGTTCAACTCGAAGAAGGAGAGAATGCAATAAATGTAGTAAAAGGTTTACTACTTATGAAAAAACTGAAGAACCGCCAGTAATTGTTATAAAACGGGATGGGACAAGGGAGCTATTTCAACGCCAAAAAGTTTTAAGAGGTTTAACCAGGTCGTTTGAGAAAAGAAACGTTGACATAAAAGAGCTTCAAAACTTAGTGTCGGAAATTGAAAAAGAAATGGCTAATAATTTAGTTAATGAAATTAAAAGTAAAGATTTGGGAGATATGCTTATGGAAAAGATTAAGCAAATTGATGAGGTTGCTTATGTCCGTTTTGCATCTGTTTATAAAGATTTTAAAGATATTAAGACATTCAAACTAGAGTTGGATAAGCTTATAAAATAAAGGGGTGATAAAATGAATAACCGTAAGAGAAACAGTAAAGGGTTCTCCGTTGTTTCTGGGGGCAAGGCTAAAAACCAAAACCCTAATCGCCCTTCACCTATTAAGGCGGTTATATTTTTCGTTATAGCTGCAGTCTTTTTATTTTTAGCCAGTCAAGGATTTTTATGGATTAGAGATTTTGCAGTTAGTCAAATGATAATAACGGAACATATTGAAATGGCATCGGCGCAGCGAGGAGTTTATGGTGACGGAGTTTTCCTTTGGGATGAGAAGGTGGTTTATAGCCCAACAAGCGGGAGTTTAGATACTGAAATTAAGCAGTTTCAAAGAGTTAGGAAAGAACAGATTATTGGAACTGTTGGCCAAACAGAAATTGAGACGCCAAAATCAGGTTTAATTGTATTCTACAATGATGGGCTTGAATATATCGAAACCGGATTAGACAATCGTGAACTAATAAATGTTTTTGAACAACAAGATGATTATGCCCGTCAAACTATTTCTAGCAGTAGCTCGGGCGAGCCTCTATTTAAGGTTATAGATAATTTTAATAGTGACTTGATTGTCAAAATGCAAAAAGAAAAATTTGAAAAAATGCAGGAATTGAGCAGTGTGAGGGTGAAAATAATCAGTGAGAGTGTTAGTCAAATGTTAACGGCTGATATTTTCGATAGTGTTGCACAAGGTGATTATGCATTTGTTCATCTTAAACCACGAAATATAAAAGAAGATTTTTTCGGTGAGCGATTTAGCGAGGTTTTTTTTATACTTGATACACTTGAAGGTATCAAGCTACCTTTACAAGCTTTAGTTCAGCATGAAGGACAGGAAGGAGTTTACTTAGTAAATAGAAACAAAGTGGATTTTAAAGAAGTTATAGTCATGGAAAAAGATAGTGAATACGTGTGGGTTCATGGGTTGACCGAAAGTTCAGAAGTGATATTGAATCCAAAACTAGTGAACATAGGACAGAAGATTAGATGAGGTGAAATACATATGACTGTGCTAGCAAATTACAAAACACTTGTAAAAGAAGTATCACAACTTACAGAAAGAAAGGTAGAAATTGTACCAGTTACTAAATATGCTGAGGTTGACAAGATGAATGCGTTATATAGTAATGGTATTAATAATTTTGGAGAAAGTCGTACAGAAAATTTAAAAATAAAGGAAGAACATTTTCCTGATGCTAACTGGCACTTTATTGGGCATCTGCAAACTAGAAAGGTAAAAGATTGCGTTGGAAAGGTGCAGCTTATACATTCCATAAATCGTTGGAAGGTAGCAAAAGAAATAGACAAAAGAGCTAAAAAGAAAGGTATAGTGCAAAAGGGTTTAGTTCAGGTTAATGTGGCTAAAGAGGAGAGTAAGCATGGCTTACTCGTTGAGGAAGTTTTTAGCTTTTTAGATAGCTGTAGCGAACTTCCAAACTTGAGCATAACAGGCCTTATGACTATGGCGCCACTTACTGATAACCCAGAAGAAGTGCGATATGTATTTAAAGGCTTAAAAGAGCTTAGAAATAAACTTAAGGATAATGGCTATTCAAACATAAAGGAACTTTCTATGGGAATGACTAACGATTATCAAGTAGCAGTTGAAGAAGGAGCTACAATAATTAGAATAGGCAGTAAAATTTTTAGTTAGGAGGGAAAAAAATGCCACAACAGGTGTTAATAGCTATAGACGCAATACTTCATTTGTTTTGGATTTTATTATTAGTAAGGGTGATAACAAGTTGGTTCCCAATACCGATGCATAACAAAACAGTTAGAGATATAATGGAAGTTATTTGGTCTATCACAAACATAGTTATAAAGCCAATAAGAAATGTAGTTCCGCCGGTGCAAGCAGGAGGAGGGTACCTAGACTTATCACCTATCTTAGCCTTTGTGCTTATTAGGATATTAAGAAACTTATTAATGACGCTTTTATAATGGAGGTTAGTTAATGATAGAACGGGAAAAGATATTTAAGCTACTAGATAAAGAGATTGATAAGGTAACAATTGCAAAATCTTTAGATGCCGCAGAGTTAGCCCAGCAAAAAAACATGGTAAAGGAAACTGATTTTTTAGATCCATACTACAGAGACACAGTCTTAAAGATTACAAAAGGTTTATTTGGCATAAAACATTTTGTCAGCGGTGGGTATCAAGGGGCTGAAAGGGCCAGAATTGTTTTTTTCCCCGACTTTTTGCATAAAGACGATGTTGAAGATTGTATCAGTTGTATTGAGATAAATGGAAGTTTTCCCAAAAAATATAGTCATAGGGATTTTCTAGGTAGTATTTTAGGGCTAGGTATAAGCAGGGAGAAATTGGGAGACATCATCGTATCTGAAGATGGTTGTCAAGCGGTAATAGACGATAGCCTTGTAGATTTTGTAAAACTTAACCTAGAAAAAGTTGGGAATGTAAGCGTTAAGGTTAAAGAAATATATCCACACCAACTTAAAGTTGAGGATATCAAAATAAAAAAAATAAAAGGAACAGTAGCTTCTTTACGGTTAGATGCTGTTTCAGGGTTAGGTTTTGGTCTATCCCGTACAAAGCTATCTGGCCTTATTAAAGGTGAACGGGTTAAGGTGAACTGGAAGACTATCAAAAATCCTTCTTTTACTCTAGAGGAAGGAGATATAATTTCTCTAAGGGGAAAAGGAAGAGTGGAGTTAGCCGCTTGTGGTGGAGAAACTAGAAAAGGTAGGATTCACTTAGAATTAAATAGATTTATGTAAAAATAAAAAGGATTTGAAGGTAAAATGTAGAAATATTACATAAGAAATAAACATTCAAATCGGAGGTGCTAATTAATGTCACTAACCCCCTTAGATATCCACAATAAGGAATTTAGTAAATCGTTTAGAGGTTTTAATGAAGATGAAGTTAACGAGTTTTTAGATCAAATAGTAGATGATTATGAACGTGTAATGAAGGAAAAGCAAGATTTAGAAAAAAATTCGAAGGATTTAACCGAGAAATTAGAACATTACTCAAAAATTGAGGATACGCTACATAATGCAATAGTTGTCGCCCAGGAAACTGCAGAGGAAGTTAAGCAAAATGCCAGCAGAGAAGGCGAACTTATAAGAAGAGAAGCAGAAAGAGAAGCAAAGAAAATTGTTGAAGAAGCTATAACAAAGGCTAGAAAAATACACTCAGATGTGGAAGAGATGGCAAAACAATCTCATGTATTTAGAACTAGATTTAGAACACTACTAGAAGCGCAGCTAGAAATGATAAACTCCGATGACTGGAATAATTTGGAGAATGATTTAAGTGAAACTACTTAAAATTATAAGAGATGGCTCAAAGAATGGGCTTTCTGTAGTTTGGGAGTTAGCCAAGGTAATGATACCTATTATTACCTTGGTTAATTTTTTGGAGTATTTGGGTTTTTTAGAAAGCCTAGCTGATGTGTTAATGCCGGTTATGTCAATATTTTCTTTGCCTGGAGAAGCTGCTTTAGTTTTAATTATTGGTAATCTAACTACTGTTTATGGGGCTGTAGCTGCTATGCTTAGCCTTGATTTTAGCGCTGTTGAGCTAACGATTTTATCAACAATGGTTGCTATATGCCATAGTATGCTAACTGAGACTGTGATAGCTAAAAAGACAGGTGCAAAACCTTTGCTTGTAGTTGGGAGTCGGCTTGTTATGTCTATAATAGCGGGAATTATTTTAGGACAAATTTTATAAAGGATGTAAAACTGAAATGATTATATTTCTATTAGAAAGTTTGAAGATGGCGACGTTAGATATTATAAACTTGGCAGTTATTATTGTACCATTACTTATAGTTATCGAGTTTTTAAAAGAATTTAAGGTGTTAGATAAAATAGGGAATTTATTTGCACCCTTAACTAGAGGGTTAGGGCTTCCTAAGGAAACTGCAGTTCCGTTGAGCGTAGGACTTTTCGTTGGACTAACTTATGGTGCAGGGGTAATTATGAGCTTAGCAAAAGAGCAAAACTTTACTAAGAAAGAGTTAACTGGACTGCTAATTTTTGTGGGAATTTGCCACGCAATTTTAGAAGAAACAATCGTTTTTGCTAGGATAGGAGCTGCATGGCACTGGGTGCTAATTTTTAGGATTTTAAGTGCAGTTTTGGCCACATTATTATATAAAAGGTGGGCAAAGGAGGATTCATATGAGGTACCTAACAGCAGGGGAGTCCCACAATAAGGGCTTAATTGCGATTATTGAGGGAATACCAGCAGGGTTAGATATAGATGTCAATAAAATTAACAATGTTCTAAGACTAAGGCAAGGTGGGTATGGTAGGGGCAATAGAATGAAAATTGAAAAGGACAAGGTTAATATTTATTCTGGTGTAAGAGGCGGATATACTACAGGTGCGCCCATTGGATTAGTTATAGAAAATAAGGACTGGTATAATTATAGGGAGATTTATAATGACGATGATAAGATGAAATATTGTACACCTAGGCCAGGACACGCCGATTTAGTGGGTATGTATAAATATAATTTAAGTGATTGTAGAGATGTTCTAGAAAGAGCGAGCGCTAGAGAAACAGCAATCAGGGTTGCTGTAGGTGCTATTTCTGAACAATTACTAGAGAAATTTAATATTACTATAGTTTCGTATGTATATAGTATAGGAACTATATCTTCAGCTATAAAATCAAACGTACCTAAGGATTTGGTGTATAATTCTCCGGTATACTGCCCGTTTGACAACCATGAAGAAATGGTAAAAGAAATCGACAAAGCAAAAGAAGAGAAAGACAGTCTTGGTGGCAAGGTATACACAGAGGTTCGAAATCTACCTATGGGGCTAGGTAGTTACTCCCAATGGGACAAAAAGTTAGATTGCAGATTGACTAGTCAAGTCATGTCAATACCTTCTGTCAAAGGGGTTGAATTTGGCATAGGGTTTAAAGGATCCAAGCTTAAAGGTAGCCAGTATCATGATGAGATATTTTTAGATGAAAATAAAAAAATCTATAGGATTACTAACAACGCAGGGGGCATTGAAGGCGGCATGTCAAATGGTCAACATATCTGCTTTACAACGGCAATTAAGCCTATCCCAACAGTTTTAAAGGGACTAAGAACCTATAACGTTGAAACTTATAAAGAAACAGTAACCGACTACCAAAGAAGCGATACAACAGTTGTTCCAGCAGCATCTGTGGTTGTTAGCTCAGTAACTGCTATAGAAATAGCAAGGGTGTTTTTAGAAAAGTTTGGGGGAGACTCGTTAAATGATGTTAAAAATAATTTCAAAAACTATGTTAGACGGGTAGAAAGGCAAAAGGATTATGAGAACTAGTAGATGTTTTTTTGGAAAAAGCAGCTGGAAGCAGTGCGCTGAAGAATTAGCTGACGATAGAGCTATGTTGGTGATAGATCACAGGATAAAAGAGTTATATGCTGATAAACTAGCGTCGTTTAAGAAAAATTTTCAGAATGTAGATGAAGTTTTGGTGAAGAACCCGGAAGAAAAGAAGTCATTGGATTTTGTGAAAATTTTAGCTGAAAAAGCGTTGGATTTTAAACTTAATCGTGGTGATTGGGCAGTTGCTATAGGCGGTGGTGCAGTTTTAGATCTAGCAGGTTTTTTTGCATCAATCTATAAAAGGGGTGCAAAACTTTGCTATTTACCTACAACGATCATTGCGCAGGTTGACAGTGCTTATGGCGGTAAAACAGCTGTGAATTTTGGAGAATATAAAAACCAGCTCGGGAGCTTTTATCCAGCTGATGTTATAGGTATAGATACTTCGGTTTTGAGGAGTTTGCCCAAAAAAGAAGTATATAATGGTCTTGGGGAAGTAGCAAAGTATGTGATGCTACAACCTGATGATTTTGTTGATGCCAAGGGGGATATAGAGTCAATTTTAAATGGAGATATATCTAAATATAATAATTTAGTGCCGCTGTGCTTTCGGATAAAAGAAAAATATGTAGATGACGACTTTTTTGATACAAAAGGTAAACGGGTGGCACTAAACCTTGGGCATACTATAGGACATGCCATAGAGAAGCAGTGCAAACATCCCCTAGGCCATGGTCAAGCTGTGGCAATTGGACTAAACTTTGCTCTGTTTGTTGCTTTTTATAAAGGAAAACTAGGTATTAACGATGCCACTAAATATTACGAGTTATTAAAGCCCATACTTCCAGGCATAAAGTATAGTGTTTTTACAAAGTATGTACAACAAAACTTATGCTATGACAAAAAGGCAGATAAAGACAAATTGGTATTTATTTATCCATTGGCAAAAGGCTGGGCTACGGAAAAAGTTACCTTAAATTTTTTAAATATGTGTTGGAATAAATTTGCGGAGGTTAACGGCGATGTTGGTTATTTCAAAAGGGGATAAGGTTTATAATACTGTTTATACACCTGGTGGCGACAAATCAATAAGTCATAGGATAGCGATGTTAACGGCGCTAAGTAAAGGAACAATAAAAATCAATAATTTTTCATTGGCAAAAGACTGTCAAGCAACCCTAAGGTGTGTGGAGAATTTAGGCTTTAAAGTTATTAGAAATGAGAACACAGTTATAATTAAGATGGAAGAAAAAACTAAAAAAAATAATGTTGTTTTAGACTGCGAAAACTCAGGCACTACAGCTAGGCTGATTGGTGTCGTTGCAGCATCTTTAGGTGCTGAAGCAACTTTAGTAGGCGATGCTTCATTATCTAAAAGGCCGATGGATAGGATTGTTTTACCATTACAGGATCTAGGGCTCGATATTGAATCAAGCGATGGGAAATTGCCTATTACAATAAAGCCAAATCGGCGTAAATATACAGAGATTTTCTACGATATGCCTGTGGCTAGCGCTCAGGTGAAAACGGCCTTACTTTTTGCAGCGCTGCTTGGTTGTGGCAAGGTTAAAATAAAACAACCAGCAAAATCTAGAGATCATACTGAGATTATGCTAAAGCATTATGGTGTTAGCCTAATAAATCAATACCCATACTTAAAAATTAAAGGACCTCAAAAACCAATTGTCAGGGGAGAGTATAATGTTTGTGGTGACTTTTCTTCAGCAGCTTTTATGATTGCAGCTGCACTTGTTAAAGGTTTTGAGTTGACAGTTAAAGATGTCGGATTAAACCCCACTAGAACAGGTTTTTTACAAGTTATAAAAGCTATGAATGCTAAAGTTGAAGTTTTCGATACAAAGAAATGGAACGATGAGTTAGTGGGCTGCATACGGATAAAGCCCTCTAGTTTAAAAGGGATTGAAA
This sequence comes from Proteinivorax hydrogeniformans, assembly GCF_040515995.1. Lineage (GTDB taxonomy): Bacteria > Bacillota > Proteinivoracia > Proteinivoracales > Proteinivoracaceae > Proteinivorax > Proteinivorax hydrogeniformans. The sequence continues at coordinate 1,583,506 of NZ_CP159485.1, read as the reverse complement.
TATCGCAAGATATGGTGGCTAACTTAATTGATGAGCTACCTTTAATTGCAGTTTTAGCAGCTTATGCCGATGGTATTACTAAGGTTAGAGGAGCAGAGGAATTAAGAGTTAAGGAAAGTGATAGAATAAGTAACACAGTTTCAAACCTTAATAAACTAGGGGCGGATATAAAAGAGTTAAAAGATGGGTTTATAGTACGAGGGAAGACTCAATTAAATGGAACTGTTTTAAACTGTCAAAAAGACCATAGAGTTATTATGTCTATGTCTGTTGCTGCGTTAGGAAGTGCGGGGGAGACTAAAATTGAAGATGCAAAATGGGTAGAAATATCTAATTCTGAGTTTTTTTCAGAATTAGAAAGGTTGATTCCTGGGTGTATTAAATGACATAAAGGATTTTAGTTATGTGAGGTTGTCTCGTGGGCAAAATATGCCTGATTGAGACAGCCTTATTTTTTATATTTAAACTTTAGTATATAAATTGCTATATCATAAAATAATAGAATTAAGGTGGTGATCTTTACATGAAAAAGTTGCAGCTACAGAAGAAACTTTTACAAAAAGGTGAAGAAATCTCCCACCAAATGGAAAAATATAACATAGCAGAATATATCAGCATATTGAATAATCCCAAAAGATACTTAATGGTAAATTTCTTAGCTGGACTAGCTAGAGGCTTTGGTATAGCTGTGGGATTTACGATACTAGGTGCAATGGTGGTCTATTTCTTACAAAGAGTTATGCTATTAAACTTACCGGTAATTGGAGATTTTATCGCTGAAATAGTTAAACTAGTACAAAAAAATATGTAGGAGGAAAATATGAAAGAACAAGAGAAGAAACATCTAAAGGAAAAACTTTTAAAAATGAAAAAGGAGTTAGAAAGAAGTTATCTACAGGAAAATGGCTCTCTTAGAGATCAAACTCAAGATTTATCTACTTACGATAATCATCCAGGGGAGTTGGCAAGCGAACTATATGAAAAGGAGAAAGACTTAGCACTTAAAGATAATAGTGATGCAGAAATAAAAAAAATAGACGATGCACTTAAAAAAATCGATTCTGACCAATATGGCTTATGCGATAGCTGCGGAAGTGAAATAGAAAATCAGCGTTTAGAAGCAATTCCGTACACTACAATATGCGCTCAATGTGGTAAAGCAAGTTCACAAAAGCACTTGGATTCCTCTCAGTATTAGTCACCGTTACAGGTGACTTAATTTAATTATATAGACAATTTTTAAAGTATCTGCTAAAATTGATTTGTTACATACTTCTAAGTCAAGGGAGAGATACTAGTGCTTTATCCTGTTATCATAATAATCATCATAGCTTTAGATCAAATAAGTAAGCTTTTGGCATACAACTTAATGGACATAAGTGAAAGCATTCCTTTAATCGAAAACTTTTTACATATTACACTTTGGACAAATCCAGGGGCAGCTTTTGGAATATTACCACACCAAAGGTTATTTTTTATTGTGGTTACGATTTTAGTAACTGTTGTGTTAAGTTATTATATATATAAGCTTCCCAGTGAAAAATGGGTTCTAAAGCTTGCTTTCTCTTTACAAATAGGAGGAGCATTAGGGAACTTAATTGATAGAATTTACTTAGGTGAAGTTATAGATTTTATTGACTTTAAAATTTGGTCGCCGATATTTAACGTGGCTGATATAGCTATAGTTGTCGGTGTAGCACTTTTTGCACTAGATGTTTTAGTTTTTGATATGATACAAGAAAAAACAGGGGAGGGTTAAATTCTTGCAAGAAGAAAAAGTCTTAACCTGTCAAGAGAATAATACGAGAGTGGATGTTTTTTTAGCTGAAGAGACAGGACTATCTAGGTCTAAAATTCAAAAACTAATAAAAGATGGCAATGCAATTGTAGAGGGCCAGCGTCTGTCTAAAGCTAACATTAAATTACAAAAAGGGCAAACCATATCTCTTTTGATCCCTCAGCCAAAAGAACCCAATGTTAATGCTGAAGATATACCCATAAATGTCGTGTATCAAGATAGCGATATTTGTGTGTTAAACAAGCCCCAGGGCATAGTTGTTCACCCGGCTCCGGGACACTATAGCGGCACTTTAGTTAATGCTCTTCTTTATCATTTAACTGATTTATCTTCAATTGGTGGAATTAAAAGACCTGGCATAGTTCATAGGCTTGACAAAGATACTTCAGGTCTATTGGTGGTGGCAAAAAATGATGCCGCTCATGAAAGTCTATCGCAGCAGATGGCAAATCGTGAGACTAAGAAAGTATACTGGGCTCTGGTGGAAGGTGTCATAAAAGAAGATAGTGGTACTATAAACGCGCCAATTGGACGCAATCCAAAGGATAGGAAACAGATGGCTGTTATACAAAACTCTAGTAGTAGGGATGCTAAGACAAAATATAAAGTGATAAAGAGATATAAAGAGAATACACTAGTTGAGTTAGATTTAATAACAGGAAGAACTCATCAGATAAGAGTCCACTTAAAACATATTAACCATCCAATTGTGGGAGATTTAACTTATGGCTATAAAAGACAAAAAATTAATCTGCCCGGGCAGTTGTTGCATGCCAAAAGGTTAGGAATATACCATCCAACATCGAAACAATGGATGGAGTTTAATAGTGAGTTGCCTTTACAGTTTGAAGCAACTATAAAAAAACTTGTTGCCATAGGGTAGAGCTTATGTTATTATCTATTAGAAGCCTTTAAACTAATCCGAGAGATTAGTAAGGAGTAACCTAATACTATGGTTATAACTTCTTGCTAATTTTGCATGCGCAAAAAAGGCAAGAAGTTTTTTTGTTTGGTTACTTCTTTAAACTGAGACAGCGAGCTCAGAAAAGGAGGAGAATCCTCCAAACTTATCTTAAGGGCTAATACAAAAATTAGGAGGAGAAAAAATGAAAAATCAAACATTATCAGTAGGTAAAATGCTACCTCTATCCATCCAGCATATCTTTGCTATGTTTGGGGCAACAATATTAGTTCCTGCTTTGACTGGCTTAGACATGGGGGTTGCCCTTTTCACCTCAGCTATTGGCACGCTATTATTTCACTTTATAACTAAGGGACAAGTTCCCGCTTATCTTGGATCATCCTTTGCTTTTATTTATCCAATCCAGCAATTATCCACTAACTATTCACCTTCTGTGGCACTGGGGGGAGCGGCAGTAGCAGGTGTTATTTATCTAATCGTTTCCACCATAATAAAGCGTGTTGGCACCGATTTTTTGAAAAAAGTGTTACCACCTGTAGTAGTAGGGCCTGTTATAATGACAATCGGCTTGTCACTAGCTCCTGTCGCAAAGGATATGTCCTCAACCCATACTCCAACTGCAGTTTTTACTTTGATATTAGCAATTTCACTAACTGCTTTTGGCAAAGGGTTTTTACGAGTAATTCCCTTACTTTTAGCAATCATTGGTGGATATCTATTTGCGCTAGGATATCAATGGGTGGCACCATTAGAGTTGTTTGGGATGACATTGCTACCTTCTGCAACAATAATAGATTTCACAGAAGTGTTTAACAGCAGCTGGGTTCCAGCTCTACCTAACTTTACCGCGCCTAAATTTGAAATAAATGCAATGCTGTATATGATACCTTTCGTGCTAGTTACACTAGTGGAGCACTTAGGAGATATTTTAGCAATAGGGCGAACTATCGATAAAGACTTAATGAAGAAGCCTGGTTTGTCAAGAACTTTGGCTGGTGATGGTGTTGCAACGTTAGTTGCGTCATTTTTAGGGGGACCACCTAACACTACTTATGGCGAAAACATTGGAGTTTTAGCAATAACAAAAGTTAAAGACTCAAGAGTAATACAGCTAGCAGCAGTTCTTGTCATTATTCTCAGTGTTAACCCTAAGTTTGTAGCCCTTTTAGGAACAATACCTGAAGCGGTTATGGGTGGAATTGTTATACTGCTATTTGGTATGATCGCCTCGATAGGAATCAGAACCTTAGTGGAAAATAAGGTGGATCTAGGTAACACCAGAAACCTTGTAATAGTTTCAACTATCCTGATAATTGGGATTAGCGGCATCAGTATTTGGCAGTTTGAAGGCATGGGGCTAGCTGCTCTAGTAGGAATAGTGCTAAACGCTACTTTGCCAAACTTTAATTAAATAAAAAAAGGGGCTGTCTCTTAAAGGAATTTATCCTGCTTGAGACGGCCCCTTTTATTATTTACTACGAAGCTTTTTAACAACATTTTCATCTGGAGTTACAAATAATGTTGTGTAGTTATCATAAATTACCATACCCGGTTTTGCACCTTTGGGCTTTTTGACGTTTTTTATTTCTGTATAATCGACCTCAACATTACCTGAATGTCGACCCTTACTAAAATATGCCGAAAGCATTGCCGCTTCGCTTATTGTTTCAGCAGGGATTTTTGCCTCATTTCTAACAACCACATGACTACCAGCTAAACTCTTGGTATGAAACCATAAATCATTTGGGTTAGCCAACCGGAGCGTAACAAAATCATTTTGTTTATTGTTTTTCCCCACATAAATAGTGATATTGTCAGAGGACACAAACTTCATAGGTTTGCTGTTAGATTCCTCTCTTTTTTTGCCATTGTCTTTTTTACGAACCTCTTTTAAATAGCCTATTCGTATTAACTCCTCTTTTATTTCGATTAGTTCATCTAACTCTGAGATATCTAAGCTGTACCGCACAGAGTTTAGATAGTCTAACTCGTTTTCACACTTTAGAATATTAGCTTTAATTACTTCGATGCCCCGTTTAGCCTTGGAATATTTTTTGAAATATCTTTGGCTGTTCTCGTTAGGAGTTAAACTAGCTTTAAGCGGTATTTCTATATATTCGTCTTCATAATAATTATATACTTTTGTAGAGTTTTCTCCCTTTTTCATATTATACATATTAGCTGTTAAAAGTTCTCCGTACAATTTATACTTAAGGCTTTTTTCATTTTTCTTAAGATCCTTTTTAAGACCTTTTAGCTTCTTCACTAGCTTCTTTAGGTAGTTATCTACACTTTTGACTAATGTTGAGTAAATGTCTTTTCTGGCTTGCTGCTTACTTTTATAAGAATAAAACAAGTCAATAGCTTCATTTAAAGATGAGGTTTCAGTTTCTTTTAAATTTAAACACTCTAGTTTAAAAGGGTAGAAATCAACTAATTCGCCATTTTTATAAAAAACCATAGGATCGTAAGGGGTGTTATATAAAAGCTCCTGTAACAAGCAATAGATATCGTTTAAGTTAGAGTCAGTTAGCTCCTTTACATATATGTTGTTTCTATTAAATACCCTAAAGACTATTTCTTTAGCTAATTGTGGGCTAACCATATGGATGTTCTCAAAAAGGAATTTATCCAATAAGTAACTGTCATAGCTTACAGCTAACAGCTTTAAGTCAGAAAGCTTACTATCTTTTATATCAATTTTATTCTGAGCTGGGGGAAGAGTGTATGTGGCGTTAGCCTTGATCTCCCTATGGGTAGAACTTATGGTCTTTAGTGAGCCCAAAATTATTTTAGTTTTATTATCATAAAATATTAGGTTGCTATGTTTCCCCATAACTTCAAATGAAAGGGTCCAACTACCCAAATCCCCATCAGGATGTCTTCCTTCGATATCAAAATTTATAATCCTTTCATTGTTAACAGCACTAATGGAAGCTATTCTAGCTGAACTGAGATACTTTCTCAGAAGCATACAAAAATTTGGTGGGGTTATGGGGTTTTTAAAAGTTTGGTTGGATATTCTTGTATGGCAAGATTCAGGGGACGCATCTAAGATTATACTGTGGTTTTTTCCTGGCTTCCGTACTGTTATTATAATCATATTTTTTTTAGGTTGGGTTACTTTATCAATTCTAGCATTTTCTAATATCTCATTATACTCTTTTACAAGAGTGTGTGTACATAAAACATCAAACATATTAAGTCCTCCTTTTATCTTAGTTTAGCTTATCCATTAATAGCAGTCAAAACATAAGGGGAATTTTTTATAAATTTTTACATAAAAATTTATATGAGCTTGTAAATAAATGGTCTGTTGGAGGTGTGAACTTGGATAACATCACAAATCTTGATTTAACACAACTAGAAAAGCGATTAGCCACGAACTTTGATAGTGGACTGAAGGAGTCCACAGCTCAACAAAGGTTGAACAAAGATGGCAAAAATGAAATTAAGCAGCAGAAAAGTGTAAGTCCTATAGGTCTATTTATAGATCAGTTTAAGGATGCAATGGTTATAGTTTTAATATTTGCCACCTTAATCTCAGGTTTATTAGGAGAGTATTATGACAGCATAACAATCATAATTATTATTGTGTTAAATGCAGTTTTAGGTTTTTTTCAAGAGTTCAAAGCGGAAAAATCCCTTCAAGCTTTAGCAAAGATGACCTCTCCTAAAGCTACAGTGATAAGAGGGGGTAAAGAGCAAAAGATTGACAGTTCAGACATAGTTGTTGGTGATATAGTTTTGTTGTCTGGAGGTGACAAAGTACCTGCTGATATTCGATTAATTGACTCTCAGAACTTAGAAATTGATGAATCAGCTCTTACTGGAGAGTCAGTTCCAGTTTTAAAAAAACACCAGAAAAAGGTTAAAAGTGCAGTGATTTCAGACGCTGTAAACTGTGGTTTTATGGGAACTTCTGTTACAAAAGGTAAGGCGAGGGGGATGGTTTTTGCAACTGGAATGAAAACGGCCATGGGGCAAATAGCTCATATGATTGACAGTGAAGGTAACGAACCAACCCCACTTCAAGTCAGACTTAACCAGTTAGGCAAAGTTCTTGTGTCAATATGTTTGTTAGTTAGTTTTCTTGTTGTCCTACTAGGAATATATAGAGGAGAAAATATATATAAGATGTTTTTGGCGGGGGTAAGCTTAGCAGTTGCCGCTATACCAGAGGGGATGCCAGCAATCGTTACAATATGCTTAGCATTGGGAGTTCAGAGAATGCTAAAAAGAAGGGCTATTGTTAGAAAACTACCCGCTGTCGAAACCTTAGGGTGTGCTACCGTTATATGCTCAGATAAAACAGGCACTTTAACACAGAATAAAATGACAGTGGAAAAAATATATGTTGATGGAAAGTACATAGATGTAACAGGCGAGGGATATACTCCGAAAGGAAGGTTTTTATACAAAAATTCGATACTTGATAAGCTAAATGGCAAAAGCAGTTTATTACAGCTATTAAAAATAGCATCTGTCTGTAACAACAGCAAAGTTATAAAGATAGCCAAAAAGTTAGGTTCTAAAAATTATGATATACAAGGCGACCCAACTGAGGGAGCATTAAATGTTTGTTGTCAAAAGGCTGACATAACAAAAGAGGAAGAGCTTATAGGAAAAGAGCTGGTATCAGAATTACCCTTCGACTCTGATAGAAAGATGATGTCCGTAGTAGTAAGGGACAAAAACAAATTAACTGGCTACACCAAAGGTGCTCCGGATATTATACTGTCAAAATGTAAAAAAGTTCTGATGTCGGGTATTGAAATGCCCTTAACAAGTGAAAGGCAAAGGGAAATAGAAAGCGCCATCAGTCGTTTAGCAAACCAAGGGTATAGGACCTTGGCTATAAGTTATAAAAGTAATGTAATAAGCAGTGATGAAAAACATGTGGAAGATGGCATGACGTTTGTCGGTTTGACTGCTATATTTGATCCGCCTAGAAAAGAGGTGTTTTCTGCCGTTGCTAAATGCAGAAGTGCAGGAATCCGGACCATTATGATAACAGGCGATCACAAAGCAACTGCTGTGAGCATAGCTAAGCAACTTAAAATTTTACCCCCAGGAGGAAGAGTGGTAACGGGAGCGGAATTAAGCGAATACTCTCTTTCACGGTTAATGGATATTATCGATGACGTATATGTTTTTGCAAGGGTTTCTCCAGAGCATAAACTAAAGATAGTGAAGGCCTTAAAGGAAAAGGGCCACACCGTGGCTATGACCGGTGACGGAGTCAATGACGGTCCCGCAATAAAAGCAGCAGATATTGGCATTGCAATGGGGATAACTGGTACTGAAGTAACGAAGGAAGCGGCATCACTTGTGCTAAGTGATGATAATTTTGCAACTATCGTAGAAGCTGTGGAAGAAGGTAGAAACATCTATGATAACATACGAAAGTTTATTAGGTTTTTGTTATCATGCAATGTCGGTGAGATTATGACAATGTTTTTAGCAATGTTAATGGGGTTACCACTTCCGCTAAAACCAATTCAAATACTGTGGATAAACCTTGTAACAGACGGATTCCCAGCTTTGGCTTTGGGAGTAGAGAAGCCAGAAGAAGATATTATGAAAAGAAAGCCTCGTAAAAAGAATCAGAGCGTTTTTAGTGATGGATTAGATTTTAAAATATTTAGTAGAGGGCTCATAATTAGTATTATTACGTTAAGTTTGTTTATTATAGGCTATAGAACATCTAACCAAAATATAGAAGTGGCAAGGACAATGGCTTTTGTTAGTTTGATTGTTACTCAGTTAGTACATGTTTTTGATTGTAGGTCTGAGAACAAAACAATATTTGAAATGAATATCTTTAGTAATTTTTACTTAATAGCGGCAGTTTCCTTATCGACTTTATTGATGCTAGCAGTTATTTATGTAACTCCACTTCAAAAAGTATTCAGCACTGTTCCCTTAACCATGCAACAGTGGGTTATGATCTTTGGAGTAGTAGCTATACCATATATAATTCAAATGCTTGTTGTGGCGTATAAGTACTTGGTAAAAAAGCCCCATTACAGTAGCTTTCTTGAATAACCACATTTTACATTGCCAATGCTTTTAAATGTCAGTAAGAGTCCAACACTAGTATCAGGTTATTCTAAAACAAGTGGTTCCAATCATCGAAAATAGATGATCGGAACCGCTTGTTTTTATTTGGGTTTATTAGATATGTCCAAGCCTCTTTTAGTTTATAGAGTTGTTATCGCTAGTATTTTGACAAAAAAACGAGCAATTTAACAAATGCAAGAGATTTTTGATGCTAAGGTTGAAATTTTTCAATTTATTGGTTAAAATAATCTAAAGAGGTGGTGAATTTTATGGTACATAGTATGACTGGATTTGCTCGAGATGAAATACAGCTAGAAAATCTTGATTTGGTTATAGAACTAAGAGGTGTTAACAATCGTTATCTAGATGTGATATGTAAGCTTCCTGAAAGCTTTTCTTTTTTTGAGGAAGCTATAAAAGAATTGATTCGTACTAAGTTAGGACGAGGCAGGGTGGAAGTTCGATTAAAGTTTAAAGACAACTCCTCTCAAAAAACATATATGATTGATAAAGAAGCCTTACATAATTTAATTGCGCAAGGACAGCAGGTAGCGTCAGAGGCTAACTTCACAGCCCCTAAAAACTTAGAACATTTTTTGCAGATTCCCGGCATAGTAGTTGAGGAACCTGTAAGGCAGGATGATAAAGAATTAAAAAAGGCTATCATTCCAAAAATTGAAAAAGTAATTAATGATTTTATTAATATGAGACAATCAGAAGGGGCTAGGCTAAAGGAAGATATTTTACAAAGACTAAATCTTATCAGCAATAAAATCATTAAAATTGAAGGACTTGCTGAAAACATGACTGATGACTACAGAGATAAGCTTAAAAAAAAGATAGAAAAACTGAATTTAGATGGCGTAGACCTAGATGAAAATCGTTTGATGATGGAGGTCGCCATATTTGCTGAAAGGTCTAGCATTACTGAAGAGCTTGTAAGACTCAATAGTCATTTAAAAGAGTTTGAAAACACTTTAAATCAAACTGGAACAATAGGCAGAAAACTAGACTTTATAGTTCAAGAGATTAATCGCGAGACAAACACTATTGGTTCGAAGTCTCATAGTTATGATATTAACAAATTAGTGGTAGACATAAAGGGAGAAACGGAAAAAATCAGAGAGCAAATCCAAAATATAGAATAATTATAAGCGTATGAAAGGAGAATATTGATGGAGATAAAATTAATAAATATAGGGTTTGGAAATATCGTATCAGCTAATAGAATAATTGCAATTGTAAGCCCTGAGTCAGCGCCAATTAAAAGAATAGTGCAAGAAGCAAGAGATGATGGTACGTTAATTGATGCAACTTATGGAAGAAGAACTAGAGCTGTTGTTATAACAGATAGTGAACATGTTATTTTGTCCGCTGTCCAGCCAGAAACTGTAGCCCAAAGGCTAAACGGCAAATCTCAGACAATAGAAGAGGAGTAGGAGAGCTATATGTCAACACAAGGTTTATTAATAGTGCTATCAGGTCCTTCTGGTGCGGGGAAGGGTACTGTATGTAAAGCTTTACTAAAAGAGTGCCCACAAATTCAATATTCCATTTCTGCAACAACACGTGAGCCCAGAGTTGGAGAAGTGCATGGTAAAAACTATTTTTTTACTAAAGTAGAGGATTTTGAAGAAAAAATTGCAAGCAAAAACTTTCTAGAATGGGCTAAAGTTTATGATAATTATTACGGAACTCCAAGAGATTTTGTTATTGAAAATCTAAAAAATGGGAGAGATGTAATCTTAGAGATTGATGTAAACGGAGCTAAGCAGGTGATGGAAAATTTCCCTGAAGGAACTTTTATATTTTTATTACCACCTTCTTTAGAGGAGTTATCGAATAGAATTTACAAAAGAGGTACAGACTCTAAAGATGTAATAAAGAAAAGACTGGCATCTGCTGAAGGTGAGATAGAAGAAATGAAAAATTATAACTATGCTGTCTTAAATGACAAAGTAGAGAATGCTGTAGAAAAAATTAAGGCTATTATTGTAGCCGAAAAGTGTAAAGTAAATAAAATAGATGTTGTTAAGGAGGGGTTTAAAAATGATCTACCCATCGATTGATGATTTACTTAAAAAAGTTGATAACAAGTACGCGTTAGTAGTGTTAGCTGCAAAACGTTCAAGAGAGTTATTGTTAGATTCTCAGGAAGATATGGAGGAGAAAAATAAAAAAACAGTTACCATAGCGCTAGAAGAAGTTCTAGATGAAAAGATAACTGTTAACTAGGAATGTTAAGGGGATTTTGATATGTCTAAAAAGACTGTTGTATTAGGTGTGACAGGAGGAATAGCTGCATATAAATCAGCTGAAATTGTCAGTAGGTTAAAAAAACAAGGATATGATGTGTTTGTAGTGTTAACCGGCCACGGTCAAAAGTTTATAACAAAGACAACTTTTCAATCCATCTCACAAAACCAAGTATATACCGACATGTTTGATATTCCTCAGCATGATACTGAGCACATAGCTTTAGCTAAAAGGGCAGATGTTTTCGTTGTAGCACCTGCTACTGCAAATATCCTTGGCAAAGTTGCATGTGGCATAGCTGACGATTTGCTAACGACTACGTTAATGGCTGTGAAATCACCAGTGATTTTTGCCCCAGCTATGAATACGGCGATGTATGAAAATAAGGTTGTACAGCAAAATATAAAGAACCTTGAGGGGTTAGGATACCACTTTATTAAGCCGCAGCAAGGCAGGCTAGCTTGTGGAGATGTTGGAAAAGGGAAGATGGCTGAACCTTCTGATATTGTAGAAGAAATAAATGGGCTACTATCTCAAAAACAAGCCTTAAAGGGAAAAAATATTTTGGTAACAGCAGGCCCTACGCAAGAACCTATTGACCCTTTCAGGTTTATAACAAATCATTCAAGCGGCAAAATGGGTTATGCTATAGCTGAAACTGCAAAATCCTTAGGTGCAAACGTAACTTTGATTAGCGGACCTACCCACCTAGAAAAACCAACTGGAGTTGAGTATGTTCCTATTTTAACTGCTGATGACATGCTAAAGGCAGTTAAAAGCTATGCCCAATCTAGTGATGCACTAATTATGTCTGCTGCTATTTCAGATTATGCACCAAAAATGTATCATGAAAAAAAGGTGAAAAAGAAAAGTGATAACTTGACGCTAGAGCTCACTAAAACCCCTGATATCCTGCAATATATTAGCACTTCATGTCCTGGTTTGGTAAAAGTGGGGTTTGCAGCTGAAACTGACAACATAATAGAATATGCAAAGGAAAAGCTAATTAAAAAGAAACTTGATTTGATAGTGGCTAATGACATCTCTGATGATAAATCAGGTTTTAAAAGTGATACTAATCAAATAACTATCATCAGTGAAAAAGAAGTAATGCCTTTTGAAATAATGAGTAAGCACGATTGTGCCAAAAAAATATTAGATAAAGTAATAAATTTAATCAATTAACAAACTAGCCCTTCGGGCTAGTTTGTTTTCCCATGTACCATAAATTATGATATAATTAATTATTATCGAACTTTAGGGGGGATATAGTTGAAAATTGCTGAGGTAGCCGTCGACTGCCCCACAAAACAACTAAATAAGGTTTATCATTATTTAGTACCCCCACACCTATCTAAAATCCTTAGTTATGGAGCAAGGGTGATAGTTCCTTTTGGACGGCAAAGAATGTTAGGCTATGTAATAGATATTAAGGGACAAAGTGAAGTGGAAAATTTAAAACAGATTATTGATGTTTTAGATGCAGACCCACTTATAGGGGACGATATGATCAAATTGGGTAAATGGATGGCACATCGTTATATAACTAACTTAGCAGTATGTTTTAATGCTATGTTACCAGCTGGCCTTAAAACCAATACAATTGAAAAGTATGTAGCAGGTAATAGTTGTACCAATGAAGAGTTAAAGGCTTTCATGTCAAAACCTAGGACTTTAGGTGAACTTGCGAAAAAATTTAATGTATCCTCTGATGATGTAGCCTGTTACATTAAAGAAAAGGTTTTGGTTAAACATAAATTTTTTCAGCAAAAAAGTTCAAAAAAATATATCGATATTTTAAGCTTAAATGCACGATCTAGTAAAAACCAAATAACTAAGGGAGCATTTCGACAACATCAGTTGTTTGAAGTGCTGCAAAATCAGGGAGAAGTTGTTTACCAAAAGCTTCCCACAGAACTAAAAAGGGCGGCTAATACGTTGGTTGAAAAAGGCGTTGTTCAAAGAAACAAAACTCAAGTTTTTAGAGAACCTGATAGTATAAATATTAAAGAAAAAGTGATATCTGACTTAACAGCCCATCAAAAAAAAGCGTATGAGATGATTTCCGAATCTTTAAATAAGCATAAACAGGATAATTTTTTGTTATGGGGAGTGACAGGAAGCGGTAAAACTGAGATTTATCTAAGGCTTGCACAAAAGATAATAACGCAAAACAAGCAAGTAATTGTTTTAGTTCCTGAAATTTCGTTAACGCCACTTATGGTAAATCGTTTTAAAAGCCGATTTAAAGATGATGTTGCAGTGTTACACTCAGGTCTCTCACAGGGGGAGAAGTTAGATCAGTGGCAAAAAATAAATGAGGGCAAGGTAAAAGTTGTTGTGGGAGCTAGAAGTGCAGTGTTTGCTCCTTTTAAAAATCTTGGATTGATTATAATAGATGAAGAACATGAAAATACTTATAAACAAGAGGAAAATCCTAAATATAACACTGTCGAGGTTGCTAAAAAAAGAGTAAAACTATTAGGAGGAGTATTAATTTTAGGCTCTGCTACTCCTGCTTTAGAAAGTATTTATAAGGCACAAAAAGGTGAATATAAACTTTTAAAACTACCTAAGAGAGCCAATAGCAGACCAATGCCCAAAATTGACGTCATCGATATGAAGCAGGAACTTACAGAAGGAAACCGCAGTGTATTTAGCAGAAAGTTGTTAAATCATATAAATAATTCACTAGATAACAATGAGCAAGTTGTACTGTTTTTAAATAGGAGAGGTTTTTCAACAACAACATTATGCAGAAAATGTGGGTTCACTTTTAAGTGCCCAAGTTGTGACTTAACTTTGACTAGTCATGATAGCGGTAATTATATGGTTTGTCATTATTGTCATTACCAGATTGCCAATCCAAGTAAATGCCCATCATGTAAAAGTATTCATTTAGCTTTTAATGGTATAGGAACTGAAAAACTTCAAAAAAAAGTACAGGAAACTTTTCCGCATAGCAGGGTTTTAAGGATGGATGTAGATACTATGTCCTCCAAAGATAGCTACAATAAGGTTTATCAACAGTTTGCCAATGGACAAGTAGATATCCTAATTGGCACCCAGATGATAGCCAAAGGATTTGATTTCCCAAACGTTACCACGGTAGGCATAGTTATTGCAGATATGGGGCTTAACATTCCTGACTTTAGAAGTGCAGAAAAAACATTCCAACTTGTCACGCAGGTAGCAGGTAGAGCTGGGAGAGATGAGAAAGAAGGTAAAGTAATATTACAAACATACTCTCCTGAGCATTATAGCATTGAGCATAGCTCAAGTTATGAATATATGGACTTTTACACTAAGGAATTGAAGATTCGTGAAGCATTGAATTATCCACCATTTGCACATATGATAAAATTTGACATAATCGCAAGTCAAGAAGAAAAAGTAAGAAGTGAAGCTGAAAAAGTATCTTTTGCTTTAAAAGAGATACTTCAAAATCATAAAATAAAAAAAAGTGAAATTTTAGGGCCGGTAATGAGTCCTAGGTATAAGCTTAGAAACAATTATAGGTGGCAAGTTATTTTGAAAACCAAAGACCTTAAACAATGGCTAGATGTCTTAAACAAGGCTAACTTCCCCTATAAGTTTTCAAAAGGTGTTAGGGTTTCTATCGATGTAGATCCACTGACGACAACATAAGGAGGTTTTTGTTTTGGCAGTTAAACAGGTGTTAGCAGATGAGAATCCAATATTAAGAAAAAAATCCCATCCCGTAGTGGAGGTAAATAAAGAGATAATAAAGCTATTAGATGATATGTATGAAACTATGGTAGATTATAATGGAATAGGACTAGCAGCACCTCAAATTGGGGTGTTAAAAAGGGTGATAGTTATTCAAGTGGGTGATGAACTTCCTAAAATAGAGCTTATTAACCCCAAGATTGAAAACGCTACCGGTGAGGAAGCTGATTTAGAAGGGTGCTTGAGTGTGCCAGGAGTTTATGGCGAAGTTAAAAGGGCAGAAGAAGTAACTGTCTCGGGGGTAAATAGGGTTGGTAAAAACATCAAATTTAATGCTAAGGGTATGCTTGCGAGAGCTATACAACATGAGATTGATCATCTAGATGGTATAATTTTTACCGACAAAGTAGATAAACTCATAGAAGGTTAGGTGTTTAATATGAAAGTTGTATTTATGGGAACCCCAGATTTTGCGGTCCCGACTTTGGAGAATCTTAATAATAATTATGATGTTATAGCTGTTGTGACGCAACCGGATAGAAAAAGAGGAAGAGGACAAAAGTTTTCTTATTCGCCGGTGAAAAGTTATGCAGTGGAAAATAAAATAGATGTGTTTCAGCCAGATAAGGTAAAAGATAAGGAATTTATTTTAGAGTTAAAAAAGCTTTCTCCAGACGTTATAGTTGTTGTGGCATATGGTCAAATTATTCCAAAGGAAATCCTGCAGATACCACCTTTAGGATGTGTCAATGTTCATGGGTCGCTATTGCCTGAGTTTAGAGGTGCTGCACCGATTCACTGGGCTGTAATCGAAGGCAAGGCGTTCACAGGCATAACTACAATGCTGATGGATGAAGGAATGGATACAGGAGATATGCTTATTAAAAAAAAGGTAGATATAAATTCAGAGGATAATGTAGCTACCTTACACGATAAGCTATCAAAGGTTGGAGCCGATGCATTGATTGAAACATTGGAACAGCTTAAAAATGATAAAATAACTCCTATACCACAAGATTCTAAGGAAGCAACATATGCTCCTAAGATAACAAAAGAAATTTGTGAGATTAACTGGAATGAAGAAAGCACACAAATTTTCAATAAAATCCGTGGACTAAACCCATGGCCTGGGGCACACACACATTTTAATAATACTAGAATTAAACTCTATGATAGTGCAGTATCTAGCAAAAGTTTTAAAAAAGAATGTGGGCAGGTAGTTTCCGCAGATAAAGACGGTTTATTGGTCCAGGCAAAAGATGGTGCTGTATCGTTGAAAACTGTACAACCACAAAACAAAAAGAAAATGGATGCTATCTCTTTCGTAAATGGATACAATATTAAAGAAGGGGATAAATTTGGGGAAAAGAGAAGGGGATAAAATTGGCTTTTAAAGTAGAAGCATATCAAAAAAGATTGTTTATGTCGCTACTTATTGTTGCGCTTATGCTTATTGTAGGGTTTATTGGCCTACTAGTAAGTGGTATAATAGCCAACTCTGTAGTAATAAATGTAATTATATATACGTTATTTGTTCTTTTACTCAGTTTTTTAGTGATAGTGAGCTTAGGTATTTTGGTGTTATTAGAAAGTGTAGCTTTTAAAAAGGTACCTAAATCACTACAGAAGCTAGGCTGGCTCAGTATTAAAGTATTATATCCTGTGGTATTTTTCTTAGCAAAGATTTTTAAATTGAATAAAGAAAAAATAAAGGGGTCCTTTATAGCTATCAACAATGAAATGATGGCGGAGGTTAACGATGGATTAAAAGGGGAGGAGCTATTAGTGCTTTTGCCTCATTGCATACAAAAGGCAAGCTGTGAGGTTAAGGTAACCCATGATGTTGACAAATGTAAGCGTTGTGGCAAGTGTGACCTTGCTTCAATCTTAAAGCTAAAAGATGAATACAAATTCAATCTTTATGTAGCAACAGGAGGGACCGCTGCCCGCGAAGTTGTTAAAAAGTCAAGACCGAAAGGCATTTTAGCGGTAGCCTGCGAAAGAGACCTTTTCAGTGGCATAATGGATTGCAAACCACTTCCTGTTGTAGGAATCTTAAACCAGAGACCAAACGGTCCATGTTACAATACATTGGTTGATGAAAAGGAATTAAAACTAAAAGTAAAAAAAATGTTGAGGGAGGAATAATTATGTTTTTTGGCGGCACAGGTCTTTTTTTCTTCGATTCGGGGTTAATTTATTTTGTCATTCCAGCAGGTATCTTTGCTATGTATGCCCAGGGAAAGGTGAAGTCAGCTTATGCAAAATATTCTAAAGTTATGGCTAACAAAAGAATAACAGGAGCGCAAGTGGCAAGGACATTGCTTGATAGGATGGGTTTGCAGGATGTTGACGTGGAACTTACAAGTGGACATTTATCTGATCACTACGATCCAAAAGCTAAAAAGGTTAGATTATCAAGAGAAGTCCATAACGGTACATCTCTAGCTTCTTTGGCAATTGCTGCCCATGAAACCGGTCATGCTAATCAGCATGATGAAGGTTATTTCTTTTTAGCCTTTAGAAATAACTTTGTTCCATTGGCACAGTTTGGAAGCTCTCTAGCTATGCCTCTATTTTTGATTGGATTTATTTTTAGCGCCCAAGGTGGTGGGCCAACTTACTTAATGGACTTAGGAATTGCGTTTTTTTCCTTTGCGCTTATATTTCAATTAGTTACTCTTCCCGTTGAATTTAATGCCTCTAGCAGGGCGATGGCATTACTAACAAATGAAGGGATTATAACTAATGAGGAACAAAAGGGGACTAAAGCAGTATTAAATGCAGCAGCCCTAACTTATATAGCGGCAACTGCGGTTGCATTAGCGCAGCTTCTTAGATTAATCTTGTTAAGGAATAGTCGAAGGTAATGGAAAATAATTCAAACCCTAGAGTTGAATGTATTAAGGCATTAGTGCAGATAGAACGTAACGAAAGCTATTCAAATTTAGTTATTAACGATGTTTTAAAAAAGGTAACTTTTACTCCTGAGGATAAAAGTCTTTTTACAAAAATCGTCTATGGAGTTATAGCTAATAAAACATTTCTTCTATGGGTGCTAAAAAAGTATGTAAAAAGACCTCACAAACAGCAGGATTGGTTAAAGTACACGTTAATGACATCACTATATCAAATCGCTTTTCTAGATAGCATACCTGATTATGCTGTAGTTAATGAAGGCGTAAAGTATGTTAAAAAACGCAATTATAGAAAAGCGTCATTTGTAAATGCTGTTCTTAGGAATATTGTCAGGGAAAAAGACAGTATTTTTGATGTGCCCAAAGAAGATTTCCTCGAGTTTCTTTCTATCAGATATTCCTATCCAAGGTGGATGGTAGAAGAGTTTTCTAAGGTCACTACAACGAATGAACATCTAGAAGCTTTGTTAAAAGCTATGAACTCTTCGCACCATACAACCCTAAGGGTTAATACTTTGAAAAGTACAAAAGAAGAGCTTTTAAGGACATTAAAAGATAAGGGTATTGATGTCAGCAGTGTTGACCAGTATCGAGTTGCCATAAAATTTAACAGCAGTACCCCGCTAAATAACATTAAAGAACTTGATGAGGGCAAATGTTTTGTGCAAAGTTTAGGTTCAATTTTGGTAGGGGAAATAGCTGATCCTAAGCCAGGGGAAACAGTTATCGATATGTGTGCAGCACCAGGCACAAAAACAACCCATTTAGCTCAGCAAATGGGTGATAAGGGTAAAATTTATGCGTGTGATGTTCATAAGCATAGAGTGAATCTTATAAAAAAATCCTGTCAAACTGCTGGCGTCAATATTGTAGAGCCGGTTTTATTAGACAGCACTAAAGCTTGTGAGTATTTCCAAAAAAGATTTGACTTAGTGCTTTTAGATGCCCCTTGTAGCGGTTTAGGAGTAATTGCAAATAAGCCAGATATAAAATGGAATAAGAGCAAGGATGACTTGGTTAGCATTGCGTCGTTACAGTTAGAACTGATTAAAAATGGAGTTAAATTATTAAACCCTGGAGGGGTCTTGATCTATTCCACATGTACATTGACTAAAACAGAAAATGAAGATATAGTTAACTATGCTTTAAATATCGATGATACGCTGTCTTTAGTTCAACAAAGGCATGTTTTTCCAGATAAAGATAATACAGATGGGTTCTATATAGCAAAAATTAAAAAAAGAAAAAAGGGTGAAATTGACTAGTGATAAACTTAGTAGGATTAGATGTTAAAACTATGGAAGATAAATTAAATCCATATATTAGTCAAAAATTTAGGATTAAACAAATTCATCAGTGGATATATCAAAAGCAAGTATCATCTTTTATGGAGATGTCAAATCTTCCTCAAAGTCTGCGAGAAGAACTTCAGGATAAATTTACTATAGGTGATATTCGAATTAAAGATAAACAGGTGTCAAAAGATGGTACGACAAAGTTTTTGCTTAAGTTTCCTGATGGAGCTTTAACTGAAGCGGTATTAATGAAATATGAGCATGGCTTAAGTATTTGTATATCAACCCAAGTAGGTTGTAAAATGGGCTGTGTGTTTTGCAGCTCAGGCGAGCAAGGTTTTACAAGAAATCTTTCAAATGCTGAGATTGTAGAGCAGTTTTGGGCTATACAAAGGATAACAAAAGAGAGAATAAAAAATATTGTTATTATGGGCATGGGTGAACCCCTAGATAATTACGATAATGTATTAGAGTTTATCAAATTTGTAAATGATGAAACAACTTTTAATATCGGAATCAGAAATATCACTCTTTCAACTTCAGGTTTAGTCCCCCAGATTTACCGGTTAGCTGAAGAGCGCCTTGGGATTACTTTAGCACTATCTTTACATGCTCCAAATCAACAAAAAAGGCAAAAAGTTATGCCAATTTCCAAAAGCTTCCCTTTAAAGGAGGTTATAGACGCTTGTCGCTACTATTCTGACCAGACTAAACGTCGTTTAACTATAGAGTACGCTATGATTAGTGATTTCAATGATAGTGATAAAGATGCCTTCGAGCTTGCTAGCTTATTGTCTGGACTGTTATGTCATATTAACTTAATACCTTTAAATGACTCTAGTAGTGATCATGAACTTAAAAAAAGCTCAGACGAAAGAGTAAAAGCCTTTCAAAAAGTTTTACAAAAAATAGGCTTTAAAGCGACAATCCGAAGAGAACTTGGTAGCGATATTGATGCTGCTTGTGGTCAACTTAAGAAAAGGAATAATTAGAATAAGAATGTAGGTGAGGCCTAATGAAAATAGGTGGGAAAACTCATTGTGGTTATCAAAGAGAAATTAATCAAGATTATTTTGTTTATGGTAGAAATGGTAGCTTTTCGTACATAATTGTTGCCGACGGGATGGGTGGACATTTAGCCGGAGAAATTGCCAGTAAAAAAGCTGTAAATTTTTTGGCAAATGAACTTGAAAATAACGATGATATTATACAGCTCAAGACTTTAATTGAACAAGTAAATGAGGAGCTTTATAAGATTTCTAATGAAAAGGAAAGTTTAAAAGGTATGGGTACTACGCTATCTGTAGTGATTATATCTAATGGTTACTTAAATGTTGGTCATGTTGGCGATAGTCGAGTCTACCTGTTAAGAGATAAACAGCTTTTACAATTGACAAATGATCACTCATTGGTAGCTGATCTAGTTAGACATGGTCAATTAACAGAAGAAGAGGCAGAAAAGCATCCACAACGGAATGTTTTAACTCAAGCTGTCGGCACTGATAGTATTATTGAAGTTCAAAGTAGAAGTCATAGGTTGAAATCATATGATAAAATTTTACTGTGTACAGACGGTTTGACTAAGTGCCTAACTGATACAGAAATAGCTGAGTTGATGATGGAATCAGAAGTAGAAGACATTTGCGACAAGCTTATAGGAGCAGCACTAAATCAAGGTGGCACAGATAACGTAACAGTTGCGATAGCAGATGTTGGGGATATTAAGGAGGTGAATTAGCATGGTTGGACAAAAGCTAGCAAATAGGTATCATATAATAGAAAAAATAGGCACAGGTGGTATGGCGATAGTTTATAAAGCTCGCTGTACGTTGTTAAATCGGATAGTTGCCGTTAAGGTATTAAAGGCCCAATTTGTCCATGATCAAGAGCTAGTTCGAAGGTTTAGACGGGAAGCACAAGCTTCTGCTGGACTCTCCCATCCCAACATTGTAGGAATATATGATGTAGGTCAAGATAAGCAAAATTATTTTATTGTGATGGAATATGTAGCTGGTCAAACTCTAAAAGATTATATAAATGAAGGTAAAATTAATTTAAATGAAGTTTTAAATATTGCTAAAAATATTTGTAAGGCGTTAAAACATGCCCATGATAATTCAATAATTCATAGGGATATCAAACCCCAGAACATATTATTAACAAAAGAAAAGCATGTTAAAGTTACTGATTTCGGTATAGCAAAAGCAATAAATACAGATCAAACTTTAACTATGCAAAATACAAATACAGTACTTGGTTCAGTCCATTATTTCAGCCCAGAGCAAGCAAAGGGTAACTATGCAGGTGCACAATCGGACATCTATTCTCTAGGAATTGTCATGTATGAGATGTTAACTGGCAAAGTGCCTTTTGATGGAGATAGCCCAATATCTGTAGCTATAAAACATATCCAAGAACCAGTAAGGCCACTAGATGAGCTTAATGCGGATATACCTGAAGGGGTTTCAAGTATTGTAAAAAAAGCTGTGACTAAAAACAAAGATATGCGCTATAAAAATGCAGAGGAATTATTAAATGATATTAGGAGCTGGCTCAATTATGGGGCTGTAGAAATTGAAGAATCAGATGAATTAGATCAAAAGACTCAGCGTTTTTCAATTGCGGAGGCAACAGAAAAAGAAGATGCTGATGAAATAAAGGGGACTCAAAAAGGAAAAGCAAAAGCTAAAAAAATTACAACTATAGTTTTGATTTCCCTACTACTTGTAGCTGGTTTAATAGGTGGAGGGTACGCTTTAACAAAAAGAGCCTTACATGTACCGGAAGTTCCAGTGCCAAATGTAGAGGGGCTGCCTCTGTCTGAAGCTATCAAAGAGATAGAAGACTTAGGATTACAGTATGTGATTGAAGGAGAAGAACACAGTAATTTGCCTACAAATCATGTGCTATACCAAAGTCCTTCAGCGGGTTCAACGAGACGTGAAGGTAGAGAGGTCTCATTAATTTTAAGCCTTGGAGCTCAATACATTAACGTTCCTGATATTGTGGGCGAGACTGAAAGATCAGCTTTAAACACACTGTCCGAAGTAGGATTTGAGGTTGAGGTAAATAGAGAGTATGATGATGCTGTGGAAAGTGGTAAAGTGATAAGTCAATCTCCTAGCGGTGGTAGTTTACAAAGGGAAGAAGTTGTCTCAATTTTAGTAAGTGAGGGGCCTAAACCTGTAAATATGCCTGGATTAATCGATAAAGACTTAAATGAAGCTAATGATTTACTTGAGCAATTAGGTTTGAATTACACAACTAGATGGATACAACCTCAAGGTGAAAGTCCTAGTGGAATTGTTGTTGATCAGAATCCTTCTTCTAATGACGAGATTTTACCAGGGCAGACCACTGTGGAGTTGAGCATAAGACCATATGAGCGCATAGAAAAAACAGTTGAGGTTGATGTTGACTTTTTCGGTACACACGTACGTATCGTAGTTGAAGATATTGAAGGTATGACTACGGTTGTTGATGAGAGAATATCTGGAGGGCGCAGACCTAGAGAGTTTGATGTGCGCCTTTGGGAAGGTGGAGAAGTTAGGGTGTTTGTAGATGGTGAGTTACAATAATTTTTAGAAAGGTTGTGAAAATGAATTAACGGGATAATATATAAGGCTTTAAGTGGGTTTTATTATGTAAAAACAGAAAGTGGTTATTCTTATCAATGTAAGGGCCGAGGAAAGCTAAAAAAAGAAAAGATTAAGCCCTTAGTAGGTGACAGGGTGGAAATCACTACTATATCAGATGACGAAGGTGTTATTGAAAAGGTTTTGCCTAGGAAAAACCTCCTTTATCGGCCTACTGTAGCAAACATCGATCAAATGATTGTAATGGTCTCAAATGAGCAACCAAAACCTGACTATATGCTAATGGATACATTGCTAGCTCTAGCTGAGCATTATAATATTAGCGCGCTGGTGTGTGTTACAAAGATAGATCTTGGAGATAGTGTGTTAAAATATGTTAAAGATAGGCTTCAAAGTACAAACTATAGAGTTTTAGGCATATCAAATCAACCACCACAAGGTATTTCTCAGTTGAAAAGTCTAATGGAGGATAAAATATCTTGTTTATGTGGGCAAAGTGGAGTTGGCAAATCCTCATTGGTTAACAACTTAAATCCCGATGCCAACTTTAGGGTTGGGAATATTTCCACTAAGATACAAAGAGGTAAGCATACTACTACTCATAGCTCATTGGTTGAAGTTACTAAAAATGGTTTTATAGTTGACACGCCAGGGTTTTCAAATTTGTCCTTGCAGGATGTTGGCCTGAAACAGTTAGCTAACCTTTATGTCGACTTTGATGGTTTTGAGTGTAAATTTACCTCTTGTACTCACATGAGTGAACAAGAATGTGGTGTGAAAAAGGCAGTGGAAAAAGGGCAGCTACATCAAGATAGATACGAAAGTTATGTTATGCTTAATAAAAAATTGAAACAGTTAAAGGAGAGATATAAACGTGGTTAAAATTGCGCCTTCCCTTCTAGCAGCAAATATACTTGAACTAAAAAGTGAAATACAGATTATTGAAGATGCAGGTGCCCACTGGCTGCATATAGATGTCATGGATGGACATTTTGTTCCTAACATAACCTTTGGACCTGATTATGTAAAAGCTATTAACAATCTCAGCAACCTTACATTGGATGTACATTTAATGATAGAGAATCCAGAGCTTTATATACCCAAATTTGCAGAAAATGGTGCCGACATTATTACGGTACATTATGAATCTGCTATACACCTACATAGAGTGGTACAAATGATAAAGTCGTATGATATTAAAGCAGGAGTTGCAATAAATCCAGCCACAAATGTTGAAAATTTAAGGTATATATTAAATGAAGTAGATATGATTCTTATAATGTCTGTAAACCCAGGCTTTGGAGGACAAAAGTTTATTAAAGAAGCTGTTGAGAAAATAAAGCATCTTAAGAGCATGCTGCCAAGTGAGAAGGATGTTGAGATACAAATTGACGGTGGTGTAAATGGTGAAAATGCCAGTGAACTTATAAGCGCTGGCGCAACTTCGCTTGTTGCCGGATCTTATATATTTAAAAGTATCGATAAAAGGAAAGCTATAGAAAGTTTAATGAATTAAATAATAGTGATGACTGGGGGAGTTACTTAAAGTAACTGAGAAGACATTTTGTTTGACCCTTTGAACCTGATCTGGATAGTGCCAGCGGAGGGAAGTCGGCGTACAAGTAACTAAATTAGGCCGTTCCCGTTGGGACGGTCTAATTTTTATGACAGTTTAACTGGCTTTTTATTTTAATGGTTAGCGGGGAAACAACCCTAACTGATTGAAATTTTATTTATTAAAGGAGAGTTGAATATGAGAAATCAAAAAACTAAAGTTTTAGTTGAAGCTGGGGTTATGCTTGCCCTTGCTATTATTCTAAGTTATCTAAGACTGGGCCGGATGCCTCAAGGTGGATCCGTTTCACTACAGATGGTACCTATCTTTATAATCGCTTTAAGATGGGGTGTTTTTCCTGGCGTTTTAACTGGAGCAGCTTTTGGTTTGATGCAAATTTTTCTTGGAGACGCTGTAATTGCTCAACCACTTCAGGGTTTTCTAGATTATCCACTAGCTTTCGGAGTAGTTGGTCTTTCGGGGTTATTTTCGAAAAGACAAGTTCTTGGTGTGGTTTTTGGGGGATTTTTTAGGTTTATATGCCATTTTATAGCTGGTGTTGTATTTTTCGCTGAGTACGCTGGTGATCAAAATGTATTTGTTTATTCCGGAGTTTATAACATTACATATATTCTCCCCGAGGTTATAATAGCAGCTTTAATAACTCCTATGTTACTTTCTAAGCTTACGGGCTCTGCAGCAGACCAAAAAGAAGAGGCAAAAACTTTTAAACTTTTCTTATCAGCAGCACTTCCGCTACTTATTACAGTATTTTTTATGGAAGATTTTAAACTAGAGTTTATAAACGAATATCTCTTTAAAGGTTCTGTAGGTTTAGGCTGGCTATTGGTTCTATATTTAAACATTAAAGATTATGTTAAGTCTAAAATCAAGACACCCTTAATTGTGTTCGGATATACTCAACTAATTACATTAGTTGCTTTTATCTTGATTTCGCTTATCGCTTTTTTTTCTAACTAAATAATGGTAAAATAAAAGAGGATGATTTCAGTGATATATTTATTTTTAAACGGAGAAGTTCCACTAAAAAGTGACTTTTTCTATACACAGCCTTCTAAAGTAATTGCAGTAGATGGAGGTGCCGATAAAATTCCTGAGAGTTTAACGGAGGATATTATAATTGGAGATTTAGATTCTATCAGAGCTAAACCTAAAGTGGAAGTTATCAAACATCCGGTAGATAAGGATAAAAGTGATTTTGAGCTAGCTTTAGAATATATCTCCAAGTTTTTTTCACATAAGAAGCTTGTGGTGTTTGGTTTGACAGGGGGGAGGTTTGACCACCAACTATTCAATTTGTTCCTCCTCAAAGATTACAGCGATAGCTTTGATATTGTATGTGAAACGGAAAATGAATCTATATATGTCACTAAGGGAAATCAGAAAATCAAAGGATGTAAAGAAAAGAGTTTTTCAATATTTCCTTTGGAGGATTTAGAAAGTCTTTCTATTACTGGTGCTAAATACCCCTTAGAAAATAAAAAGGTTTATATGGGTGAAACATTGACCCTAAGTAATATATGTACTTCTGAATCGCTAAATGTTTATTCTGATAAAGTCGTGGCAACAATTATAAATAAGTAAAGTTGTTTTAGTATAACAGGAGGGAGTTATTATGAAGGTAGGTATAATTAGCGATACTCATGGAGTTGTGGACAGTTGGGATGAAGTTTACTCTAAATACCTTAGCTATACCGACTTAATAATTCATTGTGGAGATGTTCTATATCATGGCCCTAGAAATCCAATTGTCGAAACTTATAACCCTAAGTTATTGGTTGAGCGTATAAATAATATTTCAACCCCGATAGTTTTTGCAAAAGGAAATTGTGACGCAGAGGTTGATCAAATGGTGCTGAATCACCCTCTACAAAGCCCATATACTATTATGATAATTTCAGGTAGGAAGATTCTAGCTACTCACGGACATGATATTGATTATTGCGAAAGACTGAGTCTTGCGCAAAGGTTTAATTTGGATATAATGATAACTGGTCACACGCATATCCCAGATATATATACTGAGAAGGGCACAATTTTTTTAAATCCTGGCTCTATAGCCCTACCGAAAAATGACTATCCTAGCTTTGGCATGCTTTCAAAAGATAAAATAGAGATTCTTAATTTGAAGACACATAAAACTGTGAAGAGTATTGACATATAGTTATTAAAAATAAAGAATGGTATTGCTAAAAAAGCAATACCATTCTTTATTAAATCAACTAAGCTATTTTGTTGACGGTCTATTTTAGGTTATATTTTTTTTGTAATAAATCAACTAGTTCTTTTGCATATTCTTTCGCGCCAAAAAGTGATAGGTCTTTATAGTTACCGCATTGTACAGGGTTTGCAGCTGGGATTTCTTTAGAAGAAAGAACTTTTTTTAAAGAGTTTAGTAAGGCAGTTAGCACATCTTCTTCTGCACGACTACCCACCACTATTAGATAAAAGCCAGTTCGGCAGCCCATAGGGGATATATCTACAATATCACTAAGTTCCTCTCTAAAAAATCCAGCAAGTAGATGCTCTAATCCATGTAGTGCTGCTGTTGGAATCGCTGTTTCATTAGGCTGAACAAATCGTAAATCAAATTTTGTGATTATGTCTTTGTTAGGTGTGCAGATTTCTCCACATTTTCTCACAAAGGGAGCGTCTACCTTGGTATGATCC
Organism: Proteinivorax hydrogeniformans; assembly: GCF_040515995.1. Taxonomy (GTDB): domain Bacteria; phylum Bacillota; class Proteinivoracia; order Proteinivoracales; family Proteinivoracaceae; genus Proteinivorax; species Proteinivorax hydrogeniformans. The sequence goes on along the minus strand of NZ_CP159485.1, from coordinate 1,556,722 downwards.
ATTGTAAAACTTTCTACTACTACTTTTTCCATTTTAACCTCTCCTTTTTGCCTAATTTTATAATATGTTCAAATACTAGGTGTTTAGCAGGATAACCACAATTTTTAGTATAAGTCCTAATCGTCATTTGGTCAATTTTATCGCAGGTAACTGACTGCTAGTTCCCAGTGATCGTAAGTTTCACATTATATTTCTCGGATATTATCACTAAAATGAGGAATGTTTAGGAGATAATATCATAAACTGTAATAACAGATTTTATATGCTAACGAATAATTTACAAATTTAAAAGTTCTTTTTATGTTTTTTAGAACATTTACTTTTTTATAGAATAAAGATAAAGTAAGCAGATTCTTTTTAAAAAGTGGGGGTGTTCTTATGAAAATAGTTGCCATCAAACTTCCCAAGTTCTTAAGTAAAGTAGTGAGAGTATTTATGAAAACTAAAGAGAAAAAATAAAAAGCGACCGGTTGGGCGCTTTTTATTCTTAAGTATTTGTATTATAAGGCTCTTTTAACTTTACCTGCTTTTAAGCAACGGGTACAAACGTTCACTCTTTGTATAGAACCGTTAATATCCGCTTTAATTTTTTGCAGATTTGGAGACCATCTGCGTTTAGTTTTCACGTTAGAGTGGCTTACTCTATGACCGGTACTGGGCGCTTTTTCACAAATTATACATTTTTTAGCCATATGTCCCACCTCCTTTTACAACAGATATCATTTTACCATAATATATTTAATTTAGCAAGATAAATAATGAGTAGAAAAAAATAATTTATAACTACTTTTTAAATAGTATACAGTAAAAAAAACAAAAAATACAAGGGTGTGGGGTGAGCATAAGTAACTCAATATGTAAGTTTTGATTTTTTCGCTAAATGTAGTAAAATAGTAAGTAGAAATCAGAAGCTACTAATTTAAAATAAAAGAATAAAATTTTTAAGAGGAGGAAAGAGAATGAACTTAAAAACTGAGTTAGGTAATGTCAATGTTTCTAAAGAAGTTATTGCTACTATTGCAGGAGCTAGTGCTACAGAGTGTTTTGGTCTTGTGGGAATGCAGTCTAGAAAGCAAGTTAGGGATGGCTTATCAGACCTACTAGGGAAGGAAAATCTTGGAAAAGGAGTTGAAATTACCGAACAAGATGACCAGCTTCATATCGAACTTTTTATTGTAGTAAGTTTTGGCACAAAGATACACCAGGTTGCTCAAAATGTTATAGATAAAGTTAAGTATTCCGTTCAGAAACTAACGGGATTAGAGGTTGGGCATGTTAAAATAAACGTCCAAGGAGTCAAAGTAGATCAAAGCTAGTTAGAGGAGGAACACATAAATGGACCTTAAGCAAGTAGATGGAAAAATTTTAAGAGAAATGTTAATTATGGGAGCAGAAGCTCTAGCCATAAACAAAGAAAGAGTAGATAGCTTAAATGTATTCCCTGTTCCCGATGGTGACACAGGTACTAACATGAATCTGACCATGGGCTCTGCTATAAATGAAATAGAAAAACAAAAAAGTGATAGCGTTAAGGCTGTAGCAAAAGCACTATCGAACGGCTCTCTAATGGGAGCAAGGGGTAACTCCGGCGTTATTTTATCACAGCTTTTCAGGGGATTTTCTAAAGCTATAGAGGATAAAGAGAATGTTACACCAGTTGATTTCGCTGTAGGTTTAAATGATGGGGTTAAAACTGCCTATAAAGCTGTACTTAAGCCAGTTGAAGGAACTATCCTTACTGTATCGAAATTTGCTGCAAAAGCAGCGCTTTTAAAAGCTAGGGATGGCGGGGATATAATAGACGTAATGGAAGCTTGCCTTGAGGAAGGGCAAAAGACCCTAGATAAAACCCCTGAGATGTTAGAGGTTTTAAAGCAAGCTAATGTAGTTGATGCGGGTGGTAAAGGGTTATTAGTTATTTATGAAGGCTGGCTAAGATCTTTAAAAGGTGAAAAGTTAGATGGGGTTAGTGAAGAGATAATTCCAGAAGATATTCGTGATTTTGAAGATGAGCATCCCGCTAATATTGAAGATATTGAGCACGGATATTGTACAGAATTCTTGGTTCAAGGTAATAATATAGCTATTGAAAAGCTAAAGGAAAAGTTAAATGTTTTGGGAGACTCGCTACTTGTAGTGGGTGATGAAGATGTTGTTAAAGTTCATGTACATACTAACAACCCTGGCCAAGCACTAGAAAATGCAATCAGCTACGGAGAGCTACAAGGGATAAAGATCGATAATATGAGGGCACAAGCAAGAGATAAGATGGTAACAGAACAATCTAAGCCTAGCAAACCAGCAAAAGATATCGGCATAATTACCGTAGCTAGTGGCAAAGGTCTATCAGATATATTTACCAGCATGGGGGTAGACTATGTAATTGAGGGTGGCCAGACTATGAACCCTTCGACAGAAGACTTCATAAAGGCGATAGAGAGGATTAATGCTAAATCTGTCATTTTGATACCAAATAATAGTAATATCATCTTGGCTGCGCAGCAAGCAGAAAAAATCTCCCCGATACCTGCTAGAGTAATTCCTAGTAAAACAATTCCTCAAGGTATTGCCTCACTACTTAATTATCAAGCTGAAGGCGCTGAATTAGATGAGGTTTTTGGACAAATGCAAGAAGCTATATCAGACGTTAAGTCTGGTCAAATTACCTATGCGGTAAGAGACTCTAAGTACGATGATCTTGAGATCAACAAAGGGGATATTCTTGGAATTGCAGAGGGCGAAATTACTGTGTTGGGAAAAGGGGTTAAGGAGATAACCTTAGAATTATTAGAAAAGATTGTGGATGAAGAGAGCGAAATTATTACGCTTTTTTATGGTCAGGATATGAAAGAAGAAGAAAGTTTTGAAATTGTGGAAAGTATCGAGGCTAAGTTTGAAGATGTTGAAGTAGAGCTTCATTATGGCGGACAGCCACTGTATTACTTTTTGGTGTCGGTAGAATAAGCTTAAAGGTGGTGATTTGATGACCTCCACAGTAGTTGTCACAGATAGTGGTGCTGATCTACCCGAGAGTATCATCGACGAGCTAGATATTTGTATAGTACCTTTAGAGATATTAGCATATGGGCAAAATCAAAAAGATGGTGTTGGCCTATCTGTAGAACAATTGTTTAGAACTTTGAAAAAAGAAAGTCAAGATATTTCTGTGCGTGAACCAGATATTGGTGATTTTCTAGAAGTCTATCAATCCTTATCAAATAAATATAAAAATATTATCTCAATACATGGCAACACTACCTTTAATAATGTGGCTAAAAAAGCAACTGGTGCTAAGGAAGCTTTGTCAGAAACTAAAGTTAGTACGATTGAGACTCAGCTGTTTTCCTTAGGACTTGGCTCTTTGGTTATGGAAATAGCTAAAATGGCTAAAAGTTCAAATAAAAAGACGAAGTTAGTTAGCTATGCCAATAATCTAAAAAATGATATGTTAACTTATTTTTTGATAGAGGGTTCAGACACAATTAATGCAAAGCTGAACAAGCAACTAGAGAAAGAAAACGATGATGTTGCAAATACTATTTATATAATAATGATAAAAAGTGGGAAGGTAGAAGTAGTTGATTGTTTTAAAAATAGACCTAAAGCGTTAGAAGGTTTGTCTAAATTAGCCCAAAGCAGGTTTTTGAACACCGCAAAGTATAAAGTCGCCATTTCATACGGAGACTGCTTAAACGACGCTTTAAAGCTTCGGGAAAGCTTAGAAGGTGGACAGGAATATCATGAATTAATATTATCTCAGGTTGGGGCTGCAACTGGGGCACACCTAGGACCTAAGGCTCTGGGAATAACTACTTATCCCGTATAAAGGAGGTCCTAATAATGAGCGTTTTTGACATAATTGGTCCGATAATGATCGGTCCTTCAAGTTCTCATACTGCAGGAGCAGCCAGGTTGGGAAGAATGGCAAAGATAATTGCTGGAGAACCGATTAAATCAGTAGTTATAAAACTTTATGGGTCATTTGCAAAGACTTACAAAGGACATGGAACAGATATTGCACTAGTAGCTGGATTACTGGGACTTTCCGAGGAAAGCTCCGACTTAAAAAACTCTTTTGAGATTGCCAAAGAAAAAGGGGTTAACTTTGAAATTATCGAGGAATCTAAAGGAGCAAGTCATCCTAACACAGCTGTTTTTGATATAATGACAGAATCTAAAAGAATAAATGTTGAAGGATGCTCCATAGGTGGAGGTAATATCATCATAACAAAAATTGATGATTTTTCATTGAATTTGACTGGGAAATTTAACACCCTAATAATTCCCCATAAAGATATGTATGGAACAATAACTAAAGTAACTCACAAACTAGCGGTAGATAAAGTAAACATTGCAAATATGAGTGTGGCAAGAAAGGAAAAGGGTGTAAGTGCCTTGATGGTAGTAGAAACTGATCAAGAAGTTTCTAATATGTGCCTTGAGAAAATAGAGGCCATAGATGAAGTAGACATCGTTTCCTTTATTCCACCACTATAGGAGGTATTAGGCATGGGCTTTCCTAAAAGTTTTTCCCAGTTGAGAGAGCACTTAGATAAGACTGATAAGCAATTACCAGAACAAATACTAGCTTGGGAAGTAGAAGAAACGGAAAAAAGCAGAATCAATATAATTGAAAAAATGGAAAATTACTGGAAAGTTATGAAAGAGGGGGTAAATGAAGGGTTACGCCCTGATATTAAATCTGTCTCAGGATTAACAGGGGGAGACGCGTATAAATTGCTAAAAGATTCGCAATCGCTTATAGGTAAACCCCCTAAAAAAGCCATGGCATATGCAATGGCAATGGCTGAAGTTAACGCTTCGATGGGAAAAATAGTCGCCACACCAACGGCAGGATCTTGTGGGATCATGCCGGGAGTGTTGATGGCAGTAGAAGAGGAATTTGATATAAATCAAGAAGAAGTAGTTAATGCTATTTTTGTGGCGTCTATGATAGGTAAAATTATTGCATATAAAGGGACAGTGGCTGGAGCGGAAGGTGGCTGCCAAGCAGAATGTGGCAGTGCATCAGCTATGTCAGCGGGAGCTGTTACTTACCTACTAGGGGGAAGTTTAAAGCAAATAGAAAATGCAGTTGCTATATCCATAAAGAATGTGATGGGCCTAGTTTGTGATCCTGTAGCAGGCTTAGTGGAGGTTCCGTGCATAAAAAGAAATGGTCATTACGCGGCAGCTGCTATGATTTCAGCTCAAATGGCTTTGGCAGATGTGCATAGCGTAATCGATGTAGATGAAGTAATTGACGCTATGGCAGAAGTAGGGAAAATGTTACCTGAGGAGCTTAGGGAAACCTCCATGGGTGGTCTGGCAAACACATCATCAGCAAGGAGGATTGAAAAGGTATTGAGGGGTGAGTAAGATATGGATAGAGATATACAGTACTTAAAAGGAGTTGGGCCCAAACGGGCCCGACTTTTTAGAAGTCTTGGAATTGAAACTATCAAAGATTTACTCTTTTACCTTCCTCGTGAAGTAGAAAATGTGCAAAATGTATCGTCCGCAGGCTCAAAAATAGAAGACAAAGCTAAGGTAGCTCTTACAGGTGTTGTAGTTACAGCACCATCTGTTAGACGTATTAGGGGCAATTTGAGCATGTTAACTACTGAAGTGTCGGATAGTTTAGGAAGGTATAAGTTAGTTTGGTTTAACCAACCCTTTTTGAAAAGCAAGCTAGCGGTGGGTAAAACGATTAAAGTAAAAGGAGTTTATAACAAAAAATATAGACAAATAACTGTAAATGAGTATAACTTTTCAAATCAAAATATAAACTCTCAGCAGTCAACAGGATCCTTACAGCCTATTTACCCCATAACTGAGGGGCTAAATCAAAAGTTAATACAGCAAAGTATTTCTATTGCCTTAAAAAATCATATCAATAATCTAACAGACCCTATACCCAAAGAAATTATAGAAAAATATAAACTTTTGGGGCTAAGAGATAGTTTGCTAGCAGTTCACCAGCCTAAAAGTAAAGACCAATGGCTGAAAGGGAAAAAAAGGTTTATTTTTGAGGAGCTTTTGACTTTTAAATCAGCTTTGTTGATTGCGAAGAAACGTTATAATGAACAACAAGGTATCGAGCATTACATAAAGAAAGATAGTATGGAAGTTTTTTCGAAGGTACTAGGGTTTGAGCTTACTGGAGATCAGAAAAAAGTAATGTCTGAAATCTCTAAAGATATGGCTTCCTCAACCCCAATGAACCGACTGCTACAAGGAGATGTGGGAAGCGGTAAAACCATAGTGGCAGCATACTCACTTTACTTAACTGTAGTTAGTGGTTGTCAAGGAGTCTTGATGGTGCCAACTGAGATTTTAGCAGAACAACATTACTATAATCTAAAGTCTATTTTTAATTATTTTAATATTAACGTAGAACTATTAACTTCAAGTAGCAAGGATAAAATAAAGGTATATGAAAGACTAAAAAAAGGTGAAGTTGACATAGTGGTAGGAACTCATGCTATTTTGCAAGAGGGAGTGAAATTTAATAAGCTTGCGTTAATAGTAACTGATGAACAACATCGTTTTGGCGTTAAGCAACGAGCAGTACTTAGAGGGAAAGGCAGTTTCCCTGATGTTTTGGTAATGTCTGCGACTCCAATTCCTAGAACTATGGCACAAATGCTTTATGGAGATTTAGATATATCATCAATAAAACAGCTCCCTAAAGGTAGGAAACCTATAAAGACATACTCAACTACTCCTAATAACCGCAACCGAGTATTTGAATTTATAAAAAAGGAAGTGGAAAAAGGACAACAATGTTATATTGTATGTCCTTTGGTGGATGAGTCAGAAAAAGTTAGTGGTCTAGCTGCTACACAGTACTTTCAGTTGGTTGATGAGTATTTTGGGGATATAAGTGTAGGCCTCTTACATGGTAAGATGAGCTCTCAACAAAAAGAGCAAGTTATGACTCAGTTTAAAAATGGTGAAATTTCAATTCTGGTTGCCACTACTGTAATTGAAGTTGGGGTAGATGTTAAAAATGCTAACATAATGGTGATAGAAAACTCTGAAAAGTTCGGTTTATCTCAGCTGCACCAGTTAAGAGGAAGAGTAGGTAGAGGACAGTTTCAAAGTTTCTGCATCTTAATTTGTCATACTAACAGTAGTACCGCTAATAAAAGAATGAAAATCATGACTGAAACTAGTGATGGTTTTAAGATTTCACAAGCTGACCTTAAACTTCGAGGGCCAGGTGAATTTTTCGGTACTAGGCAGCACGGTGTCCCAGAGTTTAAGTATTTTGATATGCTAAACCATATGGATTATATTCAACCAGCAACCGAGGCTGCGCAACTTGTTTTAGAGAATTTAAGTAAAGAAAGCTACCACCGATTTCTAAAAAAAATACATCAATTTGCTGATAATTATTTTGACTAAAGCATCGAAAAAAGCGCCAATTTAAGTTTAAAGGCGCTTTTTTTTTGTTGCTTTTTAATTTATTTAAGATTCGAATATGAAATCTCTAGAAATTATTATAGTCCTTTTCCACCTAAGGAAAACACTTCTAGCATACAAAGATGATATCGGTGCAAACTAGAAATGAACACAAAAAAAGGAGGTGAAATTAAATGGCTCGTAATTCTAGACGTAGAAGACGCTCTGTAGTTCCAGGTGCAGAACAAATGCTAGATCAATATAAGTATGAAGTAGCCTCTGAACTTGGGTTAAATCAGAAAATCCAAAGTGGTGGATGGAATAGCATGACAACTAGAGAAGTAGGTCAAATAGGTGGCCAAATGGTTAAAAGAATGATTCAAGATGCTGAACAACAGTTAAATGGTGGTAATGGAAACCGATAATAAATAATAAAAAAATCAGGAGGTGCAAAACTTATGAGAACAGAAAGACAGCAAGGATTTGAAAGTCAAAAAGTTCTTGTTCCACAAGCTGAGCAAGCTTTGGAAAATCTCAAGAACGAAGTAGCTACAGAACTGGGTTTAAATCAAAAAATTCAAACTCAAGGATACGCTAACATGTCTCCTTATGAAGTTGGCCAAATAGGTGGTCAAATGGTTAAGAGACTAATCGAGATGGCTGAAAGCAATATGTCTAATGGAACAACTCCAAAGCCAGCTACGATGCAAGAATCTCCTTCAACTCAACAAATTACTCAACAAACCCAGCAAACTCAACAAAACCAAATGAGTTAACTTATAAAAAAGGGATGCATCTAAAAGGTGCATCCCTTTAATATACCGGCGGTGGGGGCCGCCGGTCTGGGAGAGGAGAAACCGGAGGAAGAGTTATGGGGAAATGGTTATGATGCTGCAAAGATTTTGGGGAAAATATCTTTGCGGCAACTCTCCGGTTCAATATATATACTGTCCCTAGTACTCCTCATTTATACAAAAAAAATAAATTTTGGAAAATATATTGGAATTTGAAGGGATAAAACAACTGTGGTAAAATCAAAAGGCGAGGTGAAAAAAATGCGAGTAATAGCAGGGGACAAAAAAGGATTCCCAATAAAAAATATTAAAGGAACCAATACCCGCCCAACTTCTGGAAAAGTTAAAGGAGCTATTTTCAACATGATTGCCCCTCTAATGTCAAGTGAAGTTAAAGCACTTGATTGTTTTGCTGGAAGTGGCGGCCTGGGTATAGAATTTTTAAGTCGCGGAGGATCATTTTGTAAATTTGTAGAATTAAACTATTTAAGTTATAAGTGTTTAAAAGAAAATCTTGACAAATTAGGCTTTGAGAGCAAAAAGTTTAACCTTATAAAGGGAGATGTATACAAAGTTATTAAAAATGAAGAAAAGTACGATTGTATTTTTATAGATCCTCCCTATAATAGAGGGTTAGCTCAGAAGATGATGGATGATGTTAAGGAGAAAGACCTTCTTAATAATGATGGTATTGTGGTAATAGAGCATAGCAAAAATGAAGAAGTTTGTGCCTCAATAGCTTACTTTACTTTATTTAAGCAAAAGCTATATGGTGATACAACAATTTCTGTTTATAAAAAAAATGGTTTATTAAAAAGGGGATGTAATAATGACTAAGGCTGTTTATCCAGGAAGCTTTGACCCTGTTACTAATGGGCATTTAGATATAATTGAAAGAGCGACAAAAACTTTTGACAGTGTAATCGTAGCTGTAGCACATAACTCAAATAAAAGGCCGTTATTTAGTAAAGAAGAGCGAGTTAATATGTTAATAAAAGCAACTAAAGATTTTGATAATGTAATTGTAGATACATTTGATGGGCTATTAGTTAATTACTGCGCAAAATACCGTGCTAACGTAATTGTAAAAGGCTTAAGGGCAGTTTCTGATTTTGAATACGAGCTTCAAATGGCCTCAATAAACAAAAAGCTAGAAAAAAATGTTGAAACTTTGTTTATGATGACTAACAATCAATATTCCTTTTTAAGCTCTAGCTTGGTAAAGGAAATTGCCAAATGGGATGGTTGTGTAAAAGAGCTGGTTCCGGGGCATGTTGAATGGAGCTTAAAAGAAAAGTTTGGGCACTTAGATAGTTAGTAGCGCTACTTAACTCTAAACGCTACAAGTTTAGTGGTCTTGTATATTAAAAAAGCCAGTATCACTAACAACATTAGTAGAATTGGAATGCTAAAAATTACGAACCTAATAATCAAAAAATCTATAGAAAAGCTTGGCGTTTGGGCAAAAAAGGCTGGAATTGCCTGTGGAACAAGTTTAAACATTCCAAACTTGACTAATAGGTATGTATAAAGCCCCGCTAAAAATCCATGTATTATTCTTGCTATTATAAAAGGTTTGATGCTAATATCTGTATCTCCGATCATACTGGCAACTTGAGCTGTTACTGAAAGTCCGCTAAATGCAATTATAAAACTAATTGCAACCATTTGAGCAGTGGGTGATACCATAGCTGCTTCTGCTGCCTTTTGGCATCCTAAGGTAACCTCAAAAATACCACTTATGTAAGCGACTAAAAGCTCAAAGTTAACTCCTAAGGGACCTAAAAACTTAAGTAAGGCATTTGCAATCAAATCAATAACACCTACATTTAACAAAATTTCTATCATTACAGAAAACATTACTATAAAGGCACCAATCACTAAAAGCGTATTGACGGACTTTTTTGCTGAATCACCTAAGAGTTTTCCAAATGACCTACCATCTTCATCCCGGCCTTTTTTTAAAGCAAGTAATGCTTTAATTAGAATGTTTCGTTTGATTTTATCTTGCTGGACTGTCTTTGGTGCATTCATCTTATAAAAACGCATAATAATTCCTACAGAGATTGAAGAAAGGTAATGGGCAACGGCAATTAAAATCCCCATCTCAACCCTTCCTAGCATCCCAACTGCTACAGCACCAAACATAAATAGTGGGTCTGCTGTGTTAGTGAAGGAAACGAGTCTTTCTCCTTCTGTTTTATTAATTAAGTTTTTTTTGCGTACATCTGCTGTAAGAACTGAACCTAGTGGGAACCCTGAGGCCAAACCCACTGCCATTACAAAACCACCGGATCCTGGAACGTTGAATACCGGTCGCATAAAAGGCTCCAACAGTACGCCCATGAAATGAACAGCTCCTAATCCGATCAATAATTGTGCAACCATGAAAAAAGGGAGCAAAGCTGGGAATACTACATTCCACCAAAGATTTAAACCTTCTAAGGCACTTTCGAAAGCATTTTCTGGGAACAAAACCATAGAAATAGCCATAAAAGTAGTAAATAGAGCTATACCATATACCATGATATTTTTTCTGTACATATGCAGCAGTCCTTTCTTTTAGCTACTTTTTAGATATTTTTATTAAATAATATGGCTTTGTAATACTTTTTATGTTATATTATAATTTTTTTTACCATAATGTTAGGTAGGTGAAGTAAATGAAAAATGATAGTAGGCCAAAGATAGGATTAGCGTTAGGGGCAGGGTCAGCGCGAGGTTTAGCTCATATAGGTGTATTGCAAGAATTAGAAAAATTAAATATACCAATCGATTATATAGCGGGCACAAGTATGGGTGCTTTAGTAGGGAGCCTATATAGCGTAGGGATTGATCCGGAAATGATTTCAAAACTAGCCCTAAATCTAAGTTCTGGATCGTGGACCGACTGGTCTATCCCTAAAAAAGGCTTAATAGCTGGGGATAAAATTGAGCAAATGCTTAAAATTTTAACTAAAGGGAAGTCTTTTGATCAAACTAATATTCCATTTAAGGTTGTAGCAACGGACATAACTAATGGGGATTGTGTTGTTATTGATGAAGGACCTATTTATAAAGGGGTGCGAGCGAGCATAAGCATACCTGGGATATTTAAGCCAGTAGAATATCTTAACAGAGTATTAGTTGATGGTGCTGTTGTGGAGAGGGTACCTATATCCATCGTCAAAAAGATGGGAGCTGATATAGTTATAGCGGTAGATGTTACCAGCTTTAAAAAGGATGCTCAGGTAAACAATATTTTTAGTGTGTTAATGCAAACATTCGGGATTATGGAGGACCAACTTTTAAGGTATAAAATAATAGACTATGATGTCATAATAAAACCTAATGTTGCAGAAATTGATTCTATGCAGTTTGATAAAGTAGAAGAAGGCGTGGTTGCTGGAAAAAAAGCAGTTCAAGAAAAGGCAGATGAAATACTTAAGCTATTAGATGGAGGTGGTAAAGCTTGAACTTTAATGCAAGAAAGCTCCAAACCATTGCCATAGCATTAGCGCTATTGTTGATGGTTTTTTTATTTATCGGTTATGATACCGGATATCTGGTGGTTAGACCAGGAGATGCAATACTAATTGGAGATATGGTAGAAATTGAAAATTCGTATGGACATGATTCCAGCGTGTATCTTTTAACTGTTAGTCAATTCACAGCTTCACCATTAGCTTATCTTTTGGGGGTGTTTAGTCCTAGAATGGATTTAATGCATCACTCTGTAGTAATTCCTCCTGATATGGATATGGAAGAATACTATAAATTAAATAGACAGAGGATGCAAGAAAGTCAAGATAATGCTAAAGTTGTCGCTTTACAGCAAGCAGGTTATGATGTTCCAATGACTTCAGATGGTGTTGAAATTGTGGACATTCTTCCTACCAGCACTGTTAAAGAAGTACTACAAGTAGGAGATATTTTTAAAGTTTTAGATGGTGAAAAGGTTATGCTATCAGACCAACTTATATCCATTGTACAAAGCAAAAATGTAGGCGATGAAATCACTACAACCATTGTTAGAAATGAAGTTGAGAAAGAGCTAGCACTAAAGGTCGGCCGGAGCGAATCTGATCCAAAAGTTCCTGCGTTGGGAGTGTTTATTCAGACTTTAAATTGGGAGCCGGTTTATCCTATAGACATCTCTTTTGATACAGGTCAAATAGGTGGACCTTCTGCGGGAATGATGTTTGTGCTTGAAATATACAACCAATTGACTGAAGAAGATATAATAGGAGACTTAGTTGTGGCTGGGACGGGGACAATTAACTTTGACGGAAGTGTTGGCGCCATTGGGGGGATGAAACAAAAGGTGTATGCTGCGGAAAACAAACAAGCAGATGTATTGTTTTGTCCTATAGAAAACTACGAAGAGGCGATAGCTTATGCCACAGAAGTCGAAGTAGTAAAAGTTAACCATTTTGACGATATCGTAAATTTTTTAAACGAAAATAAATAGGTCAGAGCTTTAGCTCTGACCTTTAATAATTATAGGCTTTTTTCTGTAGTCCAAGTTATATTTTTTCTGGTAAAAACTTTTGTTGATGTAGATGTTAGAGAATATATTTTCTTTAACTAAATTATTATATCCAATGGATTCAGTAGGTAAGGACTCTAATAAATTATTGTAATTAAGCGAAAATGGGAGCTCCGACCTCTTTTTAAGATGGCCTAAAAGAGTTAAACCCTTTTCAGTACACCCTAATATTCTAATGTATGTAGGTCTTTTATTAGCTTCTTTTACAGCTTCGCTATTGATACCAAGCATAAAATGTAAGAGGAGCCTTTTTATCCTGCTTTTAGAGTATCTTTTTGAGCGAGCTTTTGAAACTAAACCCTCTAAATTTATAGGGCATTCATCTTGGAGTATGCTAAGCAATCTGTTTTCTAATCCTTGTTCATATCCTTGCACTGAAGGTAGAATGCTCTGCCCATCTCTTAAAAGCAACGGAAATAAATGACCTGTAAAGGAATTTAAATCAATAAATTGTTGCTCATTTAGGGCATACTTTAAAATAGACAAAGCTTTAGGAGGCATATACTGCTTAAGTTTAGGGGAAGAGTTTTTAATCATTGGGCGTAAGGAGGTTGCACTGGCAAAATAGTCATCACTTGGATTTTCTTCATTGTAGTTTGAGCTAGTACGTTTAATTGTTTGCATTTGTATAGGGGAGCCTAGTTTAATATTTTGTTTAATGTATTCAATACCCAAAATATTATTTGAACCTGTTAAATAAGCTGTATCGCCTACCATTTGTTGTAAAGATTGGGAATAACTCTTACCTTCTTTTAATTTGCTAGTGATTGATTTGGGTGAGTTTTCAATGTTTAAAAGCCTATCCGCAACCTTCTCAAGAGGAAAAACCTCTCCTGCCTCTGATCCAAACACCACTTTATCCACTATGCCACTATAAGCCAAAGTACTAATTGCTCCCCTTGCAAAGCCTTCAGCACTTTGTGTGGAGTATATAGTAGGTAACTCAATTACCATATCCACACCGTGCATTAAGGCAATTTTTGTTCGTGCCCACTTGTTAATGATTGCCGGCTCTCCACGCTGGACATAGTTTCCGCTTATGATGCCCACTACAAATTCAGCCTCAGCTTTCTTTTTTGATTCAGCTATATGATAATAATGTCCGTTATGGAATGGGTTATATTCGACGACTATTCCGACTGTATTCAATATATACACCATCTTTCAAAACTTTTTTATAAGTATAACATAGACAAGTAAAAATAAAAAAGTTTGTTAAATATTTAACAAAAAGATATTATAAAATGTTATTTGCTATTGAAAATGTGTTGAGAAACTTATAAAATAGTATAGAATGTATTTTACATAATAATAATTAAAGGAGGATTTACTTATGAAAATTTTAGTAGTAAACTGTGGAAGTTCTTCTTTGAAATATCAGTTATTTGATATGAAAAATGAAGATGTCTTAGCAAAGGGGTTAGTGGAAAGAATTGGTTTAGAGGGTGCCCAGCTTGTGCATCAGCCTGGGCAGTCTGACAAGGTGAAAATACCTGCTGAAATTAGCAACCATAAAATTGCTATAAAGATGGTTATAGAAACCTTAGTAGATGATTCTGTAGGTGTTATTAGCAAAATGGATGAGATTCAGGCAGTAGGGCATAGAGTTGTGCACGGTGGAGAAGAGTTTTCTGAATCTGTACTTATCAATGATAAGGTAATGGACGCTATAAACAAATGTATTGATTTAGCTCCGTTACATAACCCACCTAACATTATGGGTATAGAAGCTTGCTCAGAAGTTTTACCAGGCGTTGAGCAGGTAGCTGTTTTCGACACTGCTTTCCATCAAACAATGCCGGAGAAGTCTTTCATTTATGGATTGCCATATGAAGCATACGAAGAACATGCAATTAGACGTTATGGCTTCCACGGAACAAGCCATAAATTTGTAACTCAACAAGCTGCAAAGCTTTTAAACAAAAACGTTGAAGACTTAAAACTTATTACTTGCCACCTTGGAAATGGTGCTAGTATTGCAGCAATAGATGGTGGACAAGTAGTAGATACTTCAATGGGTTTAACGCCATTAGAAGGATTAGTTATGGGAACCCGCTGTGGTGACATTGATCCTGCTATTGTACCGTTTTTGATGAAGAAACTAGACTTAGATGCTGATGGACTTAACAATTATATGAATAAAAAATCTGGCGTTATGGGAATTTCAGGAGTTAGTAGTGATTTTAGAGATCTTGAGGAAGCTAGCGAAAAAGGAAATAAGCGCGCCGCTTTAGCTTTAGACATTTTCTCCCATAGAGTGCAAAAATACATTGGTAGCTATGCAGCTGTATTAAATGGAGTGGACGCTATTGTATTTACCGCGGGGTTAGGTGAAAACTCACCAGAGACTAGAGAGCAAGTGCTTAGTAGTTTCACCTACTTAGGTGTAGAAGTTGATAAAGAGAAAAATAATGTAAGAGGAAAAGCTACTGACTTCTCCGCAGAAGGAAGTAAAGTTAAGACATTGTTAATCCCTACCAACGAAGAATTAATGATAGCAAGAGACACTAAGAACTTAGTTGGTTAGTAGACCTCATTTGACAAAAAGGGTGTGCTAATATATAATTGAGGATGGTTTATCGTGGTAAATAATCTTTTAACAATTGATTTAATGGAGCTAGAAACTGAAAAAAATTTGACTAAAAAGTATGACTATACTTTGCCTGAGGGTTCTTTTAATCTAGGAGTACCCAATGTTGACTTAGTTGAGCCGATCGTTGTTTCGGTAGTGGTTTCTAAAGAAGAACAAACATACTTAGTTGAAGGATATATGCGAACTCAGTTAAAACTTCCTTGTGATAGATGCTTAAGTCTAGACAAGCTAGAGTTGGATGAATCTTTTAAAAAGAAGGTTTTAGTAACCGATGAGCAAGTTGACTTAAAGGAAGAGGATGCTGAAGGATTCTATCGAATCTCGGTTGCACGCCTTCAGTTGCAAGAACTATTACAAGAAGTGATAGAGTTTGCCATACCTTCTAAATTTTTGTGCCAAAAAGATTGTTTAGGGTTATGTAATAACTGCGGTACAAATCTTAATGAAAGTCAGTGTGATTGTGATAAGGAGAGTATCGATCCAAGACTGGCTGTTCTAAAAAAATTCTATAATGAAGAATAGGTTGTTCCAGTAAGAGGAGGTGGAAGTAATGGCAGTACCAAAGCGTAGACATTCAAAAGCTCGTCAGGCAAAAAGAAGAGCTAACTGGAAATTGAATATACCAGGCAGTGTAAGCTGTCCGCAATGTCATGAACCAAAATTACCTCATAGAGTGTGCCCAGAATGTGGATTCTATAAAGGTAAACAAGTTATTGAAGTTAATGATAAATAGTAAGTAAAAAGGATAGCCATAGAGGTGGCTATCCTTTTTTTCATTTGCTTTTTTGCAAAATCTTGACTATAATTATAGATATGTCAAACTATGTACATATTATTAAAGGGACCTCAAAAATTCTTAAGGGGGGAGCTAAGTGATTAAAATAGCATTAGATGTAATGGGGGGAGACAACGCACCTGATTCAACTATAGAAGGTGGCCTTGATGCATTAAAGGAATGTGATGATATTTTCATCTATTTTGTCGGACCTAGCACTAAAATTAACGAAAAACTAGATGAATTTGGTGTAGATGATATTAAAGACCGTTTTGAAGTAGTTGAGGCTTCTGAGGTAATTACGAATGAGGAAAAACCGGTAGAAGCAATAAGAAAAAAGAAAGATTCTTCACTTGTTAAAGCGGTTTCTCTAGTTAGAGATAATGAGGCAGATACAGCAGTAACAGCTGGCAGCACCGGTGCTTTTATGGCTGCTGGCTACTTTGTGCTAAGAAGAATAAAAGGTATAGATAGACCAGCTTTAGCTCCAATTTTTCCTTCAGCAAGTGGCTATACCATAGTATTAGATGTAGGCTCAAATATGGATGCGAAACCAGAGCACCTTTTACAATACGCTAAAATGGGCTCTATTTATGCTAAAGGCGTCTTTAAAATAGAAAAACCTACAGTAGGCTTATTAAATGTTGGAACAGAAGAAGGTAAAGGAAACGAACTGACAAAAAAAGCATATGATCTTTTAAAAGAAGCAGATGATATCAATTTTAAAGGAAACATAGAAGCTAGAGATGTGCCAGGTGGCGCAGTTGATGTAGTTGTATGCGATGGGTTTGTCGGGAACGTGATGTTAAAGTTCATGGAAGGGGCAGCCTCGTTTATATTTGGGTCGCTAAAAAAAGAAATTACAAAAAGCTTTAGCAGAAAAGTAGGTGCTGTTATGTTGAAGTCTGCATTTTCGGATTTTGCCAAGCAGATGGACTACACTGAGCACGGTGGAGCACCCCTTTTAGGAGTAAAAGGTGCGCTTATAAAAAGTCATGGTTCCTCAGATGCTAAGGCTATAAAGAATGCAATTTTGAAGCAAGGAAAAGGGCTAATAGAATCTAAGGTGTTAGAGCAGTTTAATAATACTATTTAAATTTATAAAGAATGGGTGAAAATATGGGAGTTAGTATTGTTATAGATAGCACAGCAGATCTTCCTATAGAAGAAATAAATAGATATAGTGTTAATGTGGTCCCGCTTAATGTTCATTTTGGCGAAAGTTTATACAAAGATGGGGTCGATTTAAGTTCTGAGGAGTTCTTTCATAAACTTAAGGCTTCAAAAGTAATCCCAAGAACGTCTCAGCCCAGTCCTGCAGATTTCCACAAGGTGTACAAACCCTTAGTGGAGCGGGGGGATACAATAATCTCCATTCATATATCTAAGGAGCTTAGCGGAACGTATCAATCTGCGGTAATTGCAAGCAATATGTTCGATGAAAATGCTGACATAACAGTTTTTGATAGCAAAACAGCTTCAGTAGGCTTAGGCATGATCGCATATAGATGCTGCCAGGAAATAGAAAAAGGTGCCGATAAAACACAAATTTTAAAACTCATTGAGCAGTTAGCCGATGAACAGATGGTGATTTTTGGAGTGGACACCTTAGAATTTCTAAATCGCAGTGGTAGAATTGGTAAAGCTTCTGCGATGATAGGTACTTTATTAAATGTAAAACCCATACTGACTGTGAACAGTGAGGGGCTAGTAGCTCCTATGGGGAAAATAAGGGGTAACAGCAAAATTTTTTCATATCTGATTCAGAAAATAAAGGATAAATATGAAAACCGACCAATAGATATTATTGTCGGTCATGCTGCAAGCTCTGAAAAAAAGGAAAAGTTAGTTCAGCTTGCAAATAAAGAGTTAAATATAAGATTTTGTCTTGAAAGTGACATCGGAAGTGTTATAGGAACAAATACAGGTCCAGGCGTTTTAGGTCTTGTGGCACAACCGGTAAACGAGTAGAAAGGAGGTGCGTTTTGGTGGAATTGTTTGAAAAAGTAAAAGGAATTATCGCTTCTAATATAGGGTTAAATGAAAAAGATATAAAGCCAGAAACTAGCTTTCAGGAGGACTTAGAGCTTGATTCTTTGGATATTATGGATTTATTAATGGTTTTAGAGGAAGAATTTGAGCTTCAAATACCTGATGAGAAACTACAAACTATGAATACTGTAGGAGATATCGTAAATTTTATAGAGGAAAATTCTTAGATAACATAAAACCCCGCCTGCAGTAAGTGCGGGGTTTTATTTATAACTACTTTAGGAGTGATCACGTGACAAAGCTAGAATATTTTCTTGAAGAACTTGGATTAGATAAAGGAGAAATTTATAAGAAAGCTTTTACTCATTCATCGTATGCCTTTGAAAATAGTCTTGGGTTTAAAGCACATAATCAGAGACTGGAGTTTTTAGGAGATGCAGTTTTAGAATTGATAATTAGCGAATACTTATATACTTTCACAAAAAACATAACAGAAGGAGAAATGACTAGGTTAAGGGCGCAAATCGTCTGTGAAAACTCGCTTGCTAGTGTAGCTCGGGAGCTAGAATTTGGTGAGTTGTTATGGCTAGGTAAAGGAGAGGAAAAAACAGGTGGTCGTGAAAAAAGTTCAATTTTAGCTGATACATTTGAAGCTTTTGTTGGGGCTTTATACATGGATGTGGGATTTGAGAGGAGTTACGATATTGTTTTGGACATACTTAGGCCACAAATTAACAAATCTTTAATCGGCGGCGAAAATGATTTTAAAACACAACTACAGGAGTATGTACAAAAAAATGGCGTAAACAGTCTAACTTACAAAATTATAGAAGAAAAAGGCCCTGACCATGACAAAAGATTTAGATCAGCAGTGTTTTTAAATGGAAGAAAAATTGGTGAGGGTGAAGGAAAAACAAAAAAACAATCGGAACAACAAGCAGCGAGAAAGGGACTTTTAAATTTTTACGGCCAACAATAAAGTAATTGCTGGTTAAAAGGGGGGAGTTAGTTGTTTTTAAAAAAAATAGAGCTTTATGGGTTTAAGTCTTTTGCAAATAAAACCATTCTTCAAATTGATAGGGGTGTAACTGCCATAGTAGGACCAAATGGCAGTGGCAAGAGTAACGTAATAGATGCTATAAAGTGGGTTCTAGGGGAACAGAGCGTCAAGAGCCTTAGGGGCTCAAAGATGGAAGATGTGATCTTTTCTGGCTCCACTAATGCAAGACAGAAAAATTATGCACAGGTAATTTTAACTTTAGATAATACTAATCAGCGCCTACCTTTAGATTATTCGGAAGTGAATATTTCTAGACGATACTTTAGGGATGGGCAAAGTCAATACTTTATAAATAACACTGAATGCAGGTTGAAGGATATCCATGAACTTTTTATGGATACTGGCCTGGGTAAAGAAGCCTATTCAATCATTGGGCAGGGACAAGTAGATCAGATTTTAAATAGTCGCCCTGAAGAAAGAAGAATAATTTTCGAAGAAGCGTCAGGAATAGTTAAATATAAGAGTAAAAAGCTAGACTCTATAAAAAAACTCGAACAGACTCAACAAAATTTACAAAGGGTTGAGGATATAATTATAGAAATTGAGGAATCTCTCCCTAAAATTAAGGAGCAGGCTACACAAGCTAGTCAGTATAAATCTTTAAAAGATAAACTCAAGCAAAACGAAGTAGGTATAGTGCTCTACAAGTTAGATGAGTTAGAAAAAACATACGAGAATACTGAAAAGCAACTGGAGAGTCACAAGGAGAAACTAGCCCATGAGCAAGATGAAGTGGAGGCCATAAGCAATCTATTAGATAAGGATAAAAGCTATTTAGAACAACTAGAAAAATCCACGCAAAACGTTGTTCAGCTTCACCTAGATACTAAAAGTCAAGTGGAAAACTTAAAATATAAGTTGGAATACCTTAAAGAAAAAGTAAAAGATTTAAGAGAAAAAACTGACGAAAAGAAGTTTTTAAACAAGAAGATAAAAAGCGAAATCTCTAACTTAAAGGAACAAAGTGCTAAGTTACTTGAAAACAAAAATGAGTACGAGGTTGCTTTAAAAAAACATACCGAAGAAATAGAAGATTTCAATAGACAGACTACGCAATTGAGTGAGCAGATAGTTAGAACAAAGAATGATTTGGAAAATAAAAAAAACAATTTGATAACGTTGCTCAATGATTTAGCAACCGCCAAGAATGATGTTAAAAATATAGACGGCTATATACAAAGGTTAAACAGTGATGTGGAGAGAAAAGAAAAAGAGTTAGAAGATCACAAGAGTAAGCAGCAAGAGGTTTTTTCAAAGCATAGCATGATAGTAGAAAAAAAAGATATAGCTAACAAACGTCATCGTGAAATTCTAGAAGATTATAAAAAAAGGGTTGAACAATATAAATCTGCTGAATATAACAAAGAGATACAGCAGGAGCAAGTTGCTGAAATATCTAAGAAGCTGAATGCACTAGAGTCACAACTGCAAGGACTTAAACATCTTGAAAACAATTTCGCTGGTTATAATCTTGGTCCTAAAGAGGTGCTGAAAAAGTTTTCTGAAGATCCACAAGTTTTCGGGGCGGTAGCACAGATTTTTGACGTGGACAAAAAATATAGCCTAGCAATAGAAACTGTATTAGGAGCAAGCCTGCAAAACGTTGTGGTAGGTGATGAAAAAGCTGCTAAAAAATGCATAGACTACTTAAAAGCTAACAAAGCAGGGAGAGCAACTTTTCTGCCGTTAGATATAATAAAAGGTAAAAAGGTAAAGCCTATTGATAAAAAAGGGGTTATAGGAATTGCTTCTGACTTAGTAAGCTGCCCAGAAAAATTAGAAGGAATTAAAGACTTTCTGCTAGGACGAATATTTGTTGTGGAAAACCTAGATAGTGGATTGCATCTAGCAAAATCTCAGGGGTATCGTTATAGGATAGTTACATTAGATGGAGAGTTAATTAATGCAGGAGGGTCAATGTCAGGAGGGCGGTATAAAAGCAAAAATGCCGGTCTTCTAAATAGAAACTCTCAAATGAAAGAGACCTCTGAGCTTATAATTACTCAACAAAAAAAGTATGATCAAAACATGCAAAGTCTTAAAAAGCAGGTTAATGAGCTGGATATTCTTAAAAATGAATTGGAGCAGCTAAAAGATCAAGAACAACTTCAAAAAGTGGAGATAAATGAGCTGGACCAGCAAAAAATGTTGCTTGAACAAAAGGCATCTTCAGTTCAAGAAAATATAGATCTTCTACTTAATGAAACTAAGAGCTTAAACATAGACGTAGAAAAGTATAGCAGTAACCTTTCGGAAAAAAAATTAGACATTGAAAAAATGAATTCAAATGAAATAAAGTTAAATGAAGAGGTAAAAGAACTTCAAACAAAGCTATCAACACTAGAAGAAAACCTAGGGGAAGTACAATCTAGACAGGTGAGTCAGAAAATAACTATAGCTTCTTTAAAAGAAAAGATTTCTGCTACATCACGTGAAATTAAACGTACAGAAGAAAGAGTTGAGGAAAATGAGAAGTCCTACAAACTAAACCAAGACTCATTAAAAGAGATGGAAAAGGAAATTTTAGACGGCAGTACACAGATAGATTCTTTAACTGAAGAATCTTTTAACCTACAACAAAAAATAGGCGAGATTGAAAAGCAAAAACTTATATTTGATGGAAAAATCCAATCAATAAAACTAAAAATTCAATCTAAGAATCAGCATTTAACTGAAGCAAGTAATAATTTAGATAAGTTTAAAGATGCTATAAACAGTTTGAATTTAAAAAAATCAAGGGTGTTAATGGAAATAGAGCAGCATACTGAAAAGCTTTTAGGTGAATATTATTTAACTGTTAAAGAAGCGATAGATCACGGGTTTGAACCGGTTTCATCCCGTAGCGGTCAAAGGGAAGTAAATAGGTTAAGGGAAGATATTAAAGGCATGGGTGATGTAAACTTAGGTGCTATTGAGGAATACGAACGATTAACAAAAAAACTTGAATTTCTTAAAAAGCAAAAAAACGATCTGAGCAAAAGCAGGTTGGATTTACAGAAAATAATTGTGGAAATGGACAAGCAAATGGCAGTACAATTTGAAGAAACATTTAACAAAATAAATGATTTCTTTAATGAAATTTTTAAGAAGTTATTTGGTGGAGGTCAGGGCTATCTAAAGCTTTCCGAGCCAAATCAAATCTTAGAAAGTGGAGTTGAAATTTTTGTGCAGCCACCCGGCAAAAAAATGCAGTCTATGTCCTTACTTTCAGGAGGAGAAAAAGCTTTAACAGCTATAACTTTGCTTTTTTCTATACTCATGACAAGACCTTCGCCTTTTTGCGTTCTAGATGAGATTGAAGCCTCGCTAGATGAAGCTAACGTAAATCGGTTTGCATCATTTTTAAAGGAGTTATCTAATAAATCTCAGTTTTTGGTAGTAACACATAGACAGGGGACTATGAGTTATGCCGATATGCTTTATGGTGTCACAATGGAGGATTCGGGAGTGTCAAAGCTAATATCAGTGAAATTTGATGACGAAAAGGTGGGTTAAAATGTCAATATTAAATAAATTTAAAAGTGGGCTAAATAAAACTAGGAAAAATTTGCTAGGGGGAATCGAAAAGGTTTTTAGTGGTTTTTCTAGTGTAGATGAAGAGTTTTTTGAAGAACTTGAAGAAGTTTTATTAGAAGCTGATGTGGGCGTTAAAACTACTATGGAGTTAATTGATGAGTTAAGGGAATATTGTGATGAAAATAATGTTAAAGACAGCCAGGAAATTCAGACTTTTTTTCAAGACCGTTTGATAACCCAGTTTGGCGAGGGGCATACTCAATTGAATGTTTCTGAAAAAAAACCTACTGTTATATTTGTTTGTGGCGTAAATGGTGTAGGGAAAACGACGTTTATAGGCAAGCTTACCCACAAACTAAAAAAGGAAGGTAACAAAGTCCTTTTAGTAGCTGCTGACACCTTTAGAGCTGCGGCAATTGAACAGCTAAAAGTTTGGGGAGATAGAAATAACGTAGATGTAATCAGCCACCAAATGGGTAGTGATCCAGGGGCAGTTATCTACGACGGTATGCAAGCTGCAAAAGCTAGAAAGGTAGATTATGTTATCTGTGATACGGCAGGAAGACTTCACTCAAAAAGTAACCTTATGGAAGAGCTAAAAAAAGTGAATCGAGTAATAAAAAAAGAAATCCCTGATGCTCCACATGAAAGCCTTCTCGTATTAGATGCAACAACAGGGCAAAACGCCATAAATCAAGCAAAAGCTTTTGGAGAGGCAACAGAACTATCAGGGATAGTTCTAAATAAAATTGATGGGACCGCTAAAGGTGGGGTGGTAATAGCAATTAATAAGGAGCTAAAGGTTCCAATAAAGTATGTAGGACTTGGTGAAAAAATAGAGGACCTTCAAGAATTTGAAGGCCAACACTTTATTCAAGCTCTTTTTGACAGGGGATAACTATGAATGAACTAATTATGAAGGCTCAGGCAGGAAACATGAAAGCGTTTGAGCAGTTAGTAGGTGAGCACAGAAATACAGCATTAAAAATGGCTTTTAAGTTAACTGGGTGCTTAGAAGAAGCAGAGGACTTAATCCAAGAAGCTTTTATTAGGGTGTTTAGGTTCATAAAAAACTATAGAGGGCAATGTTCTTTTACGTCTTGGTTATACCAAATTATTCTTAACTTATACAAGGACCAATGCTCTAAATATAGCAAAATAAAGACCGTATCATTAGAGCAGATTGGTGAGTTTGTTAAAGAAGTTGGGGATACCATAGGAAGCTTCGAAATAAAGGACACCCACATCGCAGTAAAAGACCAACTAGAAAAGCTTCCTAACCTTACAAAAAAAACAATGTTGTTAAAAGACTACTATGGATATTCATATGCCGAGATTTCAGATATACTTAAGGTTTCGGTAGAATCAGTCAGAACAAGGTTGTACAGAGGACGTAAGATAGTTAAGGAGAATCTAAAATTATAAAATGAACCTTCAATAAGTGGGAGCAACATACAGTAAACCAAGGTCTTTTACTGGATGCTGCCCCCATTTACAACTTATGGACGTTTTTGAGAATTGCTAAAACCCATTTAAAAAATTGTTATTCTAAGTTTGACAAACATAAATAAACATGGTAAAGTTTCTATGTAAAGTAAAACAACTTAACAGAGAGAGTGGTGTGTTAGATGTTAGAAAAGATCACACATCTCAATGATTTATTTGATTGCTATGAACCTTTATTGACTAAAAAACAAAGAGAACTATTTAAACTTTACTATCATCATGACTTATCATTAGGTGAAATAGCAAAACAAGTTAATATTAGTCGTCAAGCTGTTTACGATACATTAAAAAGGGTAACCTCCCTTTTAGATGATTACGAAACTAAGCTAGGTTTACTGGCTAAAGAAGAACTTATTCAAAAAACAATTGGTGATTTAGAAGACATAATTTCTGTAACAAATGATTCAAGGTTACAAAAGATTTACCAAAACCTTAATAAAAATTAGAGGTGAAAATATGCTTCAAGGTTTATCAGAGAAACTTCAAGGAGTTTTTGCTAATCTTAAGAAAAAAGGAAAGCTATCTGAAAAAGATGTCAAGGAAGCTATGCGTGAAGTTCGTGTTGCCCTTTTAGAAGCTGACGTTAACTTTCAGGTTGTAAAAAAATTCATAAAAACTGTAAGAGAGAAAAGTACGGGCCAAGAGATATTAAACAGCCTCACTCCTGGTCAACAAGTAATAAAAATTGTTAGAGATGAACTCCAAGAGCTAATGGGTGGAGAAAATGAAGGTCTAAATCTGAACTCTCATCCAGCTCCGATAATGTTAGTTGGCCTACAAGGTGCTGGTAAAACTACAATGTCGGTAAAGCTTGCTAAAAAGTTAAGTGACGATAATAAGAAGGTTTTATTAGTTGCTGCAGATATTTATCGACCAGCAGCCATTAAACAGTTAGAATCAATGGCAGAAAAAGAGGAAATAGATTTTTTCCAACTAGGTACTAACAATAATCCGGTAAATATATGTAAAGCGGCTATGGAGCATGCAAAAAAATATGGACACGACATATTAATTTTTGATACTGCCGGAAGGCTTCATGTTGATGAAAAGTTGATGTCTGAGCTAGAAGAAATCCAAAAGGCTACTTCTCCTTGTGAGACTTTATTGGTTGTAGATTCAATGACAGGACAGGATGCTGTAAATGTCGCTCAAAACTTTAATGAAAAACTAGGCATTTCCGGTGTGGTGTTAACAAAATTAGATGGCGATACCCGTGGTGGAGCTGCTATCTCAATTAAAGCTGTTACTGGCGCACCAATAAAATATATTGGAACCGGTGAAAAGGTTGAAAACCTTGAGCCTTTCCATCCTGATAGAATGGCATCAAGAATTTTAGGTATGGGTGACGTACTATCACTGATTGAAAAGGCTGAACAGGCTATTGATGTTGAAAAGGCCCAAGAACTGCAAGAGAAAATGAAGAGTCAGCAGTTTACATTTGATGACTTTATGAGTCAGCTAGAGCAAATTAAAAAAATGGGATCATTAGATCAAATTCTAGGTATGATTCCTGGGTTGCCTAGTAAAAAATTAAAAGGCCTATCTGTAGATGATGCAGATTTGGTAAAAATAGAAGCTATTATTAAGTCAATGACTAAGGAAGAGAGAACAAACCCTTCAGTTATTAACGGTAGTAGAAGGAAAAGGATAGCCCTAGGAAGTGGAACAAAAGTGCAAGATGTTAATAGGCTGCTAAAACAGTTTGATCAGATGAAAAAAATGATGAAACAGTTTAGCTCGATGGAAAAAAGTATGCAAAAAGGGAAGGGCGGATTACCTTTCTTTTAGATAGTTTTTAGCATTGTAAAGGAGGTGAAAGTATGGCAGTAAAAATGAGACTTAAAAGAATGGGTTCTAAAAAGAGACCTTTTTATAGAGTGGTAGTGGCTGATTCAAGAGCACCAAGAGATGGTCGTTTTATCGAGGAGTTAGGTTACTACAACCCTAGAACTGAACCGGTTGAACTTAAAATCGATGCAGATAAAGCACAAGATTGGTTAAACAAAGGAGCTCAGCCATCAGATACTGTTAAGACCTTACTTAAAAAAGCTGAGATAATTGGCTAGATATCTGTTAGGAGGTCTTTAGGATGAAGGATCTTGTTGAATTTGTTGCAAAATCTTTAGTTGCTAAAAGTGATGAGGTAGAGGTTATCGAAAAGCAAAATGGCAATGAATCTATAATTTCTTTAAAGGTAGCTAAAGAAGATATGGGGAAGGTTATTGGCAAAAAAGGAAAAATTGCCAAAGCACTAAGAACTGTGGTTAATGCTGCAGCCTCAAGAAACAACCAAAAAGTAATTGTGGATATTGTTGACAAATAGGGTTAGATTAAATTCTAACCCTATTTTTAGATGAAAAAAAGTGGTGATAATATGATTGATGAGAAAGTAAAAGTTGGTAAAATTGTAACTACCCACGGAGTTAAAGGCGAAGTTAAAGTAGTTTCGTTAACAGAATTTGAAGAAAGATTTTGTAGTGGAGAAGAGTTATATATAGAAAATGAAATTTTTACAATTGAAAAAAGCAGACCCCACAAGAACCAGTTTTGTATAAAGTTTAGTGGGTATGATAATATAAATGAAGTTACCCATCTAGTAAATAAGTACCTAGAAATAAACAAGACAGATGTTAAGCCTTTGCCTGAAGGGAAATTTTATGTCTTTGATCTAGAAGGTTGTAAGGTCTATACTGACGCAGGGGAGTATTTAGGTGTTCTCACTTCAGTAAAACAAACTGGCAGTAATGATGTTTATGTAGTAAAGGGAGAAAAGGAATATTTAATTCCAGCACTTAAAAAAGTTGTAAAAAAAGTAGATACAAGCAAGAAACAGATAATCATTACTCCTATGGAGGGCTTGTTAGATTGATAGTTGATGTAATAACTATTTTTCCAGAAATGTTTGAATCTCCCTTTTCTCAAAGTATTATTAAAAGAGCTATTACAGAAGAGCATATACAGTTAAATATTCATGACCTAAGAAAATATAGCCGAGATAAGCATAATAAGGTAGATGACTATCCTTATGGCGGCGGCGCTGGGATGGTTATGAAACCAGAACCATTTTTTCGGGCTATAGAAGACATTGGCTATGATAAAGAAACTGAAATTGTGCTAATGACCCCTACAGGTCAGCAGTTTCAACAACAGCTGTGTCACAAGCTTTTACAAAAAAAGCATATGATTATATTATGTGGACATTATGAAGGAATCGATCAAAGAGTTATTGATCAATTCGTAACAAGGGAAATTTCTATCGGTGACTATGTTTTGACAGGCGGAGAGCTGCCGGCTATGGTGGTAATTGACGCTATAACCCGAGTTATCCCGGGTGTTTTGCCAAAACAAGAATCATACCTAAATGATTCCTTTCAAAATGGGCTATTAGAACACCCGCATTATACTAGGCCAATGGAGTTTAGAGGGCTAAAAGTTCCTGATGTTTTGCTATCAGGTAATCATGCTGAGATAGATAAATGGCGTCACAACCAATCTGTAAGGATAACTAAAAAAAAGCGTCCTGATTTATTGGGTTTTAAAACAAACAACTAAAAAAACGTTTGTAAAAACGTAAATATTATGCTATAATTTAGTGGGATTACGGACGGTCCTCTGTCTGCGGACAAGAACGGCTATGAAGGAAGGAGGCAACAGAACATGGAAATTATAAGAGAGCTTGAAAAAGAGCAAATGAAAAATGACATTCCTAACTTTAAAGCTGGAGACACTGTTAGAGTTCACGTTAAGGTAGTGGAGGGTAACAGAGAGAGAATTCAGGTTTTTGAAGGAGTTGTTATTAAGAGGCAAGGTGGCTCAGCAAGAGAAACTTTTACTGTGCGTAGAATCTCTTATGGAGTTGGCATGGAAAGAACCTTTCCAGTACATTCTCCAAGAATTGACAAAATTGAAGTTAAGCGTCGCGGAAAAGTTAGAAGAGCTAAGCTATATTACCTGCGTAACCTTACAGGTAAAGCTGCAAGAATTAAAGATGCCGTTAGACGATAAAAAAAGAGGGCTGTTATTCAGCCCCTTTTTTATACATAAAATTTCTATAAAGGGGAGACCTTTTTTGCGTAAATGGATAGAGTTTATAGAAATAGCTGTGATAGTTTTAGTATTGACTACAGTAGTTAACACTTATCTATTTAATGCTTATAAAGTTTATGGAGACTCTATGAAGCCGCTATTTTCAGAAGGTGACTTAGTGTTAAGCTATAAAAGGGTTAACCCTTCGCAAGGGGATATAATAGCTTTTTTTGACGAAAGTGGTGTAATTAACATCAAGAAAGTTGTTGCTGGTCCTAGTGACTACGTATCTTCTGATGGAAGAAAATTATATGTGAATGATGCAAAGGTTGGATATAATAAAACAGGTGAATTTGCATACAGTTTGGCAAACGATGAATTTTTTGTATTAGGGAAAAATCACTCTGTTAGTATAGATAGTAGACACAATGGACCGGTAAAAGAAGATAAGGTCATCGGAAAAATATTATTAAAATTTTGGCCGCCCCTGTAAATATAAAGTAGAGGTGTTATAGCTATGCTCAATGAACTTAAAGAGTGGGGCAAGTCTATTGCTGTTGCAATAATACTTGCGTTGATTATAAGAGGTTTTTTTATGGAAAGCTTTATTGTTGACGGCAGATCAATGGAGCCTACTTTTATTAATCAAGAGAGGGTTTTAGTTAACAAATTTATATATAACTTTAGGGACCCTGACTTTGGTGATATAGTGGTATTCCCTTATCCTGTGGATGAAGAAAGAGTGTTGATTAAAAGGGTTATAGGTACTGCAAACGATAAGATAGAAATTAAAAATGGAGCTTTGTTTATCAACAAAGAGCCAGTTACAGAAGAGTATATTTTGCAAGGGTACTCAGGACAAAATTATGGACCAGTGAATGTGCCTGAAGGAATGATTTTTGTGCTTGGTGACAACAGAAGTAACAGTGTTGATAGCCGAAATAATGAGGTTGGCTTTATTTCTACAGACGATGTTAGAGGTAAGACATTTTTGCGCTACTGGCCGCTTTCTCAGCTAAACTACTTTGCTGTAAAACAATAGAACCTAACATAGCACAAAGGAAGTGATAATTATGCAATATCAATGGTACCCTGGACATATGGTCAAGACCAAAGCATTAATAAAGGAGAATTTAAAGCTTTGCGATGTAATTGTGGAATTAGTTGATGGAAGAATACCGTTAAGTAGTAGAAATCCTGACATTAACGAGATTGTTAAAGATAAACCTAAGGTGATCGCTTTAACTAAGTCTGACTTAGCCGACCCAACCAAAACAAATATTTGGCTTGAATATTTTAAAGACATGAATACTGACGCAATAGCTGTAAACTTAAATTCCCAAAATCAATGGAAAAAGGTTATTGAGTTAGCAAAGAAAAAAGCTGTTTCAAAAAGCAAGTATAAAAAACTAAACATTAAAATAAATAAACCAACAAGAGCTATGGTTCTTGGCATACCGAATGTAGGCAAATCAACTTTTATTAACAAAGTTGCTAGCAGAGCAGCTGCAAAAACGGGAGATAAACCAGGTGTTACTAAGCAGAAACAGTGGATACGCACTAAAGATAAAATAGAGCTTATGGATACACCAGGAGTGTTGTGGCCTAAGTTTGATGATGATGAAGTTGGCTTTCGCTTAGCGGTTACTGGCGCCATAAAAGATGAAATTGTTAATGTGGAGGATATGGCAAGGAGGCTTATCAAGGTTTTGATAAGGGACTATCAAAGTGACCTAAGTAAAAGATATGACATAGATATGTCCTTAGGTCCTGATCATTTTATAGAGCAGGCGGCGATAAATCGGAGAATATTGCTACCACAGGGACACCCTGACCTTGCAAAAATAAGCGAAATTTTGGTTCGAGAATTCCGCAAAGGATTGTTAGGTAATGTTACTTTAGATAATATTAGTGAGGTTGATTAAGCCCACTACACTAACCACTTAACCTATCATTAAGTGGTTATTTTTAATTGATATTTTCAATGTGCCATTTAATATATTCATTTTAAAAAGGGTTTTTGCTAAAAAAGGTCGAAAAAATATACTATACAAAGGGGTGAATTATTATTAAAGTACAAGATGCTTCGATACAACAGATTAAACAAAGAGTTAATGAAAGCTCGATAGACCAATTAAATGCTCTTATACCTCAGCTAAAGAATGACAGTCGAAAGGGAGTACAAAAAATATTAGCTTCTTTAAATAGAAAAATTAATGGCTACAAAAGTTATTTAAAGCTATGGGAGTGGGAAGAATCATCCAACTATAAAGTGGTTGGATGTGACGAAGCAGGGAGAGGCCCAGTTGCCGGGCCGGTAGTTGCTGCGGCAGTAACGTTTAATAATAGGCCTAATCTTGTGGGAGTTAAAGACTCAAAGCGATTAAATTCGTCACAAAGAGAAGCTTTAGCTTCTGAAATTGAGGAGCAAGCCCTTTACTTCGATGTACAGTTTATTGACAATGATATCATCGATGAGCTAAACATATTAAATGCTACTAAATTAGCGATGAAAAATAGTGTCGAGAGGGTAGCTAAACCTGATAGCCTAATATTAATAGACGGAAATTTTGCGATAGAGACTAAATTAAAACAAAAATCTATTATAAAAGGTGATGACAAGTGTGGCAGCATAGCTGCTGCCTCTATTTTAGCGAAAGTGTATAGGGATCGCTATATGGAAGAAATGGACAAGCTTTATCCGGAGTATGGATTTAGCCAAAACAAAGGCTACCCAACTAAGGAGCACTTAGATGCTATTCAAACTTATGGCGTAACCCCAATTCATAGAATTACTTTTAAAGGAGTAAAAGAGGTGGGTAAAAATGCGTAGAGTTTTTATCGACTTAGCTAATGAGGGAGATACATTAGCTATGCCAGTTAAAGATAGTAACGGTAACATTCTACTAGCTGAAGGCACTAAATTGAGAAAAGCAACTAAGGATAAGCTATCCAAACATGGAGTTAGAACTATTTATGTAACTACTGGTGAGGATCTTGGCCTTATACAGCCTTTAGAAGGAAATAGAGATGAAGCGATAAAAGCGATATCAAGACAGCCTTTAAAAGACATTTTATTACAAAAAGCTAATACATTTAGTAAATCTAATACTAGATCAGTTATTCTTAACGAAGTTATTGAAGAGATTGTCTCATTTATGCTCAATAAAACTTCTTTGCTAGTTCATTTTGCGCACTTACGCTTGATAGACAATTATACGTATGAACACTCTTTGGACGTATGCGCACTATCTCTGGTAGTAGGTGAGAAGTTAAGATTAACACGTACAACATTATTCAATTTAGGGTTAGGGGCGCTAATACATGATATAGGCAAGACAAAAGTTTCATTGCAAATTTCAAGAAACCCCGGCAAATTGAGCGATGAAGAGTTTGCACAAATAAAAAAGCACCCATCTTTAGGATTTGTGATTTTAAAGGAATTAGAAGATAATATACCACTGGTATGCTGCCAGATTGCTTTGCAACACCATGAAAGATTTTCCGGCTCAGGCTATCCTAGAGGGTTGAAGGAGAATAAGACACACAAGCTTTCCTACGTAGTAGGAATTTGTGACATGTATACCGCTATTACTTCACATAGAAGCTATAGAAAAGCGTTCTCACCTAAAGAAGCGATGGAGCTATTTATGGGGACTTGTAACTCTTTATTTCCAACTGAAATAGTTAAAGCTTTTTTAGACGCTGTTGTTGCATACCCTAACGGCTCAAAAGTAAAATTAAGTAACGGTGTGCTAGCTAAAGTTGTCAAGCAAGATACCTTATCATTAAAGCCAATAGTAAAACCTATAAACTCTCAACAGGGGTATGAAATTCGTCTAGCTAATGCCGAAACCCTTGATATTGTGGGTTTTTATGAGTAATCAAGAGTTAGCTCAATATGGAGAGCGATTAGCAGTACAATTTTTAAAAGATGAAAAGCTTAAGATTTTAGATGTTAACTATAGTTGTAAGTTAGGTGAGGTTGATATTATTGCCAAGGATAGAGGTGTTATTGTTTTTTGTGAAGTAAAGACAAGGAAAAATAAGAACACTATCCATCCTTTTGACGCGATAACTCCTCGCAAGCTTAACACCATTTCAAAGGTTGGCCAAACATTTTTGATTAAAAACAATTTAATAGATGTGGATTATCGTATAGATGCTATCGCGATATATTTTGCCAACGGGGACCCACGCATAAAATGGATAAAAAATTGTACAAGTTAGAACGTTTCCTTTATCTGAAAATAAAGGAAAATGTAAATTTTTGTAGAACTATCTCATGAGGGATTATTATGGAGGGATAGTTATGTTATCTACAGTTAAAAGTTTAGGAGTAGTTGGACTTAAAGGGCATTTAATTGAAGTGGAAGTCCACTTAACAAGTGCGCTACCTAATATAGAAATAGTTGGGTTGCCAGATGCCGCTGTGAAGGAAGCTAAAGAAAGAGTTAAGGCAGCTATACAAAATAGTGGCTTTAAGTTGCCTACAAAAAAAATAATAGTTAACTTAGCTCCAGCTGATATAAAAAAGGAAGGGCCGATTTATGATCTGCCAATAGCGATTGCGATACTTGCTGCTTGCTATAAGTGGCCTCCTAACGTTGTTAGTCATTATGTTCTGTGTGGTGAGTTAGCATTAGATGGTCGAGTTAGACCAATCAACGGACTTCTCCCAATGGCTGTGTTTGCAAAAGAAAATAACGAAAAAAAGCTATTTGTTCCAGATAAAAACAAAGAAGAAGCTGCCTTAGTTCAAGGCATAGAAGTTTTGCCAGTTACAAACCTAAAACAAGTAGTAAATCATATACAAGGGATACAACAAATTCCTAGCTACCAAAAGGAGATTGAGATTATAAGCGAAACAAAAGGTCAAGTTGATTTTAGCGAAGTTAAAGGACAAAAAGCGGTAAAAAGGGCGTTGGAAGTAGCTGCAGCTGGCGGACACAACATATTGATGATAGGTCCTCCAGGCACAGGAAAATCGATGCTAGCGAAGAGATTTGCTACTATATTGCCACAACTAAGCTATAATGAGGTGCTGGAAGTATCAAAGATTTATTCTGTAGCGGGTTTATTGAAAAATAATGGATTGTTGGAGTCGCGCCCATTTAGGGGCCCCCATCATACTATCTCAAATGGTGGCCTAGTTGGAGGGGGAAGAAAGCCTAAGCCAGGTGAAATAAGCTTAGCTCACAAGGGAATTCTTTTTTTAGACGAACTACTTGAATTTAACAGAGATGTCTTAGAAGTGTTAAGACAACCTTTAGAAGATAAGCAAGTTGTTATTTCTAGGGTAGAGGGAAGTATCAGCTACCCAGCAGATTTTCTGCTTATTGCAACTATGAACCCTTGTCCTTGTGGTTATTATGGAACAGACTCTAATAAATGCAGTTGCCCTCCTCAGAAAGTTGAAAAATATAGGTCTAAAATATCCGGCCCCTTACTTGACAGGATGGACATACACATAGAGGTTCCGTCGATCTGCTTTGATGACCTAGTAAGCAATGAGTCGGAGGAGGAAAGATCTGCACAAATTAAGGAAAGGGTCTTATTTGCTAGGGATAGACAACAAAGCAGATTCGATAAATCTTCTGACGGTACTGTAAATAGCCAAATGACATCACAGGAGTTAAAAACCTTTTGCAAACTAGACAGTGACTCAGAAAATCTAATGAGATTAGCCTTTGATAACTTGGGTTTAAGTGCTAGGGCATATGACAAGATTCTCCGAGTGGCTAGAACTATAGCCGACCTAGAAAATAAGCAAAACATACAGAAACATCATGTGGCAGAAGCTATTCAATATAGAAGTTTAGATACAGCATTATCTTAAAACAAATTTAACTACAGGTGGAGGAAAGAGATGACATTTAATTTATCAGAGCATATATACAACTTTAGAGGAACAATAACTTTTTTGGATTATTTTTTCTACGTACTAGCAGAATACTCTTCTATCTTTTTTATTTTATCTTTTAGTATTGTTATCGGGGTAGAAGTTTTTAAAAATAAAGGGTTAGCTTTTAAAGTTTTGAGCTATTGTTTCGTTATTCTCTCAACATTTAT
This sequence comes from Proteinivorax hydrogeniformans, assembly GCF_040515995.1. Classification (GTDB taxonomy): domain Bacteria; phylum Bacillota; class Proteinivoracia; order Proteinivoracales; family Proteinivoracaceae; genus Proteinivorax; species Proteinivorax hydrogeniformans. The sequence goes on along the minus strand of NZ_CP159485.1, from coordinate 1,522,453 downwards.
CACAAACCAAATCTTAAGAAGATTAGTTCAAAGAGAAAGACCTTTTGTAGTAAATCAATTCGATTCATTAATAGAACACTCAGCAAGTTATTCCTTTCCGAGCAACCATGCTGCTATGAGCTTTATTGTTGCGCTAACTATATATAGGTTGAATCCTAAGATAGGTAAGTACTTTCTTTTCTTAGCGGGCTTTGTTTCTTTATCGCGAGTTTATGTAGGAGTACACTATCCTTCTGATATAATTGCAGGTGCATTGTTGGCACTAGCTATTTTCAAACTCTTTGAATTGTTCTTGTTGCAACATAAAAAATCACAGCTAGGAGGTGGTTTTAATGATTGAGTATAGTTTGCAATTTTCCAAACAGGTTTTAAAAGAGGCTATAAACCCGGGAGATTGTGTGGTGGATTGTACAGCAGGGAATGGTCACGACACGGTGTTTTTAGCGGAGTGCGTTGGAGAAAGCGGTCAGGTTTTAGCGTTTGATATTCAGAAAGAGGCTCTTGATAATACATTGCTTCGTTTAAAAGAGCGTGAATTGGAAAAACAAGTTACTTTAATTAAATCAAGTCACGCTCACTTAACTGAATATACGAACAAAGAATTAGCTGCAGTTATGTTTAATCTCGGCTATTTACCAGGTGGAAGTCATAAGGTAATTACAAAGTTGGAGAATACTTTGCCCGCTGTTGATGGAGGTTTAGGCTTATTAAAAAAAGGAGGCGTTATGAGTTTGATGCTCTATCCAGGGCATTATGGCGGAAGAGCAGAAACAGAAAGTCTAATTCGCTTTGCTAAAATGCTTCCACCAAAATATTATACTGCACTTCACTATCATTTTCTTAACAAAAGCAGTAATTCTCCACAACTTTTACTCATACAAAAGAAGTAAGTAGATAGCTGTGGGGAGGAGAAACATTTTATGAATATACCTAATTTTATAACTTTGATTCGCTTATTATTGGTTCCCTGTTACATAATATTCTTTATAATTTACGAAGGGGATAGGCATTGGGTTGGGGCGTTATACTTTTTGCTTGGGGGAGGCGCTTTAGACGTCTTAGATGGATTTATAGCAAGAAGATTTAATATGGTTACAAATATTGGAGCGATGCTTGACCCGTTAGCCGACAAACTGTTATTACTTAGTATTGCCCTGGGGCTTCATTTAAAAGGCTATCTACCAGCATGGTTGCTTGTAATCTTGATAGGTCGAGAAACTATAATGATTTTAGGCGGTGTTATAAACTATCTTTACACAAAAATAGCGATAAGCGCCAATTATTTTGGCAAGTTAAACACTTGTTTCGTTTATTTACTGATTATTACCTATGCTTTTGATTGGGAGTATGCCCCGGTGTTGGCTCGAGTTTTTGTGGGATATTTGATTTTTGTCACGATTGTATACATAAATATTTTCTTGAGGAAAATATATAACAAAAAAATAGCTGAATGATAGAAGGAGGGACATTAATGAATACAAAAGCAATTCTAAAAGAACTAACGGAAACTACAGGTGTTTCTGGATATGAGTTGGATGTGGCGATAAAGGTAGACAAGCATATTAAGAACTTATGCGATGAAGTTAATATGGATAGGCTTGGCAATGTTATTGGTAAAAAAAGTGGTGAAGGCAAAAACCGTCCTAAGGTCATGCTCGCGGCTCATATGGACGAGATAGGACTTATGGTAACAGAAATTGATGATGATGGCTTTATTCGATTCACTTCTGTTGGGGGGATTGATCCTAGAACTTTACCATCGCAGGAGGTCACAGTATATGGCGCAGAAGAAGTGTTTGGCATAATCGGTGCTAAACCTCCTCATTTAACTCACCCTTCTGAAAGAGGAAAAGCTATCGATATGTATGATTTATTTATAGACACCGGTCTTTCAGGAGGAGAGGTTAAGAAAAAAGTAAGAGTTGGAGATATTGCAGTTGTAAACAGAGAACTAACAGACCTACTATCAGATAGAGTAGCGGGAAAGGCCATTGATGATAGAGCGGGCGTATGTGTAATGATCGAGTGCTTAAGGCAGTTACAAAGAATTAAACACCAATGTGATGTTTATACGGTAGCTACTGTTCAGGAAGAGGTTGGAATCAGAGGGGCAATGGTAAGTACATATGGGATCGTTCCTGATATTGGTATAGCAATAGATGTTTCCTTCGGGGATATGCCTGGTGTTGATCCTCAAAACAGCTCAAAACTTGGTGCTGGACCTGCGCTGGCTATAGGTCCTAATATACATCCAAATATATTAAAAAAGCTTAAAGAGGTAGCGGCAGAATGGGGCATATCATTTCAAATCGAAACTGAGCCGATGCAATCTGGTACCGATGCTTCCGCTATGCAGATAACACGCGGTGGTATAGCTACAGCCCTAGTTTCATTGCCTCAGCGTTATATGCACACATCTGTAGAATCTGTTAGCCTAAAAGATATTAAAAATGCAGGTAAACTTTTAGCAATGTTTATCTCCCTAATTGATTATAAAGATGTGGAGGGATTAAAATGTTTTTAAAACTATTGTCTGAATGCCACGGAGTTGCAGGTGATGAGGTAGATGTTTCCAAATTAATTAAGGATTATTTAAAAGAGAGTGTTGATGAATTTAAATATGATTCATTAGGCAACTTGATAGCAGTAAAGGGAAAAGACAAAAAGGGGCCTAAGGTTATGTTATCTGCTCATATGGATGAGGTTGGGTTAATGGTGACTTCAATTGAATCTAACGGCTTACTAAAGTTTAAGCCTGTTGGTGGGTTAGATGTTAGAGTGCTTGTTTCCAAGCCAGTAGTTGTAGGACCAGACAATATAAAAGGAGTAATTGGAGCAAAGCCTATTCACTTACAACAGCCTACAGAGCGAAGAAATGCTTTAGGTTACTCACAGTTATACATAGATATTGGGGCATCTTCTAAAGAAGAAGCAATGGAAGTTGTAGAAATTGGGAACTACGTATCATTTGATACAAAGTTTTCACAAATTAACGATAAACTTTGCAAAGGCAAAGCTTTTGATGATAGAGTAGGGTGTTATATACTAGCAGAGATATTGAAAAAAGAATATCCATTTCCCGTATACGGTGCTTTTACGGTGCAGGAAGAGGTTGGTCTTAGGGGTGCTACGGTAGCTGCGTACAACGTTGACCCAGATTTAGCAATAGTGTTAGAAGGAACTTCAGCTTCGGATGTACCTGAAAGTGAAGAACACAGATATTCAACTAAAATGGGATATGGCCCTGCCCTTTCAATAATGGATGCATCAATCATAGTACAGAAGAATTTATTAAAAGATATAGTAAAAGTTGCTGAAGAAAATAATATAGATTATCAGTTTAGACAAACTGCTGTAGGTGGTAATGATGCCGGCAAAATTAGGTTAACAAAAGATGGTGTTGATACTTTTACCATCTCAATGCCATGTAGATATATTCATTCTCCGGTTTCATTTCTAAACCTTGAGGATGTAAAAAAAGGGATAACCTTAGTCGATAAGATTTTGGAAAAAATAGATCAAGGAGGGGTTATAAATGGATAGGTTAATGAAAGATTTGTCGGAGGGGTTTGGGCCGTCGGGACATGAAAAGATGGTTACAGATTATATAAAATCTCAGATAATGGACTTTTGTGATGAAGTTAAGACTGATAAATTAGGTAACCTTATTGCACTAAAAAAAGGGAAGTCTGATAAAAAAATAATGTATGCTGCCCATGTTGATGAAATTGGAATACTAGTAACTTTTATAGACGACAATGGATTTTTACGATTTACAAATATAGGAGGTTTATCACCACATCTGCTATTGGGACAACGGATAAAACTAGAATGTGGCGTGACAGGTGTTATTGGTACAGAAAGAATTACAGATATAAGCAAGCTCAACCTAGAAAAAATGTTTATTGATATAGGAGCTAACTCAAAAGAAGAAGCCGAAGAACTTGTGTCCATTGGTGAGGTTGGAACATTTTGTTCTAATTTTGAAGTAAAACAAAACCACTACATCGGAAAAGCTTTAGACGATAGGGCTGGTTGTGCTGTTCTAATAGAGGCTTTAAAGGATATTAAAAACCCAGACCATAACCTTTACTTTGTATTTACTACACAGGAGGAGGTTGGACTTAGGGGAGCAACTACAGCTAGTTACTCAATTAACCCAGATTTAGGTATAGCAATAGATGTAACTGCCGTAGGAGATACACCAAAGGCTAGACGAATGGCTGTGAGTTTAGGTAAGGGGCCGGCTATTAAAGTTAAAGATAACTCTATAATGGTCAACCCTATGATTAAAGATATGATGATTAAAAAAGCCCAAGATAATAATATACCATATCAACTTGAAGTGTTAGAGTTTGGTGGTACTGACTCTGGTGCTATTCATCTATCAAGGGAAGGTGCATGGGCAGGGGTTATCTCGTTACCTTGTAGATATATTCATACTAGTAACGAAATGTTGAGCAAAGATGATGTTAAAAATGCGGTGAAACTTTTAAAGTTAACGACCGAGTTTGATTTTTAATTAAAGGTACGGCAAATAAACCACTAAAAAACCCAGAGCCGTGAAGTACTAAAGTACTTGGTGCTGGGCTTTTTTAGTATCCAATGATTGTCAGTGACTTTAGATGTTCTAGAAGATACTGTGTGTTGTTTTCCACTCTTTTATATGTCAGTTCAAAGGTGTTTTCTTGTTTGCTTTTAACATATTTTATTTCTGGCACCATTATAATACCATGTTCTACAATGGGGGACTCCAGTTGTTTATATAAGGCTAGCCAAACCTTTGCATATAAATTGCTTTTCTCTATTTCTATTGCTGTTTTGGTTTTAGGATTATAAAAGTCTACCTCAAACAGACTGTTTGTTTTAAAAATAGCAAGATCCTTGTTGGTCACGGAATGAAGATAACCATCTTGTTTTAAGTCTGGCTTTAATAACAGTTCTATTTTCTTGCTTTTTTCATGCTTGGTATCTCGCAAGATTTGGATCTGTTCTTTATACTTTGCCAAAACTGCTGATAATTGATATAATTTATCTTTAGAAGCTTCTTCTTTTTTGATTTGGTACACTCTTGGGTACAATAATATCACCTTACTTTGGAGGTTTAAAATGAACATTGCGTTAATTGCCCATGACAGAAAAAAGGAACTATTGGTCAACTTTTGTGTTGCGTATAAAGCTATATTTGCTCAACATAAACTTTTTGCTACAGGCACTACCGGAAAAGTAATATCTCAAGCTACAGGCTTAACTATTAATCGCTTTTTATCTGGGCCGTTAGGTGGGGACCAACAGATTGGTGCTCTAATTGCTGAAGATAACATGGATCTTGTCTTGTTTTTTAGAGATCCACTTTTAGCTCAGCCCCATGAGCCTGATATCACAGCACTTTTGAGGCTTTGTGACGTTCACAACATTCCTGTTGCCACTAATATTGCAACGGCGGAAGTTTTGATAGCTGGCTTAAAAGCAGGAAGCATTGACTTTAGAAAGTTAAAAAACAAGTAAGCTTAAAAATTCAGTATTAGTATTATCAATAAGGGGTGATTTCATGAATGATTTGCTGATAAAAAATTGCCGATTATTAGGAGAAAATAGCAGCGTAGACATACATATAAAAGATGGGCTGATACATAATATAGAAAGCTTTATTAAACCATCTAACCTTACTCAAATGATTGATGCTGAAGATAATACGGTATTACCTGGATTAGACGATTCGCACTTACATTTACTATCGCTATCATTAAATAAAAGGTTAATAAACGTAAGAGGTGAGTTATCAAAAGAAAAACTTATGAGTATTTGTAACGATGCTCGACCTAACTACGGAGGTTGGATTGTAGCTAAGGGCTATGATGAAAATAAATTTACTTCGAACTTTACCTTAGATAGAAATTTTTTAGATGAACACTGTGGCAGTAGTCCTGCAATATTCTATCGTGTGTGTGGTCATGTAGCTGTTTTGAATACAAAGGCTTTGGAGGCTCTTAATATCGATAGTAATACCACGGTTTTTGGCGGAGAGCTTTTAAAAGATACTTTGGGTGAACTTACAGGCGTTATAACAGAAAAAGCGTTGAATTTAGTCAAACTACCACAATTGCAAGAAGCTGATCTGGTGGAAATTTTAACTGAGGGAATTAGATACGTGAAAAGTATGGGTATAACCTCTGTTCAAACAGATGATCTATCAGTAGCTCAAGATTATAAAAGTCTTTGGAGTATTTATACAAAAGCTATTGAGAATGAACCACTTAGGGTATATTTACACTACAATGCCAATAATGTTGAGGATATTATATCAGCAGCTCAAATTTTTAAGGAAATAGATGATACCACCTATATCAAAAAAGGATCTATAAAGGTGTTTTTAGACGGTTCCTTAGGGGCTAGAACAGCAGCTTTAAAAGAGGATTACTCAGATTGCCCCAATTACAAAGGTGTTCTAACTTATTCTGATAGAGAGTTAGATGAAATGGTGAAAGTAGCGGTGGAAAATGGTTTACAGTTAGCTCTTCACGCTATTGGGGATAAGGCGATGTCGCAGGGGATTGAATCGATTCGAAAGGCAGACTCAAAAACAGATTTGAGACATAGAATTATCCATTGCCAAGTGACAGATAATAAGATAATCGGTGATATGGCTGATTTAAATATTATAGCGGAAATTCAACCTACTTTTCTAATCACTGATATGGATTGGGCTGAAAGTAGGCTGGGCAAAAGAATCGAAGGGTGCTATGCATTTAAAACAATGTTAGATGAAGGTATTATTGTTTCAGGAGGCTCTGATTGCCCGGTGGAACCTGTTAATCCTTTTTTAGGGTTATATAGTGCGGTGACACGAAAAAACTTACAAGAAAACCCTAAAAATGGCTGGTTGCCAGATGAAAAACTTGATTTAACTCAAGCAGTTGAAATATATACCCAAGGTTCGGCATATGCTTCCTTTGATGAGCAAAGGAAGGGGAAAATTCAAAAAGGTTTTTACGCTGATCTGGTCATTCTTGACACAGACCTTGAAGCCATTAAGCCTGAGAAAATAAAAGATGTTAAGGTGACAAAAACTTTAATTGCAGCGTCAATTAATTAGTATAGGAAGGATGAATTAATGCATGGAGAGTTATAAAAACGATGTGGCACTTATATTAAGTAAATATATAAATATAGATATCGAAAAAATAAAAGAACTTGTGGAAACACCTAATAAAAAGGGTTTTGGAGATCTCGCATTTCCTACCTTTACTCAAGCTAAGGAGTATCGTAAGGCTCCACCTTTGATTGCAAAGGAAATAGTGGATTCCTTAGAAGAGCTTCCGCAAACTATTTCAAAAGCTGAAAATGTCGGTCCTTATATAAACTTCTATATCAACAACTCAGTTTTGATTGAAAAAACTGTTAAAGAAGTATTGGATAAGGGAGCAAACTATGGAGGAGAAGATCAAGGAGAAGGCAAAACTGTAGTTATAGACTTTTCCGCTCCTAATATTGCCAAACCCTTTGGTATCGGTCATTTGCGCTCTACAGTTATAGGAAATAGTTTATATAAAATACATGAGTTTTTTGGCTATAAGGTTGTAGGCATTAACCATATAGGAGACTGGGGAACTCAGTTTGGCAAGGTTATTGTTGCCTACGATAAGTGGGGCAATGATGATGAACTAGAGCGTGATCCTGTGAAATATTTATATCAGCTTTATGTTAAGTTCCATGATGAAGCTGAAAAGAATCCGGACTTAGAAGAAGAAGCTAGAGAGGTATTTAAAGAACTTGAAGAGGGCGTTGATGATAGAGTTAAAAAGTGGAAGCTGTTTAGAGAGCTGAGTTTAGCTGAATACAACAGAATCTACGAAAAATTAAATGTTACTTTCGATAGTTTTAAAGGTGAACAGTTTTACAATGATAAGATGACTGATACAATTGAAACCCTAATCAGTAAAGGAATAACCGAAATTAGTAAGGGAGCTCTAATAATTAATTTGGATATGTTTGACATCCCTCCTGTACTACTTAGAAAAAAAGACGGCGCTACTCTTTACGCCACTAGAGATTTATGCGCTGCCATCTACAGAAAAGAAACCTATGATTTTGATAAAATGCTTTATGTAGTTGGATCAGAACAATCTCTTCACTTTAAGCAACTATTCAAAGCTTTAGCAATTGCAGGCTTTGAGTGGCATAAAGATTGCCAGCATGTTCCATTTGGTTTGTTTAGGTTTAAGGAACAAAAAATGTCAACACGTAAAGGTACTTTAATCTTTTTAGATGAAGTTTTATCAAAAGCAGAACAGTTGACTAAAGATATTATTGAAGAAAAAAACCCTAATTTACCTAATAAAGATGAAGTTGCAAGACAAGTAGGTATAGGTGCTATAATATTTGGCGATTTAAGTAATGATCGAGTTAAAGATGTTGTATTTGACTGGGACAAAATCTTAGACTTTAATGGAGAAACAGCCCCCTACGTTCAGTACTCACATGCGAGGATATGTAGCATACTTAGAAAACACTCAGGTCAAATTACTAATTGGGATGCGTCGCTAATGAAGTCTGAATATGAGTTTGGGTTGGCAAAGCGAATTGCAAACTTTAATGTAGTAATAAACGATGCCTTGCGTGACTTAAAGCCATCTATTGTAGCTAGATATTTATTGGATTTAGCGAAGGATTTTAACAGGTTTTATCATAACTGCCCAGTTTTAAAAGAAGAAAATGATTCTCTAAAAGGGGCACGACTAAAACTAATCGCGGCAACTGGGCAAGTGTTAAAAAATGGTTTGTCACTACTGGGCATAGAAGCTCCAGAGGAAATGTAGGTTCTAACTTTAGTAACCTATAAGGTTGTGTTATAATGTTTATGGAGGTGCGTAATATGTCAAAAGAGCAACACTTGACTAGAACAGAAAAGAAGGCGGTTGCCCAAGAGAGGGCACAAGAACTAAAATCAAGGATAGAACCTTACTTAGAGGCCAGGGAAACCATACCAACTGGCTTTAAAATAACTGAAGAATATGAAGCCCAGAAAAAGAAAATCTTAGAAGTTCTAGGTGGAACAGAAGAAGATTGGAATAACTGGAAATGGCAAATTAGTAATAGAATTTCAGACGTAGAAATCTTAGGCCAAATAATCAATTTAACTGACAAAGAAAAAGATGAGATTATAGAAGCTGGAAAATCAAACAGGTGGACAGTTTCACCATATTATTGTGCGTTAATGTCCAAAGATGACCCTAATTGCCCTGTTAGATTACATTCCCTACCTCAAATGGCCGAAATTACAGCTGTTGAAGGTGATGCAGATCCGATGGGCGAAGAGTTTACTTCGCCAGCAGAAGGAATAACTAGAAGATATCCAGATCGACTTATTATAAATGTAACAAATCAATGTGCTATGTATTGTAGACATTGTCAAAGAAGGCGAAACATCGGCGAAGTTGATAAAAATAGAACAAAAGAAGAGTTAAAAGAAGCTGTAGAGTATGTATCTAAAAATGCTGAGATCCGAGATGTTCTAATTACCGGTGGGGACGCTTTGATGCTCACAGATAGCACATTAGACTGGCTTCTAGGTGAATTAAGAAAAATTGAACATGTTGAAGTAATTCGCTTAGGGACAAGAGCATTAGTTACTGTTCCGCAGCGTGTAACCGATGAGCTATGTAGAATCTTAGATAAGTACCATCCAATTTACTTAAATACACAATTTAACCATCCAAAGGAAATTACACAACAGGTTAAAGAAGCGACTGATAAATTAGCTAAAGCAGGGGTTGTAATGGGGAACCAAGCTGTTTTACTAAATACTATCAATAATGATCCGCATGTAATGAAAAAACTTAATCATGAGCTTCTTAAAGTTAGAATCCGTCCTTATTACATCTTCCACGCAAAAAGCGTAGCAGGTACAGGTCATTTTAAGACCACTGTTCAAGATGGATTGGAAATTATGGAATACCTTCGTGGCTATACAAGTGGGCTTGCAATACCAACTTATATAGTTAATGCTCCTAAGGGATATGGTAAGACTCCAATGCTTCCTAATTACTTATTAGATATTAAAGAAGATCATATAAAATTAAGAACTTGGGAAAATAGAGAGATTAAATACGAATATTAAACAAAAAACAACGGCTTTTTAAGTCGTTGTTTTTTTGTTGTACACTTTGTGTTATCTCTAAAAACAAGTTACATAATTGTGCATATTAGTAAGAATATTTATTAACTTGTAACATTTTTTTAAAGGTGTAACATGTGTTTTTATAGAAAAGGTAATGAAGGTTAGGTAAAGGAGGGTTTGTTTTGGAGAAAAAAGAACTGGCACTTTTTTTATCCCATTGCCCCAGGGTGGGATCTAGAAGAAGTATGTATATAATAGATGGTTGTTCCTCTCTAAATGACTTTAAAAATAGGTTTGATCAAGTTTTTTTAGAAGCAGGACTTGGCAATCATCAGAAATTAAAATCGTCGGTGAAAAAATATCTGAATAATTTTTCTGTTGAGGATACCATAATTAAGTATAAACAAAAAAATGTTGAAATCATTAGTATATTTGATTCTAAGTACCCCGATATTTTAAGACAATTGTATGACTTTCCGATATCGCTCTTCTGCAAAGGCAATACAGGTTTATTACAAAATGATAATAAAATAAGTGTTGTTGGCGCAAGGTTAGCCTCGTGGTATGGAAAAACAGTTGCTAAAGATATAAGTGAACAATTAAGCAGAAATGGGTTTACAATTGTCAGTGGTATGGCTAAAGGAATCGATGCGTGTTCTCATCAGGGAGCTTTATCAGGTGAAGGAAGCTCGATAGGGGTTTTAGGGTGTGGCATAGATAAAATATACCCTCAAGAAAATAAAAAATTATATAAAGAGATGGAAGAAAAGGGTTTATTACTAAGCACATTTCCTATCGGTGCAAAACCATTGTCAGGAAATTTTCCCGCTAGAAATAGGATTATAAGTGGCCTTTCTAAAGGAATTATTGTTGTTGAAGCCGCCCAGCGAAGTGGGTCATTAATCACAGCTGACTTCGCGTTAGAACAGGGTAAAGACGTTTTTAGCGTCCCAGGAAATGTGAATAGCCCACTAAGTACTGGAACCAACAACTTAATAAAAGAAGGAGCAATTGTCGCTACAAGTTTTAAAGATATCATAAATGAATATACTGATAATAAAGATAATAATGTTGTTGACAGCGGTAAAACAAATGGTGTAAAGTTAGAAAAAGTTGAACAGGAAATACTAAGGTTAGCTAAAGGGCAGAGGATTTCCTTTGATCAATTAATGGAAGATGGCAATTTTAGCTCAGATATATTGTTGTCTAACCTATTAACCCTAGAAATTAAGGGACTTATTAAAAAGGATGGAAATCAAAGATATATACCAATTTAAAATATTGACATGATGGATAAAATTACATAAAATAAATTTTAGCTTTTATAGGAGGTAAAGGAGATGAATTTAGTCATAGTTGAGTCGCCATCAAAGGCTAAGACTATAAATAAATTTTTAGGAAAAAAGTATAAGGTAAAAGCTTCGATGGGTCATGTTATCGATTTGCCTAAAAGTCAGATGGGTATCGACCTAGATAGTTTTGAGGTTAAATACATTACCATACGTGGAAAAGGTAAGGTATTGCAGGAGTTAAAAAAAGAAGCCAAAAAGGCAGATAAGGTTTTTTTAGCAACAGACCCTGATAGGGAAGGGGAAGCAATTTCATGGCATTTAGCTAATGCTTTAAAAGTTCCTGATAACAGTTGTAGAGTTGTTTTTAATGAAATCACAAAAAAGGCAGTTAAGGATGCATTTAAAAATCCAAAAGACATTAATAAAGATGTTGTGGATGCACAACAAGCTAGGCGAGTGTTAGACAGAATTGTAGGTTATAAAATTAGCCCGATATTGTGGGATAAGGTAAAGAGAGGCCTAAGTGCGGGGAGAGTACAGTCCGTAGCAGTTAGGTTGATAGTAGATAGAGAGCGAGAAATCCAAAGCTTTGAGCCCAAAGAATATTGGTCTTTAGAAGCAGAACTGCTAACTGACGACAAAAAAGTAATTCTAGGTAAGCTAAGCAAATACAAAAATAAAAAGATTGAAATCGATAACAAAGAACAAGTTGATAACATAATAAAATCGTTAAAACCTGATGACTTTGTTATTTCAAAAATTAAAAGAAGTGAGCGAAAGAGAAATCCATCGCCACCTTTCACTACCTCAAGCCTCCAACAAGAGGCAGCGCGTAAAATGAATTTTACCGCCAAGAAAACCATGATGGTAGCACAGCAGCTTTATGAAGGGGTAAAGCTTGGTAGAAAGGGCACCGTCGGTTTAATCACGTATATAAGGACTGACTCTACTAAACTCTCGGAAGGGTTTGTGGAAAACCTTCGCAATACTATAGAGGATAAATATGGAGAAAAATATCTTCCTGCTAAGCCTAGACGATACAACAATAAAAAAGGTGCACAAGAAGCCCACGAGGCAATAAGGCCGACGGACCTAGAAAATATACCTTTAGATATAAAAGATTATCTTTCTAAGGATCAGTATAAGCTATATAGGCTTATATGGAACAGAACTATGGCAAGCCAAATGGAATCGGCTGTGCATGATGTTTTAACAATAGACATTGAAAACGGTGATTACATTTTTAGGCAAACAGGTTCAGAACTTAAGTTTGCGGGATTTATGGAAGTTTATATAGAGGGAAAAGATATTGAAGAAAAAGAGGAAAAGATGTTTATCGGAAATGTCAAAGAAAAAGATACTCTAACTCTCAAAGAGTACTATCCTAAACAACATTTCACACAACCACCGCCTAGGTTTTCTGAGGCTATGCTGGTAAAGTTACTTGAGGAAAAAGGTATAGGAAGACCGAGTACTTATGCTCCTATAATAGACACAATACAAAGGCGTGGCTATATTTTAAAAGATAAAAAAACATTTACTCCTTCTGAACTTGGTTATGTTGTAAATGACCTAATGGTAGAGCACTTCCCGAAAATTGTTGATACCTCCTTTACAGCGAAGATGGAGGAAGATCTAGACCAGATTGAAGAAGGACAAAAACCTTGGGATAAGCTAGTTAAAAACTTCTATTTTGATTTTAAGGAAGAGTTAGACAAAGCAGAGGAAAATATCCAAGATATACAAATAAAAGACGTAGAAAGTGATGTAGAATGTGAAAAGTGTGGAAGAATGATGGTTTATAAGTTAGGGAAGTTTGGTAAGTTCTTAGCATGTCCGGGCTTTCCAGAGTGTAGAAATACAAAGGCAATCAATAAAGAGCTTGATATTAATTGTCCTAAATGTGGTAAAGCTAAGGTAGTGGAGAGAAAAACGAAAAAAGGAAGAAACTTTTTCGGTTGTGCAACCTACCCGGACTGCGATTTTCAATCATGGGATAAGCCAACAAAAGAAAAATGCGATATATGTGGAAGTTTTATGGTGGAAAAGGGCAGGAAAAAGAAAATAGTTTGTAGTAATTCTGAATGCAAAAATGAAAAAAAGTAGGAGATGAATAAATGGATAAAGTAAATGTTATTGGAGCGGGATTAGCAGGCAGTGAGTGCGCTTGGCAACTTGCAAACATGGGAATAGAAGTTGATCTTTATGAAATGCGTCCACACAGTAGTACGCCAGCACACACTACTGATAAGTTTGCGGAGTTAGTATGTAGTAACTCCCTTCGGGCAAGCGCTACTACTAATGCTGTTGGGCTGCTCAAACAAGAGCTTAGAGAATTAAACTCGTTGATAATGGAATGTGCTGATGCCACTAAAGTACCGGCTGGCGGTGCTTTAGCTGTTGATAGAGAAAAATTTAGCGAAATGGTAACCACAAAAATTAGCCAGCACCCTAAAATTAATATCATAAATAAAGAGGTTGATGGCTTAGAATTTTCTGATCCAGTTGTTATTGCTAGCGGGCCTCTAACTTCAGAAACCTTGGCAGCTGAAATAAAAAAAGTAACTGGTGATGAATACCTATACTTCTTTGACGCTGCAGCTCCTATAGTTACTAAAGAATCAATTAATTTTGACAAAGCATTTATCGGTTCTAGGTATAATAAAGGGGACGGTAATTATATCAACTGTCCCATGACTGAAGAAGAGTATAACATTTTTTATACTGAGTTAATGGCAGCTGAGCGAGCTCCTTTAAAAGATTTTGAAAAAGAGATTTACTTTGAAGGCTGTATGCCGGTGGAAGAAATGGCTAAAAGAGGAGAAAAGACATTATTGTTTGGGCCACTTAAGCCGGTTGGGTTGGAGGATCCTAAAACAGGTAAAAGGTTTCATGCTGTTGTGCAGTTAAGACAAGATAATCTTGAAGGCACCTTATATAATATTGTAGGTTTTCAAACCCATCTTAAATGGGGGGAGCAAAAAAGGGTCTTTAGATTGATTCCAGGTTTGGAGAATGCAGATTTTGTGAGATATGGGGTAATGCACAAAAATACCTATATTAATTCTCCTAAGCTATTAAATTCGCAGCTTAAACTAAAAGATACCAAAGACATACACTTTGCAGGGCAAATTACAGGTTCAGAAGGTTATGTAGAAGCTGTAGCAACCGGTGTGTCTGTGGCCTATGGACTAACCAAAAACCTTTCCTTCCCCGATGAAACAGCTGTTGGCTCGTTAATTAGATATATTACAAAAACACCAACTAAAAATTTTCAACCAATGAACATTAATTTTGGGATCTTTGAACCATTAGAAAAAAGAGAAAGAAATAAAAAAGAAAGATATAGTAAATATGCAGAAAGAGCGCTAAAATCTTTAGAAGAGTTTAAAAAAATTAATAACTAGTATTGCCAATTAAAAATACCTCTGTTATTATAAGTAAGGTGGTTTTAAAATGGTTAATTGGTTAGAAGATTTCTTAGAGTCTTTAAAAGTAGAGAAGAACTGTTCCCTTCATACTTTAAGGAGTTATGAAGGGGATTTAAGATTTTTTTTAGCCTTTACTACTAAAGGACAAGAGGACATCAAAGCTCTAGAAAGTCACTTAACAATAAGAAAATACTTAGCTCATCTCCAAAATGATGGTTATTCAAGAAAGAGTATCTCAAGAAAACTTTCTGCGATACGTTCTTTTTATAAATTTCTATATAAACATGGTTTGATTGAAAAAAATCCAATCAGCAAGATATATACTCCTAAACAGGAAAAAAAGTTACCGAAGTTTTTGTCGGTGGAAGCTATTACATCATTAATAGAGTCCCCTGATACGAGCACTTTTTTAGGTCTTAGGGATAGAACAATTATGGAAATGTTATATTCGTCAGGAATCAGAGTTTCGGAGTTAGCCTCGATGTCATTAGATGATATACAGTTAGGCAGGGGCTTGGTCAAAGTCTTTGGTAAGGGACGAAAAGAACGTCTGTGTCCAATTGGGGGGCAAGCACAAGATATTTTACATAACTACTTGGATGCACGACAAAATTTCTTAAATAATAACCATATAAAGGCTGTTTTTTTAAACCGTTATGGAAAACCTATTACCGATAGGAGTATTAGAAGGATAGTTGATAAGTATGTTGAGATTCAAGCTCTTAAGATGAATGTTTCGCCCCATACTTTTAGACATTCTTTTGCTACCCACCTTTTAGATAGGGGTGCAGACCTTCGAGAAGTACAAGAGCTTTTAGGTCATGCCAATGTAACTACGACACAAATTTATACACATGTTACAAAGGAAAGATTAAAAAGTGTTTATGATAATTTTCACCCCAGAGCGTAAACTCTTTGACAATTACAGATTGTTGTTGTAAAATTTAGATAAGTTATTTTTTAAAAATTTAGTATTGACACAAAATTAAATACCAAAATATTAAGTTTCTAGGAGGAAATAAAAAATGCAGGACTTATTAACAAAAACAAGAAGAATTAACAAATTGCTTCAAAAATCAAGTGGACAAGCGGTAGACTTTAAGGAAGTGGCAGAGGTTTTGCGAGATGTAATTTCTGCTAATGTTTATGTTGCAAGTAGAAAAGGTAAAATCCTTGGGTCTTCAATAGTGGATGATTATGAATGCAGCATTATGAAGGAGGAGGTTCTTCCAAAAGGTGTCTTTCCAGAAGAATACAATCAAAACCTACTTAGAGTAATCGAAACCTCTTCTAACATCCAGTCAAAGGATTTATGTGTTTTTAGTGATGAAGACAAGTGCTTGTTTGAAAACAATCTAACAACAATCGTTCCGATTGTTGGAGGTGGAGAAAGACTTGGCACCTTAGTTTTAGCTAGGTTTGGAGAAGAATTTAGCGATGAGGATTTACTTTTAGGTGAGTATGGTTCTACTGTAGTAGGTATGGAAATTATCAGAGCAAAAACTACAGAGGTTGAAGAAAAAGCTAGAAATAAAGCAATTGTACAATTGGCAGTAGCGACTCTTTCATACTCTGAGCTAGAAGCTATTGAACATATATTTGAAGAGCTAGATGGAACTGAAGGATTACTAGTGGCTAGCAAAATAGCAGATAGAGTAGGTATCACAAGATCTGTTATAGTTAATGCCTTACGCAAGTTTGAAAGTGCAGGCGTTATCGAATCAAGATCACTAGGGATGAAAGGTACATTCATTAAGATAAAAAATGAAAACCTTTTAGAAGAACTTAAGAGCATAAAGACTAAATAACACCAAAAAAGAGCTGGAGTTACTGCCAGTTCTTTTTTATGTCAATTTTCCCCAATATTTACACTTACTCCTAAAGTCCTATGTAGCTTCCTCTATTTTCTTGCAGGAATATGGGGAAAAATGACGAATAGTAAAATGGTGATATATTTACATAAAAGACGGTTTCTTATGATAAAGGAGAGATTAGGGTGCGAGGAATATTTGCTCAGCCAACATTTCAAGTGTTGGAAAAAGGTATTGAAGGTTCTACAAAAAGGCAGGGCGTTCTGACAAACAACATTGCAAACGTTGATACCCCTGGATTTAAAAGAAGTGATGTTACTTTTAAAGGGGAATTACATAAAGCGTTAAACAAAAAAGGATTACCAGGTGAGGTAACTCACCATAACCATCGCCCTATTGGCAGACAAACTTTGTCCGCTGTTCATCCTCAAAAGCAAAGAGATTATTCCACATCTATGAGAGAAGATGGAAACAATGTTGATATCGAGCTAGAGACAGCAGCGATGGCTAAAAATGGTATATACCATTCAACCTTAACCCAGCAGCTAAATAATAAGTTTGGTATGTTAAGAACTGTTATAAATGAAGGGAGGAGATAGAGATGTCAATTTTTAACACAATCAATACCAGTGCGTCTGGCCTTACAGCGCAAAGGTTAAGACTTGATGTTATTTCTGAAAATATAGCTAATGTTAATACGACTAGGACAGAAGATGGCGGTCCATATAGAAGGAAAGAAGCAGTGTTGGCATCAAAAGAAGAGGACTCTTTCCAAAGCTTTTTAAGAAGCAGCATAAATGCAGAGAAAAAACACCAACCAGGAGTTAAAGTTTCACGCATAGTGGAAGACCAGTCTCCGTTTGTACAAAAGTATCAGCCTGATCATCCGGACGCCGATGAAAATGGTATAGTGCAAAAACCAAATGTTAATATTGTAACTGAAATGACGAACATGATATCAGCCAATAGGTCATACGAAGCGAACGTAACCAGCATTAATACAGCCAAATCAATGGCTATGAAATCCCTTGAGATAGGTAGGTAACCAATAGTAAGTTTATGCTTGGAGGTGTAGGTAGTGGACATAACAAAAGTTGATTTGGCAGGCCTTCAAAAAGCCAATAGAACTAAAAACGTTGAAACAAGTGGAGAATTTGGGTCATTTTTAAATGATGCAGTCAGAAAAGTAAATGATTTGGAACTAAAAGCTGATGATCTAACTAACAGATTTGCTTCTGGCGAAGACATAGATATACATAATGTAATGATAGCCGCTGAGCAAGCGAATATAGCTATGCAGCTTACAGTGCAAATTCAAAATAAACTTGTGGAAGCTTATAACGAGCTAATGCGCATGCAGATTTAGTAAGGGGTGCTCTAATGAATGAACTAAAAGATAATATTGCAAATCAAATGAAAAGCTTGTGGTCAGAAAGACCCAAGCCAGAGAGAATAAAAATAATGGCAGCTATCTTCTTTTTGCTGATAACCGCAACATCTCTAGGAGTACTATTTTTAAGCTCAGATATGGAAGTGGTTTATTCAGAACTTTCATCTCAGGATGTTTCGCAAATGACGATAAAACTAAGGGAGATGGGAGTAGATTACGAAGTAAAAGAAGGTGGCACTGCAATAGCTGTCCCTAAAAATGATGCTGATGATGTTCGAGTTTTTATGTCCACAAATCAGCTCCCCAGAAGCAGCGGCATGATTGGCTATGAAAGACTGGAAAATGTAAGTAGCTTTGCTCCAGAGTCAGAAAGACAAATCTTGTATTTACAAGCTTTGCAGGAAGAAATTATTAGGAATATTGAGTTGTTTCCGGAAGTAAATAGGGCACAAGTAAATATAACTCCAGCCACTGAATCTATATATACAAGTAATAGAGAAGAGGCCAAAGCAGCGGTTACATTATTTTTAGATGGTGTTACTCTTTCGGCAAACCAGGTAAACGGGATTAAACACCTAGTTGCAAACAGTGTGGAAGGCTTATCTTATGAGGGAGTTTTTGTAACAGATCAAGACATGACACCTTTAGATGAAAGCTCTCAGCCCACAACACAAGTAGGGGATATCAGGGAAAACCTCGCTATACAAAATGACTTTGAACGTAATTTGCAAAACAGCTTAGAGTCTTTATTAGGGGTATATTTTGACTATGATAACGTAGCTGTGAATGTAAACGCAGAGTTAAACTTCGACCATTTAGTTAGAGAATCAGAGCTTTTCGACCCATTAACTGATGGTGAACAGATAGTTAGATCTATGGAAGTTTTAGAAGAACACTTTACAGGTCAGGGTATTGATCCAGTGGGTGAGGAAGATATTCCTACTTATCCCGGTGTAGACGGTGGAGCTACTGAATCAGAAAAAAGACATGAGATAATTAATCATGAGATTAATAAGGTTAAGGAGCATTTAGTTGTGGCACCAGGTTCTGTGGATAGATTGTCAGTGGCAGTTTTAGTAAACGGTGAATTAGGTCAAGAAGAAAGCGAAGCTATAAGTGACTTTGTAGCTGTAGCTGCAGGACTTGATGTAGAAGGAAGAGCAGATCAAATAAATGTAATGAGTGGAGATTTTGCTGAAGTTTCTGAAGCAGATGACGCTGTAGTAATTCAAGAACCTTGGCTAACTAGAGAGTTAGCATTAATAGCACTAGCAGGTCTAGGATTAATAATTGCGGCGGTCTTTGGAGTAATGGTGACTAAAAACAGAAATCAACCTACAGGATATCAGGAAGTAGCAGCAACTACAGAACAGGAAGATATAGATATCCAAGAAAACAATCAAGAAGAAAAAATAAAACGTCTTGCTAGTAAAGATCCCAAAGGTGTATCAAAGCTTATTAAATCTTGGATAGCAGAAGAGTAGTTAGGTGGTGGAATAATGGCAACTTTATCAGGAAAAAAGAAAGCAGCAGTGTTATTGATTACTTTGGGACCGGAGATTTCTGCGGAAATTTTTAAACATTTAAGCGAGGAAGAAATTGAAGAGCTAACCTTAGAGATTGCCAACGCAAGGAAGATTTCAAACGAAGAAAGAGAAAAGATATTAGATGAGTTTGGAGAAATGTGTATGGCTCATGAATATATTTCTTCAGGTGGTATAGATTACGCCAAGCAAATATTAGAAAAGGCTGTAGGATCACAAAAAGCTGTTGATATTATAGGGAGATTAACTGCGTCACTGCAAGTAAAGCCTTTTGATTTTGTGAGAAAAGCTGACCCACATCAAATATTAAACTTTCTTTCCAATGAACACCCACAAACTATTGCGTTAGTTCTTTCATTTTTGCAGCCGGAACAAGCGTCTATTGTACTTTCGGGGCTTTCTCCAGAAGTGCAAAGTGAGATAACTAAAAGGATAGCGACTATGGATAGAACATCTCCTGAGGTTATTAGAGAGATTGAAGATATACTAGAACAAAAGCTTTCATCTATGAGTAATGAAGATTATACAAACGCCGGCGGAATCGATGTAATAGTTGATATTATTAATAAGGTTGATAGAGGGACGGAAAAATCGATTTTTGAAAACCTTGAAATTGAAGACCCGGAACTTACAGAAGAGATTAGAAGAAAAATGTTTGTGTTTGAAGATGTTATTAACCTAGATGATCAATCAATCCAACGGGTAGTTAGAGAAGTAACCAATCAAGAACTTTCCATGGCGCTAAAAGTTGCCAGCGATGAAGTTAGTGAAAAAGTATTTAAGAACATGTCTAAACGTCAAGCAGCTATGATAAAGGAAGAAATGGAGTTTATGGGACCAGTTCGACTGCGAGATATTGAGGAAGCGCAACAAAAGATTGTGAATCTTATTAGAAAACTAGAAGAAACAGGTGAAATTATAATAGCCCGTGGTGGCGGGGGTGATGAGATCGTTGTCTAACGTAATAAAGTCATTTAACGTTAAGGAAAGCGATGTAAGGAAAATAGATATTTCAAATTTTGCTGTCAATGCCGATGTCCAGAAACAGAAACTAGAAGCAAAAAAAACATCAACACCAATTGAAACTGACATTCAAAAAGCTAAAAAAGAAGCAGATCAGATTTTAAGAATGGCTCAAAAAGAAAAAGAGGATATATACAGAAAAGCTAAGGAAAAAGGCTTTAAGGAAGGTTATGATAAAGGGTTTGACGAAGGCAGGCAGGTAGGAATGAGTGATGGTAAGTCTAAAGCTGAGAAGCTAATAGCAAAGACCGAAGACTTATTAAGTCAGACTGAAAGTTTAAAAGCTGAACTTTTGATACAAGCGGAAAAGGACATTTTAGCTCTGACTGGATTTATCTTAGAACAGGTTATTGGTGATGTGACAAGTCAAGATAAAAACTTGATAAAAACCCTTTATGATAAACTATCTCCGTTGGCTAAGCCCAGAAACTTAAAAGAAGTCATTGTATCTTCAGCTAATGAACAACTCATAACTAGTTATCTAGAAGATATAGGTGACTCTAATGTGAGAGTTGTTACCGACAGGCAAATGAGAGATGATGAAATTAAAGTAGTAACTAATCAAGGCTACATACCATACAACATTACAGCTTTAGTTAATGAAATTAAAGAACAGTTGGTGAATTAATATGACTGATTCTGCACTAAACATTGATTATTTTCAAAAAAAAGCAGAACAAATTCTATCTCCTAAAGCCCATGGCACCCTTCAAGAGGTTACAGGGTTGACGCTAAAATGCAAAGGACCTTGGGGCAACATAGGTGACATTTGCACAATTAGGACCTCTGCAGGGGATGAGGTTTTTGCTGAAATTGTAGGATTTAAAGCTGATTGTAGTTTATTAATGCCGTTAGGTGACATTAAAAATATCGGGCCGGGATGTGAAGTCAAAAATTTCGGTCATCCTCTAACTGTAAAGGTTTCAGACAAGTTGTTAGGGAGAGTGCTTGATGGATTAGGTAATCCTCTAGATGGCAAAGGACCTATATACACTGACTCTGAATACCCTACCGTTAATGAACCACCAAGTCCATTAAAAAGGCCAAGGATTAAACAGCCACTAAGTGTCGGTGTTAAACCAATTGACGGACTGCTGACAATGGGTAAAGGGCAGAGGATGGGGATTTTTGCTGGAAGTGGTGTAGGTAAAAGTACCCTATTAGGCATGGTTTCGAGAAATACCAAAGCTGATATAAATGTTATAGCTTTAATTGGCGAGAGAGGTCGAGAGGTGATGGACTTTATCGAACGTGACCTAGGAGAAGAGGGACTAAAACGAAGCGTTGTTATTGTAGCTACCTCTGACCAACCACCTCTGGTAAGGCTTAAAGGAGCTTTCGTCGCTACAAGTATAGCAGAATACTTTAGGGATCAAAAAAAAGATGTTATGTTACTTATGGATTCTGTGACCAGATTTGCCATGGCACAAAGAGAAATCGGCTTATCTTTGGGAGAGCCACCTACCACTAGAGGTTATACACCTTCGGTATTTACACTACTACCGAAGCTGTTTGAACGTAGCGGAACAAGTGAGCTAGGTAGCATTACTGGTATTTACACAGTTCTTGTCGATGGGGATGATTTTAACGAGCCGGTAACGGATGCAGTTAGGGGAATTTTAGATGGCCATATCATACTATCAAGAGATATAGCAAGTCAAAACCATTACCCTGCCATTGACATTCTTAACAGTGTTTCTAGGGTTATGGGGGAAGTTGTAGATGATGAACATAAAGAGTTAGCTGCAAACTTACGTAAAGTTTTAGGTAATTACAAAAAGGCAGAGGACCTTATAAATATAGGAGCATATAAAAAAGGTAGTAATAATGATATAGACGAGGCAATTGAAAAAAACGGCAGGATAATGAACTTTTTAAAGCAGAGTGTAGATTCAAAATACTCCCTTTCTGACAGCGTTGAACTTTTAAAAGAAATATAAGGTGGTTTTTTACTTATGAAAGGTTTTAATTTTAGCTTGCAAAAGGTTTTAGAATATAAAGAAACTCTTTTAAATGAAGAGATTAGCAAAATACAAGATAAGCTATCTAAAATTAATAAAACCCAACAAGACATTGAAAGTGTGGGCCTTAGGAAAACTCAAGTAGTTAAAGCGACTAACGAAAAGTGTAGCCAGGGTATAACCGTAGAAAATTTTTCCTGCCATAGCAAATACTTTTCCTTTTTACATGATACAGAAAAACGCCTTTATACTATTCAAAGTAAACAAAAAGAGCAATTAGATAACCTAAAAAACATTGCTCAAATGCGACAAAAAGAAAAAAAGACATTAGAGAAGTTGAAAGAGAAAAAATTAAAAGAGTTTGGATACAACCTGAAAAAGCAGGAGCAAAACTTCATAGACGACATTGTTTCCGCTAGGCATTAGCAAGGAGGCGTTTATAAAATGGCGATTACAGCGCAAAAGTTAAAGATGTTTGGTTATGTAGTGGTTATACCATTAGTTTTAGCATTTATAATATTCGTTCTAATTTCAAATGCTCTTGGGCTTGATCTTTTACCTATACCCTTTCTAGATTTAAGTGTTCAAGACCCTGCTAAGGAAGAATTAGAAGTAATAGTTGCAGAGAAAGAGGAAGAAATCAAATCTTTAGAAAGTTCCGTTTCGCTTCTTTCAGAACGATATGATGAATTAAAAGAAAGCCAGAATGCAAAAGCAAAAGAGCTAGAGCTTTGGGAGCAAGATCTAAAAGAGCTAGAAGAACAGCTAGTGGAAAAAGAAGAAATGCTAAATGATAAAAAAGTAAGAATAGAGACGATAGCGGATAAGTATTCAAATATGCGCACAAGAGATGCTGCTGCTATTTTACAAGAGTTAGACGATGATGAAATAATAGCAATATTTAAGTTTATGGACTCTGATACAGTGTCAGACATACTTTCGTCATTTGAACCATCTCGCGCCGCTAGCATTACCAAAAACATGATGTAAAAATAGTTTGTGGAAAGGAGGTGAAAAGATGAAAGTAGAGTTAATGACAATGTTGACGCCAATTCTTAACTCAAAACAAGGTGAGGGAGCTAAGCAAGGAGATTTTGCAAAGACTCTAAGCGATAGCGTTGGAGAAGGAGAAGATGAGCTAATAGCTAGCCTTATTCATTCACTACAAGACGGCGAGTTAGATGTGATGGAAATCATGTTTTTAGCTATAGCCTTAGACCCTAGCCTGCTAGAAAAGCTTGCTTCAGAGATTAGCCCGAACCTAGAAAAAGGGACAAGTCAGCTTCAGATGCTTGATGGAAAAAAGGATATATTTGAGCAATCTAAGCTTAACCAAATTCTTGCAGATAAAAAAGTAGATTCCGATTTAAAACTAGACAAGCTTAAAACACTTTTGGCTGAAAAGAATCCAGAAATCGCAAAAATGGATAACGATAAGGTGAAGCAGCAGATGAAAATGGCTATGGAAAACCTTAATGAAGAGAGGTCATCCAATTTAGCAAAGGCATTGAATAAAGCCGATGATAAGACTTTATCTAGATTAGAAGAGATTTTGGGCAAGCTTGATGGAAAAACGTTGCCTAAATCAGAAAAGTTAGCTTTACAAAAGTTAACACAGATTAAAAAGCATTTAAACGTTGAATTAGCAGAGGAAAGCAGCAAAAAAACGAAAGCTCAAGACATTTCCCTATATAGTAAAATCGGTAGCACTACCGACGAGAACCAGGCTAATACCTCTAAATCTAAGGTTATTGCCACTAGCTCAAACAAAGATGTTGCAAATAGCACTCTAAACGAAATTCAATTTGAAGAAACAAACAAACTTAATGGGGTTGCCGAGAAGGTCCAAAACTTTAACACTAAGAGTTACTCACTACCATCTACTGTAAATATTAAGGTTATGGAGCTTATAAAACAAAAAATGCCTATGGTTCAGCAACATGGCAAAACCTCAACTAAAATCAAACTAATCCCTGAAAGCTTAGGAGAAATTAACATTACTATGATGATGGAAAAGGGGAACCTAACGGTTAGAATGTTAGCTCAGAATGAACAAACTTACAACAATCTTCAGCAGCAATCCGGACAGTTACATGAGAAATTACAGCAGGAAGGGTTTACAGAAGCTAACGTAGACATTGCTTTTGACTTTGGGCAATCAGATGAACAGGAAAGGCAAAAGAATGAAAATAAAGAAAGGCGACGGAATTTTAAGCTTTTTGAGGAAGAGGAAACAACTAATCTTCCGAATGTATCAATTTAGATAGGGGGTGAAGTAATGGTAAAAATCAATACAGATACAACAGCCCAAGCGCAGGCTGTAAAAAATGAGTTCAACACTACATTAGATAAAGATGACTTTTTAAAAATATTGGTTGCGCAACTTAAGCATCAAGATCCTTTAGCCCCACAAGATGATAATGAGTTTATCAACCAGATGACTCAATTTAGTTCTTTAGAGCAGGTAATGAATATAGGCGGCAAAATGGAGAAAATGCTGGAAATGGCGACCCAGTCAAGTGGACTTTCTGGAACAAATGCTTTTGCATTAGTGGGCAAGAATGTCGAGGTTGAAACACAGGATGGTAAAGAAGTAGGCATAGTTGACAGAGTTATTAAAAACGGCAATGATTTTCAGGTGGAGGTAAACGGAAATAAGCACAAAGCCGAAAATATCGTTGCAGTGTTGAACGCTGTGGAAGGTGAAAGTAATGCCTAAAATTATAAACCCAACGTTAGCCGGGAGAGTCAAGTCTAAGCCTAAACAGCTTCAAGAAACAAAAAGCCAATCCTCTTTTAATGATCTCTTTCAAAAGCAGTTAAAAGATAATATCAAAGTTTCTAAGCATGCTAAAAATCGCATTCAAAGCCGAGATATCAAAATCGATAGCAAAGTAGCTAAAAAACTTGATGAGGCTATGGAGATTCTACAACAAAAAGGTAGTAAAGATTCACTTTTAATTGTAAATAATGTGGCTTATGTCGTTAATCCACAAAGCAAAACTGTTATAACTGCTGTTGATGAGCAGAACTTAAAGGAAAAAGTTTTTACAAATATTGATAGTGCAATGCTGCTGTAGCTGGACCTCTATGAGGAAGCTTGAGCGTGGAACGATAGAAGCGCTTGCGGCATAAGAAAAGGGAGGTTTTTTAATGTTAAGATCGATGTACTCAGGAGTTAGTGGTTTAAGAAATCACCAAGTAAGAATGGATGTGGTTGGTAATAACATTGCAAACGTTAATACCATGGCATATAAGACGAGTGATGTTAATTTTAAGGATATTTATAGCCAGACTATTCAAGGGGCTTCAGCTCCAATGGATACAAGGGGTGGAGTAAACCCGATGCAAGTTGGCCTTGGTATGGATATTGCAAATATCGCTATCAATCATGAACAAGGGGCAAGTCAGGTAACTGGAAAAACTACTGATCTGATGGTTGATGGAGATGGCTACTTTATGGTTGGAACACTAGATGACGATGGGAACCCAGACGAGGTCTTTTATACAAGAGCTGGCAACTTTGAAATTGATGAAGAAGGAAACCTAGTATCTGCTACTAATGGTTACTATGTTTTGGGTGCCGGTATAGACGGAGACGATGACGGAATACGTCAAATTGATGATGATGCATTTGACGATAATGACATTGAAAACTTAAGTCCCATAAACATAACTGAGTTTCTTCCTGCTGATGAGGAAAGAAATGTTATGTTTGATATAGCCCAGGATGGACAGGTTGTTGAAATAGAGCCTGATGGAACTATAAATCCTTTAGGTAGAGTGGGTTTAGCTTACTTCAACAACCCAGGAGGGTTATTGCGCACCGGTGACAATCTATTCACCACTTCAGCTAACTCTGGTGAAGCAAACTTTGGCATACCAGGTGAGGGCAACCTTGGGACTGTTATGTCAGGAGCAATCGAAATGTCAAACGTTGACCTTTCGCAGGAATTTACCGATATGATTATTACTCAAAGAGGGTTTCAGGCTAACTCTAGGATTATAACAACTTCTGATGAATTACTTAATGAGCTAGTTAACCTTAAACGATAGACAGACCCCCTCCCTTTTTGGGAGGGGTAACAAAGGTGGGAAATCTTAATGATAGAAGTGACCAGACTGAACAACAAAAGTACATATATAAATAACAACCTAATAGAGTTTATGGAAAGTACTCCCGACACTGTCATTACCTTTATAACAGGGCGGAAGATTGTAATTAAAGAATCGCCTGAAGAAATTGTAGAAAAAATTATCGTTTACCAAAATAAGATCCATGACTTGGTAAAATTTCCAATAATTAAAAAAGAGGGCGAGGTGTAAGATATGGATTTAACTACAATAATAGGTATTATTATAGGGTTTGTACTTTTTATTACTGCAATTTTTTTACAAGGATCGTTAGAGGCTTTTATAAGTATAGATGGAATTTTGATAGTGCTAGGAGGTACATTAGCTGCTACGGCAGTAAGTTATCCTTTAAGTCAATTAAAGCTAATAATAAAAACTATTAAAATTGCTTTTACTAGGCAAAGCATGTCTTCTAGTGGAGTTATAAAACTTATTGTCTCGTTTGCTGATAAGGCTAGAAGGGAAGGATTACTTTCTTTGGAAGACGATTTAAATGAAGTTGATGATAACTTTCTAAAAAAGGGAGTGCAGTTAGTAGTAGACGGTACCGATCCTGAATTAGTTAGAAATATTTTAGAAACTGAACTTACTTTTTTAGAAGATAGACATAGAGCAGGAAGAGGAATTTTTGAAACAATGGGAACTTTTTCTCCTGCCTTTGGTATGGCAGGTACACTTGTTGGACTAATTAGTATGCTTGAAAGACTGGATAATCCTGATGCCATAGGACCTGGGCTAGCTACTGCACTTATTACTACATTTTATGGGGTTTTATTAGCGAACTTAGTGTTTATACCGATATCAGGAAAACTTAAAGTTAAAAGTGAAGAGGAAATTCGTTTAAAAGAGGTAGTTGTAGAAGGACTGCTTTCTATACAAGCTGGGGAAAACCCAAGAATTGTCGAAGAGAAGTTAAAAGCATTTCTAGCCCCTGGTGAAAGGGAAAGTTTAAACAATGAAGGCGATGGAGCTGAAGACGATGAGGCGGCGTAGGCGTCATGAAGAGTCGTCAAAAGGCCAACAAAATTGGCTACTAACCTACAGTGATGTAATCACCTTAGTTTTGTGCATGTTCGTAATGCTTTACTCTTTTTCAACGATAGATGCTCAGAAATTTGAGCAGCTCGTCCAGTCTTTAAATCAGTCTTTCTCAGGGGTTTTAGATGGTGGAAAGATTGTTGATCCCGCTGATGACTTAGATAATCTATTGCCTCCTGATGCAGAAGGAGATGAGGAAGAAGATGAGCTGAGGGATGTGTTTGAAGAAATCGAAGAGCTGGTAAAACAGCACGGCTTAGAGGAAGAGGTGGCTATTGGATATACTCCGATTGGTATCGAGATTACTTTTGATAATGCCACACTTTTCGATTCCGGCAGTGCAGAGTTAAGGGAAGAATCCTATGATGTTTTGGAAAACATAGGAGAAATTTTATCTGAGGTTGACAACCTTATTACAGTAGAGGGTCATACCGACGATGTGCCAATGAACTCAGCACAGTTTCCGTCAAACTGGGAACTGTCTTCCTCGAGGGCTATATCTGTAGTTAGGTACTTAAAACAAACTAATGATATAAAGCCACATAGATTAAGTGCAACTGGCTACGGAGAGTACAACCCAATAGCGACTAATGAAACTGAAAGAGGAAGACAAAAAAACAGAAGAGTAAATGTTGTTATACTGAAAAGTGAGGCACAGTAAAGGAGCGATAAAAGTATGGAAAAAGAAAACACAATGATAAGTATAAGTTTTTTAGTCATAGTTGGCCTGATTTTGATAGTGCTGGCAGCGTCTATAGCTTATATTGTAGCTAGATGGCATATAGCACCACCTGACGCCAATGGTGTCGATGATGTAGCTGTCGCTGGCGAACTGGTAGACTTAGGTGAATTTATTACAGACCTAGCTGACTCTAATAGACACGTCCGGACGGGCATATTTATAGAAATAGATGAGGACTATATTGAGGAAGTTAATGAGCATAGTGTCCAAATTCGTGATAGAATAAATACTATAATCCGCTCGCATAAAACAGAAGCTCTTAGTTCAGAGAATTGGGAGCAGGAGTTAAAAAATGAAATTTCAAAGGGAATTGAAATTTTTATCTCTGGTGAAGTAAAAAATATCTACTTTGAAAGCTTTATAGTTCAGTAGACTAAGGAGGTGAGCTAGTGTCTGAGATACTTTCACAGTCAGAAATAGATTCGCTTTTATCTGCTTTATCTACTGGAGAGATTGATGCAGAGGAAGCTAAACAACAAGAAAAAGATGAAAAAGTTAAAGTTTATGATTTTAGAAGACCAGATAAATTCTCAAAGGATCAAACTAGAACACTTCAAATGATTCACGAAAACTTTGCTCGCCTTATAACTTCTTACCTGTCTGCTAATTTAAGATCGGTTGTTAATGTATCTGTAGCTTCTGTGGACCAGGCTACATATGAGGAATTTATTCGCTCTGTTCCAAATCCTACAGTTATTGACTTATTTGAAATTGGAGCCACTGAAGGACAGGCCTTAATGGAGATAAACCCCACCATAACTTTTTCTATCATAGATAGATTAATGGGAGGGGCCGGTGAAACGCTAAAGGAAGGAAGGGCTCTTACTGAAATTGAGCAAAGGGTTATGAGAAGGACTACAGATCATATTTTAAAATCACTAAGTG
The DNA here is from genome assembly GCF_040515995.1 of Proteinivorax hydrogeniformans. Taxonomy (GTDB): domain Bacteria; phylum Bacillota; class Proteinivoracia; order Proteinivoracales; family Proteinivoracaceae; genus Proteinivorax; species Proteinivorax hydrogeniformans. Next base: position 1,493,082 of record NZ_CP159485.1, on the reverse strand, counting down.
ACGCCTGGGCTAACGTTTGTGATTTGCAGCCTAAAACCAAAAAAGTTGAAACCAACCCTCAATTTCTACAGATAGTTTCTCCCAATGAAACTGTAGTAGTAATCGCTTTAAAAGTTATAATCGGTGAAAACGAGGGTTTTTTAAACTTATGTCTGCCGTATATTTCACTAGAAAATCTTGTTGACAAGCTAAGCTCTAGATATTGGTTTTCACAGTCAAACAATTTTAGTACAGAAAACAAAGGTGAAATTTCTAATAAACTAAGTCAAACTAGCTTAGAGGTTATAGCAGAATTAGGTTCAACGGAAATTACCGTCAGTGATTTTATTGGGTTGCATGAAGGTGATGTTATTACTTTAAATAAATCTGTTACAGATCCCATCTCTATATTGGTTAAGGGAGAAGAAAAGTATAAAGCAAAACCAGGCAAACAAAAAAATAGATTGGCTGTTCAAGTTACAGAAATAGTCGAAGGAGAGGAGTTGGAACTTAATGAGTGATGTACTATCGCAAGAAGAAATTGACGCACTATTATCCTCCAATAATAAAGAAGAAAAAGGAACAATTGAAATCGAGGCCTGGGAAAGAGATGCAATAGGAGAAATAGGAAATATCTCTCTTGGCGCTGCAGCTACTAGTTTGTCATCTTTGATAAATCAAAAGGTTCAAATAACCACACCATACGTTGAGTTAACTACAAAGCAACAAATTGCTGAAGAACATCCAAAACCTTGCATTATAGTAGAAGTTAACTATACCGAGGGGCTAGAGGGAGTTAATGTTCTTGTTATAGATCAAAAAGATGCAGCCATCATCGCAAACCTAATGTTAGGAGGAGACGGCAGAGATATAAATGACCAAATCTCAGAAATGGAGCTTAGTGCTGTCTCTGAAGCTATGAATCAAATGATGGGTGGTTCGGCAACCTCTATGTCAACAATGTTTGGAAAAACAATTAACATCTCACCACCTTCAACTCAAAAAGTAGACCTCGCCGAACAAAATATTAACGGCGCCCTCTCATCAGAAGATAAGGTTGTAAAAGTAGCTTTTAGAATGGTTATTGGCGATTTAATAGACAGTGTAATTATGCAGTTAATTCCTATTGAATTTTTTAAAGACTTAATTGGCAACATATCACCGGGCATGGCAGAAAGTGATGAAGTCCTAACCGATAATGATTTAGATGACAAAGGGTCAGAAAGCCCTAAAAATAGTGAAGAGCCTAAAAAAGAGGAGGTTGATAACACTATGAGTTCTAAAAAGGAAGCTTATTCCTCTCCAACATCTGTCAGCCAAAGAGAGCAAAAGACAGTTGATTACCAAAAAGTAGATTTTAGTGACTTAGAACCGCAAACTAGCTCTAATGAGGCACAAAATATAGATTTAATTATGGATGTTCCGTTGGAAGTTACAGTTGAGCTAGGAAGAACTAAAAAGAAAATCAAAGACATTCTCTCTTTTGGAGCGGGTTCAATTATTGAACTTGAAAAAATGGCAGGCGAAGATGTAGATATATTAGCTAATGGAAAAGTAATTGCCACAGGCGAGGTTGTTGTCATAAACGAAAACTTTGGCGTTAGGGTAACAAATATAATAACCCCTATGGAAAGGGTTAAAAAATTACAATAATTAATTATACGGAGGTATGTAAAAATGAGTAAAACAGTTCTTATTGTTGACGATGCAGCTTTTATGAGGATGATGATCAAAGATATTTTAACAAAGAATGGATTTGAAGTTATAGGAGAGGCAGCTAATGGTAAAGAGGCAGTTGAAAAATACCAAGAATTATCACCGGATTTGGTTACCATGGATATCACTATGCCAGAGATGGATGGCGTTCAAGCTTTACAAGAAATAAAAAAAATGGATGATGGGGCACGTATCGTTATGTGTTCTGCAATGGGGCAACAAGCTATGGTCATTGAAGCTATACAAAATGGTGCTAAAGACTTCATTGTAAAACCCTTCCAAGGGGATAGAGTGTTAGAAGCAATACAAAAGGCTTTAAGCTAGGGGGTAACTATGAGTCGTTGGGCCTACATTGGTGAAATATTTTTAGTTATGGTTATACTTTGTGTTTTGGTGATTGGAGCTATAGCTCTAATTAAGTTATTAAATAAAAAAATGTCTGTTACTTCTAACAATACCATGGAGGTTGTGGACAGTTTATCTATAGGTCCTAATAAAGGTTTATATTTAGTCAGGGTTGTTTCGAAGTATTATCTAATCGGCATCGGAGATTCTGTAAACCTGTTAAAGGAGATAAATGATCCTGATGAAGTAGACCTTATTGAGGAAATCAGCTCTCCGTTACAATCTTCTAGTGTTGGGGATAGCTTTGCTGATAATTTGATACAACAATTAAACAAGTTTAAATCCGATTCTAAGGGAGAGTAAGGGGAAGATGAATAAAAAGCAAATTTTATTAATTGTAATATTGGCCGTTACACTTCTGATCTTTAATATGGGTTTTCAACCGCAAACTGCTTATGCTTTTCCTTCAATTTCAGTGGATGTAGGGGAGTCGGAGGGACCGGAGGACTTTTCTACTTCTTTACAAATTCTTTTCCTCTTAACTATCCTGTCACTAGCACCAGCAATTCTAATCTTAATGACATCCTTTACAAGAACAGTAATTGTTTTGTCCTTCGTAAGAAATGGATTGGCAACTCAGCAAATGCCACCTAATCAGGTTTTAGTAGGGTTAGCGTTATTTTTAACTTTTTTTGTAATGGCGCCAGTTTGGGGTGAGGTTAACGAAAGTGCTTTACAGCCGTATTTAGAAGGGGAAATGGAGCAGGATGAAGCTTTAGAAACAGCAATGGACCCAATACGTCAATTTATGTTTGATCAAACTGGAGAAAAAGAAATAGCTCTATTTATAAATTTTTCTGAGATCGAGGAAGTAAGTGAACCCAGTGAAGTACCGACGTACATCCTAGTCCCCGCTTTTGCTATAAGCGAATTAAAAACTGCTTTCACTATAGGGTTTATCATATATATTCCATTTTTAGTAATAGATATGGTGGTTGCAAGCACTCTTATGTCAATGGGGATGATGATGCTACCTCCAGTTATGATTTCTCTGCCTTTTAAAGTTTTACTATTTGTTTTAGCTGATGGGTGGAATCTTGTTATAAATTCTTTACTTCATAGTTTTTAAAGGAGTTGAAATAATTGGGACCAGAGTTAGTTATTGATTTAGGTCGCGAAGCACTTATCATGATTTTACTTGTAGCAGCTCCTATGCTAGGTTTAGCTTTGCTTGTCGGCTTAACTGTAAGTATTTTTCAAGCTACCACCCAAATACAGGAGCAAACTCTTGCATTTATACCTAAAATAGTAGCAGTCCTTATGGCTATCTTGATATTTGGGCCATGGATGTTAAACCTTCTAGTAGAGTATGCAGTTGAAATGTTTAGTACAATTCCAACCATTGTGGGGCAGTAAATATGGAGATTTTACAACTTATTGATGAAAGGTTTATTACTTTTCTGTTGCTTCTCGTTAGGTTCAGCGGCCTATTTTTGGGAACCCCAATTTTTGGAGCAAGAAATACTCCTACTATTTTAAAGGTAGGTTTTGCTTTTTTTTGTAGTATTATTATGTTACCAGGCCAAAATGCAGGGATATCCCTAGAAGAAGCAGGAATTGCATTATTTCTACTGGCCACAAAAGAACTTCTAATCGGTTTAATCATTGGTTATATAAGTATTTTAATTTTTTCTTCTTTACAGTTTGCAGGGCAGTTTATAGATGTGCAAATGGGGCTTGGACTTGCAAATGTAATAGACCCTCAGTATGGTAACCAAATACCTTTAGTTGGAAACTTTAAATATACATTAGCTCTCCTACTATTTTTACATATAGACGGTCATCATATGTTAATTGCCGGTCTTTTTAAGAGCATAGAAGTTATGCCATTAGGTCAGGTAGAGTTTGTTGAAGGATTATATCCTTTTATATTTAATTTATTTACCGGAATGTTTTGGACTGGTCTTCAGGTTGGACTTCCAATTATCGGTACATTATTTTGTGTAAATATAGGGTTGGGAATGGTTGCAAGAACGGTCCCGCAGATTAATGTTTTCGTTGTAGGTATTCCATTGAAAATTATAGTGGGTTTTTTAGCTTTAATTTTAGTATTCCCTTTTTATATAAATGTTGTTGCTAATTTATTTACTAACCTGCTAGAAAATATCACTCAATTTTTATATATTTTAGGCGGTTAAAGTATGAATAATTTAAGGTTTAACTTGCAACTTTTCTCCCAGGAAAAAACTGAAAAAGCAACTCCTAAAAAGAGAAAGGATGCTAGAAAAAAAGGTCAGGTGTTAAAGAGTCCTGAAGTTAGTTCAGCTTTTATATTGATAGTTGCTTTTAGCACATTACACTTTTGGACACCGGTTATGTTTGAACGAATGATAGGTTTTATGAAGTTTAGTATGACAGAGTATTTTAACACTACTTTTGAACCTATTTATGTTTATCAGATAATTGTAAGGATGATAGTTGAAGGATTAATTATTTTTGCACCTATTGGGGTTGCTATTGTAATTATTGGTATATTGGTTAACTATCTGCAAGTTGGCTTTCTGTTAACTGGTGAACCTCTAAAGGTGAAGCTATCAAGGCTTAACCCAATAGAAGGTGCCAAGAAAATATTTTCGAAAAAAGCGATAATTCAACTAGTAAAATCGCTTTTGAAAGTTGGGTTTATAGGTTCGATAGTTTATGTACTTTTAAATAGTTTTTTTGATGAAATATACTTATTATGGGAGATGGATTTTCTAGTAGGTGTATCTAAAATAGGCAGCACTGTAACTAAGATTGCCTTGTTTTCAGGTTCTGCGATGATACTAATAGCTATTTTGGATTATATAGCCCAGTGGTTTGAGTTTGAGAAGAACCTCAAAATGAGCAAGCAAGAAATAAAAGATGAACACAAGCAAGTAGAAGGTGATCCTCAGGTCAAAGGACGTATTAAGGAACAACAAAGATCTATGGCTATGAATAGAATGATGCAAGACGTGCCAAAAGCAGATGTAGTTATTACTAACCCTACTCATTATGCTATTGCTATAAAGTATGACCAGAGTACAAAACATGCGCCAAAAGTTGTGGCAAAAGGTAAAGATAATGTGGCACAAAAAATTAAGCAAATTGCAGACCAAGAAGATGTAGTTATGTACGAGGATGTAAAACTTGCAAGGGCACTTTTTAAGTCTGTTGAAATTGGAGAACAAATACCTTATGAATTTTATAAAGCAGTTGCTGAAGTCTTAGCTTTTGTATATAGGTTAAAAGGAAAAGCTGGTAACTTCTAAGAGCTTGAGGAGTGGAGAATAAATGAAAATTGCTGAATATGGCTTTGTTGTCATTATAATTTTGATTATTATGATGATGATAATTCCAGTACACCCAAACTTGCTAAGCATACTATTGGTAGTAAATATTTCCTTAGCACTGACCATACTGCTAACAACTATGCAAATTAAAGAACCACTTGAGTTTGCTATATTTCCATCTGTACTGCTACTTAGTACCTTATTTCGTTTAGCGCTCAATGTATCTTCCACAAGGCTAATACTAAACGAAGCGGACGCTGGTCAAGTTATTGAAGCGTTTGGAGACTTTGTTGTAGGTGGTAATGCGGCGGTCGGTTTTATAGTCTTTGTTATTTTGGTAATTATTCAGTTTATTGTTATTACCAAAGGAGCTGAAAGGGTGGCAGAGGTTGGAGCAAGATTTACTTTAGATGCCATGCCGGGAAAACAAATGGCGATAGATGCAGATCTAAATGCTGGTCTTATTACAGAGCAGGAAGCAAAAAAAAGAAGAAAAGATATCCAAAGAGAAGCTGACTTTTATGGAGCCATGGATGGAGCTAGTAAGTTTGTAAAAGGTGACGCTATAGCTGGCATTATAATAACTTTAATAAACATTGGTGCTGGCTTTGCTATAGGAATGATCACCCATGGGTTGGACTTCCAAGAGTCAATGAACACCTTTATGCTGCTTTCAGTGGGGGATGGATTAGTTAGCCAGATCCCTGCTCTTTTAATTTCTGCAGCAACAGGTATAACTGTAACCAGAGCAGCTTCTGAAGATAGTCTAGGAAACGATTTTATAGGACAGATATTTAGCAACCCAAAGGTTATGTATATAATTGCTGCTCTACTTTTCTTTTTTGCCATTACTCCAGGGTTGCCGTCGATACCTTTTATAATTATCGCTGCTTTATTTTTAGTCATTGCGTACTTTTCTCAACAATCTCAAAAGAAACTAGAAGAAGAGGAACTAGCCCAGCAACAATCAGCTGCTACTAGCGATGATCTTGAAGAGGCTAAACCTGAGTCTGTGCTAAATCTTTTGCAGGTAGACCCTCTAGAACTAGAATTTGGCTATGGCTTAATCTCCATATTTGATGCCGAGCAGGGTGGAGACCTTTTAGATAGAGTGGTAATGATCAGAAGGCAATGTGCTATGGACTTAGGTCTTGTTGTGCCTATAGTTAGAATTAGAGACAACATACAACTACCATCAAATGAGTATGTAATAAAAATAAAAGGCGCGGAAGTGGCGCGAGCAGAAATACAACCAGAAAAGTTGATGGCTATGGATCCTGGCACTGCAACTGAAGAAATTAAAGGAATTGATACCATCGAACCTTCTTTTGGATTACCTGCCCTTTGGATCAGCGTAGAAGATAGGGAGAAAGCAGAAACTTCTGGGTATACAGTTGTTGATCCGCCATCTATTATAGCCACTCATCTGACAGAAGTTATAAAACAGCATGGTCACGAGCTATTAGGCCGGCAGGAAGTTAAAACGCTCTTAGACAACGTCAAAAAGACAAATAGTGCTGTAGTTGAGGAACTGGTTCCTAACCAGCTTTCTATAGGCGATGTACAAAAGGTACTGTGTAACTTGTTAAGTGAGGGGATAAGTATTAAGGATTTAATCTCTATATTAGAGCAGTTAGCTGATTATGCACCTCTAACAAAAGATACAGATATGCTAACTGAGTATGGAAGACAAGGGCTTCAGCGACAAATATCTAACCAGGTAAAGGAGCTGGGTCAGCCAGTTCCAGTTATAACTTTGGACCCGCAACTAGAGCAGCTTATAAACGACTCAATTCAACAAACTGATCAAGGTAACTATCTTTCTATAGATCCTGAAAACACCCAAAATATTATCAGTAACTTTTCTCAGACTTACGAAGATTTAGCGTCAAAAGGCTATCAGCCTATTGTTTTAACTGCTCCACTTGTAAGGCTATATTTTAGGAAGATTATTGAGAGTAATTTTCCACAAGTCTCAGTTTTCTCTTTTAATGAGTTAGATAGTAAGCTTGATATTCAAGCGGTAGGGGTGGTGAAAATATGAAAATTAGGAAATATAATGTAAGTAGTTTATCGGAAGCTAAGGCGTTGATTCTACGAGATTTAGGCAAAGAGGCTATTATAGTAAAAACTTCAAAAGTAAAAGCTCCTGGGCTTAAAGGCTTTTTTGGAAAGAAAAACTTTGAAGTTTTAGCCGCCCTAGAGAAAAAAGACCACAGCTTAAGTTATCCTAATAAACATGCTACTTCAAATGTACAGGCGTTTCAAAAAGAAACCCACCAAACAATTCCCTCTGAATACACAGAAATAAAGAAAGAATTGCAGGAAAATAGACATCTAATTGCGAAATTAATAAAGGATACAAAAAACTTTTCAAATCGACAGTTTTCTGGTAGATTTGAAGACTATTATAATCTTCTTGTGGAAAACGGGGTTAAAGAGGATTTTGCAAAAGAGATTATTTTTGAACTTACCGAGCAACACCTTAACCACACGGATATAAAGTCAGAGCTTAAAAAATTAATGCTGAGCAAAGTAAAGCCTATTCAAGATAACATTTCGGAATTTTATGATTCAAAAACCATAGCTTTAGTAGGACCTACAGGTGTCGGAAAAACAACCTCCATTGCTAAGCTTGCAGCTAACGCAGTTGTAACGGAGGGGAGGGACGTAGGTCTTATAACTCTTGATACTTATAGGATAGCAGCGACAGAACAGCTAAAAACTTATGGTGATATTATAGACGTTCCGGTTAAGGTAGCCTACAATTCTTCACAGTTTAAGGAAATAATGCAACATTTTGCCGACAAAGACAATATATTTGTCGATACTGCAGGAAGAAGTCATAAAAACCTTGAACAACTTAAGGAACAAAAATCTTTTTTCGACTTTTACAATGTAAACATCACTTTGCTTGTGTTAAGCCTCACTGTTAATTTTGAGCAGCAAAGAAAAATTTTCGAATCCTATAAATCCTTCAGACCAAAAGGGGTTATGGTTACTAAAATAGATGAAGCTGACTTTTATGGTAATTTGTTTAATTTGATTTTGGAATTTAAGCTGCCAATCTACTTTGTTACCACAGGCCAAAGTGTGCCAGATGACATTTCAACCTTTAGCAGCGACGAAATTATAGCTAAAATTTTAGAAGGTGACTATAATGGATCAAGCTCAAAGGCTTAGAGAGATGGTTAGTGGAAAAGTAAAAAAAAGGAAGAAAGTTCCTGTTTTAAAAAAAGAAAACAATACTGCAAACAGACCAGAAATAATTACTATCACTAGCGGAAAAGGAGGAGTTGGTAAAAGCAACACTTGTGTCAACTTAGCTTTTGCAATGGCAAGCACCTCTAAAAGGGTTCTAATTATAGATGTTGACATAGGTTTAGGAAATACTGACTTGCTCCTAGGTGTTTACCCATCATACTCTCTACTGGAATACCTAAAAGGGAAATGTTCGCTAGAGCAAGCTATTATGAGGGTTTCTGAAAAAGTTGATATAATTGCAGGTGGAGAGTTGGCAAAAGATGATTTCCTACTAAGCAGCAAGGAAAGGGATGTAATCTCAACTGACATAACTGAGTTGAAATTGTATGATTATATTATTTTTGATACTGGAGCAGGCATATCTTCAAATATTTCCTACTTTTGCCAATCAGCAGACAGAGTACTTGTACTGACAACTCCAGAGCCAACAGCAATAACTGATGCTTATGCATTAATGAAGTCGCTTTATAGAAAGTCGAAGGACCTAGAAATACAGATTATAGTTAATAAAGTTATATCAGTGCAAGAGGGGTATGAAACAGCTAATAAATTGATTACTGTTTCACAGAAATTTTTGTTAGCAAAACCTACATATTTAGGTTATATATTTGAAGATAGTAGTGTAACAAAAGCTGTAAGAAAACAGGTTCCATACATAAAGGAGTACCCTGCTTCATCTTCTAGCAAATCGGTTTATCAGCTAGCTGCAAGTATTACAGGAAGCAAGGTTATTAATTCCAAAACGCCATTAGGATTCTTATCAGCATTATTTAAAAGATAAGGGGATTTATATGGAAAAACGATTTTTTTTTAGAGTTAATTTAAGCCATGAAATTGAGTTCGTAAAATTAGATTCTACAACTTTAAGCGTAACTTCAAGCTCGTTAGCTGGTCAGCTTTCTGATATAAGCGGCGGAGGATTGTCCTTTTATACAAAAAGTAATCTTGAAGTGGGACATTTAATTGAAATTGCACTTAAGACCAGAGAGGATAGATTATTACTTTTATCTAGGGTAGTAAGAAAAGAAGAAAGGGAAATGGCTGATTACTATGCAGTTAAATTTTTGCACTTAGATCAAAAAACTGAAACAAAATTGATAAGGTTTATAAATCATTTACAGAAGGAACAGTAGAGAATAACCAAACAGGGGGTGTTTTTAATGGATTTGGAGAACTATTTACCAATCTTTTTAGAAGAATCAGAAGAAAACTTGCAAATAATTAGTGACAATCTTTTGAAGCTGGAAAATGATAAAAATGATAAGCAAGCTGTTAACGAAATATTTAGGGCTGCCCACACCTTAAAGGGCATGGCTGCTACAATGGGTTTTCAGAGTATAGCAGATTTAACCCATGGAATAGAAAACCTTTTAGATGAAATAAGAAACGGAAGCAGAGAACTTACTGACAAGATCACTGATGTGTTATTTTTAGCATTTGATAATCTTCAGGAGGGGCTAGAAAAACTTTCAAACGGTGAAGAGCCTGAACTTGATTCATCAATTTTGGATAAAATTGATGAAAAAGACAGTCAAAGTATTGCAGATGCTACTTTAAATAAGCAATCTACTGGTGTAAATGAATATCAACAGACCGTTTTAAATAATGCGCAAAAGGATGGTTTCAACACGTATAAGCTAGAAATAATTCTTGATGACAGTTGTCTATTAAAGTCTGCAAGGGCCTTTATGATCTATAAGGATTTAGACAACTTTGGTGAAATTATAAAGTCGCAACCATCAATTGAAGACTTAGAAGAGGAGAATTTCGAGAATAACTTTACTTTTTGGTTTGTGACCAAGGCTGAAAAGAATAAAATTCTAGAATTAGAAAAAACACCGGAAATTCAAAGTATTTTGATTACAGATTTAAACGATGATAAAGTTGACTCCCCATCCATAGAACCTTCAAGCGAGAAGAAAAGCGAACAAAAAGGGCAGCAAAAAAAACAAGCAACCGATACCTCCAATCAACAAGTAAAAGCTGTTTCTACAATACGAGTTGATACTACGAGGTTAGACTCCCTTATGAACCTGGTTTCTGAACTTGTAATTAATAAAACAAGTTTAAATGAGAGTACAGAAAATGAGAACAAACAACTCATAAATGAAGGGTTAGAGGGTTTGCATCGTGTCACTACTGAACTACAAAATGTAGTTATGAGCCTGCGAATGGTTCCAGTTGAACGAGTTTTTAATAGATTTCCACGCATGGTAAGGGATACCGCAAAAGAGCTTAACAAAAAGGTTTCTCTAACTATAACCGGTAAAGAGACTGAACTAGATAGAACAATAATTGATGAGATAGGAGATCCACTTGTACATCTTATTAGAAATGCAATAGACCATGGATTAGAAAGTACTGAAGGACGTCAAGCTGCTAACAAGACACTTGAAGGGAATATTCTTTTGAAAGCTTACCAAAGTGGTAATGAAGTTTTTATAGAAGTTAGTGATGATGGCAAGGGAATTGACGTAGATAAAATAAGAGCAACTGCCATTAAAAAGGGAGTCATTGATGAGGTAGCCGCTGAGCAACTTGATGAGCATCAAATCCTACAATTAATATTTGAACCTGGTTTTAGTACATCCGAAGCTGTAACTGATCTATCTGGTAGAGGTGTCGGTCTAGATGTAGTTAAAACTTCAATTGAATCCTTAGGTGGCGGAATAGAAATACATACACAAAAAGGGCAGGGAAGCACCTTTACCATCCACCTACCTTTGACGTTAGCAATTATACAGGGACTTTTAATAAAGCTTGCCAATGAGTCATATGCTATACCTCTTAGTTCCGTAGTTGAAACAGCTTCGATAGAAAGAAGCGAGATACAGAAGGTGGGGCATCAGGAGGTATACATGTTCAGAGGTAATGTGCTGCCAATTGTTAATCTATCCTCAGTCCTAGGGACTTCTTCAAATCAGAACTTAGAACAGGTTTCGCTGGTAATTGTAAAAAAAGGAGATAAACAAATAGGCCTTCTTGTTGATGATTTAATTGGACAGCAAGAAATAGTTATAAAGTCACTAGGTCAATTGTTAAATGATTTGACAGGGTTTTCAGGAGCTACTATATCTGGTGATGGCAAAGTTATGCTAATATTAGATACTAATACACTTTTTAATTAAGGGAGGAACTTAAATATGTCTACTCAAGAACAAAAGTTTGTTATTTTTCAGCTAGGTGAGGAAAGCTATGGGATTGATATTTTAAACGTCCAAGGAATTGAAAGAATGCTTGAAATAACTAGAGTTCCTAAAACTTCAGATTTTGTAGAAGGAGTTTGTAATCTAAGAGGTAGTATCGTTCCTGTAATTGACTTGCGAAAAAGGTTTGGTCTTGATGAAAAAGAAAAAACAGACAACACTAGAATTATAGTTGTAAGTATTGAAGAAGTTGAGGTAGGGTTGATTGTAGATGCGGCAAATGATGTAATTTCCATAGACAGCGACAGCATTGAGCCAGCCCCTTCGGTAATCGGCTCAATAGATAATAGATTTATAAACGGAGTAGGAAAGCTTGAAAACAAACTAATTATTTTGCTAGACTTACAAGAGATATTGAAAAAAGAAGAAATAGTCAAGCTACAGGAAATTACTGACTAGAGGTGGAAAATGTGTTTAATAAATCAATAAAACCCCTTCAAAAAGACTTATTAAAGGAGCTTGGAAATATTGGCGCAGGAAACGCAGCAACTGCCTTTTCTACGCTGATTTCCAATAGGGTTGAGCTAAACGTTCCAGAAGTGGAGCTAGTTGGTTTTGAAAACTCACTAGAGTTTGTAGGGGATGAAGCTGTTGCCGCGATGTATTTTAGGGTCAATGGCTCTTTGCCAGGTAATATGCTTCTTATGCTCCCTTTAGAGACAGTTGATTTTATACTGCAAAGTGTTGGTAAGAACAAAACTGCTAGCTGGGATGATTTAGATTCATACAACCAATCCATGTTAATGGAGATAGGAAATATTTTGTGTGGAGCTTATATTTCTGCAATATCTGATTTTACACAAAAAAAAATGGTTCCTACAGTGCCTGCCTTTGCCATAGATATGGCTGGGGCGATAATTAATATTCCTTTAGCTCAACTAGGTGATATGAGTGAAAAAGCCCTATTGATAAAGACGACCTTTAATAGAGATGGAAAAGATTTTTCCGGAAATTTTTTATTTATACCCGAGCCTTCTGCTTTAACAGAGTTGATGAACCACTTTGGAGTTGTACAATGACAGATGTTTTAAAAGTAGGGATGTCAGAAGTCAAAATAACATCAGCTCCTACGATGCTTAAAACAACTGGTCTCGGCTCATGCATTGGATTATGTATGTATGACGAAAAGTTGAAAATTGGAGGCATGGCACATGTGATGCTACCGAGCAGCGTAAATTCAAAAGTAAGTGAATTTGGCGCTGGGAAATATGCAGATACGGCAGTGGAATTTCTAATTAAATCTCTAAAAGCAAAGGGTTGTAAAAAACTGAAGGCAAAAATAGCAGGTGGCGCTCAAATGTTCACATTTAGTGGTGGCAGCGACATCATGAAAGTTGGGGCTAGAAATGTAAAAGCAGTCAAGGAGTTATTAGCAGAGCAGAACATCAATATTATATCTGAGGATACCGGTGGAAATAAAGGAAGAACAATAGTTTTTGATACAGATAATTTCCACCTTATAATTCGCACTATTGGAAGTGATCAAAAGACTATCTAAGGTTGGTGTTCTTGATGGAGAGGGAACAATTATGGAAGAGCTATAAAAATGGCTCTGTAGAAGCAAAAAACGAGCTTTTATTGAATTATATAAGCTTAGTAAAGTTTATTGTAGATAGGATTTGGACAGGTTATAGGATTGGTAGTTTTGACAAAGAAGACCTAACTAGCTTAGGCATTATTGGGTTAATTGACGCTATGGAAAAATTTGATCCAAACTTAGGGGTAAAGTTTGAAACATACGCCACTCCAAGAGTAAAGGGGCAAATTATTGATGCTATTCGAAAAGAGCAATGGTTACCCAAAGATATTTTAAAAGGCATCAGTGAGCTAGAAGATACTATCGAGCAACTATCTGCTACTAATGAGCCTTTAACTAACGAAAAAATATCGGAAACTATGGAGATATCAACAGAGAAGGTGAGAAAGCTCACCAGATATGCTGGGCAAAAAATCTTGCTCAGATTAGATACTCCAATTTCTACACAAGAAGGGACAATTTTTTTAAAAGATACCATAGAAGATGATAAGCAGCTTTCTCCTCACAGTGCTTTTTTATTGGAGCAGCAGCAAGAATTATTAGCTAAGGTTTTAGATAAGCTTTCTGATAGGGAAAAATTGATTTTGAATCTTTATTACAACGAGGAGCTTACTTTTAAAGAAATTTCGGAAATCTTAAAGTTAAGTGAAGCTCGCATATCCCAGATCCATGCTAAAGCAGTGTTAAGACTAAGAAGGCTCTTTACTATCGCTCAAAAGTCATAGTCGCAATACAGGGAGGGAATTTAATGGATGAAAATCAGAAATTTAAAGTTACTGTCTCATCTGATTTGCTAGAAGCTTATATAGAATTAAATAAGCCTGGTATAGATATGTCAAAAGAGGATTTAGATGAAATAGTGAATGAGGTTAAGTCTCAAAATATCACCTATAACTTTGATGAGGTTAAAACAAAGGAAAAAGTTTTAACAGCAACAGGTTTAGAAAAAATTTTAATAGCAGAAGGAAAAGCACCGCAAAACGGAGAAGACGGATACTTAAAGTTTCTAACTGAAGAAAAAAAAGATAAAACTCCTGTGATGTTAGAAGATGGAACAGCTGACTATTATAATTTAGACTTAATTACAAACATTGAAAAAAATACACCTATAGCGGAAGTTGTTCCTGAGACTAAAGGGACACCTGGATACAATGTTTTTGGAGAAGAAATACCATCTACACCTGGAAAAGAGGCTAAAATCCCAAACGGGAAAAATATTTATTTTAACCCTGAAGATGCCAGAATATATTCAGAAATTGATGGTAAGCTGTCATTAGCTAACGACAGTATCAATGTTTTTGAGCTTCTTGAAATTGACGGAGATGTAGATTTTTCATCTGGCAATATCGATTTCATAGGAACGGTAGTTGTAAATGGAAGTGTTAGAGACGGTTTTGAAGTAAGGGCCCAAGGAGATGTAACCATTAATGGATTAGTTGACAGTTCAACAATAATTTGTAGCGGAAATCTAACTGTTAGTGGCGGTATTCAGGGGCGTAACAAAGGAATTATAGACGCTAAAGGGACAGTTTCTACTAGATATATCGAAAATTGTAAAGTGTCATCTACAAATGTAGTGGTTAAAGATGCTATTATGCATAGCGAAATCTATGCCAAGGATAAAGTTACTGTTTTAGAAGGAAAAGGCCTTATTGTAGGAGGACTAATACGGGCTGGAAAGCAAATATCAGCAAAGGTAATTGGTTCTAATTTAGCGACTAGAACCTCCTTAGAAGTCGGTGTTGATCCAGAGCTGCGGGAAAAATGTACAGAAGTGGCAAATTCACTACAAGAGAAAAAAAGTAGCGCTAAAAAAGCACAGCAGGCGTTAAAATTGTTAAATACGAAGCAGCAAATGCCTGGAGGATTAAGTGCTGAACAGCAAGAATTATATAAAAAGTTTCATTCAACTTTAAATTTTCTGCGTCGTGAAATTGAAGACTTAACCGATCAATATAATGATTTGACCGTTAAACTAAAAGCATCAAAGGGAGTTATAGAAGCTAACGAGAGAGTTTTCCCGGGAGTGAAAATAATTATAGGATCCAAATCTAGAAATATTTCTGACATCACTAGTAGCTCGACGTTTTACTTAGGCTATGACGGAGAAGTCTCAATAAAATAGTGATAGGAGGGTAAGCTGTGAGTTTTAAACCTATTGACCTACAGGTGTTAATTCCCAAAAGTGGCAAAGTAGGAAAGCTTATAAATAATTATGGGGAGCAGTTGAATCAATTGGGATTGCAGCAGCAAACTACACAACTATCACACATGAAGCTAAAAACAGTTCAGAAAAATGAAAATGCGCATGGCCCATCCGTTAAAGCTAAACACAAAGATAAAGAGGATAAAAAGAATAGCAGCAAAAATCAAAATGTCACAAGTAAAGATTCGACAAAAAAGCAATCACAAGATTCTATTGCAATAGACCCTAACAAAGGGAAATACGTGGATATTAATATATAGCAAAAGAAGGTGTTAACATACTATGTCAGAGCATTATATTTTGCTTTTTGCCCTTGTGCTAATAATCTTACCCTTACTCTACGCCTATGTGAGAAAAAGGCAAACAGACAATGAGTTTCATCTTAATCTAAACGATAACCAGCAAGAGGTCGATGAGCTTAAAAGAGTATTTGAGAGCTTAGCATTACAGCTTGAGCAAAGAAAAGAAGAGGCGCTTAGTGAAGTGAATAAAAAAAAGGTAGATGCCTTAGATGATTTAGAATCAGCCTTTAGTCAACATCTTCGTTCTTTAAAGTCGACTTCTAAAGCTCCAAAAGGAAGTAAGATAGGAAAAATAGAGTCTAAACATAGTGAAGTCATAGAACTTTTAGATAATGGCAAAACGACAAATGAGGTGGCAGAAATTTTAGGTAGAGGTGTAGGAGAAATAAATATCATTGCTAGCTTACTAGAAAAGGAGCGCAATGATATAAATGAATAAGCTTCTAATTGGAGTTGGAATTGGGTTACTTTTATCTTATACAGTACTCACTTTAAGTTCTATGCCTCTATTTGTTAGTGAGGAGACGATTGTTTTGCAAGCCAAGTCACTTGGTATGATTTGGGAAGAACAAAATGAAAAAATAAGACAAGAAATATATGATGAAGTTTTAAAGAAAGTCGAAGATGACTTTAGAAGACAAGAAGAAGACATCTATTACAAAATTGACATACCAAAAGGAAGCTCATTAAAGCAAATTGCACAAATCCTAAAAGAACGAAACATCATTAATGATGAAGAAAAATTTATAACGGAAGCTCAAGGCTTAGAAAAGAGCAGAAAACTTCACCGTGGAACTTTTTTTATGACAGAGACTATGGAAATAAAAGATATAATTGAAATTTTGTCAAACTAATTTTCTTTATAAGCATATTTTTACCCTTCGAAGTTATAATAGTAATTGATAGGGGGGATAAATATGTTAAAGAAAATTAGTTTTTCAAATTTATGCATAGGGTTTGCCTGCGGAATCGTAGCGACTTTATGTTCTTTATTTATGTACATATATTTTTCATATGGTCTAGGGGTTTCCGTTAGAGTTGATCTTGAAAAGCTTTTGCCACAGGTAAATGAGATGGTTACAGAAGTAACAAAAGAACAGATACCCACACACTTAGAACAAGCACAAAGCGATATACCAGGTATTATAGATGAACACATGAGTGGTCAGATAAATGATGCTTTTTTAAAAATTGGTGACTTAAAAGTTGCTCTTCCAGAAGAAATGGTCGGGTCTATGGAAAAAAACTTTAAACAAAATGTTGAGTACTCAATGTTAGAGTTGTTGGCCAACATCGATGAAAATGAATTGGCCCAAAGCATCGCTGCTGATATTGAGTCAACCGCCGAGGTAATGCTAACTGAGCATTTCAATGATAACATTATACAGCTAAAACCAACGTCTTTTTTTACCATCCCGGTAACTGTGATATTTAATGAAAATGATGAAGTAGTTCCTGCAATGAATCTTAATTTTAATTAAAACAAATTTATATTGTATAAAAATGAAGAATATGTTATACTACTAATGTTGTAAAACGCACGCTCGTTAGTGATACTGGTGACCTTATGGTTTAGATCACTTTTAAAGAGCGGAGGCAAACCAGGAAGGAGGAAGTTATAATGGCAATTATTTCAATGAAACAACTTTTAGAGGCAGGTGTACACTTTGGACACCAAACCCGTCGTTGGAACCCTAAGATGGCGGAGTACATTTTCACAGAAAGAAATGGTATTTATGTAATTGATCTACAAAAGACAGTTACAAAAATGGAGGCTGCTTATAACTATGTAAAAGATGTAGCAGCAAATGGAGGTACTGTACTTTTTGTCGGTACTAAAAAGCAAGCTCAGGAGGCTGTTGAAGAGCAAGCTAAAAGAGCAGGCATGTATTTTGTAAGTCAAAGATGGTTAGGTGGAATGTTAACTAACTTTGACACAATAAGCAAAAGAATCGATAGGTTAAAAGAACTAGAAAAAATGGAAGAAGATGGAACATTCGATGTACTTCCTAAAAAAGAAGTTATTAACCTTAAAAAAGAGAGAGATAAGCTAGAGAGAAACCTTGGTGGAATCAAAGAAATGAAAAAAGCTCCTGATGCAATCTTTGTAGTAGACCCAAGAAAAGAAAGAATAGCTATCGCTGAAGCCCGCAACTTGGACATTCCGGTAATCTCTATTGTGGATACAAACTGTGATCCTGATGAAATTGATTACGTGATTCCAGGTAACGACGATGCTATCCGTGCAGTTACCCTTATTACAACTAAAATTGCTGATGCAGTTATAGAAGGAAGACAAGGGGAACAAGAATAATAAGCTTAAGGTAAGGAGATGCCACGGGTAGTTATTTGTGGCCCTTACCTTTTTTTAAAACCTAGATAATTACTATAAGGGAGGATTTAAGATATGATTTCTGCAAAACATGTTAAAGAGCTAAGAGAAAAAACTGGTGCTGGAATGATGGACTGTAAAAAAGCCCTTACTAAAACTGAGGGAGATATGGAAAAGGCTGTTGATTACCTAAGAGAAAAGGGACTTTCTGCTGCTGCTAAAAAATCTGGAAGAGTGGCTGCTGAAGGTGTTGTTGAGGCATACATACATGGAGATGGACGAATCGGTGTTTTAGTAGAAGTAAATGCTGAAACTGACTTTGTTGCAAAAAATGATGAGTTTAAACAATTTGTGAATGATATTGCAATGCAAATAGCAGCTGCAAACCCTTCATATATTTCAAGAGAAGAAGTTCCACAAGAAGAAATAGAGAGAGAAAAAGAAGTTCTTAAAAATCAAGCCCTTAATGAGGGCAAGCCTGAACATATAGTTGAAAAAATGGTAGAGGGACGTATAAATAAATATTATGGAGAAGTATGTCTACTTGAACAGGAGTTTGTTAAAGATGGTGACAAAACTGTTCAGGAGTTATTGACCGAGAAGATCGCTAAAATTGGTGAGAATATTTCTATCCGCCGTTTTGTAAGATATGAAGTTGGAGAAGGCTTAGACAAAAAAGAAGAAGATTTTGTAGAAGAAGTAAAAAAAGCAGCTCAAGTTTAATTTAAATACATTTTTTTAAAAAAGAGCACCCCTTAGTGCTCTTTTTTAAAAAAATAAAGGAATTTCAAACAAGTATCTAGAAACAAAAAGGGGGATATTTTTTAAATGCCTAAGTTTAATCGTATAATTTTAAAACTAAGTGGTGAAGCCCTTGCTGGACAAGAAGGCTCTAACATAGATAGCTCAGTTTTAAAATCAATAGCAACTCAAATCAAGGAAGTAAAAGAAATAGGCACTGAGGTAGCTATAGTTGTTGGCGGTGGCAACATATGGCGAGGTGCCACTGCAAGCCATAAAGGAATGGAACGAGCAACTGCAGACTATATGGGTATGTTGGCAACTACCATTAACAGTTTGGCTTTACAAGATGCCTTAGAATCTATTGGTGTAGTAACCAGAGTACAAACTGCTATAGAAATGAGACAAATAGCGGAACCATACATAAGAAGAAGAGCTATTAACCATTTAGCTAAGGGACGAGTTGTTATTTTTGCAGCTGGCACTGGAAATCCTTACTTCTCTACCGATACGACAGCTGCATTAAGAGCTGCAGAAATTGGCGCTGAAACAATACTTCTAGCTAAGGGTAAAGTGGATGGCGTATATGACAGCGATCCACTTAAAAATGCAGATGCTAAGAAGTTTGAAGAATTGACTTATATTGATGTATTAAATAAAAACCTTGGAGTTATGGACTCCACTGCATCATCACTTTGTATGGATAATAATATTCCCCTTATTGTCTTTGCGTTAAACAAAGAAGGCAATATCAAAAAGGCAGTAATGGGAGAAAAAATAGGTACAATAGTAAAGGGGGAGAATAATGGTTAACGATATTTATTCCGACTTAAAGACTAGAATGAAAAAGGCTGTAGAATCTTTACAAACAGAGTTAAACTCAGTAAGGGCTGGACGAGCAACGCCTAGCTTACTTGACCGAATAGTAGTAGATTACTATGGTGCTCAAACGCCATTAAACCAGCTAGCAAACATTTCAACTCCAGAACCAAGATTGTTAGTAGTTCAACCATGGGATAAGACAGTTATTCCTGAAGTAGAAAAAGCAATTTTAAAATCAGACCTTGGTTTAACACCTAGTAACGATGGCTCAGTAATTAGGCTGGCAATACCGGCTCTAACCCAAGAAAGAAGATCAGAGTTAGTACGCTATGTTAAACAAAAGGGTGAAGACGGAAAAGTAGCTATTAGAAATGTACGCAGAGACGGTAACGAGATGGTGAAATCTCTAGAAAAAGATAATGAAATATCAGAAGATGAAAGCAGAAAAGCTCAGGAAGAAATCCAAAAGATCACAGACCAGTTTATAAAAGAAGCTGACAGAATTATACAAAATAAAGAAGAAGAAATATTAGAGGTGTAATTTATTGAATTTACTTGCTTTAAACCTTCAGGAAGCAACAAAGGTTTTAGTCCATAAAGAAATAGAATATGAGCTAATTAACTTAGAAGATGAACAAGAAGCTGACCCTTTTAAGTGGCGGGTAGTAAAGCAAATAAGGCGAAACAATAAATTATTGCTTTATATAGTAAAACAAAGATAGAAAAACCCTCCCTTTATTAATAAGGGAGGGTTAATTTATCTAATTTAGCAACAATTACTGAGGGAAAAACAATCCTGCGCTAATTGAAAATTCACTATCTTTGCCGGCTGAACTAAGTTTGGGGGGAATAAAATTGTCATTTATGAACAACAAAGTCGATACAAAAAATGTGCCAGAAACCGTAGCTATAATAATGGATGGTAACGGTAGATGGGCGAAAAAAAGAGGCTTGCCAAGAGTAATGGGTCACAGGCGGGGGGTAGATTCGTTAAAGAAAATCACCGAAGTCAGTGGCGAAATTGGTGTAAAAAACTTAATATTATATGCCTTTTCAACGGAAAACTGGAAAAGACCTGAAAAAGAAGTTAACTATTTGATGAAACTACCGGTGGAGTTTTTAGGTGAAGAACTAAAAGAAATTCATGAAAATAACATCAAAATAACCACTATAGGGGATGTGGCGAGATTACCAAGACAAACTCAAGATGCAATAAATAGAGCTAAAGACAAAACTTCTAACAACACAGGTTTGAATGTGATATTTGCTATAAATTATGGTGGCAGAAATGAGATAATCGAGGCTACTAAAAATATCGCCTTAGAGTTTAAAGAGGGAAAAATTGATTTAGAAGCTTTAAATGAACAAAGCTTTTCTACATATTTAGAAACGGCAAAAATAAAAGATCCTGATTTGCTAATCAGACCTGGTGGCGAAACCAGGGTAAGCAATTATTTACTTTGGCAAATTGCCTATAGTGAATTATATTTTTGTGAAACTCTTTGGCCAGACTTTGGTGAAAAAGAATACTTAAAAGCTATCGAAACTTACCAAAAGAGAAATCGAAGGTATGGCGGCATATTTGGGAGGAAGAAGTGATGGGCAAAAGAATATGTACAGCAGTAATTGGTATCCCTTTGCTTTTACTATTAGTATGGTATGGCGGTATTTTATTAAATTTATTACTTTTAACCGCTGCTGTAATAGCAACTAACGAGTATGCTAAAATGTTAAAGCTAGCAACCACCACGGTTCTTATTCCTCTAACAATTTTCGGAGCTATAACCTTTTTCACCGCTACCCCTTTATATGTAGCTTTTACCATTTTTTTCATGCTAGTGGGGATATACTTACTGGTTGTCAACTTTGAAACGGAAAAAATCAAGACGCTTTCTTACTTAATTATGGCAATTCCGTATATATACCTGCCTTTATGGATGTTAGGGATAGTTAGAAACCAGTCCCAAGGTTTTTTATATGTGCTAATAATACTATTGATACCATGGGTAACAGACACAGGGGCATACTTTGTAGGTTTAACATTAGGGAAAAACAAATTAATTCCTTCGATTTCTCCTAAAAAAACTATCGAAGGTGCTTTAGGTGGGTTAGCACTTTGCACGCTAGTGGTGCTAACTTTGAATTATCAGTTGGATATTTTAGATTTTCACGAAGCTTTTATTCTCGCTTTTTTAGGTAGTGTCCTTGCCCAAACCGGTGACTTGTTTGAGTCAGCAATTAAGAGAAAATGTAACATAAAAGACTCTGGTAATATTTTGCCAGGGCATGGGGGAGTATTAGACAGAATAGATAGCCTACTGTTTGTTGTTCCTCTAGGGTACATACTTTTTCTTTATTTTATATAATTTAAAATTGAAGGTGATGTAATATGAATATAGCGATACTTGGCTCCACTGGCTCAGTGGGGAAACAGGCACTAGAAGTAATAGAAAAAGCAAAGCACTTATCTGTTTACAGTTTAGTTGCTAATAGAAATATTGCCTTGGTCGAAGAGCAAGCTCGAAAGTTTAAACCTAAGGTTGTGGGCATTTACGATGAGAAAAGTGCACTAGAGCTAAAACATCGCCTCGCTGATACTGATATTAAAGTCTTAGGCGGGGAATCAGGAGTTGTTTATGCTGCATCATGCGAAGATGTTGATACTGTGCTATCAGCAATTGTTGGAACTGCCGGCTTAATTCCTACTTATAGTGCTGTAAAAGCTAATAAAAAAGTGGCATTAGCTAACAAAGAAACTTTAGTAACAGCAGGTCATTTAATTATGGAGTTGGCAAAACAAACAGATAACGTAATTCTTCCTGTCGATAGTGAACATTCGGCGATATTTCAGGCAATTGGGAATAATGAAATTGATTCTGTAGAAAAAATATATTTAACAGCCTCCGGAGGACCATTTCGGGGTAAAACTAAAGAAGATCTCGCTACAATAACGCCAAAAGACGCTTTAAAGCACCCTAATTGGAGCATGGGAAATAAGATATCGATTGACTCTGCTACCTTGATAAATAAAGGGTTAGAAGTAATAGAAGCTAAGTGGTTATTTGACATAGACTTAAATAAAATTGAAGTTGTAGTTCATCCGCAGAGTATAATTCATTCCGCAGTAGAGTTTTCTGATGGAAATATAATTGCTCAGATGGGTCCTTCTGATATGAGGATGGCTATCAGCTATGCTTTTTCATATCCATCAAGGTTTAAAAATAACTTTAAACGATTAGATTTATTTTCTCAAAGTTTAACTTTTGAGAGACCAGACTATGAAACATTCGATGGTTTATCCTTATGTATAGATGCTATTAAAACAGGGGGAAGTAACCCAGCAGTTTTAAATGCAGCAAATGAAGTTTGTGTTGAATCTTTTTTAAGTGGTAAAATTTCTTTTACAGACATATCTAAGATTATAGGAACAGTTCTTTCTAAGCATAAAACTATTTACGCTCCCTCTTTAAACGAAGTTTTGGAGGTAGATAGTTGGGCAAGGGAATGTACCTTGGGAATAATAAAGGGGTGATTAGATGTCAATTGTTGTAGCTGCTATAGTTTTAGGTGTGCTGATTACGGTACATGAGTTAGGACACTTTTTAGTAGCGAAAGGTGTAGGTATGCACGTCAAAGATTTCGCTATTGGGTTTGGTCCTGCCATAGCAAAGTTTAAAAAAGCTGAAACGTTATATGCGATCAGGTTGTTTCCATTAGGTGGATACGTTCGAGTTTTAGGTGAGGATGAAGAAGAACGATCTAAAGAAGGAAGTATGCAGTCAAAGTCTGTGCTTGAGAGGTTTATGTTTGTATTAGCTGGACCGTTTATGAATTTTATACTGGCCATATTGCTTTTTATGTTGGTTGCCTTCGCTTTTGGTTTAGCCACAAATGAGCCAGAAATTGGAGCTGTTGTTCAGGGAGAACCTGCCGATGAAGCTGGCTTTCTTTCAGGAGATGAAATAGTAAGCATTAATCAACAAGAAATAACTACTTGGGAGGAAATGGTAGAAGTTATAAGCGACTCTCCAAATAAAAGTTTAAATATTAATATATTAAGAGAAGGCACTTCTAAGTCTATTTCAGTGGTTCCTCAGTATGATGAAACAGGTGAAAGAGGTGTTATTGGTATAACCCCTCCACGTAGTAGGCTAGGCTTTATAGAATCAATCTCCTACGGTTTTTCTGAAACCGTTATGGTCGGTAGGCTTATATTTGAAGGGCTTAGAAATTTATTTTTTGGGGGCGAAGGCTCTATTGATGATCTTGCAGGCCCTGTAGGAATAGTGGCACTAGTAGGAGAAACTGTTAGATTTGGCATTGCAAATTTAATAATGTTTACAGCTGTACTAAGTGTAAACTTAGGGATTTTAAACCTTTTACCAATACCGGCGCTAGATGGTAGCAGATTGGTATTTCTTATAGTAGAAGGCGTTAGAGGTAAGCCTGTGGATCCTGAAAAGGAAGGTTTTGTCCATGTTATTGGTGTTTTATTTTTGCTGTTACTATTTGTCGTAGTGATGTTTAATGATATTATGAGACTACTTTCCTGAGGTGAATTATGATTAATAGAAGAAAAACTAAAGAGATAAAAGTTGGAGAAATAAAAATTGGTGGCAAAAACCCAATTGTTATACAGTCTATGACAAACACAAAGACTGCTGATGTTAATAGCACTGTAAGGCAGATAACGAAACTTAAAGAAGTTGGTTGTCAGATAGTCAGGCTTGCAGTTCCTGATGTAGCAAGTGCTAAAGCGATTTCTGAGATTAAAAGATTAACGAACATTCCTTTAGTGGCAGATATCCACTTTGACCATAAACTGGCATTATTAGCTATAGAAAATGGTGTTGATAAGGTGCGCATAAACCCTGGGAATATTGGCAAAAAAGAGTATGTGACCGCTGTGGTAGAAAAAGCAAAAGATGGGTCAATTCCCATACGCATAGGAGTAAACAGCGGCTCACTTCCACAAGATCTATCGGTTAGAGACGACATTAGCACAGCAGAGAAGATGGTAAGAGCTGCCCTTAGAGAAGTTGAAATTTTAGAAAAGCTCGATTTTAACGATATATGTATTTCATTAAAATCATCAGATGTAGTAACCACTATAGAGGCATACACAAAGATATCTGAAAAGCTTGATTACCCACTACATTTAGGGGTTACAGAGGCCGGGTTATTACAAGCTGGGACAGTTAAATCTGCTCTAGGTATTGGCACCCTTTTATACAAGGGGATAGGAGATACCATAAGAGTTTCGCTGACTTCAGACCCTATCAATGAAGTGGAAGTTGCATATGAAATCTTACACTCGCTAAATTTACCTACCAATAAAGTAAAGACAGAGGTTGTATCCTGTCCTACATGTGGTAGATGTGATGTGGATATTGAAAGTTTATCTCAAAAGGTTTTGGAAAGATTAAAAGATTACAAAAGCGATATAAAAGTTGCAGTTATGGGTTGTGTGGTAAATGGTCCTGGTGAAGCTAAAGATGCAGATGTTGGTATCGCTGGAGGAAAGTCAAAAGGAATTGTTTTTTCAAAGGGACATATCCTAAAGACTGTTCCTACAGGGCAGCTGCTTGATGAGCTATTTAAAGAAATTGACAAAATAGAAAGATAATGTTATAATACATCAAAATATTGCATGACGTTGATGGAAAATAGTAAATAGGGTAAGCGGTACAGGGAATGGAGGTTGATTGAGAACTCCATCCGCTAACTTATTGAACCAGTTTCTGAGTCAAATAGGTGGTGCTATATAGCCAAACAAAGAGGATACATATTATGTGTCAATCTGGGTGGTACCGCGGATCTCCGTCCCTGTTTAAGGGAGGAGATTTTATTATTATAGGAGGTAGTATAATGAGAACATCAAAATATTTCTTGCCTACATTAAGAGAAGCGTCTGCTGAGGCAGAAACCGTCAGTCATCAGCTAATGTTAAGGGCAGGCTTAATCAGAAAGCAAGCATCAGGAGTTTATTCTTACTTACCGTTAGGCTATAAGATTTTAAAAAAAGTGGAAAACATCATTCGTGAAGAAATGGACAGCGCAGGCAGCTTGGAAATCCTAGGACCTGCTATACAACCTGCAGAGTTATGGAAAGAGTCTCAAAGATGGGATGAATATGGAGATGAGATGTTTAGACTTAAGGATAGGCATAATAGAGAGTTTTGTCTAGGGCCGACCCACGAAGAAATATTTACAGATATAGTTCGGAACGACCTTAGGTCATATCGCAATCTTCCGCTTTCGTTGTATCAAATCCAATCCAAATATAGAGACGAAAGAAGACCGAGATTTGGAGTAATGCGTAGCCGCGAGTTTATTATGAAAGATGGATATAGTTTTGATATTGACCAAGATGGCTTAGATCTAAGTTATGACAAGATGTTTGACGCATATAAACGTATATTGTCACGATTAGATTTAAAATATCAGGTTGTAGAGGCAGACTCAGGTAATATAGGTGGATCTCACTCCCATGAGTTTATGGTAATCAGCGAAGTGGGGGAAGACGACATAATATATTGTGCCGAATGTGGATATGCAGCTAACCTAGAAAAAGCTGTTAGCAAAATCACGTCAATAAAGTCTGAGGAGGCCCCTAAGGAATTAAAGCAAGTTGACACCCCAAATGCTAGTTCGATAGATGAGGTGGCGGATTTTTTAAACGTTTTGCCTCATAATATAGTAAAGGCTAGGGTTTATACAAATAATGAAAGAATGTTTGTGGCCTTAGTAAAAGGTGACCAAAAGATAAATGAAACAAAACTTAACACTATACTAGATACTTCTTTGTTAGAGCCTGCATCTGAAGAAGAAATCAAAGAGATTAAAAGTGAAGCAGGATTTACTGGTCCATTAAACCTAAAAGACGTTACTATAATTTGTGACAAAGAAGTTGAGAAGATGAGAAATTTTGTTGTAGGTGGTAATAAAAAGGGTGTCCACCTAATAAACTGCAATATAGGACGCGACTTTACTCCTGACATTATTGCCGATATAAGGTCAGCAAAAGAGGGGGAATCATGTACACGCTGTGGTGAGGTTTTAAGTAGTTCAAAAGGAATTGAAGTTGGTCATATTTTTAAGCTTGGAACAAAGTACTCAGAAAGTCTAAATGCCACAGTTTTAGACAAGGACGGGAAAGAAAAGCCACTTCTTATGGGTTGTTATGGAATAGGTGTTAATCGCCTACTAGCAGCAGTAATTGAACAAAACCATGATGAGGACGGGATTATTTGGCCGAAAGCTTTAGGGCCATTTCAGGTTTCCGTTATTCCTGTTAATGTAAAAAAAGAAGAACAGTTAAACCTAGCAGAGGATATTTATGATAAATTAAAAGATAAATTTGATGTAATTATTGATGACCGTAAAGAAAGAGTGGGAGTTAAGTTTAAAGACCACGAGCTTATTGGGGTGCCAGTGCAAATTATTGTTGGTAAAAATGCAGCAGATAATCAAGTGGAAATTAAGTATAGGCAAAGTAAAGACAAACTTTTGCTTGATGCAGAAAAAGTTGTGGAAGCTTTAGATAGTTACTTCTAAAGGAGGAAATTAATTTGTCAGCTACATGTATAATTCCAGCTTACAACGAGGAAAAAACCATTGGTAATGTTGTAAAGGTGGTAAAGGGTAATAAAAATGTATCAGAGGTTATTGTGGTAAGTGATGGGTCTACAGACAAGACTGCCCAAGTCGCTAAAAACAATGGTGCTAGGGTTATTGAACTTACTGAAAATAAAGGTAAGGGTGGGGCAATGAATGAGGGGTTGAAAAGTTGTGGTGCTGACATTATACTATTTTTAGATGCCGATTTAATAGGGTTGACAGATACACATGTAGAAAGCTTATTATCACCTGTGTTAAGGGGTGATACATTAATGACTTTAGGGGTATTTTCACAGGGGCGTGCGACAACTGATCTAGCGCAAAAAGTTGCTCCTTACCTTTCAGGTCAGAGGGCAATTAAAAGAGAATTGTTACACAAAGTTTCCGATCTTGACGTTTCTAGGTTTGGCGTAGAGTTAGCATTAACTCGGTTTGTGGAAAATAATAAAATAAATCTACAAGTTGTCCAGTTGCCGGATATGAGCCATGTCATGAAAGAGGAAAAGTTAGGAGTTTTAAAAGGCTTTGTTGCCAGAATGAAAATGTATTGGGAAATTGTCCACTATTATATAAAAAACCCTAGTTAAATCTAGGGTTTTTTGATAGAGTAAAGGAGGGAATTATGGCTGTACTACAGTTATCTGGCGTACTTTTGTTAGCTATTATATTAGGCAGTGTTGTTGGCTTAGAAAGAGAAATAAATAATCACCCTGCGGGGTTTCGCACTCATGCGTTAGTTTGTGTAGGTTCGGCACTTATTACCATCGTCTCCTGGAAAGTATATGAAATGTATCAAGTGGGGGACCCTAGTCGAATTGCGGCTCAGATTGTGAGTGGGATAGGATTTTTAGGTGCAGGAACAATCATGAAAGAAGGTTCTTCGATAAGAGGGTTAACTACAGCAGCTAGTTTATGGGCCGTAGCAGGAACTGGTATGGCAGTAGGTTTTGGTTATATATCTATAGCGATTACAACTACTTTTTTAATTGTAGTTGTGTTAATGGTGTTTTCTAAATTAGAACAAAAACTGCTATTTACTAAACAGACTATAAAAGTTAAAATAGAAGTACAGGATAGACCGGGTATTTTAGGAGAAATTGCTTCACATATAGGAAGTTATAACATTGATATAAGGAATGTATCTTTATCTTCTATTGATGATAAAGGTATGGAAATAGACCTTATCCTAAGCTTAACAACAAAAGTATCTTTGCAACGTTTATTAGGGGAGTTAGCAGCTGTTAGCGGAGTGGACAAAGTAAACTATGATGGTTAGGGGATTTCTATGGAAGCTAAAAAATTTTTATCTAAGCAATCATTAAAAATTAATAAGATTTCAGTTTCAACCCATCATAACAGATGGGTTGTTTATATCAGTGAATTAAACTATTGCGAGGACTCATTTAAAGAGTTAAAGAAGCAGCTTAGCTTAGTTGTTCCTGATGTTAAAATAGGTGTGTGTATACAGGGGAACTTTAAAGCAAGCAATTTGTCTAATTTAATTAGAATGAATGAAAAATATATTTTGGAGCGAATTGAAACGGATTTTCCTGCCTTTAAAAGCAGTACGCAAAACTGGAAGATAGATGTTGATGGTATTTTAGTGAAACTATCCATACCCAATAAAATTCATTATTTCTGTGCTCAGCAAAACGGATTAGCAGCATGGCTAGAAAAATTTATACGAAAACATATACAGTGTGAAGCTAAAGTTAGCATTACTTTAAATCAACAGCTTCTTCAGCAAAAAAGCAAAGTATCTAATACACATAAAAAAGAAGAAGAAGACTATATAAAGACACTAGAGAAGAAAATAAAAGACAATAAAAAACAAGAGTCAAAAGAAATAACTGGTCAAACAAGTCATGTAATTGTCGGCAAGCAAATTACTAAACAACCTATTAACATTTCGACGATTATAGAAGAGGATAAAAATATTAGTGTGGCAGGAATGATATTTAATATGGAATATATCGAATTTAGAACTGGTAGAACTTTACTTAGTTTTGATATTACTGACAACACTGACTCAATTACCTGCAAATACTTTTTAGAAAGTGGTCAACAGCGTCCTAGCTTAAACAAGGGAGATTATGTAAAAGTGTTTGGCTATGTTCAACCGGATAGGTATAGTCAAGAATTGACGTTTTTCCCAAATTCAATTAATGCTTTTACTCCCACCGTTAAAATGGATGATGCTGAGGATAAAAGAGTTGAGCTTCATGCCCATACTAAAATGAGTACTATGGACGCGACAGTTACTGTCAAAGATTTAATCAAAAGAGCCGCTAAGTGGGATCACAAAGCGATTGCCATTACAGACCATGGTGTTGTGCAGTCTTTTCCAGATGCGGCACAGGCAGGCCAAGACAATGATATTAAAGTTATATATGGTGTAGAAACATATTTGGTTGAGGATGAAGAAAACGAAGTGTTTTTTGGAGATAAAACGAAACTAAACGACGATAATTATGAAAAATTATCATATGTTGTTTTTGATTTTGAGACCACCGGACTAAATAACAAGACAGATGAAATCATTGAAATTGGAGCAGCTAAGATTGAAAATGGTAATATTATTGAAACTTTCACCTCCTTTATTAAACCTAGTAAGGATATTCCCAGAAAAATCACAGAAATTACTGGTATAACTAACGAAAATGTCGATGGAGCCCCCACTTTGGATAAAGTGCTCCCACAGTTTAAAGATTTTTGTGGTGACTCTATATTGGTAGCCCATAATGCAAAGTTTGACTTAGGGTTTTTGGATTCAGCCTGCAAAAAACAAGGTATTAACTTTAATTATCTAGCTCTTGATACTTTAAATTTGAGTAGACTCCTTACATCAGGTGTTAAAGATTATAAACTAAATACATTAGCAGACCATTACAATATTAGCTTACAAAATCACCATAGAGCCGAAGATGACTGTAAGGCAACTGCGTTACTTCTTCTTGAACTATTTAAAGAAAGTAAGGAATTAGGTTTTAACAGTCTGAAATCTTTGTCACTTATCCCTTCTGATAAGAAACTTAAAAATAAGAAAGCATTTCATTGTATTTTACTAGTTAAAAACTATGAAGGGTTAAAAAACCTTTATAAGCTGATATCCATTGCACATACTAAGTTATTTTATAAAAAACCCAAACTAAGCAAAGCCCTTATTAAAAACCTATCAAATGGGTTAATAATAGGCTCGGCTTGTGAGGCAGGAGAAATATTTCAGATGTATCTTAACAATGAAGAAGAAAGTTATATAGAGGAAGTTGCAAAATTTTATGATTATCTTGAGGTACAGCCAATTAACAACAACCGTTTTCTTATAGATAAAGACATTGTAAATAGTGAGTTAGAAATCCAGCAAATCAACAAAAAAATCATCTCATTAGCCGAAAAACTAGATAAGCCGGTAGTAGCTACTGGCGATGTCCATTTTTTAGATGAACATGATAGTGTTTATAGAGAAATATTAATGACAGGCCAAGGATTTTCTGATGCTGACAGACAACCACCTCTATATTTTAAAACAACAGAGGAAATGCTTTCTGACTTCTCATATTTACCAAAAGAGTTACAAAAGAAAATTGTTATTGAAAACCCACAAAAGATTAATGATATGATAGAGGATATTAAGCCAATACCAGATGGGCTTTTCACACCCAAAATTGAAAATGCAGACTCTGAAATCAAAAGGATGTGTAAAGAAAAAAGCGAAGAACTGTATGGAAACCCGGTTCCACCTTTAGTGGCAAAACGATTAGAAAAAGAGTTAGGTTCCATTATAAAACATGGATTCGGTGTTATATATTATATTTCCCATAAGTTAGTGGCAAAGTCCTTAAGTGACGGGTACTTAGTTGGTTCAAGGGGCTCTGTTGGCTCCTCTTTGGTCGCTACCTTTACTGATATAACAGAGGTTAACCCACTGCCCCCGCATTATCGATGTCCAAAGTGCAAGTATAGTGAATTTATAGAAGATGGTTCAGTAGGTACTGGGGTGGATCTTCCGGATAAGGAATGTCCAAAGTGTAATACAAATCTAGTAAAAGATGGCCATGACATTCCTTTTGAAGTTTTCCTTGGATTTGATGGCGATAAAGTACCTGATATTGATTTAAACTTCTCAGGTGAGTATCAGGGAATTGCTCATAAATATACAGAGGAGCTTTTTGGAACAGGGTATGTTTTTAAAGCTGGTACAATTTCAACAATAGCAGAAAAAACAGCATACGGTTTTGTAAAAAATTATCTTTCAGATAAAGAACTTATAAAACGTACCTCAGAGACTAACAGGTTAGTAAGCGGCTGTAGTGGAGTAAAAAGAACAACAGGTCAGCATCCCGGCGGCCTTATGGTAGTTCCAAATGATAAGAGTATTTTCGATTTTTGTCCTGTGCAACATCCCGCCGATGATAAAAAATCAAATACAATTACAACACACTTTGATTATAATGCCATTAGTAGCAGATTGTTAAAGTTAGATATTTTAGGTCATGATGACCCAACAGTCATAAAGTTATTGGAAGATTTGACGGGCGTAAATGCTCAAAAGATTCCTTTAGACGACCCTAAAACAATGTCGTTATTTTCATCTACTGAGGCCTTAGGGATAGACTCAAAAGACTTAGGATCTGAGGTTGGAAGTATGGGAATTCCAGAGTTTGGGACTTCTTTTGTACGGCAAATGTTGGTTGACACTAAGCCTAATACCCTCTCGGAGTTATTTCGCATAAGTGGCTTGTCCCATGGAACAGATGTATGGTTGAATAATGCACAAGATATTGTAAAAAATAATATTGCCCCTTTATCTCAAGTTATATCAACAAGAGATGATATAATGACCTATCTTTTACACAAAGGCTTAGAACCTTCAATGGCGTTTCAAATTATGGAATCAGTTAGAAAAGGGAAAGGTCTAACCGATGAATTTTTAACCGCTATGAAAAAGCACGAGGTTCCCCAATGGTATATAGATTCATGTAAAAAGATAAAATATATGTTCCCTAAAGCTCATGCTGTTGCTTATGTAACTATGGCTTTTAGAATAGCTTACTTTAAAGTTCATCACCCCTTAGCCTTTTATTGCGCCTACTTTTCTGTGCGTGCTACAGACTTTGATGTTACACTAGTGCAAGGTGGTCTGCCTTCAATTAAATCCAAGCTTAAAGAGTTGAAAGGGCTAGGTAATAACGTTACTGCAAAAGAAAAATCAGTGTTAACAATGTTAGAGATTTGTCTAGAAATGTATTTAAGGGGATTTAAGTTTTTACCGGTTGACATCTATAAGTCAGATGATAGCAGATTTATTATTGATGGAAATGCGTTGTTGCCGCCGTTAGTTTCCGTTCCCAGTTTAGGCTTAAATGCAGCAAGAACCGTAGTTTCTGCTAGAAAGTTAGGAGAGTTTTTGTCAATCGAAGATATTAAAAAGAGGACTAAGCTTTCCAAAACTGTTATTGCAACTCTAAAGGAAATGGGTTGTTTAGATGGCCTTCCTGATACTAACCAACTTTCTTTATTTTAACTCAGTTGCAATGCTCCCTAAAAAATGGTACAATTTTATAGGAGTACTGTATGAGTGGGGCATCCCCACTCTTTATTGTTATATAAGAAACATTAAGAGGTGAACAAAAAATGAAAAAAGATGTATTAAGCCAGGTAGCTTCTTATACACAAATGGTAGTTAAAGAACTAGGTCTTGACCTTGTAGACGTTCAATTAGTTAAAGAGAGCGGTTTTAGCTATTTGCGTATCTTTATTGAAAACTTAGAAGGTGAACTAACTACAGAAGATTGTGCAAAAGTTAATGAGAAGATAAGCACCTTCTTAGATGAAGCTGACCCCATAAAAGAACAGTACTTTTTGGAAGTCTCTTCACCCGGATTAGACCGACCCTTAAAAAAACCTGAGGATTTTTCGCGCTTTAAAGGCCATTTAGTTCAGGTTAAGACCTATAAAAAAATCGGCGGGAAAAAAGTTTTTGTTGGTACGCTGGAAGGACTTTTCGACGATGAAATTCACATCTATGATGAAGACAAGGAAGAAAAGTTTGTCCTAGACTTTAATGAAGTAGCAAACGTTAAGTTAACAATAAAGTTTTAAGGAGGTGTCCGGTTTGGACAGTAATGAGTTTTTACAAGCAATCACGGATATTGTTAGAGAAAAAGGTGTTAAAGAAGAAGTAATGTATGATGCGTTAGAAGCTGCACTATTAGCTGCTTATAAAAAGGATTATGGTAACGTTGACAACGTTACAGTAAAAATCAACAAAGAAGATGGCATTGTTAAGTTGATTGCAACAAAAGAGGTTGTTGAAGTTGTGGAAAATCAAAACTTAGAAATTGCACTGCAGGATGCACGCAAAATTTCTAAGCTGGCGGAAATTGGTCACAAAATGGAACTTGACGTGACCCCTAAAAAGTATGGAAGAATAGCAGCTCAAACAGCAAAACAAGTTGTAGTTCAAAGGTTAAGGGAAGCTGAAAGAACAATAGTATATGAAGAGTTTGTGGACCGTGAAGAGGATATAGTTTCTGGTCTTATTCAGCGGATAGAACAAAAAAATGTTTTCATAAATCTAGGAAAGACAGAGGCGATTCTCCCACCAGCGGAACAAATAGATGGCGAAGAATATGTTATGAACCAAAATATCAAAGCTTATGTTTTAGAGGTAAAAAACTCCTCTAAGGGGCCGCAAATTTTTGTTTCAAGAAGTCATCCTGGATTGGTAAAAAGGTTGTTTGAAAAGGAAGTACCTGAAATTTTCGATGGAATTATTGACGTTATAACTGTTTCTAGAGAAGCAGGATATCGTTCTAAGATAGCGGTTGCATCGTCAAATCCTGATGTCGATCCTGTAGGGGCTTGTGTAGGCCCTAAGGGCATGAGAGTTCAGGCTATAGTGTCTGAGCTTAGAGGTGAAAAAATCGACATAATTAAGTATAGTGACGATCCAAAAGAGTACATATCTCAGGCTTTAAGTCCAGCAAAAGTTTTGGATGTAGTACCTAATGAAAATGAAAAGGTGAGTAGGGTGATTGTGCCTGATGATCAACTTTCTTTAGCGATCGGTAAGGAAGGGCAAAATGCCAGGCTAGCAGCTAAGCTGACAGGTTGGAAAATTGATATAAAATGTGAAAGTCAACTAGAAGAGTAGTTTTTAAGGTGGTGCTTTTCCAATGAAGAAGAAAAAAATTCCCCAACGGATGTGTGTAGGTTGTCAGGAGATGAAGTCAAAAAAAGAATTCATTCGGGTAGTTAAACCCCAAGAAGGTGATATAACTATCGATCCAACAGGAAAAAAGCCAGGTAGAGGTGCATATATTTGCCCGGAAATCGATTGTTTTAAAAAAGCGTATAAATCTAAAAGGCTTGACAAAGCTTTAAAAACTGCTGTGCCTCATCAAGTATATCAATCCCTTGAGGATAGACTAAGTGATTAGCTTATTAGGATTTGCAAGAAAAGCTGGTAAATTGAACTTAGGAAGTACAGCAGTTGAAAAAAGTATAAAGGCTGATAAAGCAAGATTGGTTATTATAACAAAAGATACTAGCAATAATACCAAAGATAAGTTTTATACAAAGGCAAGTGCGAAAAATATTCCCATCATTGAAGAATATAGCCGAAAAGAACTAGGAAATGCTCTAGGAAAAGGTGATGTTAGTGTTGTGTCTACAGCTGATGAAGGGTTTGCAAAAGCAATATTAAAAAAATGGGATGGTGGAAATATAGAGTAGAATAATGGGGGTTTTATTATGACAAAAAAGTATAGAGTGTATGAAGTAGCTAAGGATTTATCTATAACAAGTAAAGAGCTAATTGAGCAATTGAAAGGTTCAAAATTAGAAGTGTCAAATCATATGAGCACTTTGTCGGAGCAAGAGGTTGAAGAAGTTTTTAACCTATTTACCAATGACAAAGAAGACAAGTCTTCGGAAGAAAGTCCTATAGAAGGTAACGAGCAGGACTTAGAAAAAGAAGAGAAAAAGACAAAAACAAAGAAGAAAAAGAACAAAAAAAGAAGCAAAAAACAAAATAATAAACAACAATCACAGTCAACAAAGGATGATCAAATGAATAATAAAATAATTTTATCAAATGATAGCATTACAGTAGCTGAGTTAGCAGAACAAATAGATGTAAGTTCTACAGACATAATAAAAAAGTTAATGGGCTTAGGTGTTATGGCCTCAGTAAACCAGTCTTTAGACAAAGATACAGTAGAGCTAGTTGCTCTAGAGTACGGAGCATCAGTTGAAACTAAGTCTGAAGATGATGAGCAAGAAGATAAGTTGGAATTTGATGATAAGGCTGAAGATTTAAAGCCACGTTCACCAGTAGTTACAGTACTAGGGCATGTTGACCATGGAAAGACAACCCTTCTTGACTCAATTAGAAATACAAAAGTTACTACAGGTGAAGCTGGTGGAATTACACAGCATATTGGTGCATATCAAGTAAGAGTTAATGATAGTAAAATAACTTTTATCGATACACCAGGCCATGCCGCTTTTACAGCGATGAGGGCAAGAGGAGCACAAGTTACAGATATTGCAATTTTGGTAGTAGCAGCGGATGATGGCGTCATGCCTCAAACTGTAGAGGCAATAAACCATGCAAAAGCAGCTGGGGTTCCTATCATAGTGGCTGTTAATAAGATTGATAGACCAAATGCCAATGTTGAAAAAATAAAGCAAGAGCTAACCAACTATAATTTAGTTCCTGAAGATTGGGGTGGCGAAACAGTATTTGCTGAGCTATCTGCGCTAAAAGGCGAAGGTATCGATAACTTGCTTGAAATGGTTACTTTAGTTTCTGAAATGCAGGAGCTAAAGGCAAATCCTAATGCATTAGCAAGTGGTACAGTTATTGAATCTAAGCTGGATAAGGGTAGAGGCCCCGTAGCTACAGTGCTAGTAAGAAGGGGAACATTATCTGTTGGTGATTCCATAGTTAGTGGAACTGCATTTGGTAAAGTGAGAGCTATGATTAATGATAAAGGCAAGCAAATAAAAAAGGCAAAGCCATCGACCCCTGTAGAAATCCTAGGCCTTTCAGAGGCACCGCAAGCCGGTGAAAATTTCAGAGCTATGGAAAATGATAAAAATGCTCGTAATCTAGCTCAGCAAAAACTTGATAAAGATAAAAGTGACCTTATGAAAAATAGCTCAGCAGTTTCTTTAGATGATTTATTTAAGTCTATCCAAGAAGGTCAAATTAAAGATCTAAA
This sequence comes from Proteinivorax hydrogeniformans, assembly GCF_040515995.1. GTDB lineage: Bacteria > Bacillota > Proteinivoracia > Proteinivoracales > Proteinivoracaceae > Proteinivorax > Proteinivorax hydrogeniformans. The sequence continues at coordinate 1,456,468 of NZ_CP159485.1, read as the reverse complement.
TATAATCGTCAAAGCGGACGTACAAGGTTCGTCTGAAGCTATTAAACATTCTTTAGAAAAGCTTTCTGACGAAAATGTAAATGTTAGAGTAATACACACTGGAGTGGGCGCAATAACAGAAAATGATGTAATGTTAGCATCTGCTTCGTCGGCAATTATTATAGGGTTTAATGTTAGACCGGATTCTAGTGCTCAAAAGGCTGCCAAAAAAGATGGTGTTGACCTTAGATTATATAGAATAATCTATGATGCAATAGAAGATGTGAAAAAAGCAATGCTGGGTCTTTTAGAACCCGAGTTTGAAGAAGTGTTTGTAGGAAAAGCTGAAGTTAGGCAAACTTTTAAAGCATCAAAAATTGGAACCATAGCTGGAAGCTATATTCTTGAAGGTAAAATGGTTAAAAACTATGGTGTAAGATTAATAAGAGACGGCATTGTAATATATGAAGGAAAATTAGACACTCTTAAGCGTTTTAAAGATGACGTTAAGGAAGTAAGCACAGGTTACGAGTGCGGTATATTATTAGAGAACTTCAATGATGTCAAAGATGGAGATATTGTTGAATGTTTCACTGAAGAGGAAGTCAAACCAGTTTAACGAGGTGATGAATATGTCTCAACAAAGAGCGATAAAGCTTGCAGAGGCTATTAAGATTGAGACCAACGATATATTTCAAAAACGTTTAAAAGATCCACGAGTAGGTTTTTTAACCATTACAAGCGTAGATGTTACTAATGATCTGAGAGAATGTACAATTTATTTCACAGTTTATGGGACAGAGCAGGAAAAAACTGACACGCTCAAAGGAGTGGAAAAAGCCAAAGGCTTCATCAGATCAGAGCTAGGTAAACGTTTGAAAGTAAGACATGTGCCAGAGCTATCTTTTAAGTTTGATCATTCTTTAGAGTATGGAAATAAAATTGATAAGCTTCTTAGGGACATTAATGATGGCAAGTAATTTCAAAGCATTACTAAATACAATAAGGGATCAAAAAGAATTTACTCTAGTTGGACATCCCGGGCCTGATGGCGATTGTCTTGGTTCGATGGTTGCTTTAGGTTTAGGTTTGAAATTTTTAGGGAAAACAGTTTCATTATATTGTAATGAAACTGTCCCTAAACAGTTTCTGTTTTTAGATGAAATGAGCCTGATCTCATCTGACAAACCGACTAACCATAAAAGCTGTCTAATTGTCTTAGACTGCAGTGATGAACAAAGAATTTTAGAACAGGGAATTGAGCTATCCTCCTTTACTACCTCTATAAATATTGATCATCATCCTAAAAACACAAGCTTTGCCAACATAAACTACCTAGATGAATCTAAAGTTGCAACTGCAGAGCTTGTCTATGATATCTTAAAGGCTTTGGATATTCCCTTGACTTTAGAGATGGCTAACTGTCTATACCTAGGTATTGTCACTGATTCTGGTTTCTTCTGCTATGAGAACACTAGTCCAAAAACTCATGTTATAGCAGGAGAATTATTGGAAACAGGAGTAAATCCCTCTATATTTAAACAAAACTTAGAGAAAAAAAGTCTAAACTATTATAAATTCTTATCATCATTCTTAAATAAAATTAAGGTCTATAACGATAGTACCATTGCAGTTCTTACAGTAACCATAGATGACCTTTTGTCTCATGGGATGGCAGATTTCCAGCAGACAGATGACTTAGTTGATTATTTACGAAATATTGAAGGTGTGAAGATTGCTATCTTGGTAAAATGTGAAGGTGATTTTATGAAGTTTAGCTTTAGATCCACTGGAGATGCTGATGTCGGAGAGATTTGTCGCTACTACGGAGGAGGGGGTCATAAAAAGGCCGCAGGTTTTAGCCTTAAAAATGACGATCCCGGTGAAATTTTAGCAGACGTTATAAAAGTTGTAGAAGGGAAGATTAATCTCTAATATGGATGGTATTATAAATGTTTTAAAGCCCCCTGGTAAAACATCTCATCAGGTAGTGGCTGAACTAAGAAAAAAATTAGGAATTAAAAAAATAGGGCACACCGGTACATTAGACCCTAATGCTGCTGGTGTGCTGCCTATCTGTATTGGCAAAGCGACACGGGTCAGTCAGTATGTCATGGATTTTGATAAAGTTTACAGAGCTGAGGTAACCTTAGGTGAAAAATCTGACACTGGCGATTTATACGGAAACGTAACAAAACAAGAACTGCCAAAAGATTTTAGTTTAGAAAGAAATGCTCTAACAGAAATTTTAAATGGTTTTGTTGGTGAAATAACACAAACGCCACCAATGGCATCAGCTATTAAGGTTAAAGGCAAGAAGCTTTATGAGTATTATCGTCAAGGAAAAGAGGTAGAGGTGCCAACTAGGAAGGTGCAGGTATATAAAATAGAGTTGATTGACACCCCCTTTAAACAGGATAAGTTTTATATTGATGTGACTTGTTCAAAGGGCACTTATATAAGATCGCTTTGTACAGATATCGGTGACGTAGTTGGGTATGGTGGTTTAATGTCTTTTTTACTAAGAACAAAAGTTGGACCTTTTAATATTGAGACAGCAACTCCTCTATCACAAATCGAAAAGGACAAAGTGCCGGAAATGCTTTTTCCATTAGACACGGTGTTAGTAAAGTTTCCTAAACTAACTTTAGATGATGATAGCAGTCAAGCAATTATCCACGGTAGGAAGGTTAATATAGATACTGAAGTAGAAGGAACAGTAAGACTTTACAATAGGCAAGGTGATTTTTTGGCACTAGCTAATTCAGCAAGAGGTAGCCTTAAACCTACTAAAGTTTATGCTTAAGAGGAGCGGGTGAAATGGAAGTTATATTTGGCTTAGAAAAAATCAAACTAATTCAAGGGAGTTCTTTTGTTACAATAGGTAACTTTGATGGTTACCATAAGGGTCATAAACAATTAGTGGAAAAGGTTAAGGAAAAAGCAAAAAGCTCTGGAGGCAGTTCAGTTATAATCTCTTTTTTTCCCCATCCTCAGTCGCTTTTTGTTCCTGATTTTAAAGTGATTAACCCCATAGAGATAAAAGTGGAGAAACTAAAGAAAACGGAAGTAGACTACTTGATAATTATTCCATTTACTAAGGATTTTGCTGGTTATTCGCCTAAAAAATTTGTGCAAGAAATTTTGATTAACAAACTTAAATGTAAAGGACTAGTTATAGGATATGATTTTTGCTTTGGAAGAAATGGCGAAGGAAACGCCAAATTTTTAAAGAAGTATTCAGAGTTTAATACAGAAGTTTTGGATGCAGTAACTTTTGACAATGTTGTAGCATCAAGCACTTTACTTAGGAAAGCTTTATTAGATGGGGATATTCAATTATTCTATAATGTAGCTGGAGAATATCCGATATATTCCGGGATTGTGGTTAGTGGTTTAGGTTTGGGAAAGAAAATGGGTTTTCCCACTGCTAACTTCTATCTTAATAGCAACACTTTATACCCTAAAAATGGTGTATATGCTGTTAAAGTTAAGGTGGATGGCAAAACTTTTTCTGGGGTGGCCAACTTCGGCACAAAGCCAACTATAGGAAACAATAAGTATGGTGTGGAAGTTCATATCTTCGATTTAGAAAAGACTTTATATGGGAAAATGGTATGTATAAGTTTAGTTAAATTTTTAAGAAGTGAACAAAACTTTGAAAATAAAATAGAGTTAATAAATCAAGTAAATAACGATATAAAGGATGCCAGAAGGATTCTAACATAGTAATTCTTTACATTTGGGTAGAAATATGATAAACTTTTTATTGTTAAGTTCCTTACGCTCTGTTTATCGACTCACCGACGGTACACTGGGCTAATGGAGAAATTTTAGGAGGTGAAACAATGACTTTTGATAAACAAAAAGTAATCGAAGAGTTTAAAACTCATGAGGGAGACACTGGTTCTCCAGAGGTACAAATCGCTGTATTAACTCACAGAATTAACCAACTAAACGATCATTTTAAAACTCATAAAAAAGATTTCCATTCTAGAAGAGGACTTCTAAAAATGGTTGGTAAAAGACGTAATCTTTTGAACTACTTAAAAGATAAAGATATCGAGAGATACAGAACCCTAATCGAAAAGCTAAACATTAGAAAGTAAATAAAGCGGGATTAATCCCGCTTTATTTTTAATTCAGTAAATTCAAAATAGTGTTGAAGGCATATTATTCCTATAAAAAGGGATAATATTATCTGAAAGGAGGATGACGATGAGTAAAGTTTATAGTTACAATTTTGCTGGGAGAGAGTTGGTCGTAGAAACCCAAAAGTATTCTCAGCAAGCAAATGGTTCTGCAATGTTAAAGTACGGTGACACTTCGGTGTTGGTAAATGCCACAGCTTCTAAGGAAGCTAAGGAGGGTGTAAACTTCTTTCCGTTAACAGTTGATTATGAGGAAAGACTTTATGCTGTTGGAAAAATCCCTGGAGGGTTTATCAAAAGAGAAGGTAGGCCATCAGAAAAAGCTGTTTTAGCTGCGAGGTTAACTGATAGGCCACTTAGACCATTATTTCCAGAAGGTTTTAGAAATGCGGTCCATGTAGTTTGTACTGTTATGTCTGTAGATCAAGATAATTTGCCAGAGATTACAGCAATTAACGGTGCTTCTATAGCATTATGCATTTCAGATATTCCTTTTGACGGACCTGTTGGTGCTGTTTCAGTAGGATTAATTAACAATGAAATTGTTATAAACCCTACTTTTGAGCAAAGAGAGCATACTGATTTAAACCTTACCGTAGCAGGAACTGAAGAAGCAATAATGATGGTGGAAGCAGGTGCTAACGAAGTTTCAGAGGATATCATTTTAGAAGCTTTGATGAAAGCTCATGAAGAAATTAAAAATATTGTCAGCTTTCAAAAAAAGATAATTGCAGAAATTGGCAAAGAAAAGATGGAAGTACACCTACATAAAGTAGATGAAGAAGTTGACCAAAAAGTTCGTGAGATTGCTAGCAATCCATTAAAACAGGCTATTCAGACCTTTGATAAGCTTGAGCGTGAAACCAATATTAACAATGTAAAAGATGATGTTTTTACCACGCTTGAGGGCTTTTATGGCGATCAATTTGAAGAAAAACAAGCAGATATTAGCGAAGTTATTTCTATAATTGTGAAAGAAGAGGTAAGAAATAGTATATTAAATGAAGGTATTCGCCCAGACGGACGTAACCCTGATGAAATAAGACCGATTAGTTGTGAGATTGATATACTACCTCGAACTCATGGCTCTGGTCTGTTTAAAAGAGGACAAACTCAAGTACTAAGTGTTTGTACATTAGGACCATTAGGAGATGTTCAAATCTTAGATGGAATAGACTTAGAGGAGTCTAAGCGTTATATACATCACTATAATTTCCCGCCTTTTTCTGTTGGAGAACCAGGGTTTATGAGAGGTCCAGGTAGAAGAGAAATTGGCCATGGTGCCTTAGCAGAACGGGCTTTAGAACCAATGATTCCATCTGAGGAGGATTTCCCTTACACAATCCGCTTAGTTTCAGAAGTTCTAGAATCTAATGGTTCATCATCAATGGGTAGTGTATGTGCCAGCACCCTATCTTTAATGCACGCCGGTGTGCCTATCAAAAAACCTGTCTCAGGCATTGCCATGGGCTTGGTAATAGGTGAGGACAAGCATCAAGTTCTTACAGATATACAGGGAATGGAAGACTTTTTAGGAGATATGGACTTTAAGGTGGCTGGAACAGAAGATGGTATCACCGCTCTACAAATGGATATAAAAGTAGCAGGTATCAATGAAGACATACTATCTAGTGCTATAAAATCAGGTAAAAGAAATTACCTAAAGATTATGGACAAAATGTTGCAAACAATTGATAAACCAAATACCTTACTATCCAAATATGCACCTAAGATTATGCAGTTTAAGATTAACCCTGATAAGATAAGGGACGTAATTGGCCCGGGTGGTAAAATGATAAACCAAATCATAGATCAAACTGGGGTCAAGATTGATATAGAACCTGATGGCAAGGTGTTTATCGCTGCTGTCGACCAAGAATCAGGAGATAAAGCTTTAAAAATTATTAAAGATTTAACTGCTGAAGTGGAGGTTGGCAAAAAGTATCAAGCAAAAGTTACAAGAGTGGAAAAATATGGAGCTTTCGCTGAGGTTTTACCAGGAAAAGAGGGGCTAATCCATATTTCTCAGCTGGATCTAGAAAGAGTAAATAAAACAGAAGATATTGTAAACCTAGGTGATACAATCGAGGTAAAAGTTACTGATATCGATGAAAAGGGACGTATCAACCTGTCTAGAAAGGCTCTTCTCAAAGAAGACCAACAACAAAATAAAGAAAACTAATAAAAAAAGCATCTGCTAAAAGATGCTTTTTTTATTAGTTTTGTAATACCTACCCAATCCTCGAAATACTATTATTTATATAGGAGGTGGAGATATGGCGATATACATAAAAACATTAAGATTTAAAACTTTAATTACGGTAGTTTTAATAAAGGTATTTTTAATATTATTAATAGTTGGAGCATCGTTTTATAGTTCTGTTTCAACGGTTAATGCCAACGTAGTTTTCGGGGATTTCAACCTCGGTGGAGTGAAAAAAGATGAGGTAGAAAATTACTTACGATCTGTTGCTAGTAACTATGAGAGAGAACCTAAAAGTGCTTACATCGATCCTGAAACACAGAGTTTGATTCCTCACTTAAATGGCTTTGAGCTAAATATAGAGAAAACAGCGGAAAAAATCATAAATTCTTCAAAAGGAGAAAAAGTTATTCCATACCTTAACACAATAGAACCAGAAAAAACCATAGAAGATTACGCAGATGTTCCAATTTACCAAGGGCATCCAAGTAAAAAGATGGTATCTTTTGTAATTAATGTCTCATGGGGTACAGAATACTTACTTGAAATGCTAGATATATTAAAAGAACATGAGTGTAAAGCAAATTTTTTTTTAGTTGGAAAATGGGCTGAAAAAAACACTCAGATTGTAGACAAAATACAAAAGCAAGGCCATGTAATTGGTAATCACGGCTATTCCGATCCCTATATGAGTAAGATAAGTGATGATAAAATCATAGAAGAAATTAACAAAACAAATGAGGCTATTTATAAAGCAACTGGTAAAAAGGCTAATTTTTTTAGCCCACCTTATGGTGAGAAAGAAAAAAGAATTTTCCAAGTGGCTCATAAAGAAGGAATGACAAACGTATTATGGAGCTTAGATACAATTGATTGGCAGCGACCTGGTTCAGAAAATATGTCAAATAGAATTATTGAAAATATACACAATGGGGCAATTATTTTGATGCATCCTACGGAACAAACACCATTAGCTTTAGAAATGATGATAGAAGGTATTAAGGAAAAAGGGTATGAGATTGTACATATGGATAGAATGTTATGCCCAGACTTTCAAAAAGAAGATATTACAAAAATCGATCAAAATTTTTAACCAATTTAAAGGGAATCTCCACTGTGTTCACGAATATAGTAACACTAACTCTTAAAAGCAGGTGAGACCATGACTGAAATAAGTTATAAGAAAAAGCAAATTAAATCTGAAATTGAACAATTAAGAAAAGAGTTAAATGAAGGATATAACTCTAAGGACACTTTAGATAATAAAAAATTATTAAGAATAAGCATGGAATTAGATAATAAAATAAACAAACTTATGCAGCTTCAAAGGAAATAAAGGAGGCTACGGCATGCGTTTTTCTGAGCTTGATAGCAAAGAGATTATTAACTATAGTGATGGTAAAAAGCTAGGAGTTGTAGGAAACTGTGACTTAGTAATCGATATTGAAACAGGTGGAATCAAGGAACTTATAATTCCAGATAAAGCAAACGTTTGGAGCACACTTTCAGGAAACACTAAAAGTGTCACCATACCTTGGTCTTCAATAAAAAAAATTGGCCAAGACACTATAATCGTTAATGTAGATGAAGAATAAAATAATTTTAAACCTCCTCGGATATCATAATAATGATATTAAAATTAGGAGGTTTTTTAATGGCACAAAAAATAATAGGTTTGTTCACTTCTAGACAACAAGCAGAGGAAGCTGTAAAAACGTTAAGACAAGATCAATTTGCAGGAGAAATCTCTATTGTTGCAAAAGACAAGCAACAGGGACAACAAAATAACCCCGAAGTTGAAGATACTAACTATAGGGTGGAAAGTAACGAGTACAGGCAGAAGTACAGTGATTCTGGATTTAACACAGAAACGTCCGCTAATAAAGATAGTGAGTTATCCTTTGAAGATCAAAACCTTACCGACGGCACATTGACAGGTGGAGCTCTAGGCGGATTGGCAGGACTTGCTGTGGGAGCAGGAGCTCTAGTAATTCCAGGGTTAGGCCCTATAATTGCAGCTGGTCCAATGGCGGGTATATTAACAGGCGCCCTAACAGGTGGCGTTGCCGGAGGTCTTGTTGACTATGGGATTCCTGAAGAAAGAAGTAAGCACTATGAGTCGAAAGTCCAAGAAGGACATATTCTAGTTATATTAGAGTCAAATGATACTGAGGATGCAGCATCGATAATGCGTGAAAAAGGCGCTCAAGATGTTGAAAGTCATTAAATCAAAAGCTACTGGTTCTAGCCAGTAGCTTTTTTTTATGTTTTTTGCACTTTTTTTAGTGACTTTTGCTAAACAATTATCATATGTTATATCAGAGGTGATTTAAATGTGTAATATTCATCTTATCGGTGGTGACGATAGGGAACTTTATCTAGCAGAAAATCTTAAAGAAAAAGGCTATAACGTCAGCCTTTGGGGTTTTGACTTAAAGGGATTTAACAAGTTTGATGTGGGGGCAATTGGTGAATCTATTCAACCAAATGATAAAATCGTTTTCCCTATGTCAGGCACTAGCGAGCATGGAGTTGTTAAGTCGCAATACTCAAAAGAACCCATAGTGGTTGAAGAATCTTTCTTTATTCAACTACCCCAAAAAACCTTAATATGCATAGGATGGGCTAGAAAGTGGTTTTTGAGCTTAGCTGAAAAATATAATTGCAAAGTTATAGAGATTGCAGAAGATGATGAACTAGCTATCTTAAATTCAATACCTTCTGGTGAAGGCGCAATTCAGATGGCAATGGATAACTCAGAAATAACTATCCATGGTTCAAAAGCAATAGTAATTGGGTTTGGTCGTTGTGGAACTACCTTAGCTCGTATGCTACAAGGATTAGGAGCTAAAGTAACTATAGTAACTAGAAACCCAGTTAACCTTGCAAGGGCCTTTGAAATGGGGTTTTACGGAATTCATCCACAAAAAGCTAAACAGCATTACTCCAAAGCAGAGTTAATTTTTAACACTGCACCCTCAATGGTCTTAGACAAAAAAGCTCTTGAATCATTAAAAAATGTTGAGGTTATTATTGATATCGCTTCTGCACCTGGGGGGGTAGATTTTGCGTATGCTAAAAAGATTGGAATTAAAGCTCTTTTAGCGCCAGGACTTCCTGGGATCATAGCACCAAAAACTGCAGGCAAAATTTTAAGCGAGGTACTTCCTAAATTTTTAAAGGAGGAGAGATAAGTGTTAAAAGGCAAAAAAATAGGTGTTGTTATTACAGGATCTCATTGCACGTTAGAAAAAGCAATGATTCAATTGAAAGAACTTAAAAAGCAAGGGGCAGAGCTTTTCCCGATAATATCTTCCTCAATGTTTCTAGATACTAGATTTGGCAAAGGTAGCCATTGGATAGAAGAAATTAAAGAAATAACTCAAAAACCCGTAATATCAGGTGTAGTTGAAGCAGAACCCATCGGGCCAAATAAATTTTTAGATATTTTAATCGTTATCCCATGCACAGGTAATACTTTAGCAAAATTAGCTAACGCTATCACGGACAACGGAGCATTGATGGCAATAAAAGCCCATTTAAGAAATAATAGACCAGTAGTATTGGCGGTTTCCACCAATGATGGACTTAGTCAAAATGCTTCGAACATTGCTAGGTTGATAACACATAGAAATATATTCTTCGTACCTTTTGGCCAAGACAATCCACAAGGAAAACCCTTTTCACTAGTGGCAAACTTAGATAAGGTCCTTCCAACAATCGAAAAAGCGTTATCTAAAAACCAAGTACAACCAATTTTGATTGAGTATAAAGCAAAAAATGATTAAAGTACAAAAGTTTGGGGGGACATCGGTCGCCACAGAACAGCAAAGAAGAAATATAGCACAAAATGCAGTAGTTCAAATACAAAAAAATAATAACCTAAAACTAGTTCTAGTAGTTTCTGCTATGGGGAGAGAAGGTTCACCTTATGCTACAGATACCTTGCTAAACCTACTAAAAAAGCATTCCGAAACTTCTAAATCAAAAATTGACTTACTTTTATCCTGTGGAGAGATTATATCAGCAGTTCTTTTAGCATCAGAAGTTGAGTCGCATAATGTTCAATGCTCTATTTTAACAGGCTGGAACATGGGAATCAAAACCGACACTAAATTCACAAATGCAAATATTTTAGAAGTAAATGATACAAACTTTAAAAAAGCCTTTAAAGAGCATTCAATTATTGTTATTCCAGGATTTCAAGGCCTGACAAACACTAATGAAATCTCCACTTTAGGAAGAGGCGGAAGCGATATAACCGCAGTGGCAGTTGGAGATGCCTTAAAAGCAGAGTCGGTTGAAATTTTTACAGATGTAAAAGGAGTTATGACTGCAGATCCTAAAATTGTTCCTAGCGCTCACAAACTAAAGGAAATAACTTATGAAGAAATCTTCCAAATGGCCAACGGTGGTGCTAAAGTGATACACCCTAGAGCAGTAGAAATGGCCATGAAAGCGAACCTGAATTTATGGATAAAATCTACGGATTTTAAAGACCAAGGAACATCTATTAAAAAAGTTCACTCTTTATTGCATGATAATAAAACTACTAACAAAATAATTACTGGTATAGCAGACATTAAAGGACTGCTTCAGTATTCAGTTTACTTTGATAAAGAAGATAAAAGATTAGAATTAGAGCTTTTCAAAAGAATTGCAGATAACGATGTAAGCTTAGACTTAATTAATCTAACTCCTAAGCTGAAAGTATTCACTGTACCTCAGAAAGATCGTCAAGAGGTTGATAAAGTACTAAATTATCATAATTTATCATATGAAGTTGTAAAGGACTGTACAAAAATCACGATAATTGGAGCAGCAATGGAAGGAAAGCCAGGAGTCATGTCTAAAATTTTGGAACCATTATTTGAATCTAAAATTCCTATCCTACAAACAGCAGATTCTCATGTTAATATTTCTATACTAGTAAAAAGTGTTTATGCAAAAAGTGCCATTAACGCACTTCACAAGTCTTTAATTGAAAAAAGGTGGTGAAAGAATGTTTGGTGAAGTTTTAACGGCCATGGTAACACCCTTTGATGAAAACGGTAAATTAAACCTAAAAACAGCGCAAAGATTAGCTAGACATTTAATAAAAAAAGGTAATGATGGATTGGTGCTGGCTGGCACTACAGGTGAATCACCTACCCTAACTTTAGAAGAAAAAATAGATCTTGTTGATGCAGTATGTGATGAGATAAAGGGAAGTGGTAAAATACTAGTCGGTACGGGGAGTAATAGCACCAAAGAAACTATCGAAACTACCAAAATTTTCGAGCAAAACACCAATATAGATGGGGTAATGGTAGTAACTCCATACTATAATAAACCAACGCAACAAGGAATCGTAGACCACTATTTCAAAATAAGCGCAGTTACCTCTTTGCCAATAATGATTTATAACGTTCCCAAAAGAACAGGTACTAACATTGAGGCTCAAACTGTAAAACAACTTGCAACCATGGAGAATATAGTTGCCATAAAGGAAGCTAGCGGAGACCTAAACCAAATAAGTAATATACACAGAATTTGTAAAAATTCAATCAATATTTATAGTGGAGAGGACCATTTAACTTTGCCGATGTTGGCAGTTGGAAGCAAAGGGGTAGTTTCAGTTGCAGGTCATGTAGTGTCACAATATATTAAAGAAATGATAACTGAGTTTAGTGTAGGCAATACCCAAAACGCTCAAAAAATTAACTCTAAGCTTTTGCCTGTATATGAGGCATTATTTATGGAGAGTAATCCTATCCCTGTCAAAAAAGCTGTAGAACTCCTTGGTTTCGAAGTTGGCAATTGTCGACCACCATTAACTACTCCAACTAAAAGTACAATTGAAAGCCTAAAAAACATTTTAAAAGAATTATAATTAAAGAAAAGTAAAACGCTATGTATGATAGCGTTTTACTTTTCTTTGTAGGAGTCATTTGTAATATCAGCTTAAATGATGTATAATACCAGTAACTGGTTTTGTTCGGGGAAGTAAAAATAACAAGGAGGTGGCTTTTTTTTGGCCCAAGAAAATAACAACAAAAATACAAATACAAAAAGAACTACTACTAAAAACTCTAAGCCAAGAGCAAACAACACTAGTAGGCCAAGGAAGAACGGTAGAAACTTAGGTTCAGTCAAGGTGATACCTTTAGGCGGTGTTGGCGAAATAGGTAAAAACATGTTTTTAGTGGAGTATAAAAATGAAATTATAGTAATTGATGGTGGACTTAAGTTTCCTGAAGATGACATGCTAGGTGTAGACCTAGTCATTCCAGATTTTTCTTACTTAGAAGAGAATCAAGATAAAGTAAAGGGAATTTTAATAACCCATGGTCATGAAGACCATATTGGAGCATTACCATATATACTTAAGCGAGTAAACAAGCAAGTATACGGTACGAAATTGACGCTAGGTTTGTTAGAAGGAAAACTTAAAGAACATGGTCTGCTAAATAAAGTTAAGACAAACACTATAAAACCAGGTAGCAGCTTAACTTTAGGAGATAACTTTAAGGTGGATTTCTTTAAAGTAAACCACAGTATACCCGATGCTGTTGGTATGGGAATTCACACACCTGTTGGAACAATAATTCATACAGGAGATTTTAAAATAGACCAAACACCAGTTGATGGAGAAATAACCGACTTTCAAAAGATCTCGGAATTAGGTAAAAAAGGTGTGTTAGCCTTAATGGCTGATAGTACCAACGCAGAACGTCCGGGTTTCACTATGTCTGAAAAGGTAGTGGGTTCCACTATAGATGAGATTTTTAGACTAGCGAAAGATCGTATTATCGTAGCAACCTTTGCATCAAACGTCCACAGATTACAACAAGTATGTGACGCTGCTTATAAATATAATAAAAAGGTATGCGTCAATGGAAGAAGTATGGTCAATGTTGTAAATAAGTCGATGGAGCTAGGATACTTAAATATCCCTAGTGATTTATTAATAGAAATTGATGATATTGGTAATTACAACTCCGAAGAAATAGTGCTAATCACTACAGGAAGTCAAGGAGAACCGATGTCTGCGTTGACAAGAATGGCTAACTCCGAACATAGAAAAGTAAGCATTATCCCTGGGGACACTGTCATCATAGCTGCTTCACCTATCCCAGGTAATGAAAAGTTTGTATCTAAAACGATAGACAATTTATTTAAAAGAGGGGCAGATGTAATATATGAGTCTGTTTCAGGAATACATGTATCAGGTCATGCAAGTCAAGAAGAGCTAAAACTAATCTTAAACCTCGTAAAACCGAAATATGTAGTTCCTATACACGGTGAGTATAGACACAATGTACATCTTGCTAAAATAGCAGAGTCAACAGGGGTTGACCGAAATAATGTCTTAATGCCGGAAATCGGAGACATTATGGAGTTTAACCGAAAAACTGCTAAAATCTCAGGCAAAGTAAATGCTGGCAGTATCCTAGTTGATGGTCTTGGTGTTGGAGACGTAGGCAACATAGTGTTACGCGACAGAAAACAACTTTCACTTGACGGTATATTAATAGTTGTTGTTACGCTTCAGCGTGGTACTAATAAAGTTATGGCGGGCCCTGATATTATAACAAGAGGGTTTGTCTATGTCAGAGAATCTGAAAAGCTGATTTCCGAAGCAAAGGTCACAGTTGAAGGCACACTTGAGAAATGTAGAGCAAACAACAAAAAAGAGTGGTCTCAAATTAAAAACGACATTAAAGACGACTTAAGCAGAAGATTGTATGAAAAAACAAGAAGAAGACCTATGATACTTCCAATAATTATGGAAGTACCTAAATAACCATTAACCCTTTGAGGCTATTTAAAGCTTCAAGGGGTTTTTATTTATTTAATTGAATATAAAACAGTGTTGTAACAAAAAATAACCATAGGCTTAATTACAATGCTTAAGGAGTGATTAGTTTGAAAAATTTAGATAACAATAACCCCAATCCAGCACAACCGGCGCAACCTCAGCAACCCACCCCGCCACAGCAGCCACCTCAAATGAACCAAAAGATAAACAACATTCAACAAGTGGGGCAAATTAACATACCTGATATGGACAAAAGCATACACGTGATGCCGATAATAGGTCAGGTAGAGGGCCATCAAGTTTTACCACCACAAAACAAAACTACAAAGTACGAGCACATAATACCTCAACTTGTAGCTGTGGAACAAAACCCAAATATTAAGGGGTTATTGCTTATACTAAACACAGTTGGGGGCGATGTAGAAGCAGGATTGGCAATCTCTGAAATGGTAAAGACCATCTCCAAACCAACTGTCTCTTTGGTACTAGGAGGAGGCCACAGTATAGGAGTACCTATAGCAGTCTCCACAGATTATTCTGTAATTGCTGAAACAGCAACCATGACAATTCATCCTGTAAGATTAACAGGTCTTGTGGTTAGCGTTCCTCAAACATACGAATATCTTGATAAGATGCAAGAAAGGATTATTCGTTTTGTTGCAGAAAACTCTCGAATGACTGAAGGCAGGTTTAAAGAATTAATGTTCCAAACAGGAGAGTTAGCTAGGGATATTGGTACAGTTCTTGTTGGACCAGACGCAGTTAAAAATGGTCTTATAGACACTGTAGGTGGGCTAGACTCTAGTGTTAGCAAACTGAGAGAATTAATGTCGCAAACAAATAACATTCAATAAGAGGGGTGATTTTTTGAGTTCATTGTTGTACACTCCCATGCCAGAACATGCCCTTTATGACCATAGTGTAGAACCTAAGCAGTTACATGAGATCCATCTAGAAGGAAACACTATTTTACAAACAGAAAAATTAGAAGAAGGGTATAAAGTAGTTCGGGTTATAAGCTCCGACTGTCAAAACTATCTAAACCCTCTTTTTCAACCGGGATCTATAATAAACTTTAAAGGTTAATTAAAGAAGCTGCCTCTTAAGGAACGAAACCTGTTTCTGAGACAGCTTCTTTTTATTCTTATAGTGAGAGTTGGCTTACTGTATCTTTTTTTATTCCCATTAGTGTGATATAATTTTTTTGGAATTAGATGTAAATACTAAAGTGGAGGGGAAGATATGTCATTACTACATGCTTTAATAGTTGGGTTAATACAGGGACTAACTGAGTTCATACCAGTTAGTAGCTCTGGACACCTAGTGCTTGCTCAGTCTTTGTTAGGCATAGATCAACCGGGGATAACTTTCGAAGTAGTGCTGCATTTTGGGACTTTGGCATCTGTTTTTTGGGTTTTTTGGAAAGATATTATATCGTTAATAAAAGCTGCATTTACTTTCCCAAAAGTTTTGCTAAAAACACCCGACTTTGATACTCTTAAATATAAACAAGAAAGATACTTTATCATACTACTGATTATAGCGACTATCGTAACAGCGGGTATTGGACTTGCATTTGAAGACTTTTTCAAAGGAGCATACTCCAATGTTACTATGGTTGGCTTTATGCTTCTTGTAACTGGTGGGATTTTATTTTTAACTAGTATTGTAAAACCAAAAGATAAAGGAATTGAAAAAATGAAAGTTAAAGATAGTATCTTAGTTGGACTTTTCCAAAGTTTTGCGATATTTCCGGGTATTTCCAGATCAGGGTCCACTATAGCAGGTGCGATTTTTTCAGGTTTAAATAGAGAAACCGCTATAAGGTTTTCTTTTATTTTATCAATTCCCGCCATATTAGGTGCTACCCTACTAGAGCTAATCGACGCACTTAAATTAGGCTTTGAAAAAGACTTGATTTTGCCATATATAGTTGGCTTTTTAGTTGCTGCAATTTCTGGGATTGTTGCAATTAAATGGTTGGTTTCAATATTGAACAGGGGTAAATTATACTATTTTTCATTTTATTGTTGGGTAGTGGGTATAACTGTTCTTGTATTGGCAGCATTTTAATTAAGGAGAGGATTATATGTCGCCAAAAAGAAAGAGAAAACGTAAAAACAAAAAAATATTTGAAAAAGAAATTTATGCTGTAATCTTAGCTACGTTTTCGGGTTTGGCAGTAGCAAGCCTTTTAGTTCCTAACCAAGTTGGACAGATAGGGCTATTTGTTCATAATACTTTGGTTACCTTAGCAGGAAAAACATCTGTGGTAATACCGCTATTTTTGTTTATCTATAGTATAAAGTTGATGTTTAAAGATGACAGTTCACTTAAACTTACTGGCAGGCTATTAGGATCTTTGATTTTGTTTTTTTGTTTTTTACTATCTGCCCATATTATGGCTGCGGAGGGAATGGAAGAGTACTCTTTTAAAAACTTATGGGACATTGGAATACAGGGTGAAGGAGGAGGAATTCTTGGCGCAATTTTAGCCTCTATATTTCTTCAAGGATTTGGGTACATCGGAACGCTTATAACAGTAATCTCGTTTATGGTTATCGGTGTTGTGTTACTAATAGACATATCCATTTCTTCCATATTAAAAAAGGCTTTTGAGTTCTTTAAAAGATCATTAGTATATTTTGTCAAAGTAATAGCTAACATCTCAAAAAATACTGTAGAAAGCTTTAAAAGCTATTTGTCTAGCTCTAAAAAAGATGATGAATTAAGCGCTGTAGATGACATAGAAGAAGAGACAGAAAATTACATGGATGATGGTATATATGATGAAAGCTATACAATTGAAGACTATGAGCAACCTCAAAGTGCAGATAGTGATGACTCTGCTATTGATATAGATGATGCTCCAACCGCTACAACTAAAGATGGTTCAGTAGTTATATCCTTCCCTCAATCGGAGAGAAAAACTAAATCAACTCCTACGGTGAAAAAGTCTATGACAGAAGATAAAAGTGTTCAAGCTCCTATAAAACCATATAAATTGCCGACCTTAGACATTTTGCAAAAAGCAATTAGGTTAAAAGAAAATAGCAAAAAAGTTGATATTCAACAACAAGGCAAAAGGTTAATTGAAACACTAAATAGTTTTGGTGTTAAAGCAAAAATTACTCACATTCACAGGGGCCCGACAATAACAAGGTTTGAATTACAACCGTCTGTTGGTGTCAAGGTCAGTAAGATTTTAAATTTAAGCGATGACCTTGCCCTAAACCTAGCCTCCGCAGATATTCGCATTGAGGCACCCATACCAGGAAAGTCTGCTATAGGAATAGAAGTCCCAAACACTTCTAAAACTACAGTATACCTTAGAGAAGTCCTAGAGTGCGAAGAGTTTGAAAATAGTTCATCAAAACTTTCTATCGGACTAGGAAAAGATATCTCCGGCCAGCCGATTATTGCCGATTTTAAACAAATGCCACATCTACTTGTAGCTGGGGCAACTGGTGCAGGTAAAAGTGTTTGTATAAATTCTCTTATAGCGAGCATTTTGTTTAAAGCTAAACCTGATGAAGTTAAATTTTTAATGATAGACCCTAAGGTGGTGGAGCTTAATGTTTATAATGGAATTCCTCATTTATTATCTCCTGTAGTTACCGATCCCAAAAATGCATCATATGCCTTAAAAAAGATGGTTAAAGAAATGGAAGACAGGTATGCAAAATTTGCTTCATTAAATGTTAAAGATATAGCAAAATACAATGCTCATAGTAAAACAGATGAAGATGAAAAAATGCCTTATATTTTTGTAATTATCGATGAGCTAGCTGACCTTATGATGGTAGCATCTAACGAAGTAGAAGATTGCATATGTAGGCTTGCTCAAAAGGCCAGGGCTGCTGGAATCCACTTAGTAGTGGCAACACAACGCCCATCTGTAGACGTAATAACTGGTATAATCAAAGCTAACATTACTTCTCGTATTGCTTTTGCAGTGTCTTCTGGTGCTGATTCTAGAACTATTTTAGATGCTGGTGGTGCAGAAAAGCTTTTAGGAAAAGGGGACATGCTTTTTTACCCTGTAGGAGCTTCTAAACCGTTAAGAGCCCAAAGCTCTTATATAGACGATGAAGAAGTTGAGAAGCTAGTTGAATTTGTCAAAGAGAATCAACAGCCTACTTATGATGAAAAATTCGAAGTAAGTAGTGAGGAAGTGCAAAAATCAGAAGAGCTTGATGATCTTTTTAATGACGCAGCTGAGCTTGTAGTTGAAAATCAGCAGGCATCGATTTCATTGCTACAGCGACGCTTTAGAATTGGATATAATAGAGCAGCTAGAATAATTGATGACTTAGAGAAAATGGGGATAGTTGGTGGGTTTGAAGGAAGTAAAGCAAGAGAAGTTTTAATTTCTAAAAATAATCTTGAAAAAATATTAAACTAAAGAAGGAAATATAAAAATAATGTCGAATATAAACGAGGAAGATGATAGACGTTTGACATCTAACATATAAACTATCATTTGAGGTTTTAAGCTATCATTTGGTTAAGGGAGAGGGAAGTTATGGTTGCAGTAAAGCCGGATTCTAGACCACTATATTTATTAGTAAAAGATCGTCTTTTGGAAATGATAAAAAAAGGGACCTATCCATTAGATAGTAAGTTACCATCAGAGTTTGAGTTATCAAAGCTTTTTGGTGTTAGCAGACCTACTTTAAGAGAAGCGTTAAGGGTCCTTGAGGAAGAAGGTGTGTTAATTCGTAAGCATGGGATTGGCACATTTGTAAACTCTCCTAAATCGACAATCAAAAGCGGTATAGAGAAATTAAACTCTGTTACTTATGACATAGAGTCCCTAAACTATAGAGCAGGCACTAAGTTGATTAAGTTTAATTATGCAACGCCTTCAGAGATAGTTAAAGAAAAGCTTGGCCTCTCTAATGGCGAAAAGGTTGTGCAAATTAAGCGCATAAGAACTGCCGATGGTGAACCTGTAGTTTATTGTGTAGATAGTATCAAGGCCTCGGCAAGCTTTGATTTAGAAGATTTTAAAAGCCTAGAAAATTCTTTGCTGGATTTGCTTAAACAAAAATATTCTATAAATATTAGCTATGCCATAACTGAAATAGTACCTGTTATAGCTGATGAGTTATTAGGAGAGTATTTGGGAAAAATAAATAAAGATCCGATACTACTTTTAGAACAAGTTCATTACACAAAAGAAAATTCTCCAGTATTGTATTCTGAAAACTATTTCAAAAGTGATCGCTTTAAGTTTCAGGTCATTCGTAAAAGAGTCTAAATTTTAAGGTGAATTTCACCTTAGTTAATAAACCTAAAAAATTCAAGGGGGTAATTTTGTTGAAAAAGTCATTAATTTTGATTTTAGCTTCCATGATGGTGCTTACATTTGCACTAGCTGGTTGCGGAACAGGTTCAGACACCGATGATAATGGTGCAGATGAAAACGGCGCCGAAAATGGTGTTGCAGAAGATCCAACAAGAGTTGGATTGGTGCTTTCTACAGGAGGTCTTGGTGATCAATCATTTAACGATGCAGCTTACAGAGGATTAGAGCAGGCAGAACAAGACCTAGGCATCGAGTTTGATTACATTGAGCCAGAAGATTCAGCGGAAGATGAAAATGCTCTTAGACGTTTTGCTGAGCAAGACTATGATCTTGTAATAGGCGTAGGCTTCCAGATGCAGGATACTTTAAAAGAAGTAGCTGAAGATATGGACCACATAAACTTTGCTATCGTAGATGGCGGTTATGCTGAAATTCCTGATAATGTAGCTACACTAAACTTTGCACAGCATGAAGGGTCTTTTCTTGCAGGTGCTTTAGCAGCTCTTGTTACCGAAGTTAACACAATTGGTTTTATGGGTGGAGTAGAGTCTGCTCTAATTACTCAGTTCCAAGCTGGTTTTGAGCAAGGAGCGACACATGTAAACCCTGACGTAGACATCGATGTAAGATATGTAGGTGATTTTGGTGATATTGCAAGAGGCCGTGAGACAGCTCGTGGTCAAGTAGAGAGAGGCGCAGACGTTATCTATCATGCAGCTGGAGGATCAGGTACTGGATTGTTTGAGGTAGCAGAAGATGAAGAAATTTATGCAATTGGTGTAGATTCTAACCAAAACATGGTAGCGCCTGGATATGTTATCGCTAGTATGCTAAAAAGAGTAGACACAGCAGTGTATAGTATAACAGAATCAGTAGTAAACGATGCTTTTGAAGGAGGTAAAGATTATATCTTTGACCTTTCGGATGATGGCGTTGGTCTTACCTCGTTGACAGATTTAGATATCGAAGAGGAAGATGCTGCTGAAACTGAAAGAATCACTCAAGAGCAGCTAGAGGCGATTCAAGAAATGAAGCAATCAGTAACAGCTGAGCATGCCGAGACAATTGAGGAGCTAAGACAGCAAATTATAAGTGGTGAAATTGTAGTAGACACAGAGTAAATGGTTACAATATTACTGTCACACCTAAACAGGTGTGACAGTAATTCTATACAAATATAGTTTTACATATGCTTAGTAATCAAAACAAACGTTAGGGGGAAATTGCATGTCCTCAGAGAATAAAGAAGCGCTAAAAGAAGAATTAATTTTGCAAATGAAAGGCATTACTAAAGTTTTCCCAGGTGTAAAAGCCAATGATGATGTTAATTTAGAGGTTAAAAAAGGTGAAATCCATGCCTTAGTTGGGGAAAATGGAGCCGGAAAATCAACACTGATGAATATCCTCTATGGACTGTATCAACCTGAAGAAGGTGAAATTTTTTACAACGGAAAAAAAGTTACCTTAGACGGTCCTATGGCCTCAATCAATTTAGGTATTGGTATGGTTCACCAACATTTTATGCTAGTTGAGCCTTTAACTGTAACTGAAAATATAATGCTAGGTAGCGAGCCGACTGTCGCTGGACTTTTTACTGATAAAAATAGTGCTACCAAAAAAGTTAAAAGCATCTCAGATAAATATGGATTAAAAGTAAACCCAAATGAGACCATCGAGGAAATCCCTGTGGGAATGCAACAGCGAGTGGAAATTATAAAAACTTTGTACAGAGGTGCCGACCTACTTATTTTTGATGAGCCAACAGCTGTTTTAACTCCTCAAGAGATTGAAGAGCTGTTTGAAATTTTTAAAACTCTTAAAGACCAAGGAAAGACAATCATTTTTATAACCCATAAGTTAAAAGAAGTAAAAGCGATTTCTGACAGAATTACTGTACTTAGGCAAGGGAAAACAACGGGAACTGTTGAAACGGAATCGGTTTCTGAAGAAGATATAGCAAAGCTTATGGTAGGAAGGAATGTTCTTTTAAAAGTTGATAAAAAGGAAGCTCAGCCAAAAAATGTTGTATTAAAAGTAGAAAATCTCACCTATAAGGATAGTCGAGGTGTTAACATATTAAAAGGTGTATCATTTGACATAAAGGAAGGGGAAATTCTAGGCTTTGCTGGCGTTGAAGGTAACGGTCAAAGTGAGCTAGTGGAAATTTTAACTGGCTTAAAAAAGGCAACTTCAGGGAAGGTTACGCTTAAAGGCAAAGATGCAACTAAAGCCACTCCTATGCAATTTAAGAAGTGGAAGGTGGGGCATATTCCAGAAGATCGTCATAAACGTGGTCTGATTTTGGATTACAATCTGGCTGAAAATATGGTCATGGGCTATCATGATACTCGCCCTTTTAGCCAACCATTTTATATGAATTTTAATGCAATAAACGCCCATGCAGATAAGCTGATTCCTGAATACGACGTTCGGACACCTGGAAGTCATGTTAAAGCTAGAGCGCTATCAGGTGGAAATCAGCAAAAGGTTATAATTGCAAGAGAGTTTTCTCAACAACCAGACTTTCTTATAGCTTCTCAGCCTACACGAGGGGTTGATATAGGAGCGATTGAGTTCATTCATAGACGAATTATAGAACAACGAGATGAAGGCAAAGCAGTTATGGTAGTATCTGCTGAGTTGCACGAAGTAATGTCTCTAAGTGATCGAATTGCGGTAATCTATGATGGAAATATTATTGATATAGTAGATGCTAAAACAGTAGATGAGTTCCAGCTGGGAGCCATGATGACTGGTTCTACTCCTAAAAAGGAGGAATCTGACAATGAGTAACAACTTAAAAAGTACACTAATAACTTTAGGGTTCGCCTTTATTGCCATTTTTGTGGCACTAGTTATTGGGGGAATATTAATTCAATTTACCACTGAAGCTACTGTAATAGAAGCATATACAGCACTGTACAACGACGCATTTGGTGATTTAAGAAGCATTCTAAACACCTTATGGCGCTCTACCCCCCTCATTTTAACCGGATTAGCTGTCGCTTTTGCATTTAAGTGTGGATTATTTAACATTGGAGCTGAGGGCCAGCTGTTAATTGGTGGTTTTGTAGCCGGTGTAGCAGGATATGCAATTACTGGGCTACCTGCTGTTATCCATGTGACTTTATGTATAGCTTTGGCTATGCTAGCAGGAGGAATATGGGGAGGTATCCCGGGAATACTTAAGGCAAAACTAGGGGTAAACGAGGTTATAAACACAATCATGCTAAATCTTATAGCTTTGCAAATCACTGTGCGCTATGGCATACAGCAGCTAAGGTTAGAGGGAGCTGCAGATAATACCCCGAGAATAGAAGAAACTGCTGAACTTACTAGGTTTACTGATACTTTTATAAACGACATATTTGATTTACCTGGTGGTGTGAGAGTGCACACAGGCTTAGTTTTAGCTTTGTTAGCCGCAGTATTTGTGTGGTATCTATTGTTTAAAACTAGAACTGGTTATGAGATAAGAGCAGTTGGAATCAACCCAAGTGGTGCTGAATATGGTGGTATTAACGTAGCAAAAAACATATTTTTAGTAATGTTTATAAGTGGAGCGCTAGCTGGACTGGGTGGTGCAGTAGAGGTGCTAGGTACTCATAGGTACTTTACATCCGGTCTAGACGCAGGGCTAGGCTTTACAGGTATAGCAGTAGCTCTTTTAGGAAACAACAATCCAGGTGGAGTAATTTTGGCTGGCATACTTTTTGGCGCTTTAACTCAAGGTGGTATGGGTATGCAGTTTGCAGGGGTACCTAGAGAAATTGTTACCATAATTCAAGCTCTGGTTATTTTCTTTATGGCATCACTGCAGATGTTTAAAATATTTATTGATAAAAGAAGAGCTAAGGAGGTGGCCAAATAATGCTAGATATTTTAACTCAAATCTTTTCGCTTTCCATGATGTTTGCTGGTTTAAGGATGGCCACACCGTTAATTTTAGCTTCTTTAGGAGGAATTTTATCTGAACGCTCTGGCGTAATAAACATTGCGCTAGAAGGCATGATTTTAACAGGGGCTTTTTTCGCCGTGTGGGGAAGCTACACGACAGGGAACCCATGGTTTGGTGTTCTTTTAGCTATTGTAGCTGGCATGGTGTTAGCTTCGATACATGCTTTAGTAAGTGTTTACTTTAAAGCTGATCAAGTGGTAAGTGGTACAGCTATCAACATACTTGCTACCGGCCTAACTGTATACCTTTTACAAATACTATTTGGTGTTTCAGGTACATCACCACGGGCAGTTCGACTACCTGCATGGAGTTTAGGTACAGTATCCTTTAATCCAATGGTGTATTTAGCACTGATACTGGTGCCGATAATTTGGTTTGTTTTATATAAAACCCCGTGGGGACTTAGAATAAGAGCTGTAGGCGAACATCCACAAGCTGCAGATACTGTTGGAATAAACGTAAACCGCTGGAGATTTATCTGTGTTACATTAAGTGGTGCCTTTGCTGGCTTAGCTGGAGTTTCTATAGCAATAGGAGAGGGCTCATATTTCGTAAATGGAATGAGTAGTGGTAGAGGATTTATTGCATTGGCTGCAATGATCTTTGGCAAATGGAATCCTTTTGGAGCTTTAGGAGCAAGTTTACTTTTTGGCTTTACTGAGGCAATTGCATTAAGGGCTGACTTTCAATACATCCCTTCGCAACTTGTTAGAACATTACCTTACATTATTACAATCATAGTGTTAGCTGGTTTTATTGGAAAGGCTAGGCCTCCTAAAGCGGTGGGCAAACCTTATAATAAAGGTGAACGTTAATTCGATAAAAGGATATACTGCCATTTTTAGGTGGTATATCTTTTTTTGTGTTCATTCTAGTTTTTTTGTGATATATTATCTATGGAACTAATTTTTTATTTGGTTTAAGCACTGGTATTTGCTATAATTAAATTAAATTTACTTTGAAAAAGGTGATAGCTATGGAGTGGTATTTTGAGTACCAAATAAACGACAATAAACCAGGGTTATTAGGGGATGTAGCAACCTTTCTAGGCCTTTTAGAAATTAACATCAAGATGATTAACGGCTTAGCACCAAAAACTAGGGGGCTTCTTATACGCGCTGATGATCACTCAAAAATTGTCACCTTAAAAAGAGCTCTTGCATCCTCTAATAATATTGAAGTTACTGCTATTAGAAGACCTACATTGATTGATAAAATTAACCTTCAGCATGGTAAAATGATTCATAAATCGAAAACATCTCCAAATACATATTCTTTCACCCGTGATGATTTAGGGATGCTAGTAGATTTTATGGGAGGTTTAATGCAGAAGTCATCAAATGCCATTATAGGAGTTAGAGGTATGCCGCAGGTAGGTAAAACCGAAGCAATTATTGCTGCTTGTGTTCATGCAAATAAAAAATGGGTATTAGTTTCATCAACTATGATGCGACAAGTTATTCGGGGACATTTAATGGATGATGAATTAAATTCTGAATGTGTCTTAGTTATCGACGGCATTGTATCTTCGCTTAGATCCAATGAAAATCACAAGAAGTTAGTCGATGAAATAATTAGACTTCCTATCCCAAAAGTTATAGAACACCCTGATATTTTCTTAAGGGAAAATGATTATACTTCTAAATTAATAGATTATACAGTAGAGTTAAGGCGCTCAGAAGATGAAGAAATAAACTACGAGTTTGTAAACCAAAGCTTTTCATCCTTTGATATTAGTTAGTGGGAGGTGATTGTTATTAAATTAAATGAGATAGGGCAAACATTACAAAGCACCCGTAAAGAAAAAGGATTAACAATTGAAGATATAAGTTTGAAAACTAAAATTAAAAAACAGCATATTGTGGCAATAGAAGAAGGAGATGAAAAAGCTCTACCTCCAAGAACGTATTTACTTGGATTTATAAAGCTATATGCCAAAGTTTTGGAACTGGATATACAAGATTTACTAGATATCACCCCAACTGTTAAGCGCTCAAAACCAAAAAGAAAACAACAAAGAACTCAGCCTATAAATCGTAGCAGTACTAAATCTAGCTTTGATTTAAAGGGGATTATATTTATACTTACTTTTATCTTTATTATTGGGTTTAGTGGTTATTTAACGTTAGGTTACTTATTTTCGTCCACGCAGCCCATTGGCGAGAATAACCAAATTGAATCCCCAACCGCAACAGAAAATGGGGCTGATGATGTAGGAACTTCGGAGGATAAAAAGGACGACGAAGATAATAAAGATGATGATGAGGTTGAAAAACCCATAGAAGAAGATGAAAAGCCGCAGCTCACTATTGAAGAAGATAACACTGAAACTGATTACTACTATTATCTATCTTCACAAGAGCCTGTAGAGTTAAAACTAATATTTTCCGAGCCATGTTGGGTAAGAGTTACAGTAGGTGACGAAATTGTTCATGAAAACACCCATAACTTAGGTGATTCTTTTGAGGTTGAACTTGAAAAAGATGCAAAGGTTAGAATTGGCAATCCACAAGGGGTGCAATTTGTAATATCTGATGTAGAAGTTGATTTTTTTGAAGATAATAGTCCTAAAGAAGCTCATTTTAAGTTAGTTACTGACGAGGAATAACTTTCTCGTCTTTTATTTTTGACAACAAATGACAAACTGTATTATACTTAAGATGGTTAAGAAGGAGGAACAGACATGATAAATATCGCAACAGTTAGCTTAGGATGCCCAAAAAATACAGTAGATTCAGAAGTTATGCTGGGAAAGCTTGGAGAAAAAGGGTTTAATATAACTAATGAACCAGAAATCGCAGAAGTAATTATCATTAACACTTGTGGATTTATTGAATCAGCAAAAAAAGAATCTATAGACACCATATTAGAGTTTGCAAAATATAAGGAAAACAAGTGTCAAGTTTTAGTTGTAACTGGGTGTCTTGTCCAAAGATATAAAGAGGAATTAAAAGAAGAAATACCTGAGATTGACGGGATTATGGGCACTGGAGAATATGAAAAAATAGCAGATTGTATAGATGCAGGCCTTGAAGGTACTAATTTTGATCGAACTGAAAAACTGGATTATTTATACGATCATACAACGCCCAGGATGTTATCTACCCCTAAACACACTGCATATGTAAAGATCGCCGAAGGGTGTGACAATCACTGTACTTATTGCATCATTCCTAAACTACGAGGAGGATATCGAAGTAGACCGATTGAATCTATCGTAGAGGAAGTAGAAAACCTTGTAAAAGGCGGGGTGAAGGAAGTTATTTTAGTTGCTCAGGATACCACCGTTTATGGAATGGATATCTACGGAGAGTATAAATTAGCAGACCTTCTGACAAAACTAAACTCTGTGGATAAACTTAGGTGGATTAGGGTAATGTACTGTTATCCAACATATCTATCTGATACACTTTTAGAAACCTTCTCAAAATTGGACAAAGTAGTGAAATATATTGACCTTCCACTTCAGCATGGAGACGATCAGATTCTTAAAAAAATGGGAAGAAAAGAGAAAGTCAGTGAACTAAAAGGCTTAGTCAAAAAAATTCGTTCATATATGCCCGATGTAGCTATTAGGACTTCTTTGATAGTAGGTTTTCCCGGTGAAACCGATGAAAACTTTGAAAACCTTATGGAGTTTGTAAAAACTATTAAACTCGATAGGGTAGGAGTTTTTACTTACTCATCAGAAGAAGGAACCCCTGCTCATACTTATCCAAATAAGGTTTCAAAAAGAAAGAAAGTTTTAAGACAACACAGACTAATGAAAGCTCAAAGAAAAATTTCAAAAGAAATTAACGAAAAATGGGTTGGTCAAACTATCGACGTTCTGATAGAGTCCATAGACAACGGTAACCTAATTGGTCGCTCCTTTAGGGATTCACCACAAATAGATGGAAATATTATCATACCTAAGAAAGGTAGGGGCAATGAACTAATTGGCGAAATTTTTCCAGTAAAGATTACCGAAGCTTTTGATTATGATTTATTGGGGGAGTTTGATTATGAATCTAGCAAATAAAATAACCGTAGCGAGAATTTTTCTAGCACCACTTTTTATACTAATTTTATCCGGGGTTAAATATGGCGAGTTTGCAGCTGCCTTTTTCTTTATCTTAGCTGCTAGCACCGATGGGCTAGATGGCTATATAGCTAGAAAAAGAAAACAAGTTACAACCTTTGGTAAGTTTTTAGATCCATTAGCAGATAAACTTCTAATAACGGCAGCGCTCTTTGCCCTAGTAGGTTTAGGGAGTATAGGTCCTCTGATAGGCTTTATTATTGTCAGCCGCGAGTTTGCAGTAACAGGCCTTAGAGTTATTGCTGCTGGTGAAGGGATAGTAATTTCTGCAAGCAAGTGGGGAAAACTTAAAACAATTAGCCAAATTGTAGCAATTAGCGCCTTAACTATAGATGCTGGTGTAAAAGCACATGCGTCATTTGCTTCTACTTGGCTGGTGCGCATGCCGGTTGAGTTTATAGCACAGTTTTCGTTAATTATAGCTATACTACTAACTGTCTTTTCAGGCATCGATTATTTTTATAAAAACAAAGAAGTGTTACTAAAAGGTGGCTTTAAATAAGCCACCTTTTTTTGCATTTTTTAACATATCAATTCTAAGATGGACTGTGTTATACTGATGTTATGTAAACTAAAGAAGGGAGGTAACTAACATGAAGATTAGATGGCAGGTGGTTTTAGTTGTGGCTGTGTTAAGTGTTGCTGTGTTTTTTATAGGAAATAGATTGTACCGAGACTACACTATCTATACTCCTCTAGAAGAGCTTTTAGAAAACGATGAGAGTATAGTAAAATATAACCACAGCAAACAAAATGATTTGCATATAATCCAGTTAGAGTTAGAAGAATCTGTTGAGCTATATAGTTTCCATACTAAAATTGACCTAGAGTTAACTGATGTTTTAGGTAAAGACTTTATAGTTAAATATAACTTTGAAGCTCCAAAGAAAGAAAATCTCTATAATATATATTGGAAGGCGGAGCTTGCCTTACAAGATGCAGTTAACAATGGTAGTTACCTTCAGACTATGAAATATTTAGATGAGCTTTTAGAAGAGGGTAGCTATTTTTTTGACTTAAAAAACAATTGGACTTATTACAGTTGGAACCTAGGAGACTATGAGTACAGTAATGTTATTTATGTAGGAGAGGAGGGGGAAGATGGTAATTAAAGAACTTGTTGTTGGTACTTCGATAGCAACTGTGATTGTTCTATCTTTTTATGGCATAAATGTTTTTCCTGTAGTTTTAATTGCCAGTGTTTTACTATTTCTAATCTTTAGAAATGAAATAGTGGACAAAGTAGAGTCGCTAAACAACAAAGGAAAAGGCCATAAAAATATTAGTCAAATTAGTTTCGATGAAATTGGAGGGCAACTTTCTGCAAAGAATGAATTAATTGAAGCCTTAGACTTTATAGTCGATCGAGAAAAAGTTAAAAAGTTAGGAATAAGGCCATTAAAGGGAATTATACTAGCAGGACCTCCTGGCACGGGAAAGACGTTGCTAGCTAAAGCAGCTGCAAAATATACCGGCTCTGCATTTCTTTCAGCTTCTGGATCAGAGTTTGTTGAGATGTATGCCGGGGTTGGGGCAAAAAGAATAAGAAAACTATTTAAAGACGCTGTGACTAAGGCTAAAAAAGAAAACAAAAATTCTACACTGATTTTTATAGATGAGATTGATGTTCTCGGTGTCAAAAGAGGTTCAAACTCATCACATATGGAATATGACCAAACTCTTAACGAACTACTAGTTCAGATGGATGGTGTAAAGGTTAGTGATGAAGTACAGGTATTAATCATGGCCGCAACAAATCGTGTTGACATGCTAGATGATGCATTATTGCGACCAGGAAGGTTTGATCGCGTGGTAAATATTCCCCTTCCTTCAAAAACAGGCAGGGAAGAAATACTAAAAATACATTGTAAAAATAAACCTTTAGCCAAAGAGGTAAATATTGTAGAAATTGCTGAACAAACCTTTGGATTTTCAGGGGCGCACCTAGAAAATATAGCAAATGAAGCTGCAATTATGGCTATGCGAGATGGCAGCGCAGTAATTTTACAAAAGCATTTTACTACAGCTATAGAGAAAGTTATTATGGGTGAAAAAGTCGATAGAGTACCTTCAAAAGATGAACTTTTTAGGGTTGCTATCCATGAAGTAGGCCATGGATTTATAAGCGAATACTATGAAGAAAAATCCGTAGCTTCCATTACTATTGCTCCAAGGGGGCAGGCCATGGGATATATGCGCCAAACCAGCAAAGAACAATATATCCAAACAAAGAAAAATATTCTTAATAAGGTAGCTATGACTGTAGGTGGCGCAATGGCTGAGCAGGCTTTCTTTGGAGAGTTTAGCACAGGTGCAACTAATGATTTTAAGCAAGCTATTTCTCAATGTAAACAGTTAATCGATAGCGGCCTATCACATTTAGGAACCACTAATTGTGAAATGGTAGATTCAAACATGCTGCAAAAAGAAATATCTAACTTGATAGAAGAAGTCAAGCAAGAAACATTAAATGTTATTGAAAATAATAAAGAACTTATAAGTGAGATAGCTGATTTTGTTATCCAAAATGAAACAATAACAGGAGAGCAGCTAAGAGAAAAAATTGCAGCAAGCAATGATAGCACAGCTTTGTGTTAGACAATAGAGGTTATCGGCAAACTATGTCGATAACCTCTATAATTTTATGCCTTGTTTAAAGGAAAACTTGCAACTTTTAGAGAAAATAAAAAAAGAAGTATACCCTTTTGTAAATGTATAGAGATTAACAATATATAAGCGGGAACAATATGATTATAAGTCCATTTTCTTTTCTAGTAAAACGAGGAGTGATTATAGTGAAATCAGAGATAATAAATGTTGGCAGTGAAATACTTCTAGGTGATATTTTAAATACAAATGCAAAATATTTAAGCTCTAAACTAAATGAGTATGGTTTTAGCATATACTATCAGACTTCGGTGGGGGATAATGCAGACAGGTTAAAGTCCATACTCTCTTTAGCGTTAAATAGATCTGACTTTATTTTTGTCTCTGGAGGACTAGGGCCGACACAAGATGATATTACAAGAGAAGTAACAAGTGATCTTTTAGGGTTACCTTTAGAGCTTTGTGATGAGTTAGCTGAAGAAATTGGAAGTTTCTTTGAGGAAAGAGGTATAAAAATGCCACAAAACAATTTGCGGCAAGCTAAAGTCCCAAAAGGAGCTAAGATATTAAAAAATAGTAGTGGAACAGCACCTGGTTTACTTATAGAACAAAACAACAAAAATATTGTCTTGCTTCCGGGACCCCCTCATGAACTTAAAGCTGTTTTAGAAGAGTCATTATTACCACTTAAAATGTTTAGCTTAGCTAAACCCATTTTATCTACAACAGTTAAAACTTACGGCATCGGAGAATCTCAATTGGTTGAAGAAATTGAAGACATTCTTAATAATCAAACCAATCCAACTATCGCTCCCTTAGCTAAAGATGACGGAGTTCATCTGCGCTTAACTTATAAAGGCGACCACAAAAAAGCTAAAGAGCATTTCTCCAAATATAAAGACCTCTTAAATGAACGAGTAGGCAGTTATATTTGGGGATATGACAGTCAAGAGTTAAATGAAATCATTATTGATACTTGCATTGACAAAAAACTTAAAATTTCCACAGTGGAGTCCTGCACAGCGGGTGCCATAGCTTCCGTTTTAACTGATGTAAGCGGTAGCTCAAAGGTTTTCACAGGTGGGAACGTTGTTTATACGGAAGGCGCAAAAAAAGAATTTCTACAGTCACAAGAAGATATTAAAAACGGGGGTGTTGAACAAAACCTCACCGACAAACTAGCTGAAAGACTTTATCATAACACTGGCAGCGATGTCTGTATAGCCATCACCGGCGCTCTAGGACCTTCCTCCCCTCATGTTGATGTCTCTGTCGGAGAAATATATATATCCACACTTGTAATGAAGAATTTGAAATCCCATAAGTTTAAATTTAAAGGAAGTAGGGAAACAATAAAAAAGAGAGCTGTGCTTTCCGCTCTATTTTGTATTTTAAAGGAGCTAAAAAAGACTAACTAATTGAGGGGATTTAAAAATTGTGGATAAAAAAACATAAAGATTTATTCCAAATAATCCTTCTAGCATTAATTGGGTCAATCATTATGGTCTCGTTGTTAAGCACAACATCATTTCAAGTTTTTGCTTTTGAAATTGATTTAGCAATACAAATCTTTGATAGGGGATATACCGAGGTAAATATCCCTCCAATCGGAACTGTTAGAGCCCAAACTCATATACCTCCACTTAAACTAGCTGTAAATTTGACCAATATTAATCTAGACGTTATGGAGGAAATTACAGATCCGGAAAAAACTGAAGAAATTATGGCATTAGTAATAGCGACAATAACTGAAAGATTTAGAGTGTTCATTGTTAGATTGTTAGTTTTAGCTACTTTAGGCGGGTGTCTTGCTGTAGGGGTTTTTTACAAAAAGCCCAAACATGTTCTTTTAGGTGGAGTAATAGGACTTGTTTTGATGGGGATTTTGATAGGTGTTACTTTTTCCACCTATGATGATAAAGCCTTTGAAAACCCTGAATTTGAAGGAATTCTCTACGCGGCCCCCTGGATGTTCGGTCTGCTAGAGGAAAGCTTTGAGAAACTTGAGGATTTTTCTCAACAATTAGAAATGCTTACCGTAAATTTGTACACTCTCTTTGAAAGTATACAGTATCTAGATCCTTTAGGGACAGTAGACGGTGATGTTAAGATCCTCCATGTATCAGATATTCATAATCATCCCGTAGCCTATGATTTTATTGGTCAGGTCATCAGGTCATTTAATGTTGATATGGTGGTGGATACAGGTGATATAACTGATTACGGCACTTCTTTGGAGGCTGAGCTTATATCTAAGCTTGATAATATTGACATACCTTACGTTATATCCCCAGGTAATCATGACTCCCCTGCAGTAATAGAGCGTTTACAGCAAATGGAGGATGTAATCGTTCTTGTAGATGATGTTGTAGATGTTAATGGGGTTGTAATTGCCGGTGTTGCCGACCCATCCTCGGAGTCTACAGCCATGGCAGTAGAACCTGATGAGGTTTATATACAACAGGTTGATAAGCTTAGACAAACAATTGAACAAAGCGGCAAAGAACCGTTAATTATAAATACTCACCACCCGTTAATATCACAAGAGCTACAGGGCGAGTACCCTTTACTTTTCCAAGGGCATACACATAGGCTGGAGGTAAATGCTGGGGATAATGATAGCATAATTATAAATCCAGGAAGTACAGGTGCATCTGGTATTCGGGGACTTCTTAGTAAAAACGAGGTTCCGTACAGCTTGGTTTTGATACACCTTAAACAAGACGGTGAAGCTAACTATAAAGTGGCAGCAATAGACTCTATAGACGTATTTAACCTTAGTTCTGGTTTTTCATTAAACAGGCAGTTAATATTAGATCAAACAGAAAATAACCTTGATTAAATCGAAAATATGTTCTATAATGGGGATAAGTTGAATTGTGGGGAGGAGTTACATATGGAAAAGAAAAAAGCATTAGATATGGCCTTACATCAAATTGAAAGGCAGTTTGGTAAAGGCTCTGTAATGAAGTTGGGTGAAAACACTAACTTTTCAGTTTCTACAGTACCATCAGGATGCCTCGACTTAGATATAGCATTAGGGACCGGAGGGTTTCCTAGAGGAAGAATTATAGAGATTTATGGTCCGGAATCTTCGGGAAAAACGACAGTTGCCTTACACGCTATAGCCGAAGCTCAAAAGATTGGTGGCACGGCAGCTTTTATCGATGCAGAGCATGCCTTAGATCCGGTTTATGCAAAAGCTTTAGGTGTTAATATTGATGAACTATACGTTTCTCAACCGGATACTGGAGAGCAAGCTTTAGAGATAGCTGAAGCTTTAGTAAGAAGTGGTGCTGTAGATATTGTAGTTGTTGACTCAGTTGCAGCTTTAGTACCTAAAGCCGAGATTGAAGGCGAAATGGGTGATTCTCATGTTGGACTACAAGCACGCCTGATGAGTCAAGCTTTACGTAAGCTATCAGGTGCCATTAGCAAGTCCAAAACAACAGCTATTTTTATAAACCAACTCCGTGAAAAGGTTGGTGTCATGTTTGGTAACCCAGAAACTACAACTGGTGGTAGAGCGCTTAAATTTTACTCCTCTGTCAGGTTAGATGTAAGAAGAATTGAGACGTTAAAGCAAGGTCAAGATATGGTTGGAAATAGGACAAGGGTAAAAATTGTTAAAAACAAACTAGCCCCTCCATTTAAAAAGGCAGAGTTTGATATAATGTACGGTGAAGGAATTTCAAAAGAAGGGTGCATATTAGACTTAGCTGCTGGTATAGATATTGTAAATAAAAGTGGTGCTTGGTATTCATTTGAAAAAGAGCGTTTAGGACAAGGTAGAGAAAATGCAAAGCAATATTTAAAAGAAAATACTGATATGTTAGAAACAATAGAAAAAATGATAAGGCAACACTACAACCTTCTAGTAGAGTCTAATGAAGAGGCGGATGCTAAAGAGGAGTAGAAAAAATCATTACAGCCCAGCACCTAGCGGTTAAAACGCCGGGTGGCTGGGCTTTTGTTAATACACTGGGTAATGAGTTAGGGGGAGTAATACTGATGAATAAAGCACAAAACATGGCTTTACGGTACTTATCATATAAACCAAGGACAAAAAAAGAACTTCAGGATTATCTAAGTAACAAAGGTATTTCTAGCTTGAATATCGAAGAAGTTGTACAAAAGCTAGAAGGATATGGATATATAAACGACGATGACTATGCAGTACAATTCATAAATTATCATGCGCAAAGCAAACTAAACGGGCCACAGAAAATAAGATTTGAGCTATTCAAAAGAGGGGTAGAAAATGATAAAGTAGACAAGGCTTTTGACTCATTAGATATTGATTTTTTTACCACTGCAAAAAGGTTAGTTGAGAAAAAGCAATCTAGTAACAAAACCTTTCAACAACTTTATGGGTTCCTTCGCCGTAGGGGCTTTAACCATAACCATTCTATGCAAGCAATTAAGTTTTTAGAAAAGGAAGATTGATAATATGAAGATTGTCTATATTACAGACACTCATTTTCGGGGTGGTGGACCTAGAAGTAGGACCGATGACTTTGTTAATACCTGTTACAATAAGCTAGATGAAGTGGTGAATTATTGTAATTTACACGAAGTTAACTTATTGTTACATGGTGGTGATTTTTTTGATAGACCTAACATTTCCCTTTCAGTTTTAGGGGAGATAGTAGGTATTTTACAAAAATGTAAATGCCCTATCATGGGGATAGCTGGTAACCATGACATTTATGGACATAATCCTAAAACACTTCCGCGTACAATGTTAGGGCTTATGTCTAAGCTAGGTATAATTGATCTATTAAGTCATGACGGTAAAATCGTTAACACAAAGGATGTTGGTGTTCAATTAACAGGGGCCAACTACATTTATGATTATGAAAGCAAAGAACAATATATTGTTAAAAAACAGTTTGATTGTGATTTTTCTATTCACCTTGTCCATGGTATGCTTTTGCCTAAAAAAAGTGTTCCTGTAGATAAAATGACCTTAGTTGAATCAATCAGCAACACAGAAGCTGACATAACTTTAGCTGGCCACTATCACCATGGATTTGGATGCGTAGACTACAATGGGAAAAAGTTTATAAACCCAGGATCATTACTAAGGGTTGATAATAGTTTGTCAGAGTTAAGTAGAAGCCCTCAGATGCTAGAAATACAATTAACCAAAGGTAAAGTACCTGAAATCAAATTTATACCAATTAAAGCTGCACAACGTGGTGACATAGTTTTAGATAGAAGCCAGCTAGAGGAAAAACAAATTCAAACTGATAAGCTAGATGATTTTCTAACAAACATAACGGACATAACATCTAATCAGCACGTCAGTGCTGAACAGATAATTAGTTTAATTGCAAACAATGAAGACATATCTCCAAAAGTAAAGGAAAAGGCCTTATCAATAGTCTCAACTGTTCAACAAAGCTTTAATGATAACGAAGATTTCTAGCAGTCTTTCAAAAGGAGGGAGGCTAAGTGTCAGTTATAAAATCAATACACCTTATTAACTTTCAATCTCATACAGATAGCAAACTAGAGTTTCATGATGGAGTCAATGTCATCACTGGCCCTTCAGATCAGGGCAAGTCTTCTATTATTAGGGCATTAAGGTGGGTTTTATATAATCAACCTAAAGGCGGAGATATTATACACCACGGACAAAATAAATGCTCGGTATCTGTTAAGCTAGACAATGGCACCGAAGTTACCCGTGTGCGTCAAAATAACTCCAATAAATACATCATTATTACTGATGGAAATAAAGCCGAGTACAGCGGTGTTAGTAATGAGGTCCTAAGAATAGTTCAGGCGGTTTTACATATAAGCCCCGTATTTTTAGATAAAGATCAAAAACCTGAAATTAATATCGCAAAACAGTTAGACCCACCATTTTTATTAAGTGGGTCGGGAAGTGTAAGGGCAAAGGCCATAGGCACCATAGTTGGAGTGCATTTTATCGATGCAGCTTCAAGAAACGTATCTTCAAATATAAAGGAAATAAATTCTAAATTAAATTATAAAGCAGAAGAGCTGCAATCAATAGACGAGCAGTTAGACAAGTATTCAAACTTAGAAAGACAAAAAATACAGATCGATAAAGCTAACAAGACTTATGAAGAAGTAGAAAATAAAATTAAAAGGCTTAAAGCCTTAAATTTGCTAAAAAAGAGATTATCTAGTCATAACAAAGCCATAGATGAGCTAGACGTCACCTTAGCAAAAACCAAACAGGTTAGTTCT
Organism: Proteinivorax hydrogeniformans; assembly: GCF_040515995.1. Lineage (GTDB taxonomy): Bacteria > Bacillota > Proteinivoracia > Proteinivoracales > Proteinivoracaceae > Proteinivorax > Proteinivorax hydrogeniformans. The sequence goes on along the minus strand of NZ_CP159485.1, from coordinate 1,420,155 downwards.
GCATTAACTCTTATCCAACAAGCAGAAAATTATGGACATAGACTCTCAAGCCTTAACAGTATATCGACTAAATTATACGCTTGTAACCAAGGAATTAAAAGATCACTTACTTTTTTAGAGAAAGCTTCATTTGTTGATAAGGGTTTTAAAAAAACAAAAATGGCTCAAAACACTTTAGAGGATTTAAATTCCACTATAAAAGCAAAGAGTAAGCTAGATGCCGTAAATAAAGAAATGCTAGCCAGTCAAAAAATAATAGAAAAAACGAACGAACTACCTACCAACTTAGAAAAATTGCAGCAAGTAATATTTTTAAATGATAAGCTTGCTACCTTTAAGCAGCTTTACTCTAAACTTTCTGCATATAACCGAGAGCTTAAAAGCATCGAACAAAAACTATTTGATAAAGGTGTAGAAAAAGAAATAACACGAAAAATCAACTCTATCGAATTAAAGGTAGAAGAAAATAAAAAAGTCAAAGAAGTTTACGCTGAAATAAGGACAATAGAGTCTAGAAGAAATAAAGGAGCTAAATACCTATTAAACTTAAGTCATAAACATAAACTGTTAGTTAATGACCTTAATCGGCTGTTAAACTCTATAAACCATTGTCCTTTATGTGAACAAGACATACCGGATTCACAGAAAAACAAAATATTAAGCAAATGGAAAGAGGTGTAAAAATGTCTATATCAAATGAGATAAACAAACTTAAAAAAGACTTAGAAAAATTACAGGCTGACAGGTACAAAGCTGAAGCTAAAATGGATTCGTTAAAACAACAAAAAGAAGATTTGCTTAAGGAGATTCAAGAAATGGGTGTGGATCCTGATAACTTAGATGAAGAGATTAAAAGGTTAGAAAAAGAAGTTAGCAATTTAATTGCCGAAGTGAAAAAGATGATTCCCGAAGATTTAGTTAGGTAGGGGGCTATACTTATGGAAGAAAGTATAAAAATATTAAAAAGCTTACTTAACAAAGCAAATACTAAGATCGCCATTCTCGATGGGGAGAAAAGCCAGTTAACAAGACAAAAAAAATCAATAGAACAAAAAGTAAACAATTTAAAAGATGAAATGGATGTATATTCACAAGTGAGAGTTCTACTTAATAAGTCAGCGGACCATGGTAGAACCCAGGCTAAAGAGCAAATTGAGATTTTGGTAACGAACGCCTTACAGTTTATTTTTGATGAAAGCTATAGCTTTAAAATTGAATTTAAAGAAGTTAGAAATAGGGTAGAAGCTCACTTTTTTGTATGTTCGACCTATAACGGAAAGGAAGTTAAGACCAACCCAGAAGACTCAAGGGGAGGCGGAGTGGTGGATATCGTTTCGCTTGCGCTAAGAATTGCACTATTACAGACTTATCGTCCCATGTTAAAAGGTCCATTGGTACTTGATGAACCAGCAAAGCATGTCAGCGAAGATTACGTTGACAAAGTTGTAGAATTTTTAAATCATATAAGTAGTGGTTTTAATAGGCAAATCATCTTAATTACCCATAATCCTTATATAATGGAAGCTTCAGATAAATCTTTCCAGGTTGAGTTGAAAAATGGCATAAGTTCAGTACGGGAAGGTAACTTACTTGACACTATCTGTAAAAAAATATAAAATGTAAAGAGGTTATAATTTTTGTTAATGTTAATTTTGTGGGGGTTAATACTTACATAGTATTAGTTCTTGTGTAACCTGAAAGTTCGTAATATTTTTATAGTTTATTAAGGGGGTGAACATGATTTCAACTACACTATTTTGGATAATCATTCCCATAGCTTTGTTGATTGGCTTAGGGTTGGGTTATTTGATACGCAAACTCATCGCAGAAGCGAAAATTGCATCTGCTGAGCAAGCAGCAAAAAACATTGTTTCTGATGCTGAGCGTGAAGCAGAGGGCAAAAAGCGTGAGATGATTCTTGAAGCAAAAGAAGAGATACTAAAACTTCGTAGCGAGTTTGAAAAAGAATCAAAAGAGCGAAGAGTTGAAGTTCAAAGGCTGGAAAAAAGAGTAATGCAAAAAGAAGAGTCTTTGGATAGAAAGTCAGAAAGTGTTGAAAAAAGAGAAGAAAATTTAGCAAACAGAGAAAATGCAATTAAAAAGCAAGAGGAACAAGTAAGAAATGCTCAAAAAGAGCAGACTAAAGAGCTTGAAAGGATTTCTTCTTTAACTACTGACGAAGCTAAAGAGCAATTATTGTCACAAGTTGAAAAAGAGATACAGCACGAAATGGCAGTAATGATTAAAGAAGCTGAAAATCAGGCTAAAGATGAAGCTGAAAAGAAAGCAAATCGAATCATAGCAACTGCAATTCAACGGTGCGCTGCCGATCATGTTGCTGAAAGTACTGTTTCTGTAGTTCCTTTACCTAATGATGAGATGAAGGGACGAATAATCGGACGTGAAGGTAGAAACATAAGAGCACTTGAAACATTAACTGGCATAGATTTAATTATCGATGACACGCCAGAAGCTGTTATTTTATCAGGTTTTGATCCTGTTCGAAGAGAAATTGCAAGAGTAGCTTTAGAAAAGCTTATAGTTGACGGTAGAATTCATCCTGGACGTATTGAAGAAATGGTTAATAAGGCTAAAAAAGAGGTGGACAACCAGATTCGTGAAGAAGGGGAACAAGCCACTTTTGAAACTGGGGTACACGGCATCCATCCCGAACTTATTAAGCTATTAGGCAGGTTGAAATTCAGAACAAGTTATGGGCAGAACATATTAAAACACTCTTTAGAAGTTTCTCACTTAGCGGGAGTTATGGCTGCTGAATTAAACGCTGATATTAAGCTAGCTAAGCGGGGCGGTTTACTTCATGATATTGGAAAAGCAGTTGACCATGAAATGGAAGGTCCTCATGTTGCCATTGGTGCTGAGTTAGCTAAGAAGTACAAAGAGTCGAAAGAGGTTATACACGCTATTGCTGCTCACCATGGTGATATCGAACCTCAAACTGTTGAAGCTGTGATTGTACAAGCAGCAGACGCAATTTCTGCCGCAAGGCCAGGTGCTCGCAGGGAAACTCTAGAAAACTATATAAAACGTCTAGAAAATCTTGAGAACATCGCAGATTCTTTTGAAGGTGTAGAAAAGTCATTTGCCATACAAGCAGGTAGAGAAGTTAGAATAATGGTTAAGCCTGATCAAATTGATGATGCAATGGCATCTTCAATAGCTAGGGATATAACTAAGAAAATAGAAGATGAATTAGAATATCCTGGTCAAATAAAGGTTATCTTAATTAGAGAAACTAGAGTTGTTGAATATGCAAAATAAAGGGAGAAATCCCTTTATTTTTTTACACAAAATATGGAGGTACTGTAATGAAAATTATTT